>JAGAQG010000052.1 GCA_017622875.1 Lachnospiraceae bacterium
TGCATTGGCATACACCAGTTTAAAAGAAACCAACAAAAACACAATGGCTTTTTTTGTCTGGCTGAAAATGGTTAATAGTCGCCGCCCCAGAATGGTTGTTTTAAAGCGACTTTATGTGGCTGGTTTCACCCGACGCTAACAATATAAATAATACTGATTATAGTGATACTGATCCTTTTCCTTCCGTTCATAGGTTGATTGAAGGGTAATATATTATTGATATTGCCCCTACTGGATTGACAGATTTCGTTTAAACGAATATAATTATAATGGTTTTTTGTATCCAGGACATGTGAGGTGTTAGATTATGAATGGTTATATTACAGTTCAAGAAGCTGCTGACAAATGGGGGATTACTCCACGACAAGTTCAAATTTTATGCAAGTCAAACCGTATAGTCGGTGCTACTCGCATGAGCCGTATTTGGATTATTCCTGAGGATGCTGAGAAACCGACAAACGATAAAAGAAAGGTGGAGTATTGCAATGACTAACTTGTTTGATTTGCAGATTCTTGTAGATCGATTTCATACGAATATAGAATTTTATAAAGATACAAGAAATGCATATAATGAACATTCTTGCAGAATTGAATATATTGATCCGTTATTGAAGCTCTTAGGATGGGACGTTGCGAATGAAAAAGGATTAGCGCCCCAATATCGAGAAGTAATTGCAGAAAATTACTCTACCCGTACAGATCGTCCTGACTACACTGTTACGTTGAGAGGTGTTCCTAAGTTTTTTGTAGAAGCTAAGAAACCAGCAGTAGATATTACAAGGGATGCTGCGCCTGCCGTTCAAACCAGAAAATACGGTTGGAATGCAAAACACAGGCTTGCGGTATTAACAAATTTTGAACATCTTGCAATATATGATACTTGCCACATTGCTCATGAAGATGATGGAGCTGCTGTAGCCAGATATCGTTTATATCATTACACAGAATATATAGAAAAATTCACTGAGATTAGTAATTTGATTTCGAGAAATTCTGTATACTCAGGCGAATTCGACTCATATTTAGATGAAAACTTTCCGGCAACAGGCGGACATACCCAACAAGTAGATGCTTTATTTCTTTCTCAGATAAATGAATGGCGTGTTGCACTAAGCAATGAACTGTATGCAAAGGGTGGCCGCTATGCGTCTCTGGAAGTGTTAAACGATGTTGTTCAAGAATTTATTAACCAGATTGTATTCTTGAGAATATGCGAGGATAAAAATTTACCGTTGTATCATAAATTGAAAGATACAATTACTGATCCTGCTCAACTGAAAGATAAATTGGAAGAATTGTTCCGTTCAGCAGATCGACGTTACAATTCGGGTATGTTCTCTGGTGATGATATTATTTTCGATCTGTCATGCGATGTAATAAAAGATATGATTGAGGATTTGTATTATCCTCAAAGTCCGTATTTGTTTAACATCATCGAGCCTAATTTGCTGGGCAAAATCTATGAAATGTTCTTAACAGAGCAGCTGGTATTGCTTGATAATAATACGATTGGTCTTGGCCGAAAGAAAGATTGCCAAAATAGATCTGTTGTTACTACACCTACAGAAATTGTTAAGTACATGGTTGAAAAGACTCTTTCCAGAGTTTGTGCAGGAAAAACTCCTACAGAGATTTTGGATATTAGCATCGCTGATATTGCTTGTGGCTCTGGTATTTTCTTGGAAGAAGCGTTTGCATTCTTGCAAGATTATTGCGTGCAATGGTACATTGACCACGATCAAACTGATCATTTAGTAGAGATTGGTGTTGATTTATATAAATTGCCGCTCCAAGAGAAGAAGGAAATCCTTTGCTCTTGTATTTACGGTATAGATATCGATATTCATGCAGTTGAAGTTGCTAAATTCTCTTTATTGATAAAACTGATTGAGGATGAAACTGCACCGTCGGTTGCAGAAGTTGTACCTATTCTTCCAGATTTAGGTAGAAATATTCACTTCGGCAATTCCCTTGTGAGTCAAAATGAATTAACTGGAATTTCTGGTGCTGATCGTCAGATGATGGACATTGTTCCTTTTGAGTGGAATGAAATTAACGGTGGCAATGGCTTTGATGCTATAATCGGAAACCCTCCGTATGTAAATACAGAAGGAATGCATGCTCTTTTACCGAGTGCCGAAGTTGAAGTTTATAAAAAGAAATATAAAACTTCACACAAGCAATTCGATAAGTATTTCATCTTTATCGAACAGGCACTTAATAAAATAAAAGAAACAGGCTTTGTGTGCTATATCGTACCAAATAAGTTTTTTAAAATCGGGTCTGGAGAGAAATTACGCAACTTAATTGCCAAGAATCATATGCTTGTTAGTCTGGATGATTTCGGTGATGCGCAGCTATTTGAAGATAAAACAATTTACAGCTCTATTGTTCTTCTTGCTAAAGAAAGTCGGCCAACATTTGTTTATAGCAGCATTGACTCTGCGAACAAACTGTGGGCGGGAGAAGAAGTTAGTTCTATTGAGCTTAACTCTGCTGTCTTAAACAAACTGCCTTGGAGATTAACTACGGATTTCGAGTTTTTGACAATGCTCCAAAAGCTGGATGAAGTTTCCGTTCCGATTACGAAGCATGCGGAAATATTTAATGGTATTCAGACCAGTGCAGAAAGACCTACTCCTATCTATTGGTTCTCAGCAGATGAAATTGTTGCAGAATATGCAGATACAGTTGAAATCAATAGGGATGGAAACAATTATACTATTGAGAAAGCCTTACTCCGTCCTTACTTTAAACCAACCAAAAAGGCAGAAAAAGGCTTAAATTCATATAGTGTGTTAACAACTGATAAACAAATTATATTTCCTTATGAAACAAATGGTCATCTTATTAGCATTGATGATATGCAGACTAATTATCCTGGAACATATGCGTATCTCTTGGCACACTATGACCGTTTAGTACCGAAATGTGTATCAGCCAGTGGAACACGTGATGTCCCTAATGCTACGGCAGATACGTGGTATCAATATGGAAGAACACAGGCATTAACTGCTTTTATCAATACGCCAAAGTTGATTGCAGGAGTTTTGAGTAAAGAGCCTATGTATGTAATGGATACGAACGACATTCTTATTGCATCAGGTGGCACTGCAGGATATTGTGCTGTAAGCAAAAAAGAAGATAGTCCTTATGCTCTTGAATATATTCAAGCATGGCTTTCAAATCCCATTACAGAACGTATTTTAGAAATTGTAGGCAGTGACTTCGAAGGTGGTTTCACTGCACGTGGTACGTTCGTTTTGTCTACGCTGCCTTTTGTAGAACTGGATTTTAATGTGGAAAGTCAAAAAGCCATCCACGATAGAGTGGTGGCAGCAAGCCGAGAAATATATGAAATCAATGATGTGTTATCTGGTCGTCCAGCTAAGCGTATCGCAAATCTTCTACAGAGACAAAAAGATGTCTTGATAGCAGAAATTCAGAATCTGATTTCAAGAGTGTATCGACTCGATTATTAAGCGAGGTAAAACAATGAGACTCAAAAAGGATAGTTCAGAACAGAAGTTAAGAGGTGCGTATTACACTCCATTGCAGCTTGCGGATGCTATGGTGGAGCTTTTTGCGTCTCATAATATCTCTACTGTGTTAGAACCGAGTTGTGGTGATGGAGTGTTTCTTGATAGTCTTAAAAATCAGAAACTCTTGGATAAAGTAAAAAAGCTGACTGCGGTAGAAATTGAGCCGGATGAAGCAGAAAAAGTACGCAGCAGATATTCAGATTTTGGACAGGTCGAAGTTTGTACAGAAGATTTCTTTGACTATTATAATCGTGTACTCGGTAAAGAATGCTTTGATTTGATTTTAGGTAATCCTCCATACATTCGTTATCAATACCTGAAAGAAAGTCAGAGAGAAATGCAGTCTGAAATTCTGACTTCTCACGGAATGAAAGCTAATAAGTTAATAAATGCATGGGTTGCGTTTATTGTAGCGTGTGTACAATTGCTTTCTGAAAATGGAAAAATTGCATTTGTTATTCCAGCCGAGATTCTCCAAGTAGCCTATGCGGAGGATTTGCGTTTGTATTTAGCAAATAATCTGGCAAAGATTACACTGATTACATTTGAGCAACTGGTCTTTCCTGACATTGAACAAGAAGTAGTCGTTTTTATTGGCGAAAAAGGTAAAGAAGAAAAAGGTATTCGTATCATTGAAATGAATGATCTTGATGGTTTTACACAGCTCAAGTTAGAGCAGAATGGTTTCCAAAAACTACAGCACGTTAAGGAAAAGTGGACGAAGTATTTTGTAACCGCAGAGGAAATGGCTCTTATTCAAAAACTACGTGATGACAAACGTTTTGCTAAGTTTTCAGAGTATGGTTTAATCAATGTTGGTATTACAACCGGAAATAATAGTTATTTCTCGGTTACAGAAGAGACTACTGAGCAATATGATTTAGCGAAAGTTACTCTACCCTTGATTGGTAGAAGTTCTCATGCACATGGAATTTATTTCACGCCAGAGGATTGGGAAAACAATAAAGGTATAGGAAAGCGTGCGAGATTAATTAGTTTTCCCGATATTCCATACGAAGAATATCCTAATGGGCATAAGCAGTATATTATGCATGGAGAAAAGAATGGTGAACATGAAGGATATAAATGCTCCATTAGAGATAGATGGTATATTGTTCCTTCTGTATGGATACCGGATGCTTTTTTCCTGAGAAGAAATAACTTATATCCTAAGTTTGTTCTGAACAGGTGTAATGCAGTATCAACAGATACGATGCATAGAATGAAATTTAATGATGGTGTAGAACCGGAAAATGTGCTTTTGGCTTATTATAACAGTATTTCATTCGCATTTACAGAAATCTGCGGTAGGAGCTACGGCGGGGGTGTTCTTGAAATACTCCCTGGCGAAATGGGAAATATTTTACTTCCTAAAGTAGAAAATATCGCACCAGAGGTTAGAGAAAAACTTTTGATGTACATTGATTCTGTGGTGCGTAATGATGAAGACATCGAAAAAGCTTTGGACGTAGTCGACGAGGAACTTCTTGTTAAAACTTTAGGTGTTGATCCTGATATTTGTCGTAAGTGTCGCACAGTTTGGAAGAAAATGCAAAAGCGAAGATTGGGGAGAGGTTAATGGGACAACAGAGATACATTATTCAAGGCTTGGATGCAAATGTTAGTTTCTTGCAAGAGATTAAAGCACTTCTTCTCAATGAGAATTTCACAGATATATGGTTCTTGACTGCTTACTTAAAAAGTGATGCGGTATACAATTTATCAACCGAGATACGAAAGAGTAAGGCAAAAGTACATTTTATCGTAGGCATTGGTAATGGTGTAACATCTCATCAGGCCTTGAAAGAGTTGCTCAAGCTGAAAGTAGAACTGTATACTATCGATACCGCAAGGATGTGGGCAATATTTCATGTAAAAGAAGTTCTCGCTCACGGAAGTAATTTGGCATGTATTATTTGTGGTAGTGCGAACATAACGCCAGGAGGACTCTCAAGAAATATTGAAGCTGGAGTTGTGTCTACACTTGACTTGACTAAAGAAGAGGATAAAACTTTTTTTCATCAAGCACTGGATATTATAAGTACACTGATTACATCCTACCCTGAACATATCAAAAAGCAAACAGTTGGTGATATCGATAAACTATTTGAATATGGACGAGTCGAAGATGAGAACCGAATCACGACTTCGACTGCTACTAAGGCTACATCTAAACATTCGATAAGTGCAAAACCGTTCCCTCTACAAACAGCTACATTGAAAACACGTAAAAAGAATGTATTGGACAAGGCAATTACTACTACAAAGGATGGCAGTAATAATATTTCTGTCATTGAATACAAACAGGTATGGCAGAGTAGGCCATTAGCCAAATCTAATATTGGTGTCACGGATAATCCCAATACCCATGCAAAAGGTGAAATGGGGTTAGGCAAGGGTAAATGGTCTGGAAATTTTAACCCTAAGCAATATTTCAGAAACGAAGTTTTTGGAGACCTTGAATGGAAGCAAAATGAGCTTGGTGATACTGTTGCAGAAGGCATATTTAAATTACATATTTGTGGAACTGACCATGGGGATTTTAAATTGACGTTGCTTCATAAACGAAAAGGAATGGAAGCTGAGAACCAAAATAACTATTTAACGAGTGTTAGATGGGGGGATGCTTCTGCATTTGTTCGAAATAAAAATCTTATTGGGAGAACGTTGCGATTGTACAAATCGGTTGACGGAACACATTTCTTGATCGACATAGATTAAATTACGATATACATATAGCATCGAAATGGAGGTGCGACAGTTAATGAAAAATATGTTTAATATATACTATATCAATCATGAGAAGGCATCTGAAATTTCGATGCTTTTCGATAATGAGATAGTAGAAAAAATTACTCGCATAAAAAATACGGAATTTGTGTTGTCTGGAGATGCAGATGCTACTACAGGAGCAACTTCTAAATTGCCTGTTATCGGGCAATATTTACCAAGCATAGACCTGAGTGGCAACTTATCTCATAACAGATCTAATCGAGTAGAAGATACCGTAAAGGTAGTAAGTTCTAAATCGACGATTCTCAGACCAATATATGAAAAATCTAAAGAGGTTCGCAGATTAGATGATAGCAAAGTTGGAAACTTGGTGAAAATCAAAGATGTTTACCTTACTGTTGTAAATTCAGATGATGTTATGACCACCAAAGCACTTATGAGTGGCTTAGTAAGTCAAGTTCCCGTTGAAGGCATTGGAAATATGAACTTCACCTCTCTTATGGAGGTAATGTTTAAAGGTTCTGCATATGTTCTTTGCGGCAAGTTGCCGCATAGATTTGGAAATGATGAACATATGATGCTCAAAATTCCGATGAGTGCTGAAAATGAGATGGAAAGTCAGTACAGTATTTCTGATATTGAAATTGGAAAAGTTACTGTGATTGGTATTTATCGAGGTGAATTTGAACGCTGTGATGTTGAACGAAAGATCAATCGAATGATGGCGTTAAACGATAATAATAAAAAGAGCCAAAACCAGTCAATTGATATTCAAGATAGCGGTATGGATATTGAGGATGGTGTTCAAGAAGAGGATAAAAAAGGCATTCCGAATGCTTCCGGCACACAGGGCAAGATTCATTACATTGATGTTATTGCAATTATCCAAATACATCATTGTATTCACTTCCAATATGCCTAAAGAAAAAGTTGGAGAATACCTACCGGCAGAGCTTCGCTCCAGATTTAGCTATAAATGCGCTTTCTGGCCTCTTTCTACAGATGAAAAAGAACAGTATGTGGCATTCAAAAGTGAACGATATTTAGAAGAAATTAAACGTGAGTGTCCTTCTATAGAAGAAAGCTTAAAGGCTGACCTATATTGAAAATCTGCAAAAGGCTGGTGTAGAGGCAAAAGTGGATATTTATCCAAAATGTTTCCATGCATTTGATATGATGGTACCATTCAGTAAAATAAGCAAAAAAGCAATCGCAGAATTTGAAAAACAATATTGTTATGCGGTGAAGCATTATTTTGCGCCACAGAAGGATTAAATTTATGAAAATTATGGTAAGCGGCTGCCTGTTAGGTGAAAATTGTAAATACAATGGCGGCAATAATTATAGTGAAAAAGTTGCGGAATACATTAAAGGACATGAAGTGATTTCTGTCTGTCCAGAGTGTCTGGGTGGATTGCCGACACCAAGGATTCCGGCGGAAATTGTGGATGGAGTTGTGAAAAATAAAGCAGGCGAAAATGTGGACATCCAGTTCCGAAAAGGAGCAGAGATTGCACTGGAGACTGCGAAGAGAGAACGAATCAATCTGGCAATTTTACAGTCCAGAAGCCCTAGCTGCGGGGTAAAACAGATTTATGATGGTACATTTTCGGGAACACGAATAGACGGGCAGGGTGTATTTGCCAAATTGTTAAAAGAAAATGGTTTTCAGATGATTGATGTAGAAGATTTATAGGCTGATTATAAAAATGAACGACAGATTTATACAAGGAATTGAAATTGAATGGAATAAACTGGAAAATCATAGTTATGTAAGGCAGATTCCTGCGCTCCAATTTGAGGACAGATTAGAATTTGACAATAACATTACATTTTTTGTAGGAGAAAATGGGACTGGAAAGTCTACCTTGTTGGAGGCAATTGCAGTTGCTTATGGATTCAGTGCGGAAGGTGGAACCAGAAACTACAGCTTTTCTACTTATGATTCTCATTCGGAGCTTCATCATGCGATTCGGATGTATCGAGGCTATCGAAGACCAGAGTGGAGCTATTTTCTTCGGGCAGAGAGCTTTTATAACGTAGCGAGTCAGACAGAAGAATATAGGAAAGATTCTATGATGCCTGGGGAGCTGTACTATCGGCAGTTTGGAGGAAAATCCTTTCATGAACAGTCTCATGGAGAAAGCTTTCTTGCATTGGCACAGGGCAGTTTCAAGCCAAATGGCCTGTATCTTTTAGATGAACCGGAAGCGGCATTGTCACCGCAAAGACAGCTGACACTGCTGATTGAGATTGAAAGACTGGCAAAGCAGGGAGCGCAGTTTATCATTGCAAGTCATTCTCCGATTTTACTGGGAATTCCAGATGCAAAGATTTTGAGCTTTGATGACGGTGTGCTCCATGAGTGTGAGTATGAAGATACAGAAAGTTATCAGGTTACGGAAATGTTTATCAATAATCGAGAATATTTTCTGAAACGATTGCTGGATGAATCTTGAAATAAAGAAAAAGGACGTACATAGATGGAACGGGTATCGAACTACGAAATTACCAAACGCAGAGTACAGGGTGAATTTTTAAAATATGATCAGGAGAAAATGATTCAAAAGTTCAATCTGGATTTTGACGAAAATTATTTATACATAAAATTTATCGGACATTTATACCGAATTGACAGAAAAACAGGTTATTTAGAGTGGTCAGAGGATGGTTTTGTGACCTGTACAGAGGGCGATTTTAATGAAGCTTTAACAATTTATGATCTGCTTTGTGACTCAAAGGAAAATTGTCAGGCAGCAGGTGATTATATTAATCTGAAAAGTCTGTCTGCGTTACAGGCAAGCTCTAAAAAGCTTGGAGATGGGTTATCTGACGGAAAAGGTAAAATATTTGACCATAAAGATGCATTATTAAGCAGAGTCTGCGAAAAACTGGGCGGAATCAAAGCGGGAAAGGGCGATGTAGCATATGAAATCCCAATGTTTGATTTTGTATCATGCCGAATTCAGTTCTGGAATTCCGATGAAGATTTTGATGCAAGCTTGCAGGTATTTATGGATAAAAACATTCTACAATTTATGCGCTATGAAACTGTTTGGTATGCAGAGTCACATTTGATAAAAAGATTAACGGAAGAATTTGAACATGCAGAAGAAACTGACAATTAATACAGAAAAATACGAAATCCCGGCAATTTTTACCTGCCCTGATGATGAAACGAAGGTTCCGGCAATGATTCTGTGTCACGGAACTGGTTCTGATAAAAATGAAGTGGGAAATATGTTTGTGAAACAGTCAGAATATTTAGCTGTGCAGGGAATTGCAAGTATTCGTTTTGATTTTGCTGGCTGTGGAGAGAGCAAAGCAGCACAGCAGGAGCTAACATTTTTCGGAGAAGTTGAGGATACGGTTAAAGTATATGAATACCTGAAAATGCAGGAAGTTATTGACACACAGAGAATTGGGATTTTAGGCTTCAGCCAGGGTGCACGTGTGATGGCAGAAACATTAAAAAAATTGCCGGAAATGAAATGTGCGGTCAGCTGGTCTGGATGCTGCCATGCAGGAATGGGCGTTTTTGAAGGATGGTTTACGGAATATTATGAGAAGGCATGTCAGAATGGATATGCCAGACTTCCAATGGATTGGCGCGACGATTTATTGATTTCCAAGGAATGGTTTGATGAAATCAGAGAATCCAGTCCGATTAAAGCATTTGAAATTTATGAGGGGCCTGTTTTGGCAATTGCAGGAACAAAAGATACAATTGTAGATTATCATCATTCAGAAGAAATTGTCAGAAAATGCAAAAATAAAGAGAGCGAATGTGTCGTTTTTGAAGGTGCAGATCATACATTTTGCGTACTTACAGAGGATAAAACAATATCAGAAAATGTCATTCAAAAGACTGGAGAATGGATAAAAAATAACATATAGATGAACTATTGGGGGAAAGATACATGAAATTAGCGATTATTGGGATGGGAATCATGGGATGTAAATACGCCAAAATGATTTCCGATGGACAGGTAACAGGAGTCGAAATTACCGCAGTTACAAGAATTACACCGGAAAGAAAAGAAGGATTAAAGGAAATCTTTGAAAATGGTACAAAGATTTTTGAAACCGCAGATGATCTGTTTGAAGCTGTAGGACAGAAAACAATCAAAGTGGATGCAGTGCTGATCGTAACCCCACATTTATCTCATTCAAAGATTGCAGTAAATGCAATGAAATTAGGACTTCATGTACTTTGTGATAAGCCTGCAGGTGCCTATAGTCGTCAGGCGAGAGAAATGTGTGAGGAAGCGGGAAAGCATGAAGGACTTATCTTTGGAATGATGTTCAATCAGAGAATGAATTCGATGCATCAGAAAATCAGAGAAATTGTGCAGAGTGGTGTTTACGGAACCATGAAACGTGTCAGCTGGACAATTACGGACTGGTATCGCCCAGATGGCTATTATGCTTCCGGAGTATGGAGAGGAACCTGGGATGGAGAAGGCGGTGGAATTCTATTGAATCAATGCCCGCACAATCTGGATCTTTTACAGTGGATTTGTGGTATGCCAGTAAGTGTACAGGCTTTCTGTAACGAAGGAAAATATCACAACATTGCAGTAGAGGATGAAGTGACCGCATATTTTACATTTGAAAATGGTGCGACAGGAACTTTTTATTCCACAACAGGGGAAGCTTCAGGAATCAATCGTCTGGAAATTTCTATGGAAGACGCATTATTGGTGTATGAAAAAGGCGAATTGAAGGTGCGCGAATTAAAGGTTCACGAAGCAGAATACCGTAAAACAGCGACAGATTATTTTGCTCAGCCGGAAGGAGAATGGAAAAACATTACCTGTGAAGGCACAGATTTACAGCATCCGGGAATTTTGCAGAATTTTGCAGATGCTGTGGATGGAAAAGCAGAGCTTTTTGTAGCAGGAACGGAAGGAACTAAGAGTCTGATGCTGGCAAATGCAATGTATTTATCTTCATGGAAGAAACAGATGGTGAAATTGCCTGAAAATCTGGAAGAAGAGATTGCATTTGAAACTGAGTATGAGGAAGAATTTGCGAAAAAGGTATGATGAATTTTTATGAGAAGATGGGAATTGTATGTAATGCGATCCCTTATGGAAAAGTAGCAACTTATGGACAGATTGCATTACTATGTGGAAAACCGAAAAACTCCAGACAGGTGGGCTATGGGCTGAGAGAAAATCTGGCGGGAGATGATGTACCGGCACACCGCGTTGTGAATTCTAAAGGGGAGCTTAGCGGCGCGGTGCATTTTGAATTTCCGACATTACAGAAAATGCTTCTTCAGGAAGAAGGCGTGGAAGTTTCATGGAACGGTACACATTGGACGGTGGATTTGAAAAAGTATGGCTGGAAAAATACCATGGAAGATGCATATCTTTTGAAAGAGAAGTTTGAAGAATTTTGACAAAAGTGTAGCAGTGCTATATAATAATTGCAGATTTATGAGAGAGGTGAAAAGATGATCAGATAGTCAGCTTTTGAAAACATGAAATCAGATTTATTACATTCTGCACATGCAGAATGATATTTTTCGTGTTGCCAAAAGTGGATTATGTGATCATAACCTCTCTTTTTTCGCGAAAGCACGAGTCAAGTGCGATACCTGTATCTGGATTTGACGACGCTCGCGAATCATGAGAAACATGTTTCTCATGATTGTATGCAAATAAAAATGAAAAAATTATGTGAGGTTATATACGCAGTCACTTGTCCGGTAACACAGATGGAGGGAAAATGGCACAAATCAGCGTAAATAATCTCACATTTTATTATGATGGGAGCTTTGACAATATTTTGGAAAATGTATCTTTTTCCATAGATACCAACTGGAAACTGGGATTCATCGGAAGAAACGGGAAAGGAAAAACCACCTTTTTAAATTTACTGTTAGGAAAATATGAATATCGAGGGTCCATTAGTACCAATGTGATTTTTGATTATTTTCCATATCAGATTTCGAAAGAATGTATGGAACAGCCAGCGATTGAATTTGCAGCAGATTTAAAAGCGGGATGTGAGGAGTGGAGAATCTTTTGTGAACTTGATAAATTAGGAGTAAGTGCAGAGGTTTTATACCGTCCATTTAAAACATTAAGCTTTGGAGAACGCACAAAAGTCATGCTGGCGGTTCTGTTTTCCGGTGAAAATGATTTTCTGCTGATTGACGAGCCGACAAATCATTTGGATCAGGATTCCAGAGAAGTCATTAAAAAATATCTGGCAGACAAAAAGGGATTTATTCTGGTATCACATGACCGAGATCTTTTGGATGCCTGTATTGATCATGTTCTTGTACTTAAACGTGCAACAATTGAAGTGCAGGCCGGAAATTTTTCCAGCTGGTGGGATAATAAAACGAAAAAAGATGCACACGCTCTGGCAGAAAATGAGAAGCATAGAAAAGAAATCGGGAAATTGAAAAAAGCGTCGGAAAGAAGCCGGCAATGGGCAGAAAACTCGGAGAGTAGAAAGATTGGTTACGATCCGCTAAAAGAGCCAGATCATAAAAACCGGGCTTATATTGGTGGAAAGACAAAGAATATGCAGAGCCGGGTAAAGCAATTGGAAAATCGAATGAATCGGGAAATTGAAGAAAAAGAAGGCCTGCTTCAGGATATTGAAACCACAATTGATTTAAAAATTATGCCGATGCAGCACCATAAAAAGGTTTTGGTATCTGCCAGAGAATATGGACTCCAATATGCTGACAGTCAGCGGCCATTATTTAAAAATCTGACCTTTGAAATTGGCTGTGGGGAACGCATTTTTCTGCATGGAGCCAATGGATGTGGAAAATCAAGTTTGATAAAAAAGATTTTGAACAAGGCAGAAGGTGTTAATGACCGGCAGATGTTAGAAACGGGAGAGCTGCAGACGGCAGCAGGACTGAAAATATCTTACGTGAATCAGGATACTTCGTTTTTGAGAGGAAGCATTCAGGAATTTTCCAGACAAAAAGAACTGGATGAAAGTTTGTTTTGCGCGATTTTGCGTCAGCTTGATATGGAACGTGTACAGTTTGAAAAGGATATGGAACATTATTCTGAAGGACAAAAGAAAAAGGTGCTGCTTGCAGCGAGTCTGTTGACTCCGGCCCACTTGTATGTATGGGATGAGCCTTTGAATTATATCGACGTATTTTCAAGAATGCAGATTGAAAAACTGTTGTTGGAATATGAGCCGACCATGCTGATCGTGGAACATGATGTACGGTTCAGAGAACAGATTGCAACAAAAATTATAGAAATGAAATAAAAACAGGCGACTTTTGCGTCTAATATACAAAGAGGGAGGTGAGGGCCTGTGAATCATGACGAATTTGGAAAACGAATCGAAAATATCAGATTGAGATTATATAAAACAGCTTTGATTTATCTGGGAAGTGAAACTCTTGCACTGGATGCAGTGGATGAGACGGTCTATAAAGCATTGTGCAGTTACAAAAAGCTTCGCCAGCCGGAATATTTTGATACCTGGATCACAAGAATTCTGATCAATGAGTGTCATAATGAGCTGAGGCGCCAAAAGCGGTTTCGTCCATTGGAGGAACTGCCGGAGACAGCGACAGAAGAATTTGATGCGTTGCCTTTAAAAGAAGCAATCCGCAGACTTCCAAAAGAATTGAAAGAAGTTGTGATTTTAAGGTATTTCGCAGGCTACACCTTGACAGAAACAGCGGAAAGTCTGCAGATTCCGCAGGGGACAGCAGCCACCAGACAGCGAAAAGCACTGAAATTGTTGAAATTGGAACTGGGTGAGGAGGTGTCGGAATGAATCGTTTAGAAGAATATGAAGCATTGTTACAGGAATTGGAAATGCCGATGCCTGAACTGGATGGCACTCTGGAACGCGCCCAAAAGAGAAAATCACGCAGAAATAATGTTTTTCGACCAGTCATTGGCACAGCCGCAGCGTTTCTACTGTTCGTCCTGTTGGTGAATTTTTCGACACCGATTGCTTATGCCTGTTCGCAGATACCGGTCTTACGGGAGCTGGCGGAAGCGGTTACATTTTCGCCTTCTCTTTCTGATGCGGTGGAAAATGAATATGTGCAGCCTATGAATCTGGTACAGACAGATGGAGATGTGACAGCGAAGGTGGAATATCTGATCGTGGACCAGAAGCAGGTCAATGTGTTTTATCGCCTGTTTTCTGATGTATATACAAAGATCAATGCAGACCCGCGGGTTTACAGTGCAGATGGGACAGCACCGCCGCCATGCAGCTATTCCAGCAATGGTTGGGATGAAGAGAATGGAGAACTTCGAAGTATTACTATTGATTTTGTAGATGAAAATGTACCGGATAGTTTAAGACTGAATTTGAAGGTCAGAGATTTTTCAATGTCTGGAAATGAAGAACCATTGACTGACGCGCAGGTGGAGGAGGACTTTTTTGAGCCAATAGGTCCTGCGGAGGAAGAATATATCGCAGAATTTGAGTTCCTTTTAGAATTTGATCCACAGTTTACTGCTGTTGGAAAAAGCATTGAGGTTCATCAGACTGTAGAACTGGATGGACAGAAAATCACAATTACAGATGTAGAGATTTATCCGTCTCATTTGAGGATTGACATAGAAGATGATGCGGAAAATTCTGCATGGCTTACAAAGCTATATTTTTACATTGAAACTGATTATGGAATGAAGTTTGAGCCGGTATCTAACGGGATTACGGCGACAGGTTCTGGAGATGGAAAAAGTATGGCGTCTTTTAGAGCAGAGAGCACTTATTTCTATGATGCAAAGCATTTGAAAATTGTCATTACTGGTGCAGAATGGCTTCGAAAGGATATGGAAAAGCTTTATATAAATCTGAAAACAGGAGAGACTGGTGAACTTCCGGAGGGTGTAGCGTTTCATTCAGCAAAAGAAGTAAACAGTGGCTGGATATTGGAAATGAAGGCGGTACAGAGGGAAGAAGGACATCACCATCAGATTTTAGGCCATCAGTTTTATGATGCGCAAGGTAATGTACATGATATCCGCAGTTGGAGTTCCACTACACTTGAAGCAGAGGAAAGTGAGGATGGAATTACTTATATTATAGAAGAAGTTCCGCTGGCAGATTATCATGAAGAAGAGGTCTGGGTCGAACCAAGTTATTCTCATGAGTGGTTTGCAGAAAATCCAGTGGTTGTGGAAGTGCAGTAATCAGTGCTATAATCAGAAATAATTTGAAATACTTACGAGGACTGAATTATGCTGCAGGAACTTACCTATGGAAGACTTGAAAATGAATTTTATGATATAGAGCCAAAGGACAGCGATTTTGCAATTTGTGTAAACAACAATCGCCTTTTGGTAAAGAGATGTGAGCATGGAGAAGTGCATTTTCCGACAGTGTCTGACGCGAAATTATGGGCAGAAGAGCAGGAATGGAATTTTTGGAGAGAAGAAAAATTTCAGTATGTTTTTCGCATGCAGGAGGTTAACTATTTCCTCTGGATGGGAGATGCAGGAGAACCATCAGATGCTGCCTATGAATATGACGAAATCCGTCAGTTGAGCTTTTTGGAGACAAAGGATGTATGCTTTGCGGCATGTACTGCAAAACATTTGCATGGATGGTATCGCAGTAATCGCTTTTGTGGCTTTTGTCAAACACCAACGGTTCATGATACAAAGGAGCGTATGGTAAAATGCCCGAAATGTGGAAATCTGATTTTTCCTAAAATCTCTCCGGCAGTTATCATTGCAGTGACAGATGGTGATAGATTGCTCCTCAGCAAATATGCCGGAAGGGCATTTACAAGATATGCACTGATTGCCGGATATACGGAAATCGGTGAAACGATAGAGGAAACTGTGCATCGGGAAGTGATGGAAGAAGTCGGATTAAAAGTTAAGAACCTTCGATATTATAAGAGTCAGCCATGGGGCAGAGACGGTGCAGTGCTGATGGGATTTTTCTGTGACCTGGATGGCAGTGATGAAATCCATTTGGATGAGAATGAATTGGCACTTGCTGGATGGCATGACCGCCACTCACTGCCGGCACATGATGATGGTATCAGTCTTACACGTGAGATGATTCGTGTATTTGAAGAAGGGCGTGAGCCAAAATAAGGAGCCAGTGATGTCACTAATTGAATTATTTAAAAATTTTCGAGATAAATATATGAGATATTCTGTAGACCAGATGGAGTTTCCGGAATTTGAACCCGATGAAGAGAGGCGCTATCAGATCATCTTTTCCGGAGTCGTACAGGGAGTAGGATTTCGCTACGAAGCATGGCTGATTGCCGGGAAGCTTGGACTGACCGGGTTTGCAGAAAATCTGCCGGATGGAAATGTTTTTATGGAAATTCAGGGCCCGAAAAACAAAATTATGCATTTAATCCAGTGCATGAAATTAATCAGAAGAATTCAGATTGAACATATGGAAATAGATGAATTGCCATTAAAAGAAGAGAGCGAGTTTACACCGGTATATTAAGGAGAAACGATTATGGAATATCAGAGCTTAAAACATACCTTTGATCCGGTATTTAATGCAGATTCAAAAATTTTAATTCTGGGAAGCTTTCCATCTGTAAAATCAAGGGAGAACAATTTTTTCTATGGTCATCCGCAGAACCGTTTCTGGAAGGTGATGGCAAATGTCTTGGACTGGGAAGTCCCTTCGACCATCGAAGAGAAAAAGACAATGCTTTTATCCAATCATGTAGCAGTTTGGGATGTGATTGCAAGCTGCAGCATTCAAGGCTCCAGTGATACCTCTATCAAAGATGTGGTGGTAAATGATTTTTCCAAAATATTAGAAAATTCAAAAGTAGAACGTATCTATGTAAATGGTGGGAAAGCTTATGAGTTGTATCATAAATATGCAGAAAAAGTGACCGGAATCAAAGCTGTAAAGCTTCCGTCTACAAGTCCTGCAAATGCGGCATGGAGTTTGGAAAAGCTCACTAAGATATGGAAAGAGACCATAGAATATTAAAGGAAAATGATAAAATCAGGAGTGATGAGATTTGATAAAAGTAATAGCCAGTGATATGGATGGAACCTTGGTAAGAAATGACCACAGAATCAGTGAAAGAACGATTAATGCGATCAAGGATGCGCAAAAGGCAGGGATCCGATTCATGATTTCTACAGGCAGAAGTTTTGAACAGGCTCTGCAGACGATGGAGGCTACAGGGATTACCTGTGATTATATCGTTAACAGTGGTGCAGAGATTCGAAATCCGCAGAAAGAAATCTTACAGAGCGGCTGTATGGATAGGAAAGACATCAGAGATGTCTATGATGTGTTCAAGGAATATGATCTTCTCTGTATGTTTGTAGGAGAAAATATGGACTACTGCATTGGAAGCAAAGAAGAAAAAGAGCAGCGGTTAATCCAGCATATTTATACTTTCAATCAGAATATGACAGAAGCAGAAATCAGGGAAACGGAGTTTTTCCACTCTATGATGGATAAGACAAGAGCATTTTCAAGCTTTGATGAAATGGAAGCATCCGGAGTAAAGATCATTAAGATGTTTGCAATGTCCAATGATCTGGAAATGCTGCGGGAAATCGATGAAAGACTCCAGAAAAATTCAAATCTTGCGGTGGCCTCTTCCTTTGAAAATAATCTGGAAATTACAGATGTAAAAGCACAAAAGGGAATTGCACTAAAGGCATACATTGAATCTCTTGGTTATACAATGGATGAAGTCATGGTCTTTGGAGACAGTATGAATGACTACTCTATGCTTTCCATGGACTTTGGCGCAACGATTGCTATGGAAAATGGTGCCAAACGAGCAAAGGAAGCAGCAAAATACGTTACCAGATCGAATGAAGAAGATGGTGTGGCATATGTCATCGAGGAGCTTTTAAAGAGCATGCAATAAATCACATTGCCCGCTCTTTTTTGTGTCAAATTTACATAGAATTTTCATGACAAAAGGAAGTAATTGGACTATAATTATATGATAGTAAACTACATTTTTAAGAGGAAGCCGACCATGAAAGTCACCATATTTGCAGCCATTGAAATTGCATCTTACGAAGTAAGTATGAAGATTTATGCGCTGTCACCAAAAACAATGAAAGAAATCACCTATGTTCGTCATCGTATGGAGCTTGGAAAAGATGCCTATCGCCTTGGCAAGATCAGCAATGAGCGTGTAGAAGAGCTTTGTTCTGTACTTTTGGACTTTAAACGTATTATGAAAGAATACGGTGCTGCAGAGTATCGTGCCTGTGCCACAGCAGTTATCCGTGAACTGGAAAGCAGTTCCCTGATTCTGGACCGTATTTTTGTAAAAACTGGTGTTCAAATAGAAATTTTAAGCAATTCAGAATCCAGATTTTTAGGCTATAAATCAATTGCGTCTCAGGAAAAGGACTTTGACAAGATCATTCAGAAAGGAACAGCTATCATCGATGTGGGCGGAGAGAGTGTTCAGATTTCCCTGTTTGATAAAGATACGCTGGTTTCTACACAGAACATTCACATTGGTACGAATCGCTTGAAAGAGCGTCTGAGTAATGTTTATGAGCAGAGCAGTCATTTCGCGGAAGTAGTTGAGGAAATCGCAAACAATGCGTTAAAAACTTACAGAAAATTATACTTAAAAGACAGAAAGATTGAAAATATTATCCTGATCGGTGATTACAGTCCATATATCTCCCGTTATATTAATGCAGCACAGACAGAAAGCCATGCTATGAGTGCGGAAGAATACAATGCGTTCTATAAAGAAATGCTGAGTAAAAATCCACAGGAAATGTTAAATGTGCTTGGAATTCCAGCGGAAAGTGAAGCATTAATCTTAACAACGCTAGTGGTATACCGAAAGCTGATCGAGGAAACTGAAGCAAAGGATATCTGGATGCCATCCTTAAATCTTTGTGATGGTCTGACTTATGATTATGCGGAGAAAAGCAAGATTTTAAGATCTGCCCATGATTTTGAGAACGATATTATTGTTTCCGCAAAAAATATGGGAAAACGTTATCAGAGCAACAAAAATCATGTCAATGTAATGACAACACTGGCTCTGACTATTTTTGATAAGACAAAATCTCTTCACGGAATGCAAAAGAGAGACCGTTTGCTGCTGCAGATTGCAGTTTTGCTGCATGACTGTGGAAAATTTATCAGTATGTCTCATTCGGCAGAGTGTTCCTATAATATTATTATGGCATCGGAAATTATCGGACTTTCTCATATAGAACGTGAAATTGTAGCGAATATTGTAAAATACAATTCCATGGATATTATCTCCTACGAGAAGTTTGCGGAAGGAAGCTCTTTGAACCGTGATCAGTATATGAAAGTGTGTAAGCTGGCAGCAATCCTTCGGATTTCCAATGCTATGGACCGAAGCCATAAGCAGAAGATTCAGGAAATCCGGGTGAATCTGAAAGATACCAAGATGATCCTGACCGTAGATACCTTAGAGGACATTACTCTGGAGCAGGGACTCCTTCGTGAAAAGGCAGAATTTTTCGAAGATGTTTTCGGAGTCACACCGGTACTTCGCCGTAAGAAAACAATGTAGTGGAGGGCAGCATGGAAAAAACAGAAATCTATAAACCGGAACATTATGAAAATCGAGAGCTTAGCTGGCTGAAATTTAATGAGCGTATTTTAGGCGAAGCCAGAGATAAAGAAAATTTATTATTTGAACGACTGAAATTTTTGAGTATCACAGCGTCAAATCTAGATGAATTTTTCATGGTGCGTGTAGCGTCTTTAAAAGATCTGGTTCATGCAGATTACACAAAAAAGGATATCGCCGGACTTTCCGCAAAGGAACAGCTGGCAAAGATCAATGTGGCAACGCATGAAATGATAAACCGCCAGTATTCTACTTATAACCGTTCTTTGCTCCCACAGTTGGCAGAAAATGGTCTGAAGGTAATTTCCCACCATGAAGATTTGGATGAAGAGCAGAAGAAATTTGTAGATCATTATTTTGAAGAAAATGTATATCCGGTACTAACTCCGATGGCAGTGGATTCCTCCAGACCATTCCCATTGATCCGCAATAAGTCACTGAATATCGGTGCATTATTAAAGAAAAAGAATGAGAAAAAGGCAGAGGAAGAATTTGCCACAGTTCAGGTTCCGGCAGTGCTCCCGCGAATTGTGCGGCTTCCAAATGACAAAGATGGAAATGTGCAGGTAATTCTGCTTGAGCAGATCATTGAGAGAAATATTAATGAATTGTTCTTAAGCTATGACGTAGTTTGTGCTCATCCTTACCGTATTATGAGAAATGCGGACTTAACGATTGAAGAGGATGAAGCGGAGGATTTATTAAAGGAGATTCAAAAGCAGATCAAAAAACGTCAGTGGGGCGAAGCAATTCGTCTGGAAGTGGAAGATGGAATGGAAGCTTCCCTTTTAAAAATATTGAAAAAAGAGCTGCATATTAAATCTGATGACATTTATGAAATCAATGGGCCATTAGACCTGACATTCTTAATGAAAATGTATGGCATGGAAGGCTTCGATGCTTTGCGTGCGCCAAAACATATCCCGGCGGCAGTGCCAAGATTACATGGAGATTATAATATTTTTGACGAAATCGCGCGGGGAGACATTTTACTTCATCATCCGTACCAGTCTTTTGATCCAGTGGTGAAACTGATTCAGAAAGCGGCAGCGGACCCACAGGTACTGGCAATCAAACAGACTTTATATCGTGTCAGTGGTAATTCTCCAATTATTGCAGCACTTGCACAGGCAGCAGAAAATGGAAAACAGGTTTCTGTACTGGTAGAATTAAAGGCACGTTTTGATGAAGAAAATAACATCGTATGGGCAAAGATGCTTGAAAAAGCAGGCTGTCACGTAATTTATGGTCTGGTGGGATTAAAAACTCACAGTAAAATTACACTGGTGGTTCGTTTAGAGGAAGAAGGAATCCGAAGATATGTACATCTTGGAACTGGTAACTACAATGACGCAACTGCCAAATTATATACAGATATCGGACTTCTGACCTGCTCTCAGAGTATTGGAGAGGATGCCACAGCAGTTTTCAATATGCTCTCCGGATATTCAGAACCATTGCATTGGAACAAATTATCTCTGGCGCCGCTTTGGCTTCGGGATAAATTCCTGGAACTTATTGCAAGAGAGCGCGACAATGCACTGGCTGGTAAAGAAGCAAAAATTGTTGCGAAGATGAATTCTCTTTGCGATAAGGATATTATTGATGCACTTTATGATGCGAGTCAGGCTGGTGTGAAGATAGAGCTGATCGTTCGTGGTATCTGTTGTCTTAGAACAGGAATTCCGGGTGTCAGTGAAAATATCACGGTTCGCTCCATTGTAGGTACATTTTTAGAGCATAGCCGCATTTACTATTTCTGGAATGACGGAAAAGAAGAGGTGTATTGTGCGAGTGCGGACTGGATGCCTAGAAATCTGGACAGACGTGTGGAAATCCTCTTCCCAATCGATCACGACAGCTTAAAGGAACGAATCATTGATATGTTAAAGATCCTGCTGGCAGATAATATGAAGGCACAGATCATGCAGTCGGATGGTACCTATGAGCGTATTGACCGTCGTGGAAAAGTACTCTTATGTGCACAGGATTACTTTACAGAAGAAGCTAAGACATTTTTGGAAAAGGCAGAAAAAAAGGACGAAAACTCAAGAGTTTTCATCCCTGCGGAGCCTCAATAGCTGACGTTTTAGCACCTTCCAGTCAAATGGAATGAGTGGATAGAGATAGCGTCTGCGGCCGTCGATGGTATGGTTGGTAAGCAGTGCGATAATTAGACAGAATGTGCCTGCAATCAGTCCCCAGATACCCCAAAAGCCGGTCAGGATTAATGTGATAATACGAAAGAACTTTAATGCGTAGCCAAGCTCATAGCTTGGCTGCGTGTAGTTTGCAAGGGCAACAAAAGCCATATAGAGCATACTTTCCGCATTGAACCACCCGGAAGAAACTGCATATTCTCCAAGTGCCAGACCGGCGATGATGCTTAAAGGTGTACTTAACATGCTTGGGGTATTCACTGCAGCAAGCCTTAAACCGTCAATGGCAATCTCCAGTATTAGAAACTGGAACATCAATGGCACATTGGTGTACTCCTGAAGTTCGATAAAAGACAGCCATTTTGGAATCCATTCCGGATACATGGTCAGCAGTAGAAATACAGGTGTGATGAAAAACGTAATTGTACTGATTAAAAAACGTGTCAGACGAAGATAAGTTCCGGTAATTGGCGGAAGATAATAGTCATCCGCTTCTTCCATGATGCCAAACAGGCTGGTAGGAAGGATGATTGCGGAAGGAGAGTTATCTACAAGGATAACAAGATTTCCTTCCATAATACTGGCAGCAGAGGTATCTGGACGTTCAGTATATTTATATTTTGGAAATGGATTGTACCATTTTCGCTCATAGAGACATTCCGCCAGACTGGTCTGATTCATATTCAGGGACTTTGCTTCCATATTTTGAAGTCTCGTACGAACATAAGTTAAAAGATTTTTGTCCACAATATCATTCATGTAGCAGAGTACTACATCTGTATGGGAAATGCTTCCTACAGATATCATTTCCATGGTAAGTTTTGGGTCACGGATTCTGCGGCGGATCAGTGCAGTATTAAAAACGATTGTTTCTACAAAACCGTCCTTAGATCCTCTGAGGACTTTTTCTTTTTCCGGCTGGTCCACGCTTCTGGCAGGATAGGTACGCACATCCATACAGATAGCAGCATCATAACCGTCAATTAAAAGGGCTGTCATACCCGAAAGAATGCTGGTAATCGTCTGCTCAAGATGAATACTAAGGTCGACTTCAATATAGGGAAGCTGTTCTGTAGAAAAATCAGAGGCATTTTCCGGCATATCTTCGGGCTTGATCGTATAAAATCCGGATAAGAGCTTCTGCATGGTCTCATCCTTTGTAAGACCGTCAACAAAAAAGAAACAGGCAGAGCGACTGCCTACTGTGGTATCTTTACAGATTAAGTCAAAGCTTTCTTCTATTCGAAGTGCCTGCTTTAAATCTTTTTTATTTTGCTGGTAATCACTTGAAAATGTCATGAAACCTCCCTATAATGAATTCAGAAATGCAAAAATAATATTGGTGAAAGTATGTACAAAAAGAATAAAAACTATACAAAAATGATTTTTCTGGATCTGGATGGGACTTTGTTGGATGATCATAAGAATCTTCCAAAAGAAAACAGAGAAGCGATCGATGCGGCACTGGCACAGGGACATAAAGTATTGATCTGTACAGGCAGACCACTTAGCAGTGCGATTAAATTACTGCCAGTGTTTGGTTTGGACAAGCCGGGATGTTATGCGATTACGTTCAATGGCGGCCTTATCTATGACGCTGGAGCGAAAAAGGCAATTTACAAGATTACTTTACCTCTCGATCAGGTGAAATATGTGTTCGATAAAGCCTACGAATACGGAGATATCCATATTCAGACTTATACGGATGAAGGATTTATTACGGAATACGACACACCAGAGAGTCAATTCTACGAAAAATCAACACAATGTGAACGCAAGGTGGTAAAAAGTATTTTTGAAGAATTAAACGGTCAGGAACCTTGCAAGATATTAGCCATTGCTTATGGCTATAATCGCGAACACATTGAAGGGTTTAGAGAATCGCTATTAGAATATTGTGAAGGAAAAATGGACGTCTGCTTTTCCTGCTATGAATATCTGGAATTTATGCCTGCAGGGATTAACAAGGGAAATTCTATCAGATGGATGTGCGAGTACTTAAATATTCCGCTGGAAAATACCATTGCGGTGGGAGATGCGGAAAACGATATTACAATGATAAAGACCGCAGGAATTGGTGCTGTCATGCAGAATGCAAATGATGACATCAAGCAGTACGGTAATTATATAACGGAGAAAAACAATAACGAAGGCGGAGTCGCTGAAGTTATCAAAAAATTTATGCTGGAAGCGTAGAAAAGAGGGCAAAAGGATGGCAGAAAAGAAATATGTAGCTTACGTAGGAACCTATACCCATGGAGAAAGCAAAGGGATTCACATTTATGATCTCGATGTTGAAAACGGCAGAATGACAGAAAGAAAGGTTGTACCGATTAACAACCCTTCTTATATTAAGAAATCCCATAACGGAAAATATTTGTACTCCATCGCAGATGAAGGCGTACGTTCTTACAGAATTTTACCGGATGGAGACCTGGAAGAAATGAATTCCATGAGCATTCAGGGAATGAGAGGATGTTATTTATCAACGGATAAAGATGATACCTATCTATTTGTAGGCGGATGGCACGATGGAAAGGTAACTGTTATGCGTCTGAATCCAGATGGAACCATCGGGGAAATGACAGATGAAATTTTTCATAAAGGAATTGGAAGTGTTGCGGAAAGAAACTTTATGCCGCATGTAAACAGTGTAAACCTTACACCGGATGGAAAATATTTGTGTGCAGTAGATTCTGGTGTTGACCAGGTGAAGATTTACAAATTCGATCACCGAACAGGAAAGATCAAACTGGTAGACATCTTAAGATGTGAGTTGGAAAGTGCTCCAAGAACCATTAAATTCAGCCGTAATGGTAAATTCTGCTATCTGATCTGCGGATTAAAGAACTATATCAGCGTATATTCTTATGAAGATGGCGGCAGATCACCGAAATTTGAACTGATTCAGACGGTGCCGACTTTGAATGATTACCATGCAGGAAGCAGTTCTGCGTGTGCACTGAGATTTTCAAGAGATGATAAGAAACTTTTGATTACAAATGCGGGAGACAACAGTGCGGGTATTTTCAATGTGGATAATGAGACAGGCCTGCTTGAAAAAGTATGTGTTCTTCCTGTCAGCGGCGATTATCCAAAGGCAGTAGATTTCTTCCCGGATAATCAGCATATTATGTCATTTAACCACGAAAGTAACTCCATTACGATCTTTAAAGTAGATTATGAGAAGAAGTTTTTCACAATGTGTGCCCAGCCTCTTAAGATAGAAACACCAAACTGTGTTCTGGTATCAGAAATAGAAGGAGAATAATTGTTTTTTTCTGTGTGCAAGACGTGAAAAATATACAACATGGGTTGAATTTTAAAATTGACAATTGTATAATAATACCATAAGTCTGTCCGTGTGTTCGGACGGAAAATAAGGGATAAAAGAGAAAGGAGTCGATAATCATGGGATTTATTGACGTAATCAAAGACAGAGCGAGAGCAGATAAAAAAGTGATCGTTTTACCAGAATCAGAAGACAGAAGAACTTATGAAGCTGCTGCTCAGATCATGAAAGAAGGAATTGCTGATATCATCATCGTTGGTACAGAAGAACAGGTTGCTGAAGTTGGAGCAGGTCTTGACTTAACAGGCATTAAAGTTGTTGACCCTGCAAAAGATCCAAAAGCTCCTGAATATATCGACAAATTAGTTGAACTTAGAAGCAAAAAAGGCATGACAAAAGAACAGGCTACAGATATCCTCATGAACCAGTATTTATACTATGGTGTTATGATGGTTAAAATGGGCGATGCAGACGGTATGGTATCCGGTGCTTGCCATTCTACAGCTGACACATTAAGACCATGCTTACAGATCCTGAAAACAAAACCAGGTACAAAACTTGTATCTGCATTCTTCTTAATGGTAGTTCCAGATTGTGAATACGGCGCAAACGGTACATTTGTATTCGCAGACAGCGGACTTGAACAGAATCCAGATCCTGAAAAGCTTGCAGCTATCGCAGCTTCTTCAGCAGAATCTTTCGAATTATTAGTTCAGCAGCCAGCAAAAGTTGCTATGCTTTCTCATTCTACAATGGGCAGTGCAAAACATGCTGACGTTGATAAAGTTGTTGAAGCAACACGTATCGTAAAAGAACAGCATCCAGAACTTATGGTTGACGGTGAAATGCAGTTAGATGCAGCAATCGTTCCAAGCGTAGGTAAATCTAAAGCTCCTAACAGCCCAGTTGCAGGTGAAGCTAACGTATTAGTATTCCCAGACTTAGATGCTGGTAACATCGGATACAAATTAGTACAGAGACTTGCAAAAGCTGAAGCTTACGGACCAGTTACACAGGGTATCGCTAAACCAGTAAACGACTTATCCCGTGGATGCTCTGCAGAAGACATCGTAGGTGTAGTAGCTATCACAGCTGTACAGTGCCAGGCACAGTAGGAATTGTTAATTATAAAGGAGAAATAATATCATGAATATTTTAGTTATCAACTGCGGAAGCTCATCTCTGAAATATCAGTTAATCGACTCTGAAACAGAAAAAGCTCTTGCAAAAGGTCTTTGCGAACGTATCGGTATCGACGGAAGACTTACTTACAGCCCAGCAGGCGGAGAAAAAGAAGTAACAGACGCTCCAATGCCAACACATACAGAAGCTATCCAGTTAGTACTTGATGCTTTAACAAACGAAAAAACAGGCGTTATCAAATCTCTTGACGAAGTAGGCGCTGTAGGACACCGTGTAGTACATGGTGGAGAAAAATTTGCAAGCTCTTCTTTGATCACAGATGAAATGTTAGCAGCAGTTGAAGAATGTAACGACCTTGCTCCATTACACAACCCTGCAAACTTAATCGGTATCGATGCTTGTAAAAAATGTATGCCAGGCGTACCAATGGTAGGTGTATTCGATACAGCTTTCCATCAGACAATGCCAAAAGAAGCTTATATGTACGCTCTTCCATACGAATACTATGAAAAATACAAAGTTCGTCGTTACGGCTTCCACGGAACAAGCCACAGCTTCGTTTCAAAGAGAACAGCTGAATTCTTAGGAAAAGACATTAAAGATATGAAGATCATCGTTTGCCACCTTGGTAATGGTTCTTCTATCAGTGCTGTTAAGAATGGTGAATCTATCGATACATCCATGGGCTTAACTCCACTTGAAGGTGTTATCATGGGAACACGTTCCGGTGACATCGATCCAGCGATCTTAGAATTCCTTGCTAAGAAAGAAGACATGAGCATTGCTGATCTTAACAATATGTTAAATAAAAAATCAGGTGTATACGGACTTTCAGGCGGCGTATCTTCTGACTTCCGTGACCTTGGCGAAGCAGCTGCAGCTGGAAATGACAAAGCTCAGTTAGCACTTGATGCATTCGCATACAGAGTAGCGAAATATGTTGGTGCTTATGCAGCAGCTATGAACGGTGTTGATGCAATTGCATTTACAGCAGGTGTTGGTGAAAACGACGCAGATACACGTAAAGCAATCCTTAGCAGACTTACATTCTTAGGTCTTGAATTAGACGAAGAAGCAAACAAGAAACGTGGAGAAGACAACATCATCTCTACACCAGATTCTAAAGTAACAGTTTGTGTAATTCCTACAAACGAAGAACTTGCAATTGCAAGAGAAACTTTAGCATTAGTTAAATAATAATTCTTTGATTACAAAATGAGAAAAAAGGGGATACATAATTTGTATCCCCTTTTTTGAAATCATATTTGAGGTATTATGGCAAAGAAAATGATAGCAGGAGTATCTGCAGTGTTGGCGGGAATCTTGATTATTTTCGGCTTGGTCAAGAATGATACTCTGCTGCCTATATATATTAATGAAGTGGCTGCTTCAAATGGAAGTGCTTTTCAGGATGAAGACGGCGAATATGTTGACTGGATTGAACTGTATAATGACAGTGAGGAAAGCATATCGTTAAAAGGATTTGGACTAAGTGATCAGAAGGAAGTACCGAAAAGGTGGGAATTTCCGGATATCGTGATGGAACCAAAATCCTATTTGATCGTATGTGCATCTGGAAAAGACAGGAGCGAAGCAGACAGTGAGCTTCATACGAATTTTAAAATCAGTTCAACAGGTGAGAGCATTTATTTAAGCGATGCGAATGGAAAATTGATTTCCGGTATCAAAATTGAAGCGGTTGATTTTGACAAGTCTTACGGCAGAGTGTCCGAAATGTCGGAATATGCAGCACTTGCAACGCCTACGCCGGGGGAAGAAAATGTTGCTGAAATCATTGCCCCTGTAAAAGAAACGGGAGAAATCGATTTTTCACATCCGGCAGGCTATTATCACGATACGGTTTTTTTGAATCTGGAGACGGATGAAAAAGATGCTGAAATCTATTACACATTGGATGGAAGTGTGCCGGATTTACAGAGTAATCAGTATACAGGCGAAGAAATTATCATCACTGATCGGAGTTCGCAGGAGAATCGCTATACAGAAATCTGGTGCACACCAGTTGATTTCTGGAATGGCGATGGAAACACCTATGATCCTGCATTGCAATATAAAGCGACTGTTTTAAAGGCGAGGATGTATTTTCCGGAAGACGAGTGCTGGTCAGAAAAAGTGTGGACGAGTACGTATCTGATCGGTGCGGATTATACCATGCCAATCATGTCTTTAAGTGTATCAGAAGAACTGCTGTTTGACGAGCAAAATGGTATTTATGTTCCAGGAAAGGAATTTGATGCTTATGTGAGCTCGGAAACAGAGCTTCCACAGGATGCAAGACTATGGAGAGGAAATTATTCAGAAGATACCGAGGTTTTGGGGTATTTGGAATATTTTGAGGATGGTCAGAAGACCATGGAAAATGAAATAACCCTAAGAATTTGCGGTGCAGCATCCAGAGGTAATGCGCAAAAATCAATAGCAGTCTATGCATGGAGCAAGGAAAATCAGAGTGAATTTTTGTGCCCTGTATTTGGGGAAGAATACGAGAATTTGGAAGGGAACACAATCGAAGCATTTTCATCCTTACGTCTTCGTGCATTTGGAAACGACTGGAGACGCTCTATGTTCAGAGATGCCTTATCTCAGGCGTTGGCAGAAGATCTGAATTTGGGAACTCAGGGGTATCAGCCGTGTATTTTGTTGGTCAACGGTGAGTATTTTGGGGTTTATGAAATCAGAGAGAACCGTGATGAGAAATTTTTTGAGGAACACTTTGGAATTCGTGAGGGAAATCTGATAAAAACAGAAATTTTTGGACTGACAGAGGAAAATGCGGATGAGAATGGTAAAGATTTCCTGGAAATGGTTTCGTTCGCGGAAAAAGAAGATTTGAGTTTGCCTGAAAATTATTCTTATATGGAATCAAAGCTTGACATCGAACAGTTTATCGATTATATGATAGTAGAGCAGTATTTATATAATGTGGACTGGCCTTCAAACAATACATTGGCTTTTAAGAGCTTGCTTACAAGAAGAGATTCGGAATTTGAAGATGGCAGATGGAGATTTGTACTTTACGATTTGGATTATGCGATCAATTATCCATCAGAAGATAATTTTGAAATTATAAAGAATTCGGAAAATTATGTTTCAATTCTGCTGAGGGCATTGCTGAATAATGAATCTTTCAGAGAAAAGTATGTGAATCGATTTGAAGAACTTCTGGAAACTTATTTTGAACCATCCAGAGCTTTGGAAATTTTAGAGGCATTTGAAAACGAATTTGCGCCTGAAATCGAAGAAACATTAAAGCGCTGGAATGTATATCAGGCAGATGGCAGTGTTTTAAAGGAAGTTACTACAGATTACTGGTATGAAAAAATGGAAGATTTAAAGGAGTTTTTCGTGGAGAGGCCGGAATATGCAAGGAAATATTTCTACAGTTCCATTTATTAAAATTGTATTAAAATAATGTCAAAAATAGTGTTGACAACACAAGATATAGTATGTATAATAAATCAGTGCGAAATGGGAGACTATGATGCTAATCAATTTATCAAAACTATTATCAGGCGATCAGGAAACAATAACTGAACAGGTAACTTTAGAGATGGAAGCTTTTGTTTCTTCTATTGGGACTTTCCCAGTGGTTGAAAAGAGAAGTTTTCCGTTGAAAGTAAGTAAGATCGGTGCAGACAAGTTCCTGATTGAAGGTGAAACAGCAGTGACGCTGGACATTCCATGTGACAGATGCTTAACACCTGTGAAAGTAGAAATTCCGCTGAATATTTCCAGAGAGTACGATAAGAACACTGTGGAAGAAGAAGCAGAAGATGAAAATTTGATAGTTGGATATAATTTGGATGCAGAACAGTTGATTTACTGTGAGATTTTAGTGAACTGGCCTATGAAGACTTTATGTACAGAGGCCTGCAAAGGCATCTGTAAAAAGTGCGGAGCTAATCTCAACCACAGCAGCTGTACATGCGATACTGTGGAACTGGATCCGAGAATGGCCAAGATTCGCGACATCTTTAACAATGCAAAGTAATAGGTAGAGGAGGTGCAACCTAATGTCTATTTGTCCAAAGAACAAATCTTCCAAAGGTAGAAGAGATAAAAGAAGAGCAAACTGGAAAATGAGCGTACCTAACATGGTAAAATGCAGCAAATGTGGAGCTTTAATGCTTTCTCACAGAGTATGCAAAGCTTGTGGTTCTTACAACAAGAAAGAAATTATCTCTGCTGAATAATGTGAAGGTAATTGGGACTTTTCGAGAAATCGGAAAGTCCTTTTTTATTTCAAAGAACGGGCGAATCGTTCAAAAAATTTATTGATTTATAACCGCAAGTTTAGTATGATAAAGGACAGAGAGTGGGCGAGTCCACTTCAAAGGAGGAAAATAAGTGCAGGAATTAGTAAGAGTTGCGGTAGACGCCATGGGCGGAGATAACGCACCGGCATCCACTGTAAAAGGAGCCGTAGATGCCCTTAATAAAAGTCAGGAAATCAGTGTATTTTTAGTTGGTCAGGAAGAAGTCATCAAAAAGGAATTAGAACAATATACTTATCCAAAGGAGCGACTGACAATTGTACCGGCAAGTGAGATCATTGAGATGGCTGAGCCTCCGGTAATGGCAATCCGCAAGAAAAAAGATTCTTCGATTGTTGTTGGTATGAAGATGGTACACAACGGAGAAGCTGATGCTTTCGTATCTGCTGGAAGTACAGGTGCTGTCCTTGTCGGAGGACAGTTAGTCGTTGGCAGAGTAAAAGGGGTGGAGAGACCACCTTTAGCCCCACTTATTCCTACGGAAAAAGGATTTTCTCTTCTCATTGACTGTGGAGCCAATGTAGACGCAAGACCGTCTCATTTGGTACAGTTTGCCAGAATGGGTTCCATCTATATGGAAAATATTATGGGAGTGAAAAATCCTCGCGTTGGTATCGTTAATATCGGTGCCGAAGAAGAAAAAGGAAATGCTCTTGTAAAAGAAACATTCCCGCTGTTGAAAGAATGTAAGGATATTAACTTTGTTGGAAGCGTGGAAGCGAGAGATATTCCAAAAGGCGAAGTAGATGTTGTTGTATGTGAAGCCTTTGTAGGAAATGTTATCTTAAAGCTTTACGAAGGTGTCGGCGGAACACTTGTAAAAGTAATCAAAAAAGGCATGATGCAGACTCTTCGCGGAAAGATTGGCGGACTTCTTGTAAAACCTTCCTTAAAGGAAACTATGAAATCCTTTGATACTTCTGAAAGAGGCGGTGCTCCGCTTTTAGGACTTCGCGGTCTTGTTGTAAAGACTCATGGAAGCTCCAAATCGAAGGAAATCACCAATTCTATCTTGGAATGTATTGCATTCAAGAAACAGGAAATCAGTAAGAAAATTGAAGAAAATCTGCAGGAAGAAAAGGCAGAATAGAAAGGATGTTAATTATGGAAGATAATGCAAAAAAAATTATCGAAGTCATTGCTGACGAACTTAACATGGACGAAAGTGAAATTACATTAGAAAGTACATTTACAGATGATTTAGGTGCTGATTCTCTTGATGTTTGCCAGATTATTATGAGACTGGAAGATATGTACAAAATTACAATCGATGATGATGCTGCAATGGACATCAAAACAGTTGGTGATGCAGTAGCACAGCTTGAAAAAGTAGTTAACGCTTAAGAAATCCAGAGAAAAAGCCCAACCCCGGGCTTTTTCTCTTTTAGAAAAGTGAGACGATCATGGGAAAGTTAAATGAGTTAGAAAAGAAAATCGGATATCGTTTTAATGATTTTGCAAATCTGGAGCATGCAATGCGTCACAGTTCCTTTTGCAATGAACAGAAAATGAACAGACTGATGAATAATGAACGTCTGGAATTTTTAGGAGACGCAGTTTTAGAACTTGTCACCAGTGAGTTCTTATACACGAATTATCCGAAAATGCCGGAAGGCGAAGCCACCAGAAAACGTGCCAGTATGGTATGTGAGCAGACTTTAGCATTATGTGCAAAGGAAATTGACCTGGGAAGTTATTTATATTTGGGAAAAGGCGAGGAATTGACCGGAGGAAGAGAAAGATCCTCTGTAACTTCTGATGCCATGGAAGCACTTATTGGTGCCATCTATTTAGATGGTGGTTTTACTAGTGCAAAAGAGTTTGTAGAAAGATTTGTATTAAACGGAATTGAAGAAAAGCAGCTCTTTTATGATAGTAAGACTACATTCCAGGAAATAATGCAGAGTATTACCACAGAACCGATTCACTATGAGCTGATCGGGGAAGAGGGACCGGACCATTGCAAAACATTTATGGTAGAACTTTTCGTAGGAGAAAGAAGTGCAGGAAAAGGCTCCGGGAAATCGAAAAAGACTGCTGAACAGGCAGCAGCCTATGATGCAATCATGAAATTAAAACACTAGAGGAGAACCTATGTATTTAAAAAGCATTGAAGTACACGGATTTAAATCTTTTGCAAATAAGATTGTATTCGACTTTCATAACGGGATTACCGGTATTGTAGGGCCAAATGGCAGTGGGAAAAGTAATGTTGCCGATGCTGTCCGCTGGGTACTTGGAGAGCAGCGTGTCAAACAGCTTCGAGGCTCCAATATGCAGGATGTCATTTTTTCCGGTACGGAAACCCGTAAACCACAGGGCTACGCCTTTGTTGCCATCACACTGGACAATGCGGATAAACAACTTCCGGTAGATTATGAGGAAGTGACCGTTGCAAGACGTCTGTATCGTTCTGGTGAAAGCGAATATCTGATTAATGGAACTGTCTGTCGATTAAAGGATGTACAGGAAATGTTCTACGATACCGGTATCGGTAAAGAGGGCTATTCTATCATTGGACAGGGCCAGATTGATAAGATCTTAAGTACAAAGCCTGAAGAAGCCAGAGAGCTTTTTGACGAGGCGACAGGAATTGTTAAGTTTAAAAAGCGAAAAAAGAATGCAGAGAAGAAGCTGGAAGAAGAAAAACAGAATCTTCTGCGTGTCAACGATATTTTAACAGAGCTTGAAAAGCAGTTAGGGCCATTAAAAAGACAGTCCGAAACTGCAAAAGAATACTTGAAAAAACGAGATACTTTAAAGATCTATGATGTGAATCTTTTCTTAATGGAAATGGAGCGCATCAAACAGGCCCAGAAGGATCTGGAAGAAAAGACCATCATTGTACAAAATGATTTTGAAGATTCCAAGAAATCTTATGAAAACTGTAAGCTGGAATATGAACATATCGAAAAGGAAATCGAAGGTTTAAATGAAGGGATTGAGGAAAAGAAAACCCTTCTGACAGAAAATGCATTACAGAAAAAGCAGTATGAAGGTCAGATTGCAGTATTAAAAGCCCAGAATAATTCTGCATTGTCAAATGACAAGCATTTAAAGAGCCGTAAAGAGGCAATTTTAAGAGAAACAGAAGAAAAAGAGTCTCAGAAGGAAGAATTCTTAAAAGAAAAATACAAGTTGGACATGCAGCTTGCAGATATGAAGGGTGTTTTAGCTGAGGCAGAGGAAAACTTAGAGAGTGTTCAGCAGAGAATTTTAGATTTAAATCACAGCATTGAATATTGCAAAAATGAGATCATTCAACTGTTAAATGAAAAGGCTTCTACCAAAGGAAAGATTCAGCGATATGACACCATGCTTGAGCAGGTGCAGATTCGTAAAGCTGAAGTCAGCTCGAAAATTTTGTCCTTGAAGACAGAAGAGAATGAGAATGAGAGCGGACTTGCTGAAGCAAAACGGGAATTTGAAGAAGTTAATTCGGTGATTCGTGGATACAATGAGCAGAAAACAGTCATTGAACAGGAAATTGAAGACTATGTAAAGTCATTAAGAGAGTTAAATCATCTGTTGGAAGTAGGACAGAGTGCTTATCATAGAGAGGCCTCCCGTCTGGAATCCTTAAGAAATCTGACAGAGCGCTATGACGGTTACGGAAATTCTATCCGCAAGGTCATGGAACAGAAAAAAAACCAGAGCGGTATTTTGGGCGTTGTAGCGGATCTTATTAAAGTAGAGAAAAACTATGAGGTCGCAATTGAAACAGCGCTTGGCGGCAGTATTCAGAACATTGTCACAGATAATGAGCAGACTGCCAAGTCCATGATCCAGTATTTGAAAGCAAATAAGCTGGGACGTGCTACATTCTTACCGTTGACATCCATTAAGGGGAATAACATTTTTAATAAAGAAAATGTATTAAAAGAGACAGGTGTCATCGGTGTTGCGCATACACTGGTTAAGACAGAGGAAAAATTCTCAGTTCTTGCGAAGTATCTGCTTGGCAGAACACTGGTGGTAGATCACATTGATAATGCCATTAGATTACAGAAAAAATATGACCAGACACTCCGTATCGTTACTTTAGAAGGAGAATCCTTAAATCCAGGCGGTTCCATGACCGGTGGTGCATTTAAGAATAACAGTAACCTGTTGGGACGCCGTCGTGAGATTGAAGAGCTGGAACTGAGCGTGAAACAGCTTTCTATTGAACTGGAAGAGCGAAAAGCACAGGTGGAAGATACAAAAGCGAAACGTACCGCCTGCTATGGTACTTTGGATGAAATTAATGAAAAGCTTTCCAAAGAATTCGTTAAACAGAATACTGCGAAAATGCAGCTGAATCTGTATGAACAGAAGAAACAGGAATTCGAAGGAAGTTTAAATAAGCTTCGCAGTGAATTGAAGGAGCTGGAAGGTCAGATTCAGGATATTATCACAAGCAGAAAAGAGATTGCTGCAGAATTAAAGGGCTCTGATATTAAAGAGAAAGCAAATGAAGTGAGCATTGCCAGATATCAGGAAGAGCTGGTGGAATATCAGGAAAAAGAAGTGGATTGTAAGGAAGAGGTGGAAGAGCTTCACTTACAGAATGCATCTTTCCAGCAGAAGAAAGAGTTCGTTCAGGAAAATATTCGCCGTATTGAAGAGGAATTGCATCGCCTGAAGGAAGAGAAAGAGAGCCTTGATGAGACCATCGCACATTCCAGGGATGATGCAGAGGCCAGAGAGGAAGGAATTGCCACTCTTCAGGGACAGATTGAAGAGCTGACGGGGATTTCTGAGAAAACTGAGCAGGAAAAGACTGCATTGCTTGAGAAAAAGGAAGAGCTTCTTTCAAAGAATAAGGATTTCTTCGATAAGCGTGAACAGCTGTCGGGTAGAATTAATGATTTGGATAAGGAACTGTATCGTTTAGGCACTCAGAAAGAAAAACTGGAAGAGTCAGCGGAGAACTTTATCAATTATATGTGGCAGGAGTACGAATTGACACATCACGAAGCATTACCAATGAAGGATGAGCAGTTTAGTGACCGCCAGGAATTAAAGAGAAGCATTGCTAAGATCAAAGAAGAAATCAAGCAGCTTGGAAATGTCAATATCAATGCCATTGAGGACTATAAGGAAATATCAGAGCGTTATGAGTTCATGAACAAGCAGCGAAATGACCTTGTGGAAGCGGAAGATATGTTAAAGAACATTATTTCTGAGCTTGATGAGGGAATGAAGAGACAGTTCACAGAAATGTTTGCGAAGATTCAGGTGGAATTTGACAAGGCATTTAAGGAGCTGTTCGGCGGCGGTAAGGGTACACTGGAACTGATCGATCCGGAAGATATCTTGGAGACGGGTGTTCGTATTATTTCTCAGCCGCCAGGAAAGAAACTGCAGAATATGATGCAGTTATCTGGTGGAGAAAAAGCGCTCACAGCCATCGCATTGCTGTTTGCAATTCAGAACTTAAAGCCATCTCCATTCTGTCTGTTGGACGAAATTGAGGCTGCACTGGACGACTCCAACGTAGGACGTTTCGCCAATTACTTACATAAATTGACAAAAAATACACAGTTTATTGTAATTACACACAGACGTGGTACAATGGCAGCAGCGGATAGACTTTATGGTATTACTATGCAGGAAAAAGGTGTTTCTGCATTGGTATCAGTGAACTTGATTGAGGAAGAACTGGATAAATAAAGGAGGAGAAGAAATGTCAGAAGAAAAAAAAGGTTTTTTTAAACGACTGGCAGAAGGTCTTACAAAGACAAGAAACAATATCGTAGCCGGAATTGATTCGGTCTTTCATGGATTTTCTTCTATCGACGACGATTTTTACGATGAAATCGAAGAAATTCTGGTAATGGGTGATATCGGGATCAATGCGACAACTGCCATTATCGAGAATTTAAAGAAAAAAGTTAAAGAACAACACATTAAAGAGCCTTCAGAATGTAAACAGCTTTTGATTAACAGCATTAAAGAACAGATGAGAGTGGAAGAGACAGCTTACCGTTTTGAACATGAAACAAGTGTTGTGCTTGTGATAGGGGTAAACGGTGTTGGTAAGACAACATCTGTTGGAAAGCTTGCTGGAAAATTAAAAGATCAGGGCAAGAAGGTCGTATTAGGTGCTGCAGATACATTCCGTGCGGCAGCCAGCGAACAGCTGACAGAATGGGCAAACAGAGCCGGTGTTGATATTATCTATGGCGGTGAAGGCGCAGACCCGGCAGCAGTTGTCTATGATGCGGTTGCAGCAGCAAAAGCAAGAAAAGCGGATGTTCTTCTTTGCGATACCGCAGGAAGACTTCACAATAAAAAGAATTTAATGGAAGAGCTTCGTAAGATCAATAAGATCATTGACCGCGAGTTCCCGGAAGCTTTCAAGGAAACATTGATCGTTCTTGACGGAACCACAGGACAGAATGCGCTGGAGCAGGCAAGACAGTTTAAGGAAGTTGCAGATGTAACAGGTATTATCTTAACGAAACTTGACGGAACTGCAAAAGGCGGTATTGCGGTGGCAATCCAGTCTGAACTTGGCGTACCGGTAAAATATATCGGCGTTGGGGAAGGAATTGACGATTTACAGAAATTTGATTCTGATGAATTCGTAAATGCGCTTTTCAATGTAGAAGCGTAAGTCTGGCAGAAACTGTCTGTCAGAGAATACTGCTAAGGTGTGAGGAACCTTAGCGAGGAAGAATGAGGATATATGAAAATGCTTACACTGGAAAAATTTGAGGAGGCATACGAGGTTGTAAAACACGTTGCCAAAGAGACAAAGCTGTTATACAGCAAAAGCTTATCACAGCAGGTTGGAAACAAGGTTTATTTCAAACCGGAAAATTTACAGCACACAGGTGCTTACAAAATCCGTGGTGCTTACTATAAGATCAGTACATTGACACCGGAAGAAAGAGCGAAAGGCTTAATTACAGCATCTGCCGGAAACCATGCACAGGGCGTTGCTTATGCGGCAAAGGAATTTGGCTGCAAGGCCAAAATTGTTATGCCTGCAACAACACCTTTGATGAAAGTAGAACGTACAAAAAGTTATGGCGCAGAAGTCATTCTCCATGGAGATGTGTATGATGAAGCATGTGAATATGCTTATCAGTTGGCCGAAGCAGAAGGGCTGACCTTTATTCATCCATTTGATGACCTGGCTGTTGCAACAGGTCAGGGTACGATCGCTATGGAAATCATTCAGGAACTTCCACTGGTTGATTACATTCTTGTACCGGTTGGCGGCGGCGGACTTGCTACAGGTGTTTCTACACTGGCGAAGCTGTTAAATCCAAACATTAAAGTAATCGGTGTTGAACCGGCTGGAGCGAACTGCCTGGAAGAGTCTTTCAAGGCAGGAAGAGTTATGACACTCCCATTTGTCAGTACAGTGGCAGATGGTACAGCAGTGAAGACTCCTGGAGAAAAGATTTTCCCATACTTACAGAAGAACCTGGATGGTATCATTACCATCGAGGATGATGAGCTGGTTGTTGCATTCCTTGACATGGTGGAAAATCATAAGATGGTAGTAGAAAACTCTGGTCTTCTTACAGTTGCAGCGTTAAAACATCTTGATTTCAAGGGTAAAAAGGTTGTTTCTGTACTTAGCGGCGGTAACATGGATATTATTACCATGTCTTCTGTTGTACAGCATGGTTTGATTCAGAGAGATAGAATCTTTACAGTTTCCGTTTTACTTCCTGATAAGCCAGGTGAATTAGTGAGTGTTGCTTCTATCATTGCGGAAGAACGCGGTAACGTTATCAAGCTGGATCATAACCAGTTTGTAAGTACGAACAGAAGTTCTGCGGTAGAGCTTAAGATTACGATTGAAGCTTTTGGTACGGAGCATAAGAATCAGATCGTTAAGGCTCTGGAAGAACGTGGATACAGACCACGTGTCATTCGCGTAAATATGTAGTTACTTAACCTTGAATAGACAATAGAAAACAGACAATCGAATAAAAGGTTTTAGAGGCTCGGGGCGGAACGCTCCGAGCTATTTTCGTTTGGAGAAAGTGAGTCAAGTGTGACAATTTTGGGCGTAGATGAAAAAATGTAACGAAGGTGGAAACTATTTCGAGAAAAAAGAACTCTGAGGGTTGAATTGTATGGTTTGTTTGGGCGCTATTGGAAAAACATAGTCTGACTGCCAACAAAATATTAAATTTTGGAATGTTGAAGAAGAGTTTTTTTGCCATCAGCCAAATTACAGGACTTTTTTAGAATTAATCAAGAAAAAACGCTTGAAATTGGGAGGTTCAAAAAGAAAAAAATTCTTAACGCCCATAGTCAGGCGGACGCGATTGGTTTTGAGAATTAGAAAGGGAGAATTATTTTAGATTCTTAAGAATTCATGAAGATTATTCTCAGCAACACTTTAGTATGGTAAAATTTACATAAGAAACATGAAGGATAACTTATCGTGGATTATGGTCAGGAGTATAAAAGTTATGATTACAATTTTTAACAGAAAAGAATTACTGATTACTTATGATATGCAGAAACAGAGTGAGGTTCGTACACTTTTACAAAATCATAGGATCAAATATGATATAAAAGTGTTCAATCGAAAGAGTGCTTCGCCATTATCAGCAGGGATGAGAGCTCATACAGGGACATTTGGAGAAGATTTGAGCAAGGAATATGAGTACAAAATTTATGTTAAGAAAGAAGATTACGAAAGAGCCTGTGCGTTAATGAATGGGAAAATCTGAGGTTCTTTTAGAGGGAGAAGCCTATGAAAAAGAAAATATTCTTACTTGTTGCTTTAATGAACATAATGCTTCTGGTAAATGGCTGTGGTACGGATAAAAGTGTGGAATATAGCCAGAAAACTTTATCAAAGCCGGACAAGGTAGAGATTTCAAAAGACACAAAAGAAATTTCCTATGATAAAGAGTCAGAAAAATATGCGACAATTTATGATACAATCTGTCAAAACTGGTGGAAAATGTCTGATACGGAAGAGGATACGATTGAGGATGACTCCTTAATACCAGTGGAAAGTTTGAAAAAGCTTAGAACAACTTCCGATATGAGATACGTTTCTGAAAATGATGTATTTATAAATTTTATTTATGAAGAAGAGCCGATGCAATGGACGAAATCCAATGGAGATATCGTGGAGATTCGGAAGCTCATGTTCGCACTTCCAAAACATGCGGAAGAAGGAAAAAGCACAAAGGGATTTTATATAATTTTCCAAGCTGATAATACCAGTGTAAATGAGGGCGTTTACTCGTATTATTACAACAATGAGCTGTTCAATGCATTGTCGGATGCTGGAAATACGGTAACTTCTGGTTATCGTGATACACCGACCGAATTTGATTTGCAGTATTACTCAAATATTACGAACGAAGAAATGAAATCTGCTTTTATTAATACATACGGATGGACCCATTTGACTGATCATAGCTTATATATGAATAATTTATCAAAACAGGTAGTTGTTAACTTTGTTTTTTCAAAAAAGGCTTCTGAGAAGGAATTAAATGCTGCCAGAGAATATTGGAAGGTTATTGAAACATACGAAAGTTATCATAGGTCTAATCCGGATATTTATACTATATGGAGTCGTGTACCGGAAAATGCAGAAATAACAGTGCAGGTATTTGCAGAAGATGAACTGGTATCTCAGGACATTTATGGCGAGATTGAGAATGGAGTTATCTATACAGAAATACACTATGAAGAAAATATATTTAGATAAAACGAAAGTTACAACATGTACGTCGGTATTTGCTTCTGGCTATGAAGTGGTTTGGGCAGGAGCAGTAATTACGTCGATGCCTGTAAAATATAAAGGTAAAGAATATCAAAGATATGCGGATACATATGACATTCACTTTATTTTTGATGATGAAATTCCAATATTAGATTTTTATACAATTCCTTTGGTTGATATTTTTGCTGTTGACAGTTACTGGGGATATATTGGAACAGTGGGAGAACCATTTTATTTAGAAGGAAAAGCTCCGGTTTGTTACATTGACCATGACAAGAACTGCTTTTTACTTGCTGATAACAGCAAAGATTTTTTGAGTAATGTGGAAATATGGAAAGAGCAGATGAAGCAATGCACGAGTATTGAAGTTTTTGCTTCAAAGGAAGAAGCGAAAGGGAAATATAAATTTCTGGACTGGGGAGAAAGAGAGAATTTATAACAATGAGAAAAATACTTTTGTGGTTGATTACAATCTGTGCAGTTGCTTTTGGAATAAATTTTTTTATGAATAATGTTGGCATACCAAAATCAAAATTAGAAGCAGATATTCGTACGTCACAATATGTGGATGATGATTGGCTGATGGTAGGAGATGTTTCAGATAAGATGGCTGCATTTGTTTCCTATCCGGAAGATAAGAGTGATTCTACATATTCTTTCTATGTGAACCGTCCAGGGATTTCTTTTGGATATTTTTTCAGAAGCGGAGGAGACCTTGTTGGATTTGGACAATATATTCCAGAATTGATGGTAGATGGATAATACGACGAAAGAGCATTTATATCTATGAATGAACTGAAAGTAGAGCGATTAGAAATAAATGATGGAAATTCAGTTCAAGTTATTGAAATTGACAGTGAGAAGCCATTTGCGATTATTTTGTCTGTAAATGCAGGAGAGCTAACATTTTATGATATAAATGGGAATATCGTGGAATTTCGCAGATGCTATCATTAAAACAGGAACGGTATCAATGAGGCAAAGAATCTTTGCGTGACAGAAGAAGCAGTTTTCTTTATCATTTGAGCTGAAAGGAGTGCTTCAATATGGCAAAGGTAGGAAAATATATCAGAATCAAGAGAAATAAAAGGGGACTGTCACAGGAAGAGTTGGCAGAAAAATTGTTTGTGAGCAGGCAGACTGTTTCGAATTATGAGAACGGTAGATCGAATCCGGATATTGATATGCTTGTAAAGATTGCTGAAGTTTTGGAAACAGATGTTCAAACATTGATATACGGGGAAAATGCTATAAAAGAGAAAAATGTGTTTGATAAACAATATTTCCTAATAGACATTGCTGCTTGTGGGATTATATATGGAATCACATGGGCACTGGTTTATCTGATTAGGTCAATGAATCATTTGGAAATAATATATGAGTCAGTAGCTCCGAACTATGCTATTTCAATTGGGCTGGTTATTTTACACATATTAGTGCATTTGGTGTTTGGAGCGTATACAAAAAGAAAAGATTATCGGGAAAAAATAAAAAACGGATGTGTGGCGAATGTTCTGGAAGCAGTAATTTTTGCTGCAATCGTTCATATTTTGAGTAAATTTGAATGTTTCTTTTTGTTCCCGAGATTTTATGCTACGCTATTTTGCTTGCTGATTATGAGTGTGGAGATATTTGCAGCTTGTTACCAAACTGTTTACATCAAAAAATAGGGTGTTTCTTTATAAAATAAATACAACAAATTAAAATATGCATAAACAAAATTTCGAAAGGAAGAAAATGCATGATTGAATTTGGTGAAAAATTAAAACAACTCCGAGAAGAAAAAGGAATGACCCAGCAATCTTTGGCGGGGCTGCTATATGTAACAAGACAGGCAGTTTCTCGTTGGGAATGCGGTGCTCGTTATCCGGACTTGCTTACGACGAAAAAGATTGCCAAAATACTGGATGCGACAATTGATGAACTGGTATCAGGTGAGAAATTAAAAGAAAACATTGAAAAAGAGCCTGTATTGACACAAAAGAATGAAAATGTGATTCAGATTGTTATGTACACAGTAATTGCAGCGACCAATATCTTAATGCTTTTCTTTACGATATTTGCATATTTTGATGCATATATACAATTCAGTGATCCGGGATTTACAATTCTGGGTGTAAGCGCAGATTTGGAAAGGATTGTAACACTTTTTGTGGCTTTGGCGGGAATATATTTTTCTGCAAAAGATAAGATGACTGCGCGTGTGACTGGAAGTATTATGTGTGTTCCATACATATTTGAAATTATTGGTTTATTTGCGTTTATAGCATATTTTTGCAGACCGGACTTATCGGGAGAATTGGTAAAAAGCAGTTGGGTGTTCGGGCTGGTTATTCCAATTTTGATTTCAATCTATATTTTGTTGTTTTTCTTTCAAAAAGAACGAAGACTCCCATACTGGATTATTGTTTTGATTTGTCTTTATTCAATAGGATTGCAAGTACGATTTGTTGTGAATCAGTTGATTTCAATTTATACATATGGATTAGCAGATCCGGTATTTGTATTTATCACAGCGATTGTAAGTACAACGAGTACTGTTTTAATGGCGTGTTTACTGGGATATCAGGCATACAAGTGGGATGAAAAAAAGAAAATAGCAATTGATAAACGTAGCGTCGATTGAGCTTTTGCGTTAGATTTTATAAGATTTCCTCAGGAGGAATAAATCATGGATGCAAACATACTTGGAAATTTTATAGCAGAACTTCGAAAAGAAAAGGATATGACTCAAGCAGAACTTGCGGAAAAACTAAATGTCACAGATAAGGCGGTATCACGTTGGGAAACGGGAGTGGGGCTTCCGGATGTGAATACGATAGAACCTTTAGCAGAAATCTTAGGAGTGTCGATTGCAGAGATTGTAAAGGGAAGGCGTTTGTCTGTCGAAGAAGTAATGCAGGTAAATGATTCGGAATGTATTCAGGAATTGATTAAGGATATAAAGAAAGATACCAGTACGAGAGTCTGGAGCTATGCGCTTCTTGCAATTATTATTTTGATAGTAAGTTTCTATTTGCAGTATGGTCATAGAGATTTAAATGAAATCTACGGTGGATCATTTGAAATTATGATATTTGGAGCTGTGTCTATGATTCTGCCATGGTTTTCTTTGAAAGCAAAGAAGTATCAGCCTCTTTTTATAATGGGAAGCTACTTTTGTGTTTTGTTGGCGATGCTGTCAGAAGCACATTTTATGAATCATAAAGCTTATATCAATGATGTGAGTGCGTTGTTGGATACTGCAGGAGTAATGGAGTTTATTATCCGGTATCTTGGTGGAGCTGTATTTCTTTTGAATTTAGTGATTTATGTTTTACTTAACAGAGAACATCACAAAATACTGGCACAGTTTTTTGTGGATATGAAAGATGGCATATATAAAAGAATTATGTGGCTTATGAGTAAGTTTTAGGGGGAAAAAGATGAAAATTGGTGATACATATAGAACAAGAAAAATTGGATTCGGAACATTATCATTTCTATTGTTGATCATAGGAATTTTGTGGAGCTTCAGCATTCATGAATTTTGCATTGGCGACAATGTTTTATCTGCCTTACATTTAAAGGCCTGGTCAAATGGTACAAGCGGACGACATTATACGATTTATTATGCGCTTATATTCCTGATTCCGTCGATGATTCTGGGGATAAAATACAATGAAAATCTATTTGCAAAAGTTGGAACAATCGGATCAATTATATTAACTGTAGTCATTGCTTCCAGCGTATTTATGAGTGTTTCTGTTTCTACTGGACAGACGGAAACATTCTTTGAAATTGATAGGAATACAGGTGTAGGAGCAGACTCGATTACATTTGAAGAGATTGATTTTAATAAGTACATATAAATGAGCAGATGGAGACGCGGACAATACAAGGAGGATTAGAGGATTTATGAAGAAAATACGTCTTATTATAATTACAATATTGATAATTGTATTGTTGTTTCCGAAATATGAAATCTATGAAGATGGTGGAACTAAAACATACACGTCTTTGGCGTATAAATTAATTCTTTGGAATGAAATTGAAGGTAAACAAGGGATGGAACTATATTTCTTTCCTCGGAATTTTTATAATTTGAGTTATTATAGCAACAAATAGATTGAGAAATTCGGATCATAAAGTCTATTGAGGGGTATGCATATGAAAAAGAAGCAGATGATTTTTACTGCATTATTTCTTTCGATTTTAGGAGTAATGACAGGATGCGGTAAAGACAATAGTACAACGGAATATAACGTGATTGGTGCAGCTCAAAATGGAACAGAAATATTTACAGAAGCATTTTGGGATGATGTCACTGAAATCGTTTATTTTGAATCCAATATAGAATATAAAGTCAGCAAGGAAGAGACACTTGAGGAAATTTATGATGTTTTGACTTCAATGGATTATACAGAGATTGAAAATCCGATGCTGGAAGGTGGCTATTCTTTTGGAATTTATACGGGTGATGAAGCACAGACTCTCTGGATTTCTTCGGATGTGATTGGATATGACGGAAAGAGCTATCAGATTTCATATGACCATATTGGAAAGAGAATCAGATATCTGGCAAAGACAACGGATGGACTGAAAATAAATATTGATGAAAAATCATCTGGTAAGTATAGTATTACGATTGCTGACCAGGGATATAGTGAGAATCTGCCGGTGTACATGAATATTCAATTCTCAACTGACGCGGATGGAAAAATTGTACAGGATAGTAAAGAAGTCAATTACGAGACAGATAAAAATGAAATTTATGAAAGTGTCAATATTTATCTGAACGATGAGACGACTCGCAGCAAATACGTATGGATTACAATTCATAACGTGGAGTTCTATTCAGACAATGGAGAATTTCAAAAAAGAATTGATTTTGAATATGAAGTTCAATTCAGATTTGACACAGAAACTTTGGAAGTTTTCGACTTGAGGAAGAATGGAGAAAACGTGAATGCACCGACAGAAGATGAAGTTCTGGCGATGAGGGAAAACGTCACAAAGGGAATGTCGGAAGAAGAAATTGACAGAATTACTGAAAATATAAAGGTTGCGAATTTGGCATTGGAAAATGCATATTTGAATGATAATTTGTTCAAAAAATTATCTGATCCGGAAAATTTGTACTGGAATTACATAGACGAAAAGGGCGATATACAGATTGGCTGGGCAGGAGAAGAAAATGATACTCCTGTGATGGCCTACAATCGTTTTGATGCAGAAAATTTCATTACATTAATGGAGGAAATGAAGGATAGTCTGAAAACAGAATTATTAAAGCAGGATTTCGATAACTTGATAGAAAATATGAGACTGGCAAAGAAAACACATGATGTGAAGTATGTTGAAGAAATTTATCATATTTTACATGACATGGATTATTTTCTGTTCCGGTATGGAATCAAAGATGTCGGAGCGTATGTGCAGGACAAATCCACAGTGAGTAAATATTATGGGGCACTTGAGGTGTATTAGAAAAAATATATTTACACATATTGTCTAATGTGTTAGACTAAAATTGACTAATGGATTAGACAATAGGGGGGTGCGATATGGAAACACCAAAAATTTTTGAAAGTGAATATAAATTTGCATGCATTGTATGGGAAAAAGAACCGATTTCTGTGAAAGAGCTAATAAAGCTTTGCAATGAGCAGTTGGAATGGAAGCGAACTACCACCTATACTGTATTAAAGCGCTTATGTGAAAGAGGAATTCTTCAAAATGAAGATGGAATCGTGACATCTCTTTACAGCAAAGAGGAGATTCAGTATTCAGAAAGCAAACAGTTTCTGGATAAGACTTTTGAAGGCTCCCTGCCAGGATTTTTGGCTGCGTTTTTGAAAGGGCAAAAAGTATCTGACAGTGAAATAGAGGAACTCCGTCAAATGCTGGATGATTTTAAGAAAAGCTAGAAGGAGGTAAAGTATGAGTATTACATCAATTTTCCTCAAATTATTAAATATGAGCTTTACCGGAGCCTGTGCAGCTATCCTCATACTTTTGGTAAGATTCTTATTTAAGAAACTTCCAAAGAAATATATATGTATTTTATGGACAGTGGTACTGATAAGATTGCTTTGTCCGTTTACGATACCGACGCTTATACCTGATCAGCCGGATATTCGGGAACCAATACCGAGTAATATTTTGGAGGTAGAATATCCGAGTATTTACAGTGAAATTGAAATTGTTGACAATGCAGTGAATCATGTTCTGAAACAAAACTTTGTATCAGATACACAAATACAATTTAAAAATCCTATGAGTCCATTGGAAACCGTGACATTGATTGGGGCAATTTTATGGTGTATAGGAATTGCAGGGATGTTTTTCTATACGATTAAAAATGTTCTGGAGTTCCAGAAATGGATCAAGGAATCTGTACCAGACAAATCATTGGGAGACAGAAATTACCGCTGTGCGGTTTCAACTCCAGTGGTGACGGGATTTGTAAAACCGAAGATTTATCTGCCTTTTGATTTAAAGGAGCCTCAGCTGGCACATGTATTAATGCATGAGAAAATGCATATCAAAAGAAGAGATCATTGGCTGAAAATGCTGTTTTACACAGCTGTGATTATACATTGGTTCAACCCGGTTGTGTGGCTGGCGTATCGTCTGCTGGAGCGCGACATGGAGATGGCGTGTGATGAAGCGGTGCTTGAAGAGCTTGGGACGGAGGAAAAGACAAGTTATTGCGAATCATTGCTGAATCTTGCTTCTTCAAAAAATCATCTCGCGGGAAATCCGGTGGCCTTTGGAGAGAGTGATGTGAAGGTACGTATTAAGAATCTTCTAAATTATAAAAAGCCATATTTATGGATATCGATTGTAGCAGTCATTGTGATTGTTATGGTGGCGATTACGTGTTTGAGCAGCCCGAAGAGTAATAAAATATGGGAAACAAGCGTTACTGCAGTAGCGGAAGTGAAGTATCCGCTGACAAAAGAGGATGTAGAAGGAGCGTTGAGTCAGGTGGATTTACCTTGCGTTGTTTCCGAGGAAGAATATAACTCTGAAATCAGAACATCTTTGGATTTAAGAGATGAAGAGGGAAGACTCATTGCGGGAATCGCAAGCAATGGGGATGGAAATGCTCGTTTTTTAGGAATTACTTTGATTGGTTATTTACAGCAGGGTGAAGCTTCTATATATTTACCGGAAGAAAAATGGGAAGATTTGATTGGCTTCGCATCTATTCTTTATGGATTTGAAGATCAAAGCGTGATCTATGAAGATTTTATAAAAAATTTTGAAGAAGACTCCATTATTATGGAGCTTAACTATACTTCCGAACCATATGCGGGGTATGCAAGAGAGTATGAGTGGCTGAAATCCTATGGGGATGTTTCCTGCAAGATTGAGGTGAGAGAGACAGAGGAGGGAATAAGAGAAATCGAATCGATTTCATTTTATAATGTTCCTGCATACAGTACGGTAAACAGTGAAATGGCCTGCAGGAATTTCTTCTATTATATGTTTACGTCTATTCCGGGGCGTTATGCGTCTTATGAGGAAGCGACCGGCGGAAAATATGGTCCAATCAACAGAGATGAAGCATTTTTAGAATCAGACTATAGTGCAGCATATCTGGCCCAGTACAGGGACAGAGCAACAGAAAATTGTCTTCAGACCATGGAGGATTTGGGATATTTTACTTTAGTAGATTATTTGGCTGCGAAGTCTGATGCTAAAGTGACAGTTTTTGATGCCGCTTTTACGGAAACTGACGAGACGAAAGATGAAAAGTCGCACAAATTATATAATTATACAGTGACATTGAATTGTGAAAAGGATGGTCAGACAGAACAATTTGAGGTAAAAGGTCAGATCGGTGTACAGCTTCAGGTCAATGGATGGAAGGTCTATGATTTCCTCATCAGTGATACTGAAACACTTAGCATTTATGTGACAGGGGACAGCGTGTACCGCCAAGGGAATGAACTGCCGGAAGGGCTGACTTTAGGGGCATACAATGTAGAGAGAAGACAAACGATACGATTGTTTTCTCTCTTTTAGTTAATGAATCTGATGTTGTTTGCGATAGTCTTTGGGACTCATTTCGTATTTTTTCGTAAAAAGTTTATAAAAATGGGTTCTATTGGTAAATCCTAATGTTCCGGCAATTGCAGCAATGGAATCATCTGTAGATACAAGTAATGAAGCAGCCTTTTTTAAACAGAATGTCATTCCATAATCAAAAAGACACATCCCCGTGTGATTTTTTACAATTGTGTTCAAATAATTACCGCTGTAATGTAAAGTGCTTTCTAATTGTGTCCGACTCATACGGCCATTGGTATCTTCAAGAAGATGGCTGATTCGCGAAAAAAGCAGAAAATCGGTGTTTGATGTAAGATTTACAGAAGTAACATAAAAATTTGTCTCCAGATACTGAAATAATTCGCAAATAAGTCCCTTTATCATATAAGAGACGCCAAGTTTTGGCATAAGCATTGTATTGAGTAATAAATCAGAAATGCGGTGCAGCTCGTGAATGCTGGTATGGTTTTTGAGAGTCGGAAAAAAATCAAAATAAGTTTTTGATACTTTATGTTCTATATTTGCTCTGAAAAATTGAAAGATTGTATTTTCGGATAAAACAGGTTCGCTTTTAAAATAGGTATTTTCATTAGCATGTAAAAGCTCACGGATAAAGTCAATCGAGAGTCCGATAAACAGAAGTTTTGCTTCTCCGATAAATTTTTCTGCGTGAATGATGTTGCGATTGATCAGACAGCAGGTCCCAGCACGATAAATATATTCCTTATCTTCAATTTTCTGAATCACTTCCCCTTCCAGTACAATTAGTAACTCAAAATAATCATGCTGATGAGGGGTTCTTGCATTAAATGCTTCAAAAGTCTCATCAATTTCCATAGTTGTACAATAAGTTTCTGTTGGAGAAACCATTAGAATATTAGAAAAATCTTCAGAAGAAAGCCCCCTGCAATACTCTAAAGTAAGCTGTATCGGGGCTAAAATACCATAATATGAGTTTACGGAACTGTTATAATTGTGAACTTCCAAAATATGATTGACAGTGTGAGAACTAGCTGTTTTCGTGGACAAATTAGATACCTCCGTCTGTGCTGATTATAATGATAGTAACACATTCACGAATATGATACAAATAGAAGTTTTGGACAAACATCGATGACATTGTTATATAGGGAAGAACTTGCTAAAATTTGATTATCGATAACCGGGTTATGTACGAAAAACAAAAGAGTGAGAGGTATGTTTCCATGAATGAAAAGAAATATTTAAAATGGTATCACAAATTAGCTTATGGAGCGGGTGATCTTGCATCGAACTGCAGCTATGGTTTAGTTTCTACATTTATTTTAATTTATCTGACTAATACGATGGGGATGAACAGTGCGATCATTGGTACTTTAATGCTTGTATCAAAAATGTTAGACGGGATAACAGACGTTATTTTTGGTACACTGATTGATCATACAAAGTCAAAGCTTGGGAAAGCTCGTCCTTGGATGCTATACGGACAGCTTGGTGTATCTGCCTGCTTGTTTTTGGTATTTGCAATTCCATCAGGCTTAAGCAGTACCATGCAATATGTCTATTTCTTTGTGTTTTACACTGCATTGAATGCAATTTTCTATACTGCAAATGGTATTGCGTATTCTACATTGACAGCACTTATTACAAAAAATCCAAATGAAAGAGTTCAGCTTGGATCTATCAGATTTATGTTTGCGGTCGTAACAAATATTGTTATGGGTTATGCAGTTATGGGCGGCGTTGAAAAATTTGGCGGAGGTGCAGCAGGTTGGAGAATGATAGCGCTTATCTGTGCACTTATCGGTCTGGTTGTAAATACTATCAGTTGTCTTGCAGTAAAGGAAGTTCCTGAGGATGAAAACGAAGTAGAGAAAATAGTAGTTGAAAAAGCTCCGGAAGAAAAACTCGGATTTGTTAAGACAGCAAAATTGTTGTTCCAGAATAAGTACTATATTATGATTCTTATAATTTACATTGTTTACTATATTATGAGCGGACTTACACAAGGTGCAGGTGTTTATTTTATGACCTATGTAATGGGGGATGCATCCTTACTTGGAAGCTTTTCTATGATGAAAATGTTTCCTGTAATCATTGCTCTGGCATTTACTCCAGCATTGGTTAAAAAATGTGGCAGTATGCAAAAAGTTAATTTCTGGGGCTATTTCTTGAACTGTGTATTCAGTGTGTTTTATCTGGTTGCAGCTATGAAGAAAAATGTTCCGATGATGTTGCTGTTTTTGTTCATTAAAGGTGTATTTGCTGGTACATTAAGCGGTACATTGAATGCATTGATTGCCGAAATCAGTGCCTATACATATAAAACAAAAAATGTGCATATGGACGGTACAATGTATAGCTGTTCTTCACTTGGTGTCAAAGTCGGTGGTGGCATCGGTACAGCAGCAGTTGGCTGGTTGCTGGCGCTGTCAGGATTCGATGGTACAGCAGCGGTTCAAAGTTCAGGTGCGGTGAATATGATTTTCGCAATGTATGTTACAATCCCCCTTGCAATCGGTGTGATTATTACAGTTTTATTAGGTATGCTTGATGTGGAAAAGAAAAATAAAGAACTGGATGCTTTAAAGCAGAAAGCGTGATTGGATGATAAAATACAAATTTAATGACAACTGGGAATTTGAAAAGGCGGATAGTAATTCCCGACTTGCAGCATTTTTAGGTAAAACGCAGAAAACGATTGTCCACTTACCGCATGATGCCATGATTCATGAGGAGAGGACACCTGATACAGCTAACGGAGCCCAGACAGGATTTTATCCAGGTGGAGAATATATTTACTTAAAAATGCTGGATGTGCCGGAAGAATGGAAGAACAAAAAAGTTCTATTGGAATTTGAAGGCGTGTATCAGATTGCCTATGTATACATCAACGGTGCATTGGTAAAGAAGAATGTCTACGGATATTCAAACTTTTATATACATTTGAATCCGTGGTTGAATTTTGGAAAGAGTAATGTCATCAAGGTGGTTGCTGATAACAGTCAGGAGCCAAACAGCCGCTGGTATACAGGAAGCGGGATTTATAGAAATGTGAATCTGCTGGTAGGAGAAAAGATTCATTTAAAAGAAGAGGGAATCAGGATCACAACCCTTTCTGCAAACAAAAATTCAGCTGTGGTGGAAATTGAGACTCAGATTGAAAACATTGAAAAAGAAAAGAAAACAGTTACACAGATTGTACAACTGCTGTATGAAGGACAGATTGTTAATTCGGATGTGCAGACAGTTGTAATGTATCCTGAGACGACAGAAAAGGCCCGTCATAGGATATGTGTTTTAAATCCAGCGCTTTGGGACTGTGAGCATCCGGAATTGTATCAATGCAGAGTCATTTTAAAGAGTGGAAATGAAATATTTGAAGAATATGAAGAAAATTTTGGGATTCGAACACTGATGCTTGATGTAGTACATGGACTTCAAATAAATGGAAAAGAAGTCAAATTAAGAGGTGCATGTATTCATCATGATAATGGAATTTTGGGGGCAGCAACTTTTGAAAAAGCAGAAGAGCGTCGCTGCAGACAGTTAAAGGAAGCAGGATTTAACAGTATCCGAAGTTCCCATCATCCAATCAGTAAAGCGATGCTGGATGCCTGCGATCAGTATGGAATATTAGTGATGGACGAAGTGACCGATGTGTGGACACTTCGTAAAAATCAATATGATTTTAGTGCACATTTTGAAGAATGCTGGGAAGAAGTTGTAGAAAGAATGGTTGCAAAAGACTACAATCATCCTTCTGTGATCATGTATTCTGTGGGAAATGAAATTTCGGAGGCAGGTTCGGAAAATGGTTCGAGAATCAATCGTCATATGTGCAACAAGATTCATGCATTGGATGCTACACGTTATACGACCAACGGTCTAAATGGTCTGATGGCTGCTGGCTATCGCCTAAAAGATATTATGACGGAAATTGCAATGAAATTTGGTGGATTGGGAAATGGCAGCGGTGGAAACAGTGATGGAAGTAATGGATTTAACAGTTTCATGAGTCTGATGACAGGAGAAAGAGGAGAATATTTTGCGAAACATCCATTGCTGACAGAAGCATTGGAAGGATGTTCTTCCTCTTGTGATGTGATAGGGCTGAATTATCTGACTGGCAGACATGAGCTGGAGCATGAGCTTCATCCGAATAAGACGGTAGTTGGTACGGAAACCTATCCGGCAGAGATTGTAAGACTATGGAGTATTGTAAAAAGAAATCCTCACGTTTTAGGGGACTTTACATGGGCAGGATATGATTATCTTGGAGAAGCTGGCTGTGGAATCTTTCATTATGATGGCAACGCGAACTTTACTAGTGTTTATCCTGAAAGAACGGCTTATATTGGAGATATTGATTTAATTGGATATCGAAGACCAATTAGCTATTTGCGTGAAATTGTATATGGGTTGAGAAAAGAACCTTATATTGCGGTAAACAGAATTGATAAATATGGTAAACCATGTTCAAAGACTCCATGGATGTATAAAGATAATATCGAGAGCTGGACGTGGAATGGATGTGAAGGTAAGGTTACAAATGTAGATGTATACTCAAATGCGGAAGAAGTAGAACTGTTTCTCAATAACTGTTCTTTGGGCAGAAAGGATGTTGGAGAAGAAAATGATTTTACTGCAAGCTACGAAGTGGTTTATGAGCCGGGAACGCTATATGCAGTCAGTTATGTTGGAGAAAAAACTACAGGTACATTTGCAATTTCTACCGCGAACGAAGAGGTGGAATTGAGTATTAGCGCAGATAAGACAACGTTAAAGGCAGATGGAGAGGATTTGGCGTTCCTTACGGTTAAATTGGTTGACAGAGATGGCGTAGAGAATTTGTGGACTGGAAAGAAAGTACACGTGACTGTCGAAGGTGCAGGAAGATTAGAAGCATTTGGAAATGCAAACCCTTCTTCTGTTGATAATTATAATACCAATACATATGACACTTACGAAGGCTATGTAATGGCGGTTGTTCGTGCAGGAATTACGAAAGGAAAAATGAGTGTCACCTTCAGCGCAGAAGGCTGTAAAGAAAAATGTATAGAAATTAATGTTGTTTAGAATTTAACTTCCCTAAGAAGGTCAGGAATGAAAGTGCTTCCTGGCCTTCTTGTATGGTGGGCCTAGCGGCGCACGTCAACTATCGAAAACGCCTAATATGCGAACCGTATGTTCGGTGGTATGAGAGGACGGGAATTAATCACTCCCTCCTACTCGATCTATATTTCCCATAATTCAAGTGTTTTTAAAAGCTTTCTTTTTTTATCAGGAGTTAATTTTGAAATTTTATTCATTAACTCGTTATCTAAAGCGGTAGTCTGATATTCCGGTTCCAACTGTCCGACAAGAGAATCAAGAGAAAGACCGGTCAATTTTGCATAGTAAATAAGTATACGCAAAGACATGGCAGTTCTGTTGTTTTCTACATTGCTGATATAACCAGGAGTAACATTTAATGCTTCTGCAACTTGATTCTGTGTCAGTCCGTTCTGAATTCTTAATTCTTTGATGTGTTCACCGTAACTTTCTTTAAATGTATAGTCCATAGGATGTTGCCTTTCGGGATATTCTTTTGATAATAAAAATATACTATAAATAACACTTGAAATAAACATACTAATTATATATAATATATTTAATAAATAAAAACATATTTCAAATTGACATTAAATGGTGCTTTGCATATAATAATATTAGATGAAAAGCGTGCTTTTCAAGTGGGCTAACACTAAAATCTGATATGCTTGTCAATCTGATGATTGACCGTTGGCGGACAACACTAAAATCCGATATGTTTGCCAGTCTATACTGGTCGTTGACAGACAACACTAAAATTAGCCGCAAAAAGAGAGTATGTAGTGCAATGGTACTATTACTCTCTTTTTAAATTTGTAAAGGAATGAAAAGCATGAAATATACCAAAGAAGAGGCGCGCAGAGTCGTTCTTAACTGTGCAAAGTTATATCAACAAAAGTTATTGAACAAGAGGTTTATGATAATATATCGAGAACGTCTGGATAATAGAATTCGTTATATAGAAGTGGTATTTCTGGAGAGAAACTATCAACATTTAACGGGATTGGAAATGGTTGATTCGCAAGGAAAAAAATTACATAATCAATCTGTGAACTTTTACAGAAAATGTATTGAAAATAAACTAGGTTTAGATGAATTTGAGTTTAAATCATCTGGTACAACGCAATTAAAACTTATGGCATTGCCAGCATTAATGCATATGACTAAAATAACTAAGATTACTGGTGATTACAATAATGTACGCCCATATCTTTTGGTTGATAAAGTAATAGGTGGCATTAATTTTTGTCTTGGACTAAGCAAAGAAAAAGATTATTTTGTTCCGTCATCCGCATTGCTGGAAAATATAAAGAATTTGACGGATTCACCTTCGCAAGTTCTTGCGATTTTAGAAAAAAGCGATAAAAGTAAGAAATATTCAATTGTAAAACATGTTGCGAAAGGTTTGAATTTAAAGAAGATTTTGCTACCAGCTGAAATTAAAGAAATGATTAATTTGGATAATTATATATACAAGAAGAATAAGTAAAAATATTTCACAGGTGTCAAGAAAAAATACTTGACACCTGCATTTCCTTGTAGTAATATACCCTAGGATGCTGAAAAAAGTAGGTGAAAAGCATGGATGAAATCTTAAAACAGGCGCTTCTCTACGATTTCTACGGAGAGCTTCTGACAGCCCATCAGAAAGAAATTTATGAAGAAGTTGTTTTGGATGACTGCAGTTTAAGCGAAGTTGCTGAAGCCCACGGAATCAGCCGACAAGGCGTTCATGACTTAATTAAAAGATGTCAGAAGATGCTGGAAGGTTATGAAGAAAAACTGAAGCTGGTCGAAAAGTTCTGTACGATCAAAGAAAAGATCAAGCAGATTGAACAATTGACAAATGAGGTTTCCGAAGAACCGGAAAAGCAGCTGCAGGATATCAAAAAATATGCAGCAGAGATTTTAGAGGAATTATAATAGATGGCATTTGATAGTTTATCAGAAAAATTACAAAACGTATTTAAGAATTTACGCAGTAAAGGACGTCTGACAGAAGAGGATGTAAAAGCAGCCTTAAAAGAAGTAAAGCTTGCGCTTTTGGAAGCCGATGTTAACTTCAAAGTCGTAAAACAGTTCACAAAAGCCGTTCAGGAAAGAGCTGTTGGAGAAGAAGTATTAAACAGCTTAACACCGGGCCAGATGGTTATCAAGATCGTAAATGAAGAGCTTGTCAAAATGATGGGTTCTGAAACGACAGAATTGAAGCTTCGACCATCCAATGAAGTGACAGTCATTATGATGATGGGTCTTCAGGGTGCCGGTAAAACAACCACAGCAGCAAAGCTTGCAGGAAAGTTAAAAGCCAAAAGTAATAAATGGAAACCGCTCCTGGTTGCATGTGATGTTTACCGTCCCGCTGCCATCAAGCAGTTACAGGTAAACGGTGAAAAACAGGGCGTAGATGTGTTCTCCATGGGAGACGGACATAATCCAGTAAACATTGCGAAAGCAGCTTATGAGCACGCAAAGAACAAAGGTTACTCGGTTCTGATCTTAGATACCGCAGGTCGACTCCAGATTGATGAAAACATGATGGAAGAGCTGCAGAACATTAAGAAAGAATTAAACGTTGACCAGAGTATTCTTGTTGTAGACGGTATGACCGGTCAGGAAGCTGTGAATGTGGCAAATACATTTGAAGAAAAGGTCGGTATCGACGGTGTGATCCTTACAAAATTAGATGGTGATACACGAGGCGGTGCGGCGCTCTCCATTCGAGCAGTGACTGGAAAACCGATTCTCTACATTGGTATGGGTGAGAAGCTCTCAGATTTAGAGCAGTTCTATCCGGACCGAATGGCTTCCCGTATCCTGGGTATGGGCGATGTCCTTACATTGATTGAAAAAGCAGCAGAAGAAGTGGATCAGGAAAAATCCAAACAGATGCTGGATAATATGAAAAAGAACCAGTTCGGATTCGACGATTACTTGGAAAGTATGAATCAGATGAAGAAACTGGGGGGAATCTCAAGCGTTCTCAGCATGATGCCGGGAATGGGCGGAGCGCAGATGAAGCAGATCGAAGATGCCATGGATGAAAAGAAGATGGCCAGAATCGAAGCAATCATCCTTTCCATGACTCCGCAGGAGAGAAGAAATCCTGATGTTATCAATCCATCTAGAAAGCGAAGAATCGCAAAGGGTGCCGGGGTTGATATCAGCGAAGTAAACAGACTGGTGAAACAGTTTGAACAGAGCAGAAAGCTCATGAAACAGATGCCTGGAATGATGGGCGGTAAACGTGGTAAAAGAGGAAGATTTGGAAAACTTCCTTTTTAACATAAAGTATAAACATTAAATTTTATTGAAAGAAAAATTATGAGGTGAACAAAATGGCAGTTAAGATCAGATTAAGAAGAATGGGACAGAAAAAAGCTCCTTTTTACAGAATTATTGTAGCAGATTCCAGATCTCCAAGAGATGGTAGATTCATCGAAGAAATCGGAACATACAATCCAAACACAGACCCAAGCACATTCAACGTAGACGAAGAAGCTGCAAAGAGATGGTTAGCAAACGGTGCTCAGCCAACAGAAGTTGTTGGAAAAATCTTCAAATTAGCAGGTATTGAAAAATAGTTAGAACCCGCTTGGAGGTGGAGATTTGAAAGAATTAGTTGAAGTAATTGCGAAAGCACTCGTAGAAAATCCAGATGAGGTTGTTGTTACAGAGACTGAAAAGGAAAGAGTAATCGTGGTAGAACTTCGTGTGGCTCCATCTGATATGGGAAAAGTTATCGGAAAGTCAGGAAGAATTGCGAAAGCAATCCGTTCAGTAGTAAAAGCAGCATCTTCTAACTACGATAAGAAGGTTGTTGTAGACATTATGCAGTAATTGATAAGGGGCTTGTGAAAGCCCCTTGTTTTTTCATTAAATCAATAGGAGAAATAATGGAACAGTTATTAAGAGTTGGTGTCATTTCCTCAACCCATGGGGTCAGAGGGGAAGTAAAGGTCTATCCGACTACGGATGACGCAAATCGATTTAAAAAGCTGAAAAAAGTTGTCCTTGATACAGGCAGAGAATACATTGATCTTGAGATTTCCGGTGTGAAATTCTTCAAAAATCAGGTCATCTTAAAGTTCAAGGGCATTGATAATATCAATGATATTGAAAAATATAAAGGCAAAGATCTTCTGGTACACAGAGAAGATGCTGTGAAGCTGGAAGAAAATGAAAATTATGTGGCAGACTTAATTGATTTAAAGGTTGTCACAGATGAAGGCCAGGTGCTTGGCTGCCTGACAGAAGTTATGGAGACAGGTGCCAATGATGTGTATGTGGTAGAAACAGAAGATGGAAAAGAGCTTTTGCTTCCAGCCATCAGAGACTGTATTTTAGATGTAGATCTTGATGAAGAAGTCATGACAGTACACATTTTGCCAGGACTTTTTGACTAGGAAGGAAATGCGATGAATTTTTATATTTTGACGTTATTTCCGGAAATGGTCATGCAGGGCTTAAATACAAGTATCATCGGTCGTGCGGTGAAAAATGGTCTTCTTAATATAGAAGCGATCAATATCCGTGATTTTGCTCAGAACAAACATGGTCAGGTGGATGATTACACTTATGGCGGCGGTGCAGGGTTGCTTATGCAGGCAGCGCCAATTTACCGGGCTTACGAACATATTTGTGAGAAAATCGGTAAAAAACCGCGTGTGATTTATCTGACACCACAGGGTGATGTGTTCAATCAAGGGTATGCGGAAGAATTTTCCAAAGAGGAAGATTTGATTTTTCTCTGCGGACATTATGAAGGAATTGATGAACGTGTTCTGGAAGAAATCGTGACAGATTATATGTCTATTGGCGATTATGTGCTGACGGGAGGGGAACTGCCTTCCATGGTCATGATTGATGCCATCAGCCGACTGGTTCCGGGGGTTTTGAATAAACAGGCATCCCACGAGATTGAATCCTTTCATGACAATCTGCTGGAATATCCGCAGTACACAAGACCGGAAGAGTGGCATGGAAAGAAGGTGCCGGACGTACTATTATCCGGACATCATGTCAATATTGAGAAGTGGAGAAGAGAGCAGTCTCTAAAGAGAACTTTAGAGCGCAGGCCGGATCTTTTGGAGAATGCAAATCTTACAAAACAAGATAAAAAATACTTGCAATCCTTAAAGGAAAGTGATAATATATAATACGTTGTGAGTATAAGAAGAGATGGTCCTCTGTTACAAGTGTTCGCGGCAACAATGTGCGAACCGGTTTGTGAAATGCAAACTATAGTGAAGTATTAAGAACATCCGGAAATAAGGAGGAAACACACAATGAATAGCATTATTAAAAACATCGAAGCAGCTCAGGTAAAAGCTGAAGTTCCAGTATTCCATGTAGGTGATACAGTTAAGGTTTACGGAAAAATCAAAGAAGGTAACCGCGAACGTGTTCAGGTATTTGAAGGCGTTGTATTAAAAAGACAGGGTGGCGGAGCTAGAGAAACTTTCACAGTTAGAAAAACATCTAACGGTGTTGGTGTAGAAAAAACTTGGCCATTACATTCTCCAAACGTAGAAAAAATTGAAGTTGTTCGTTACGGTAAAGTAAGACGTGCGAAACTCAACTACTTAAGAGATCGCGTAGGTAAAGCTGCTAAGGTAAAAGAATTAGTAAGATAATGATTTCTGGGGACAAATGCATACGCATCTGTCCCCGTTTTCGTTTCAGGGTACGAGTGTTTGAGGAGTAAAGATGGCAGGCTTAACATTCCGAAAAAGAAAGAAAAGAATTAATTACAATATTATTAAAGAGGGCTTTGTCTGGTTGGCAGAGCTTGCGTTGGCATTTTTTATCGCTTGTCTTTTGGTCGTAAATTTTGGCGTAATGACAAGCAATGTTGGACAGTCCATGGAACCGACACTGGCCAGCGGAGACAGAGTATTGACAAATCGACTGATCTATAAGTTGACAGATCCGAAACGCGGCGATCTGGTGGTATTTAAACCGAATGGAAATGAAAAGTCTCATTATTATATTAAGCGTGTTGTGGGACTGCCGGGGGAAACGATTCAGATTATAGATGGATTTATTTATATTGATGGCGAAGTCCTCGTAGAAGACATCAAATTTGACAAGATGGAATATGCGGGAATCGCAGAAGATCCAATCAAGCTCGGTAATGACGAGTTTTTCGTTCTCGGGGATAACAGAAATGCCAGTGAAGACAGCAGAAATGCGGAAATTGGCATGATTAAGAAACAGGATATTGAGGCCCAGGCGTGGTTCAATGCGACGATGGGTGACAATTTTGGAAAGATAGAGTAAGGAGGAAGAAACATGCAGGTTCAGTGGTATCCTGGTCATATGACCAAAGCAAAACGTATGATGCAGGAAAACATCAAATTAATTGACTTAGTAATCGAGCTGGTGGATGCGAGAGCACCATTATCCAGCAAAAATCCGGACATTGATGAACTTGGCAAGAACAAATTCCGATTGATTTTGTTAAATAAGGCAGACCTTGCAAGTGAAAAGGGCAATGCGATGTGGACAAAATATTTCGAAGAAAAGGGATATTTTGTTGTGAAGATCAATTCCAGAAGCGGTGCGGGGATGAAACAGATTTCTGCGACGATTATGGAAGCTTGTAAAGAAAAGATTGAGCGTGACAGAAAACGCGGTATTTTGAACAGACCGATTCGTGCCATGGTCGTTGGAATTCCAAATGTAGGCAAATCTACATTTATTAACAGCTTTGCAGGAAGAGCAGCGGCAAAAACCGGAAATAAGCCGGGTGTTACAAAGGGGGCACAGTGGATTCGCTTAAATAAACAGGTGGAACTTCTTGATACACCGGGAATTTTATGGCCGAAATTCGAAGACCAGGCAGTGGGTATAAAATTGGCGATTCTTGGTTCTGTTAATGATGAGATTCTGAACATTGATGAACTGAGTGTGGAACTGATTAAGCTTTTGAATGAATATTTCCCGGAAGTGATCAGTGAACGTTATCAGATTGGGAAGCATGAAGAACCTGTGAAAGTACTGGAAGAAATTGCGAGAGTGCGTTCCTGCCTGTTAAAGGGTAACGAACTGGATATTTCCAAGGCTGCGAGCATTTTGATGGAAGATTTCAGAAGCGGACGACTGGGCAAATTAACGCTTGAATTCCCACAGGTAAGTGAGTAATATAATAATATTGTAAGATAAGAACTTAACTTGGGAGAAACTTATGTTTAAGAAATTTAGTACAAAGAAAAAAGATCGTGAAAACGATTTGGAATTAGATGAAGTAGAATTTTTGGACTTAGATGAGATGGAAGATCTGGAAGTCATAGATTTGGATATTGTTGACCTTGATAAAGAAAAAACAGAGGAAAAAGAGTATTCTTTGAAAAGAGAAATTATCAGTACGGTATTGTATTTACTTGCAGTTGTTGCGCTTACATTCTTATTTGTGCAGTTTGTGGGTCAAAGAACACACGTGAATGGGGATTCCATGAATGTGACACTGGAAGATGGAGATAACCTGATCGTAGATAAATTAAGCTATAGATTTACTGATCCGGAACGTTTTGATATCATCGTTTTCCCGTATAAATATCAGGAAAAGACCTATTATATTAAGCGTATCATTGGTATGCCGGGTGAAACTGTGCAGATTATAGACGGTATGGTTTATATTGATGGTGAAATGCTGGATGAAACCTACGGAAAAGAAGTTATGCAGTATTCAGGTGTTGCATCTGATCCGATTACCCTTGGGGAAGATGAATATTTTGTCCTTGGGGATAACAGAAACAACAGTTCTGACAGCCGAGATCCGAGTGTAGGAAACATTCAGAAAGACCAGATTATTGGTAAAGCATTTATCAGAATTTGGCCATTGAACAAATTTGGAATTTTAAAACATCAATAAGGAAATGCTATGACAAAGAAGGAAGAACAGGAATTAAAACGACAGGCGAAGCTGGAAAAGGAACGCGCCCGCATTGAGACCATGAAGGTTTATGAAAAGGAATATGAGAGCCATGGCTGGATTTGCGGTATTGATGAGGTAGGAAGAGGACCACTTTGCGGACCAGTGGTTGCCAGTGCGGTAATTTTACCGAAGGATTGTCAGATTCTTTACCTGAATGATTCTAAGAAGCTTTCTGAGAAGAAACGCGAGGAGCTTTATGATGTGATCATGGAGCAGGCCATTGCGGTTGGCGTTGGCATGGCGAGTCCTGAAAGAATTGATGAGATCAATATTCTGCAGGCAACGTATGAAGCGATGCGTCAGGCAATTTCGGGTCTGAAAGTAAAGCCAGCGGTACTTCTTAACGATGCTGTGACAATTCCGGGCGTGGAAATTCCGCAGATTCCGATTATTAAAGGGGATGCGAAAAGCGTTTCTATTGCGGCGGCTAGTATTATTGCGAAGGTTACAAGAGACCGTATGATGATGGAATATGACCGCATTTATCCGGGATATGACCTGGCATCCAATAAAGGCTATGGTACAAAGGTACATATGGAAGCGCTGCGTACCATTGGGCCATGTGAAATCCATAGAAGAACATTTATTAAGAACATCTGTGGCTAAAACTGAATGAGAGAATTTTGACGGGGGTGAAGATTTTTCGCCCCTGCCCTGTTATAATGATATATATTTTGAAATTAAGGAGTCTACATGCAAAATAACAGAAAAGTGGGGGACGCACAGGAGACTCGAACAGTGTTAGAACTGGAAAAAATCGGTTACAAGATTTTACAGAAAAATTTTCGCTGCAGAATCGGAGAAATTGACATTATCGCCCTGCATAAGGGTTATCTGGTATTTATAGAAGTAAAATACCGAAAAACAAACAAATCAGGCTATGCGGCGGAGGCTGTGACATGGAAAAAACAGCAGATCATCAGTCGTGTGGCGGATTATTATATCAGGACTCATTGTCGGAAGATACCATCCTGCCGTTTTGATGTGGTGGCATTGGACGGAGAGGCAGTGACTGTTTACGAAAATGCATTTGAATATATTCCAAGGGGAAGCGGAAGATGATAGAAGCGATGAAAGAAATGAACTGGAATGTGAAGGAGCAGGAAAGCACCATAACATTGAAAGAAATGTATGAAATCCCGTTTTTTACTTTTGAACATTTGGAAAAAACGGGAATGGTGGTACATGGTTTTTCTACCCGTATGGGTGGTGTAAGTATAGGGGACTGTGCGACTATGAATTTGAGCTTTGAACGTGGAGATTCTGAAGAAGCAGTACGCACCAATTATGAGCTTTTGGGTACAGCAATCGGTTTTAAAACGGATTCTCTGGTGTTTTCCAAGCAGACTCATACGACGAATGTTCGTGTAATCACAGAAGAAGACTGCGGTAAAGGATTTGTGCGTGAGCGTGATTATACAGATGTAGATGGTCTGATTACAAATGTTCCGGGATTAACGCTGGCCACATTCTATGCGGATTGCGTACCTCTGTTTTTCGTTGATCCAGTACATAAAGCTATTGGACTTTCTCATTCTGGCTGGAAGGGGACTGTTGGAAAAATCGGGAAAGCGACTGTAGAAAAAATGACAGAACAGTATGGAACAGACCCGAAAGATGTTTTAGCGGCAATTGGGCCATCGATTTGCCAGTCCTGCTATGAAGTCAGCGAAGATGTGATCATTCAGTTCAAAGAAGTATTTAAGAAAAAGTACTGGCCGGAATTGTTCTACGGAAAAGAAAACGGAAAATATCAGCTAAATCTTTGGCGTGCTAACGAATTGATTTTTGAAGAAGCAGGGATTTTAAAGGAACATTATTCTACAACAAATGTTTGTACCTGCTGCAATCCGGGATATTTATTCTCCCATAGAGCATCCCATGGAAAACGTGGAAATCTGGGAGCATTTTTACAAATTAAAGAATAGCAATATAGTAAATTGATTTGTTATAGGGTCTATAGAAGAAAATTCTTCTTAAGACCCTGTTTTTTTATAATATTGGGGTTTGGCGTGAATTTAATTTGCATAGATCCCAGTGGAATTATATAGTCGATAATCAGTTCTGTTGGAAGGCCTTGACAACTTTGTCTAATATTGTTAGACTAAAAGAGTCTAAAAGTATTAGACAAGAAAGTGTGGTGTGAAGGATGGAACCTTATAAATTAGGAGAAATGGAACAAAAATTTGCAGACCTCATTTGGGAGCATGCTCCGATAGGTTCGGGAGAACTGACAAAATTATGCGAAAAGGCTTTTGCGTGGAAGAGAACGACTACATATACCATGTTAAAGCGTCTGTGTCAGAGAGGCCTATTCGAAAATGACCATGGAACGGTCAAGATTCTGATGAGCAGAGAAGAGTTTGAATCAGCTCAGGGCGAACAGTTTTTGGAAGAACATTTTGACGGTTCGCTTCCAAAGTTTCTGGCAGCCTTTTCAAGAAAGAAAAAACTTAGCAAACATGAAATAGAGGAGTTGAAAAAGCTGATCGAGACTTATGAGGAGGGATAGTTTATGGAACAGATGATGGAAAGCATTTTCATAGAAATCTTAAATATAAGTCTGACTGCATCCGTAATCATTGTTGCATTATTTTTCATAAGAGTGTTGTTGAAAAAAGCACCGAGAATCTATACGTATGCACTTTGGGCGATTGTTCTTTTTAGACTGCTTTGCCCGGTTTCTTTTGAATCAAATGTGTCGCTATTAGGTGTTTTACAGAATGAATCAGCTGTAGAAGGACACATGGAATATATTTCACAAGATATTGGCTATCAGCTAGAGCCTGAGATACATATGCCAATCGAAGTGGTCGATAATGTAGTCAATAACTCGCTTCCGGAAGGTAATCCGCAGGGTTCTGTGAACCCGTTACAGGTGGTTTTATACTTGGTGGTACGCATATGGATTCTTGGGATAGCAGTTTTAGTAATTTATAGTGCAGTGTCCATTGTGAAATTTCAAAAGCTGTTAAAAAAAGCGGTTTGGGAGAAGGATAATATTTATCGGATAAAAGGGAAACATTCTCCGTTTGTCTATGGAGTTTTCGGTCCGTGTATTTATCTTCCGGACCATCTTGAAGAAAATGAACTGGAATATGTGATATTACATGAGCAGATACATATTAAACGAGGCGACCATATTTATCGTTTGTTAGCGTATTTAGCACTTTGTATTCATTGGTTCAATCCACTTGTTTGGGCAGCGTTTTCATTCAGTGGGAGGGACATGGAAATTTCCTGTGATGAAGCAGTCATCCGGAAAATGGGAAGCAAAGTGAAGAAAGAATATTCTATGTCCTTATTGAATCTTACCTGTGGCGACAAAATCGTGAAAGGCATTCCGGTGGCATTTGGAGAAAGTGATACCGCTAACCGCATTAAGCATGTGCTGAAATATAAAAAGCATGCAAAAGTGTTTGTAAAAGTGACGGCGATTGTATGTGCAATTGTCGCAGTGATGCTGATTGCTAATCCTGCAGACAGAGGATATTCCGTGTATGGTATTATCGAATATGGGGATATGTTTGGAGAAGCAGAGGAAAATGAAAGAATGCAAAGAGTTGTTGCATTGACATCGGGTGATGTATACATTCCGGGAACAGATGACATTATCCCATTGGAAAAAGGCGGAAGTCGGGAATTGGAAGTGGGAGACCTTGTGAAAATTTCATTTGCAGAAAAAGAAGTAGGAATTTTAGAAACCTATCCTGGACAGTTTTCAGAACGAGCGAAAACAATCGAAGTTTTGGGAAAAGGTTATTCTTTGGAGTATCTAGGAAATGATCTGCACATGCTTTCCGTATCACTCGATGTGGCTCAAATGGCCGATATAGGCGATAAATTAGAAATGTATCATGAAGAAAAACTGCTGGTATCTTCAGAAATTGAGAGAATTAATGAGGACACAAAAGAACTTTTTGTTGAATTGACAACCAATGATTTAAAGAATTTTTTCAAAAATTTTGAGTCAGGAATCGAATATCAGTTGGTAGTTCAGGAAAAGGCCGAATCAGAAAGGAGCCAGCGGGAAAGCATAAGAAATGACCTGAACCCGGAAAATCCAGAAGATGGAACCTATTATCTTTCCACTTGCAGTATTTCAAAAAGTGCCCGATGTATAGAACGTTATGTGTCAGAAAATATGGAAGGGGAATGGACAGCACTTGGCTTAGCAGATTACTGTGTATTTCTGGTAAATAAAGAGATGGCAAAGGAACGATACGAAGCGGTTTCTTATGATGAATTTACGGATTTGGTGAATGATAAAAAAGAAAATGTCAGTGCGCCATGTATTGTAACCTTTGAAAATGGTCTGATTGTGGAAGCAAAGCTGAAAAGTGAATATTTCAACTATGGAATCAATTATCAGCCAATCATAAAAAACACCTGGGAAGAATTTCATGAGGAGCAGGATCTTGAAAAAGGAGAAAAGTCTGATGTTATAAATGCGAATATCAGGGAAACTTTGAAGATGGATATCGGTGATGGAAAAGGAGAAGAAATCATTGAAGTAAGTACAGGCAGCTATGGTCAAAGCAATGTAGGGATTGTTAATTTTAAAAGTGCACAGGGGACATGGCTGTACTCGGAATCTGCATTTCAGTTCCGTGCCGGATGGAACAATATTTATCTTGGTGAGGCAGAAGGCGTACCGTATATTTTGACGGTGCATATTGAAGACCGTGAGGAAAATGGTGTCTACAGTTATCAGGTGTTCAGATTGGATCGCTATGGGGAAATTCTTCAGATAGCAGGATCCCAGTTTGAATGGGGGGAGACATTCTTTTATGATGACCAGCTCTTTACAGTATGGGTCAGTGACCTGGAATATTATCTGGAGAACAGTTTTCTGATCTTAAGTTCACAGGAGGGAGAAATACGTATTGAACAAGTCTGTGAATTGGAAAAATATAATTATGAAACATTAAAAAGGGAATGAAGTGAATCATTCCCTTTTGCAATCTTTGCTTAACGTGCGCCTTTTTCTTTTAAATGTTTTTTGATTGCTTCAAAACTTTCGTCACTTAATATATGTTCGATCAAGCATGCATCTTCAGCAGCAGTTTCTTCGGAAACACCAAGCATTACGAACATTTTTGTAAGAATGGTATGGCGTTCATAAATAGCCTCTGCCTGAGCCTGTCCCTCTTCGGTCAATGTGATAAAACCGGCATCGCTGACAACGATCAATTCTTTTTCACGTAAATGTTTCATAGCAACGCTGACACTCGGTTTTTTGAAATTCAACTCAGTTGCAATATCTACGGAACGAACTACCGGAAGTTTTTTGCTCAATATGTAAATAGTTTCCAGATAATTTTCGGCAGACTCGTTTTTTCTCATCTTATTTATCCCCCTTAACAGAAGTTCTCAGAAAATAATAACACATTTGAAATGGAAAGAAAAGCATTTTCGTTGTATAATATAATTAAGGATGGGATACTGATAATTTGAAGCATGATACATATTCAAAGGGGGCGGACCTATGAAACTTGAATTTTTGGGAGCTGCGCATGAGGTAACTGGTTCCTGCACATTACTTGAAACTGATAATTACAAGATTTTGATAGACTGCGGGATGGAACAGGGCGCAGATACTTATGAAAACTGCCAACTTCCGGTATTGCCAGCGGAAATTGACTGTGTACTTCTGACCCACGCACATATTGACCATTCCGGAAAAGTACCAATGTTAGCAGCACAAGGTTTTAACGGACCGATTTATTGTACCGGTGCCACAAGGGTATTATGTGATATGATGCTGAAGGATTCTGCACACATTCAGGAATCGGAAGCAGAGTGGAAGAACCGTAAGAGTCAGCGTTCTGGCGGAGCAGCCTATGTGCCTCTTTATACACTGAAAGACGTTGAAAAAACATTGCCTTTGTTTGTTCCTTGTGAATACGAAAAAGTTTATCAGATTCTGGATAATATCAAGCTGAGATTCATTGATGCGGGACATTTACTGGGCTCATCGAGCATTGAACTGACGGTGACGGAAGGGGACGTAACGAAAGTTATTTTGTTCTCTGGTGATGTTGGAAATATCGACAGACCTTTGATCAAAGACCCGAAAAAACCGGAACAGGCGGATATTGTGATCATTGAATCCACCTATGGAAATCGATATCATGGAGCCCGTGCAGACTATGTAAGCCAGCTGACAAGAATGATTCAGGAAACACTGGATCGGGGAGGAAACCTTGTCATTCCTGCGTTTGCGGTAGGCAGAACTCAGGAAATGCTGTATCTGATTCGTCAGATCAAAGATAACAATCTGGTGAAAAATCATCCGAACTTTCAGGTATGGGTAGACAGCCCGATGGCGGTAGAAGCTACGGAAATCTATGCTGGAAATGTTATGGGATATTATGATGAAGAAGCGATGGATTATATTCGAAATGGAATTGATATTCTTCATTTTAATGGACTTCATAAGTCAGTTACCAGTGCAGATTCGATTGCATTGAATACAGATAAAACACCAAAAGTTATCATTTCTGCAAGTGGAATGTGTGAAGCCGGACGTATTCGGCATCATTTAAAACACAATCTCTGGAGAAGTGAGAGCACAGTCCTGTTCGTAGGCTATCAGTCTGTAGGAACATTGGGTAATAAATTGTTAAGTGGTGCTGCTCATGTGAAGCTTTTTGGAGAAGATGTACAGGTCAATGCGCACATCGAAAAAATGGATGGTATCAGCGGTCATGCAGACCTCGGTATTTTATTAGAATGGCTTGGAAACCTTAAAGTTAAGCCGGAGCAGGTATTTGTAAATCACGGTGAAGATGAAGTGTGTGATGAATTTGCAAATACGATCAAAGAACAGCTTGGCTTTTTTGCGACTGCACCGTATAATGGAGCAGTATATGACCTGATTACGGGGGAATGTATTGCAGAAGGCAATAAAGTGAAGCTTCAGAAGGCAGAAACAGTTAAGAAGGGTAAAGCAATTTCTGCAATTTATGAAAATCTGCTCAGAGCAGGAAAGCGCCTGATGGCACTGATTGAAAACAGCAGTAGCTTTGCCAATAAGGATTTGAAAAAAATGACAGCGGAAATTGATGCGCTGTGTGATAAATGGGAAAAATAGAAAACGAGAGGAATTGAAAAAACGTGTCGGATTTAAAAGAGACTTTGGAGGAACGTAAAGAGCGTGCAATCATTGTGGGAGTAGATTTGGGTAATTCTGATGATTTTGAAGAATCCATGGAAGAACTGGAAGCTCTGGCAGAGGCCTGCAATATGGAAGTTGTCTGTGCGGTAACTCAGAAAATGCCAGCCATTCACCATTCTCTTTACATTGGAACAGGAAAAGTGGCGGAAGTACGGGAATATGTACAGAATTTATGGGCAGACGTAGTGATTTTTGGAGATACTCTGACACCGTCCCAGCTTCGCAATCTTCAGCAGGAGTTAGACACTGCGGTAATGGACCGTACAAATCTGATTCTTGAAATCTTCTCTAAAAGAGCGAGGACAAGAGAAGCCAGACTGCAGGTAGAAGTGGCAAATTTGCAGTATATTTTACCGAGATTGGTGGGAATGCACGAAGCCTTAAGCCGACAGGGCGGCGGAAGCGGTCTTGCAAATAAGGGTGCCGGTGAAAAGAAATTGGAGCTTGACCGAAGAAAGATTGAACATCGTCTGGCGCAGCTTCGAAGAGAGCTAGAAGAGGTGTCAAAGGACCGTCAGACACAGAGAAAGCAGCGTGCAAATTCCGGAATTCCTCGTGTGGCACTGGTGGGATATACCAATGCGGGAAAATCTACCATGATGAATCAGATGCTTTCCACCTATGGCGGACCGGAAGAAAAGCAGGTCATGGAAAAAGATATGCTTTTTGCCACATTGGAAACTACTGTCCGTAATATTAAAATCGACAGAAACCGACAACTGTTGTTGTCCGATACCGTAGGATTTATCAATCATTTGCCGCACGGTCTGGTCAAAGCATTTCGTTCAACATTAGAAGAAGCCTGCGAAGCAGATTTGATCTTAAATATTATCGATGCTTCTGATCTACACCATAAACAGCATATCAAAGTAACCGAAGATACCTTAAAAGACTTAAATGTAGGCGATGCACCAATGATTTATGTCTACAATAAAGCAGATAAATGCATGGAGGAACCACTTCCTGTCATTCGAGGCGATGATAAGATCTATCTGTCAGCAAAATCCGGCGAAGGCTTACCGGAATTGATCGAAATGATTTTTCAAAAGCTTCATTCAGGACATCTGGATGCAGAGTTTTTGGTGCCATACGCAGATGGACGCGCGGTGTCAGATATCTTGCAAAAATGCACTGTCTACGAAACATCTTATGAGGAGAGTGGAACGCTTTTGAAAGTGCGTTGTGATTTGGCCGTATATCAGAAATATAAAGAATATTTATTATAATATGCCAATAAACAGCTTAAAGAACATCGATTTCCACGAGAGGCATTGTACCCAGTATGCCGGTGCAGGGGGGATCGATGTTCTTTAAGCGTCTGTTGAAAAAATATGAGAAACATGCTATTCTGATTAGGCAGTACTTTCTCATGTGCGCCTCGCACAAAATTCTCAAATGCAGCAATGAAAATCGAAAATTTGTTCGAAAATTCAGTTGACAGAACAAAGATTTTATACTACTATTAAAAACAGAAGAACGAACAAATGTTTGTCAAAAGGAGAATAAATAATGGCAAGTAAAGACGAAAAACAGAAAGCTCTGGAAGCAGCTTTAGGTCAGATAGAAAAACAGTACGGTAAAGGAGCGGTTATGAAGCTGGGAGACCACTCCCACATGCAGGTAGAAACGGTTCCGACAGGTTCCTTAAGCCTTGATATTGCCCTTGGACTTGGTGGTGTACCAAAGGGACGTATCATCGAAATCTATGGACCAGAATCCTCTGGTAAAACTACAGTTGCTTTACATATGGTAGCAGAAGTACAGAAACGCGGCGGCGTTGCAGGGTTTATCGACGCAGAACATGCATTAGACCCGGCTTATGCAAAGAACATCGGTGTAGATATCGATAACCTTTATATTTCCCAGCCAGACTGTGGAGAACAGGCTTTGGAAATTACTGAAACTATGGTACGTTCCGGTGCAGTAGATATCGTAATCGTTGACTCTGTAGCAGCTTTAGTACCAAAGGCAGAAATTGATGGTGATATGGGAGACTCACATATGGGTCTTCAGGCAAGATTAATGTCTCAGGCACTCCGTAAATTAACAGCAGTCATCAGCAAATCCAACTGTATCGTAATTTTCATCAACCAGCTCCGTGAAAAACTGGGAGTAATGTTTGGTAATCCTGAAACTACTACCGGTGGACGTGCACTGAAATTCTATGCATCCATCCGTCTCGATGTCAGAAGAACAGAGTCTTTAAAACAGGGCGGCGAAGTTGTAGGTAACCATACAAGAGTCAAAGTTGTAAAGAATAAAGTAGCTCCGCCATTCAAAGAAGCGGAATTCGATATCATGTTTGGTAAAGGTATTGTAAAAGAAGGCGATCTGATCGATATGGCTGCAAACCTTGGCATTATCTCAAAGAGTGGTGCGTGGTATGCATATGAAGGAGAAAAGATTGGTCAGGGACGTGAAAATGCAAAGACATTCCTTGCAACTCATTCGGAAATTGCGGAAGAAGTAGAACGTAAGATTCGCCAGCATTATGGTTTATTAGGAGAAACACCAGCTGTCGAAGAAGAACAGGAATAATATGTTGGACAGAGAATCTTTTTTGGACTTTGAAACAGAAGAAAAAAGTGAAGAAGAAATCAAAGACGAAGTAAGGCGCGCAAAGCTGCGCGCCCTTCATCTTTTAACAGCCATGGACCGTACAGAAGCGCAGCTGCGTGAAAAACTGCAGGCTTCTTACTGTGAGGAAGCGGTAGATACAGCGATTGAATATGTAAGAAGCTTCGGCTATCTGGACGATGAACGCTATGTGAGAGTTTACATTGAGAGCAAAAGCCGCACCAAAAGCCGCAAGCAGATCGAACAGGAGCTGATTTTTAACAAAGGAGTATCCAAAGAAGCGGTACAGAGAGGCTTTGAAACTGCACAGATGGCTGACCTTACAGAAGTCATTCAAAAATATATGCAAAAGAAAAGAATTGACCCTGAAAACTGTGATTATGAACAGAAGAATAAGTTCTTTGCCTATATGATGAGAAAAGGTTTCCAAATTGAGGACTTGAAAAAGGTTTTTGACTTGACATAATGCATAAAAAAGTATAAAATTTATACGTTGTATTGCGAACAATGAAAATTAAATAAAGGAGGTGCTCCTGTGACGATTGGAATGATAGCAGGTATTGCAATAGCATTCATTGCCGCTGTTATAATTGCGTCTCTTGTTTCTGTAAATCTCTACAAATCTTCTTCAGAGAAGAAAATTGGAAATGCAGAAACCAAAGCGCGTGAAATAATAGATGAAGCATTGAAAACTGCCGAAACCAAGAAACGCGAAGCTTTGCTTGAAGCAAAGGAAGAAACTTTGCGCATGAAGAATGAATCCGAGCGTGAAATCAAGGAAAGCAGAGCAGAAGTTCAGCGTTACGAAAGAAGAATTCTTTCCAAGGAAGAACAGCTTGACAAAAAAGCTGCTGCCATGGAAAAGAGAGAAGCAAATTTCGCTAACAAGGAAGAACGTCTTGCGAAAAAAGCGGCAGAGATCGATGATCTTTACGAAAAAAGAGTACAGGAACTAGAAAGAATCTCTGGTTTAACCTCCGAACAAGCAAAAGAATATCTTTTAAAAGCAGTTGAGGACGAAGTAAAGACCGATGCTGCCAAGTTGGTTAGGGAATTAGAAAACAAAGCAAAAGAAGAAGCATCTAAGAAAGCAAGAGATTACGTGGTAACTGCCATTCAGAAATGCGCAGCAGACCATGTGGCAGAAACTACAATTTCTGTAGTGCAGCTTCCAAGTGATGAGATGAAAGGACGTATCATCGGACGTGAAGGACGTAACATCCGTACATTGGAAACAATGACAGGTGTTGATCTGATCATTGATGATACACCGGAAGCGGTCATCTTATCAAGCTTTGATCCAATTCGTAGAGAAGTAGCGAGAATTGCTCTTGAAAAACTGATTGTTGACGGACGTATTCATCCGGCAAGAATCGAAGAAATGGTAGAAAAAGCTCAGAGAGAAGTAGATACCATGATCCGTGAAGAAGGTGAAGCAGCTACTTTAGAAGTAGGTGTTCATGGAATCCATCCGGAACTTGTAAAACTTCTCGGAAGAATGAAATTCAGAACAAGCTATGGTCAGAATGCGTTAAAACATTCTATCGAAGTAGCTCATTTAGCTGGACTTCTGGCAGCAGAAGTTGGAGTTGATGTACGTGTCGCAAAACGTGCAGGTCTTTTACATGATATCGGTAAATCTATCGATCATGAGGTTGAGGGCTCCCATATCCAGATTGGTGTTGATTTATGTAGAAAATACAAAGAATCCGCAACAGTTATTAACGCAGTTGAGTCTCATCATGGCGATGTAGAACCAACATCATTGATTGCATGCCTTGTACAGGCCGCAGATACAATTTCTGCAGCAAGACCAGGTGCAAGACGTGAAACATTAGAAACCTATACAAACAGATTAAAACAACTTGAAGATATCACAAACTCCTTCCAGGGAGTTGACAAATCTTTTGCTATTCAGGCGGGTAGAGAGATTCGTATCATGGTGGTACCGGAAGTAGTCAGCGATGCAGATATGGTATTAATGGCTAGAAATATTTCGAAACAGATTGAAGCTGAGATGGAATATCCGGGACAGATCAAAGTAAACGTGATTCGCGAAAGCCGTGTCATCGATTACGCAAAATAAATAAGATTCAAAAACCTTTCATATACTTGGTATATGGGAGGTTTTTTTATGTTATTGCGTTTGATTATATTTCGTTTATTTCCATTAACTTCATTGAGGTTCTGCAAAGAGAAAAAACAGATGAAGCTGGCTGTTATGATTATTTTGGTATGCTATTGCGTCAGTTTTTTTGCTGTAGCAGCAAAGATGATCAGTGAAAAATATTGGCTGGGAATTTTATATGTGCCGTTGTCTATGTTTCCTCACTATTTGTTTTATGGATTTTCGGTTGTAATTCTGATGCGATGTATCTGGCATGCGTGGTCAGAAAGAGTCTGGAAAAGAATTTATTCCCTGGCGCAGATTTCCGTAATTCTTGGTATTTTAACGGAAACTTACATAAATCCGAAAATTTTACAATTTTTTTTCGGAATTTTTAAATAATTTTTTTGTAATTTACATAACAAGATATTGTGTGTGTCGAAAGAACCCGTTTCGAAATGTTGTGGAAATACAAGAAAACCCTTGAGTTTACTGGGTTTTACCGCTGAAAAAACCGATTGATTTTCCTACAAAAATCTGTATAATCAAGATTAAATCATTAGGGGACGGTTATGCAATGGAAGGAAATATACGGGGATTTATCAGCTATTTAAGCGAAAAGAGGGATGCTTCTTACAATACGAAGATTTCCTATGAGAGAGATCTGAAAAAGTTAAAAGAGTATCTGGAAAAGCAGGGGATTACAAATGTGCAGGATGTAAGCGAAACATCCTTAAATTCCTATATTCTGTATTTGGAAAAAGAGGGAAAAGCTGCATCTACAGTATCCAGATATATTGCATCTTTTAAAGGTTTTTTTGAATATTGTTTAAGGAGAGGAATCATTGCTGAAGATCCAGCGGACAGATTGAGACCACCGAAGGTCGAAAAGAAATTTCCACAGATTTTGACAATCTCTGAGACCCAGAAGCTGATGGAAGAACCGGATGTTCAGTCAGATAAAGGAATCCGCGACAGAGCTATGCTGGAGCTTTTGTATGCGACGGGAATTCGTGTTTCAGAGCTGATTTCTTTAAAGACAGAGGATATGAACCTTGCCATGGAGTATGTGGTCTGTCATGAAAAATCCAAGGATCGAATTATTCCATTTGGCACTGCGGCAAAGGATGCGTTAATCGTATATCTTGATAAGACAAGAGACAATATGGTTGGAGAATCGGAAAGCGAATATTTATTCGTAAACTGCTCTGGAAAACCAATGAGCCGTCAGGGCTTTTGGAAGCTGATTAAATATTATGCAGATAAAGCTGGAATTGAGAAGGAAATCACACCACATACCTTCAGACATTCCTTTGCGGCACATCTTTTGGAAAATGGTGCAGATGTTCAGTCTGTACAGAAAATGATGGGACATGCAGATATCTCTACCACACAAATGTATGTAGAAATGCAGGCTGGAAATGTGAGGGATGTATATAAAAAGTTTCATCCTAGAAGTTGATACATAATATATAAAGGAATAGAAATAACTTGAGGGAGTCTGTGTGACTCCCTCAAGTTATTTCTATGATTCGTTATGATTAACAATTTTCAGCAATTTCGTATAAAAGTCTTTCAGAATCCTCCCATCCGAGACATGGATCTGTGATGGATTTTCCATAACATTTATCATGAACGGTCTGGCTTCCTTCTTCAATATAGCTTTCAATCATAAATCCTTTGACAAGTTTATGAATATCTTTGTTATAGCGGCGGCTATGGAGAACTTCCTTTGCGATACGGATCTGTTCTTTGTATTTTTTTGCTGAGTTAGAATGGTTCGTGTCAATAATCGCTGCTGGATTCTGAAGATTTCGTTCGCCGTAGAGTGACAGTAAGGTCATTAAATCTTCATAATGGTAGTTTGGTTGGTTAACTCCGCGCTTGTTCACTGCGCCACGTAAAATAACATGGGCCAGAGGGTTTCCGGTTGTATTGACTTCCCATCCGCGATAGATGAAGGTGTGGGCGTGTTGTGCTGCTACAACAGAGTTAAGCATTACGCTCATGTCACCGCTGGTAGGGTTTTTCATACCCGCTGGTACATCAAATCCGCTGACAGTCAGACGATGCTGCTGATCTTCTACGGAACGAGCGCCGATTGCGACATATGAGAGAATGTCGGAAAGGTATCTGTAGTTTTCAGGATAGAGCATTTCATCAGCAGGAGTCAGTCCGGTCTCTTCGATGGCACGCATATGCATTTTTCTCATGGCAATTAATCCTGCCAGTAAATCTGGTTTTCCTTCTGGGTCTGGCTGATGTACGATTCCTTTGTAGCCTTCCCCTGTTGTACGAGGTTTGTTTGTATAGATTCTAGGAATGATGATTACTTTATCTTTGATCTTTTCCTGAATTGGAGCTAAGCGATTGATATAATCGCATACAGCATCTTCATTATCAGCAGAGCAAGGACCGATGATCGCGAGAAATTTATCGCTTTCGCCAGTGATGACTTTTTTGATTTCTTCATCACGTTCTGCTTTGATTCTTTCGATTTCCTTGGAAACAGGATATTGTTCCTTGATTTCCGCAGGAGTTGGAAGTTTTTTCACAAATTCAAATCCCATTGTTAAATCCTCTTTTCTTTTGCTTCACGTGGAAATCATTATAATATAGTTTGAGTTTGAAATCAACCTCGAGAAGCGGTTTGCGCTTTTTGGAGCGTATTGCGAAGAAAGAGGCAGCCGGAGCTGGTGATAAATAGCTGACTTGCAAGAAGTCCGAACAGATAGCCATGGATTCCGATTTTTGGAACTGCCAGAAAGATGAATCCAATGCGGATGAAAAGTCCTAGGATGCCATTGAAGAAAGTAATATTGGTCTTTCCGAGTCCGTTCAGAACACTGTTTAAAGTTGTATTCAAATAAAGAAATGGGCATATCCATGCAAGAACAGTGATAAAATCTCCTGCCAATGCACTGGAAAATATAAATTCTCCAAGAAAGTTTCCAAATACTAAAAAGAAGAGCAGACAAATACATCCTAAAAGAATACAGAAAGAAAAGGTTCTTTTGACAGTAGCCTTTAGAGAGTCGAGATGTCCGGAAGCCTGTGATTCTGAAACCGCTGGGAGAAGCATTAAAGAGATGGAACCGGTCAGTGCATTGGGAAATAAGATAAAAGGCAATGCCATTCCGTTTAAAATTCCATAAACGCTAAGCGCTGTCCCGGAATCCATGCCATAGGCTTTTAAAGCATTTGGAATCAAAGCTGCTTCTAAGCTTGCCAGCAGATTTATGCAGATTCGACTGACTGTCAGAGGTGCTGCAAGCGTGAGAATCTCTTTTGAATTAGAAAATGCTTTAGTAAAAGGGATGGAAACGCGGCTTTTTGGCTGAAAAGAAAAGCATGTTATAGTAAATAATAATGCGCAGACTTCTCCAAAAACAAGCCCGATTACGGCGATGGCAGGAGAGATATTCATCCCATTTGTCTGATAAAGGTGGAATAAAAAGAATACACAGCCAATTCGAAATCCCTGTTCGATCAGCTGCGCGCATGCAGGAACTCCAGCTTTATGAACACCAAAATAGTAGCCGCAGATGCAGGACTGAGCAGTACCAAAGGGAATGGTAACGGATAAAATTCTTAAAAGACCGACACAGCGGGACTCTTTTAAAAAAACTTCTGCCAGAACCTCTGCATAGTTGTAAATAAGCAGGGAACAACTAACAGAGAGTGTGAGGGTCAGAAAAAGACCAGTTCTTAATACACCAGAGGCTTCTGCTGGTTTTCCCACCGCATATTTTTCGGCGGTCAGCTTGGAAATGGCAGTCTCAATACCAGAGGCGCACAGGGAAAAGCAGACAGAATAAATCGGAAAAATGAGCTGATAAATTCCCATTCCCTCTGCACCGATTGTATTTGCCAGGAATATTCTATAGAAGAACCCCATAATTCGACTAAGGATCCCGGCAATTGTCAAAAGAAGAGTTCCACGTAAAATGACATTTTTCAGATTCATAAATTTTCCGTTTTTTTAAAATATATTCGAAAGGAGAACTTGACAGAACGCATACATAGGTTTAATATCTTGTTTAGAGAAATCCGACAAAAATAGTCGGAAATAAAAAGAGGGATGCTATGAAGCTGTCAACAAAAGGACGATATGGTCTTCGCGCCATGATTGATCTGGCAATTCACAGTGAGGAAGAAGCAGTTTCCATCGCAAGTATCGCAGCCCGTCAGAAGATTTCAGAAAGCTATTTAGAACAGCTGATTCCGAAGCTTCGAAAGGCAGGAATGATTGTAAGCGTCAGAGGTGCCGGCGGCGGCTATATGCTGGCAAAACCTGCAAGCGAAATTTCCGTAGGGGATGTACTGAGAGCGCTGGAAGGAAATCTTGATCCTGTAGATTGTGCGGGACTTCCCGGAGCCTCTGGTTGTGAGGGATCTAACGGATGTGTCACAAAGTACGTGTGGCAGAAGATTAATGAAAGCATTAATCAGGCCGTAGATGGAATGAACCTGGAAGAACTGATCAGAGAAACAAAAAGCGAGAACACAGCGGAGGTAAACTCCGGTGCATGCAAGAAATAGAGGTGGCAAGTTATGAAAAAAATGATTTATTTGGATAATGCAGCGACAACAAAAACTGCTCCAGAAGTAGTGGAAGCAATGCTTCCATATTTTACAGAATTTTATGGAAATGCTTCCAGTGTTTACGGTTTTGCCGGAAACAGTAAAGAAGCTATGGCAAAGGGCCGTGAATCCATCGCAAAAGCCCTTGGCGCAAATGCGAATGAGATTTATTTTACAGCAGGCGGAAGTGAAGCTGATAACTGGGCATTAAAGGCCACAGCCGAAGCTTACAAAGCAAAAGGAAATCACATTATTACAACAAAGATTGAACATCATGCAATCCTTCATACAGCAGAATGGCTGGAAAAGAATGGTTTTGAAGTAACATATTTAAATGTAGATGAAAATGGTGTTGTAAAACTTGATGAATTAAAAGCAGCAATTCGTCCAGAAACAATTCTGATTTCAGTTATGTTTGCAAACAATGAAATCGGAACTATTGAACCAATCAAAGAAATTGGTGAAATTGCAAAAGAACATGGCATTTTATTCCATACAGATGCAGTACAGGCTTTCGGACAGGTACCAATCAATGTAGATGAATTGCACATTGATATGTTAAGCTCCAGCGGTCATAAATTAAACGGACCAAAAGGTATCGGTTTCCTCTACATCCGTAAAGGCGTAAAGATCCGTTCCTTCGTACATGGCGGTGCACAGGAAAGAAAACGTCGTGCAGGTACAGAAAACATTCCGGGTATCGTAGGATATGGCGCAGCAGTAGAACGCGCAATGCGTACGATGAAAGAACGTACTGACAAGGAAATTGAACTCAGAGATTATCTGATCGACAGAGTATTAAAAGAAGTTCCATATACAAGACTGAACGGTCATCGTACAAATCGTCTTCCAAACAACGCGAATTTCAGTTTCCAGTTCATTGAAGGCGAATCACTTTTGATCATGCTGGATATGGAAGGCATCTGCGGTTCTTCTGGTTCTGCATGTACTTCAGGATCTTTAGATCCATCCCACGTGCTTTTGGCAATTGGCCTGCCTCATGAAATTGCACATGGATCATTAAGACTGACACTTAGCGATGAAACAACAAAAGAAGACATTGATTTTGTTGTAGAGACGATCAAAGACATTGTTTCCCGCTTAAGAGATATGTCTCCATTATATGAGGATTTTATTAAGAAGCATAAATAATCAATACAGATTTTAAATAGTTACAGTAAATAAGGAGAAAGTTAACATGTATAGTGATAAAGTAATGGATCATTTTAAAAATCCAAGAAATGTAGGAGAAATCGAAAATGCCAGCGGTGTAGGTACAGTTGGTAATGCAAAATGTGGAGATATCATGAGAATCTTCCTTGATATCGATGAAAATCAAGTAATTCGTGATTGTAAATTCAAAACATTTGGCTGTGGTGCAGCAGTCGCAACTTCCAGTATGGCAACAGAGCTTGTGATCGGAAAAACAATCTATGAAGCTCTTGAAGTAACAAACAAAGCAGTTATGGATGCGCTGGATGGACTTCCACCAGTAAAAGTGCATTGCTCACTTCTTGCAGAAGAAGCCATCCATGCAGCACTTTGGGATTATGCTGAAAAGAATGGCATTAAGATTGAAGGACTTGAAAAACCAAAGAATGACATTCATGAAGGCGAAGAAGAGGAAAGCGAAGAGTATTAATTCATGGCAGGAAAGAAAGTAGTTGTGGGTATGTCCGGCGGAGTAGATTCTTCTGTTGCGGCATATCTCTTAAAAAAGCAGGGCTATGAGGTCATCGGTGTGACCATGCAGATCTGGCAGGATGAGGAAGAAATTGTACAGGAAGAAAACGGTGGCTGCTGTGGACTGACTGCGGTGGATGATGCCAGAAGAGTAGCAGCCCAGCTTGAAATTCCTTACTATGTGCTGAACTTTAAAAAAGAGTTTAAAGAAAATGTCATGGATTATTTCGTGGATGAGTATTTAAACGGACGTACACCGAATCCATGTATTGCATGTAACCGCTACGTGAAGTGGGAGAGTTTGCTAAAACGCAGCATGGATATTGGGGCGGATTATATCGCTACTGGACATTACGCTTCTGTGGTACAGCTTCCAAATGGAAGATATGCATTGAAAAAATCTAAAACAGATGCAAAAGATCAGACCTATGCACTGTACAATCTGACACAGGATCAGCTTTCAAAAACTCTGATGCCTTGCGGAGCTTATGAAAAGGATGAGATTCGTAAGATTGCGGAAGAGATTGAATTGAGAGTTGCCAATAAGCCGGACAGTCAGGAAATCTGTTTTGTTCCGGATGATGATTATGCCGGATTTATTGAGCAGACGACAGGAAAGAAGATCCCTGAAGGAAATTTCGTAACGAAAGACGGTAAAGTGCTTGGAAAGCATAAAGGGATCATTCACTATACCGTTGGTCAGCGAAAAGGTCTTGACCTTCCGATGGGCAGAAGGGTATTTGTTACAGAGCTTCGTCCGGAAACCAATGAAGTGGTCATCGGAGAGGCAGAAGATGTCTTTGGACATGTATTATATGCCAACAGATTGAACTGGATGGGTATAGAACAGCCGGAGAAAGCCATTGAAGTAGATGCAAAGATCCGCTATAACCATAAAGGTTCCAGATGTATCGTGGAAGTTGTGGGTGATGATCTGGTGAAATGCACTTTCCCTGAATCGGTAAGAGCCATCACACCGGGACAGGCAGTGGTATTTTATGACGGAGATATCGTCCTCGGCGGCGGAACGATCATTCGTGAAGAAAAATAGTGAAAATATTAGAAAGAATGGGGAAATCAGGTTTTTCCCCATTCTTTTTTAAACTGCAAAGGTGTTAAGGATTCGTGTGCTTTAAATACATTGATGAAATGACTGACATGATGGAATCCACAGGAAAAGGCTGCCTGTTCTACGGTCTGAGAGGTATATTTTAAAAGCTCTTTTGCATAGTTCAGGCGCGTAAGCGTCAGATATTCATTGATCGTTGTGCCCATGTACCGCTTGAATTCTCTGGAAAGGTGATATTTACTGATGCCAAACTCTCTGGCCAGATCGTCCAGGCTGAGAGGTTCGGTGAAATCCTGATCAATCTTTTTTGTTACATTTTTTAAATATTCGGGCATTACATCAAGTCGTGAGTCTTCAGTGCTGCTTGAAATCAAAAGATGAGTTAAAAGGTCGGTGATCAGATTAGAAACAATGATTTCGGAGTGAATGTCTTTTTTCTGAGTCGTATTTAAAATGTTTTGCATAAGACCCTCAATGAAATGTTCTTTTGTATCATGACAGATGCGAAAACCATTTTTGATAAAATTCTCATAGTAGCCCAGGGCAGAAGGACCATGAAAATGAAGCCAGAGAAATTCCCATTCATGATCAGGTGCACACTGGTAATGATGGTAATCCATACAGTTGATAAAGGCAATTGTTCCGGGAAGCAGTTCATGGATGCTGTTGTTTAGAGTCAAAATCCCTTTTCCGGAAAGCGTGCAGAAAATTAAAAAACTGTTCAGGTTGGCACGTTCTGTATAATAAGGAGGTATTGTTTTGAAATATCCTACCTCCTGTACATAAAAGAAAGTCTGGCGGGCAGAAGGGGAGGCGGTATTGGAAAACCAGATGGAATCCTCACTCCAGCTGCGGTCTGCTTCTTCCCAATATTGTTTGTTTTTAATCTGTTTCATAGAATTCTCCGAGAAAGCAATATATTGTTATTTTTAAGCAATATTTTCCGATGTTAAATTAATATTAGCAAAATATAATAAGATTGTAAAGAAGTCTCGAGGCATAGCAATATTTTGATAATTATATCGGAAGAAGGGGGATTTCTATGGCTAAAATTACCTATTTTGCACCAGATACAGATGCTTATGTAGAAAGTGTAATGCGTCATATTAAAGAGTTTGAAGAACTGACGGGAGATACCGTAGAATTTCGTATCATCACAAGTGATGAGTATTATTCGAACCAGATTCAGGGATATCTGGCAGAGGAAGGCGGAGCTGACGTTTATATGTCCGGTCCAATCTTGCAGTGGGAACATCTGAATGCTGGATTTGTAGAACCATTGGATGAATATATTGCAAAACAGGAAGATTGGTATCACTTTGAAGAGTTTATTCCAAATCTGATCAATGCGAACCGTTGGAGCGGAAAATTTGGTGATCCATTAGGAGCAGGTCCGGTAATCTCTATTCCGATCAACTGTGAATCTTACAATGTGGCATATAATAAAGATATTTTTGAAAAATATAATCTGCAGGTTCCAAGAACATGGGAAGAATATTTTGAAACATCCAAATGGATCGCAGAAAACGTAGAAGGAGCCAGAGGGTTTGCCCAGAGGGGTACCACTTCATGGCATACCATGTTTACAGGATTCGCAACCCAGTACTGGTCTATGGGAGCTACAGATTTTGATGAGAATGGAAAATGCGCAATTGCCTCTGAGAAAGCCGTGGAAGCTACCGAAAAATTCATTGAAGCATTAAAGGTTTCCGGACCGACAGAGTGGCCAACCCAGAGATGGTACGAGCTGGCGCTGGATTTCTGTGCCGGAAAGTATGGGCTGATCGTAGATTCGGATCATTATGTGGCATATTATGAAAATCCGGAAATGTCTTCTATGACTGGAAGAGTAGGCTATGCGACAACGCCTGTGAATGCAGAAGGAAAATCTGTACCAAATATGTATACCTGGGGGCTTGTGATGAACAAACAGTCCAAGGTAAAAGATGCTGCATGGAGATTTATGCAGTGGGCATCCAGCAAGGAATTTCTTGTTCGTGCTGCTTTTGAAGGAAACATGAACCCGACAAGATCAAGTGTGTGGGAAGACGAACGTTTTAAAGAACATGTGTCCGGCTGGGGTGATTTTGCAAAAGTATCCAGAAAGCTTGCTGAGGAAGATGGTAAGATTTTAGTTACACCTACCTATAAATACAGAATTGTAGCAGAACGCTGGGTCAAAGCGTTGCTGGAAGCATATGATACAGGAAAGGTGAAGGCAGCACTAGAAGCAGCAGCAAAAGAGATTGACGAGATCATGGCATAAAAACGATTTTGAGGGAGCATTTTAAATGCTCCCTCATGTTATTATACCTTTATAAATTCCGGCTGTCGTTTTTTGAAAATTGTATAATATTCAAATCCGCATTCTTTTAAAATATCAGGAACTTTCTGGAAGTCATATGCCAGATGTTCCGGCTTATGCCCGTCAGAACCGATCGTCAGAATCTCACCGCCTAATTCTTTATAACGTTTCAGAATATCTGTGTGAGGATTCGGAAAACCAAGTCCGTATTTAAAGCCTGCAGTGTTCAGTTCCAGTCCAATGTTTTTTGAAATTAATGTTTTTAAGACTTCATCTAATATTTCTGCGTATTTCTGGTAAGAATAATTAGCAGCCTTGGCCGGAGCGTAGCGGACGATATAGTCAATGTGTCCGTATACATCAATATTATCGAACTCTGTTACATTTTCTAAAATGGTTTCAAAATAGCGAAGAATTCCGCTGTAGTCGCTTTTGTCCTGCCAGTATTCAGGAAAGTATGGATCCATGTGATCGACCAAATGGGAAGAACCAATGACAAAATCCCAGTCCCATTCATCTGACAGTTTGATTAATTCGTTTTTAATACCTGGCTGGAGCCCAAGCTCAATACCTGTATATAAAGTGATCTGGTTTCCGTATCGAGCGCGCAGTTCCTCATGCTTTTTGAAATATTTGTTCACATCAAATGTAAAATCATAATCAGGGTATGGGTAATCCGGATCCATATGATCGGTCATACAGATCATTTTTAATCCTGAGCGGATTGCCTGCTCGATCATGCTTTCCGGAGCAGCAGTACTGTCGGGAGAGAAAGAAGTGTGGTTATGGTAGTCGCAGATTATCATAAAATTACCTTTCTGTACATCTGTCATTCGTATGATTTTTTTCTTATTTCTACTATAATAAAAAAGACTGTCGAAGTAAACAAAAAATATGTTAAAAAAATAACATTTTTTACGAAAATAATACTTGAATTTTTGCATAGGATTATGTACAATATATGCAGATTGGGAATAATTTAACATTAATCTCAAAAAAATACTTTTATGCACAATTTATATTTCAGGAGGATGAAAATCATGGCAGTTAAAGTAGCAATTAATGGTTTTGGACGTATTGGACGTCTTGCATTCAGACAGATGTTCGGAGCAGAAGGATTTGAAATCGTTGCAATCAACGACTTAACAAGCCCAGAAATGTTAGCTCACTTATTAAAATACGACTCTACACAGGGTAGATACGCTAAAGCTGATACAGTAGTAGCTGGCGAAGATTCTATCACAGTTGACGGAAAAGAAATCAAAATTTACGCAAAAGCTAACGCAGCTGAACTTCCTTGGGGAGAAATCGGTGTTGACGTAGTTCTTGAATGTACAGGTTTCTACACATCTAAAGCAAAAGCTCAGGCACACATCGATGCAGGCGCTAAATATGTTGTTATCTCTGCACCAGCAGGAAACGACCTTCCAACAATCGTTTACAATGTAAACCATGACAAACTTATATCAGAAGATCAGATCATCTCTGCAGCTTCTTGTACAACAAACTGCTTAGCACCAATGGCTAAAGCACTTAACGACTTAGCACCAATCAAAACTGGTATCATGTGCACAATCCACGCTTACACAGGCGATCAGATGACACTTGACGGACCACAGAGAAAAGGCGATAAGAGACGTTCTCGTGCAGCTGCTTGCAACATCGTTCCAAACAGCACAGGTGCTGCTAAAGCTATCGGCTTAGTTATCCCAGAATTAAACGGAAAATTAATCGGTGCTGCTCAGCGAGTTCCAACCCCAACAGGTTCTACAACAATCTTAACAGCAGTTGTTGAAGGTACAGTAACAGTTGATCAGATCAACGCAGCTATGAAAGCAGCTTCTAACGAATCTTTCGGATACAACACAGATGAAATCGTTTCCAGCGATATCGTTGGTATGACATATGGTTCTCTGTTTGATGCTACACAGACAATGGTTCTTCCATTAGACAATGGCACAACACAGGTACAGGTAGTTTCATGGTATGACAATGAAAACTCTTACACAAGCCAGATGGTTCGTACAATCAAACACTTCGGAACATTAATGAACAAATAATTAATGGACGTGGAGAACGTTTGACGGGTTAAATTTAGACCTCAAAGGGTCCGGTCTTTTTGGACCGGACCCTTTTTTAACAAATATTAAACTAAACAAAATATAAACAAGGAGGCATACAAAATGTCACTTAACAAGAAAAGCGTAGATGATTTTAACGCAAAAGGCAAAAGAGTATTAGTAAGATGCGACTTTAACGTTCCATTAAAAGATGGCGTGATCACAGACGAAACACGTATCAACGCAGCTCTTCCTACAATCAACAAATTAATCGCAGATGGCGCAAAAGTAATCCTTTGCTCTCACCTCGGTAAAGTTAAAGAAGGACCAAACGAAAAAGAATCTTTAGCTCCAGTAGCAAAAAGACTTTCTGAAAAATTAGGCAAAGAAGTAGTATTCGTAGCGGATTACAATGTAACAGGCGAAGCTGCAACAGCAGCAGTAGCAGCTATGAACGAAGGTGATGTTGTATTACTTCAGAATACACGTTTCCGTGGAAAAGAAGAAACAAAGAACGGCGAAGAATTCTCTAAAGAATTAGCTGATCTTTGCGATGCATATGTATGCGACGCTTTCGGTTCTTCTCATAGAGCACATGCTTCAGTAGCTGGTGTAACAGATGTAGTTCGTGCAAAAGGCGGCGACTGTGCAGTTGGTTACTTAATGCAGAAAGAAATCGAATTCTTAGGAAATGCAGTAGAAAACCCAGTTAGACCATTCGTAGCAATCCTTGGTGGTGCTAAAGTTGCTGATAAATTAAATGTTATCTCTAACTTACTTGAAAAATGTGACACACTCATCATCGGTGGTGGTATGGCTTACACATTCTTAAAAGCAAAAGGATACGAAATCGGTACTTCTTTAGTAGATGATGAAAAGCTTGACTACTGTAAAGAAATGATGGCAAAAGCTGAAAGCTTAGGAAAACAGCTTCTCCTTCCAATCGATACAACAATCGCAGCTGCATTCCCAAGCCCAATCGATGCTGAAATCGAAGTAAGTGTTGTACCATCTAATGAAATCCCTGCAGATATGATGGGTCTTGATATCGGAACAGCTACAGCTGAATTATATGCAAATGCTGTAAAATCTGCTAAGACAGTTGTTTGGAACGGACCTATGGGTGTATTCGAAAACCCTATCCTTGCAAAAGGTACAATCGCAGTAGCTCAGTCTTTAGCTGATACAGATGCAACAACAATCATCGGTGGCGGTGATTCCGCAGCAGCTGTTAACCAGTTAGGTTTCGCTGATAAGATGTCTCACATCTCTACAGGTGGTGGTGCTTCTCTCGAATTCTTAGAAGGAAAAACATTACCAGGCGTTGCAGCAGCAGACGACAAATAAATTCGATTATCTGATAAAAATTATAATTTAGGAGAACAATACAATGGCAAGAAGAAAAATCGTAGCTGGTAACTGGAAAATGAACATGACTCCAAGCCAGGCTTTAGAATTAGTTGAAACATTAAAACCATTAGTAGTTAGCGAAGATGTAGATGTAGTTTACTGTGTACCAGCAATCGACATCGTACCAGTAGTAGAAGCTGTAAAAGGCACAAACGTTGCAGTAGGTGCTGAAAACATGTACTTCGAAGAAAAAGGTGCTTTCACAGGTGAAATCTCTGCAGATATGTTATTAGATGCAGGTGTTAAATATGTTATCCTTGGCCACTCTGAAAGACGTGACTACTTCAAAGAAGACGATGCTTTATTAAACAAAAAAGTGAAAAAAGCAATCGAAAAAGGTCTTACACCAATCCTTTGCTGCGGCGAATCTCTTGAACAGAGAGAAATGGGCGTTACTATGGACTGGATCAGACTTCAGATCAAATCTGACTTAGTTGGTGTTGCTGCAGCAGACGTAGCTAACATGGTTATCGCTTACGAACCAATCTGGGCTATCGGAACAGGTAAAACAGCTACAACAGAACAGGCTCAGGAAGTTTGTAAAGGAATCCGTGAACTCATCGCTGAAATGTATGATGAAGCTACAGCAGAAGCAGTTCGTATTCAGTACGGCGGATCTGTTAACGCAGCTACAGCAGCTGATCTCTTCTCTCAGCCAGACATCGATGGTGGTTTAGTAGGTGGAGCAGCATTAAAAGCTGATTTCGGCAAGATCGTTAACTACAAATAATTTAAGTTATTTAGAATAGGAACTATATAAAAATGAGTAAAAAACCAACCGTATTAATGATTTTAGATGGCTATGGTTTAAATGAAAGAACTGATGCAAACGCAGTTGCAGAAGCGAAAACTCCAGTCATGGACGGTCTTATGAAGGACTATCCATTTGTAAAAGGAAATGCCAGCGGTATGGCTGTTGGACTTCCTGAAGGACAGATGGGTAACTCTGAAGTAGGTCATTTAAACATGGGTGCCGGACGTATCGTATACCAGGAACTCACAAGAATCACAAAAGAAATCCAGGATGGCGATTTCTTTAAGAATGAAGCGCTTCTTGCTGCAGTAGAAAACTGCAAAAAGAAAGGTTCTGCACTTCATATGTGGGGACTTGTATCTGATGGCGGCGTTCATAGCCACAATACACATATCTACGGATTATTAGAACTCGCTAAAAGAGAAGGACTTGAAAAAGTCTATGTACATTGCTTCCTTGACGGACGTGATACACCACCTGCATCAGGTAAAGATTATGTTGCTGAGTTAGTAGACAAAATGCACGAAATCGGTGTTGGTGAAGTTGGTGTGGTTTCCGGACGTTACTATGCAATGGACCGTGATAATCGCTGGGATCGTGTAGAATTAGCATACAATGCACTTGTAAAAGGTGAAGGTGTAGAAGCAACTGACCCTGTACAGGCAATCGCTGATTCTTACGCAGAAGAAGTTTACGATGAATTCGTAAAACCAACTGTTTGCATGAAAGATGGTAAACCAGTTGCAACTGTTCAGGATGGAGACAGTGTCATCTTTTTCAACTTCCGTCCAGACCGCGCAAGAGAACTTACAAGAGCATTCTGCTCTGATGAGTTTGATGGTTTTGCAAGAGAAAAAAGACTGGATCTCACATACGTATGCTTCACAGAATACGATGTAACAATCCCTAACAAAATCGTTGCATTCCATAAAGTATCTCTGGAAAATACTTTTGGTGAATACCTTGCAAAATGCGGCAAAACACAGGCAAGAATTGCTGAAACAGAAAAATATGCACACGTTACATTCTTCTTCAACGGTGGCGTAGAAGAGCCAAACGAAGGCGAAGATCGTATCCTTGTAAAATCTCCAAAGGTTGCAACTTATGACTTACAGCCTGAAATGAGCGCTTACGGTGTATGTGATAAACTCGTTGAAGCAATCAAATCTGATAAATATGATGTGATCATCATCAACTTCGCTAACCCTGACATGGTAGGTCATACAGGCATTGAAGAAGCAGCAATCAAGGCAGTAGAAGCCGTCGATGAATGTGTTGGAAAAGCTGTAGAAGCTTTAAAAGAAGTTGATGGACAGATGTTTATCTGTGCTGACCACGGTAATGCAGAACAGTTATTAGACTATGAAACAGGTGCTCCATTTACTGCACATACAGTAAACCCAGTACCATTCATTCTTGTAAATGCTGATCCTGCTTACAAGCTTCGTGAAGGTGGATGCCTTGCTGATATCATCCCAACACTCTTAGAGCTGATGGATATGGAACAGCCGGCAGAAATGACAGGTAAGTCATTACTCGTAAAATAAGAACCGAAAGTCTTATTTGAACCTTCAGATTGAATGAAAAATTAAGAACCTGCTTATACTATTGTAAAGTATAAGGAGGTTCTTTTTTATGTTTTATCAGTATTTACCTATTACAGATATATTTGCAAGAGAAATTTTAGATTCCAGAGGAAATCCAACTGTGGAAGCAGAGGTTACTTTGGCAGGAAAACACATCGCACGGGCCAGCGTACCATCAGGAGCATCCACAGGTCGATATGAAGCGGTGGAACTTCGAGACGGAGAAGGAAGATACTCTGGTCTTGGTGTGCGAAAAGCAGTAGAAAATGTGAATGTAAAAATTGCTCCGCTGCTTCAGGGAGTTAATGGGCTGGAACAGCGTGCAGTTGACAAAATGCTCCTTGAGGCAGATGGTACAGAAAATAAAACAAGTCTTGGAGCAAATGCAATCTTAAGTGTATCTATGGCAGTAGCAAGAGCAGCAGCCAAAGCATTGGGAATGCCTTTGTATCAGTATCTTGGCGGGATTCGTCCAAATGTGATGCCGATTCCCATGATGAATGTAATTAATGGAGGAAAGCATGCAAAAAATACATTGGATTTTCAGGAATTTATGATCGTTCCGGCAGGTGCCAGCAACTTCAGCCAGGGTCTTCGCATGGGAACGGAAATTTACCATAGTCTGAAAACTCTTTTGAAAAAGAGAAATCTTGCAACTGCAGTAGGAGATGAAGGTGGCTTTGCACCGGATATCAAAGATGCACATGAAGTCTTTGAACTTTTAACAGAAGCATCCCGTATGGCTGGTTATGAGACGGGAAAAGACATTTTTTTTGCCATGGATGCAGCAGCCAGCGAACTGTACAATGAAGAGGAAAAAATCTATGAATTTCCTGGTGAAACAAAAATGACAGGGCAGAAGATTGCGAGAAAATCAAAGGTGCTGATCGAATATTATGAGGATCTGGTGGATGAATTTCCGATAATTTCTATTGAAGACGGACTTTCTGAGGATGACTGGGAAGGATGGAAAGAGCTTACTCATGCATTGGGTGATCGAATCCAGCTGGTTGGTGACGATTTGTTTGTGACGAATACAAAGAAATTGAAAGTTGGAATTCAGATGGGTGCTGCCAATGCGATTTTGATCAAATTAAATCAGATCGGTACAGTCAGTGAGGCGATGGATGCAATTGAGCTGGCTCAAAGAAATGGCTATCGAACAGTGATTTCCCATCGTTCCGGAGAGACAGAGGATACGTTTATTGCGGATCTGGCAGTGGCGGTCAATGCAGGGCAGATCAAAACAGGTGCACCATGCAGAACAGAAAGAGTTGCGAAATATAATGAACTCCTTAGAATTGAGGAACAGTTAAATTATATATTGGATTAACTAATTTGACACGATTTCCCGATGATGTTAGAATTACAGAATAGTAATATTCGGAGGAACACAAATGAAGTATGATTATTTAGTCGTGGGTGCAGGCCTTTATGGTGCGGTATTTGCTCAGGTCGCGAAGGAAAAGGGGAAAAGTGTTTTAGTAATTGATAAAAGAAATCATATTGCGGGAAATGTATATACTGAAGAAATTGAAGGGATTAATGTACACAAATATGGTGCGCATATTTTCCATACAAACAATAAAAAAGTGTGGGAATATATTACAAAGTTTGCAGAATTTAACCGTTTTACAAACTCACCGGTCGCAAATTATAAGGGAGAACTTTACAGTCTGCCATTTAATATGTACACCTTCAATAAAATGTGGGGCGTTGTGACACCACAGGAGGCAGCTGCGAAAATTGAAGAACAGAAGGCAGCTGCAGGTATCACAGAGCCAAAGAATTTAGAAGAACAGGCAATTAGTCTGGTCGGTACAGACATTTATGAAAAGCTTGTCAAAGGTTACACAGAAAAACAGTGGGGACGTCCATGTAACGAACTTCCAGCGTTTATTATCAAACGTTTGCCGGTTCGTCTGACATTCGATAACAACTATTTCAATGCACTCTATCAGGGAATTCCGATGGGCGGATATACAAAGATGGTAGAAAATCTTTTAGAAGGCATTGAAGTACGTGTGGGTGAAGATTATCTGGAAAAGAAAGCAGAATATGATGCAATGGCAGAAAAGATTGTTTATACAGGTGCCATTGATGCCTACTTTGATTATCGTCTTGGCGCGCTGGAATATCGTTCCGTACGCTTTGAAAATGAGGTGCTTAATATGCCGAATTTCCAGGGAAATGCAGCAGTGAACTATACAGATGCAGAAACTCCTTGGACACGTATCATTGAGCATAAATGGTTCGAATTTGGTGATCAGCCAAAGACCGTTATCAGTCGTGAATACAGCTCTGAGTGGAAGCTTGGGGATGAACCATATTATCCGGTAAATGACGAAAAGAACGGTAATCTTTATGCGGAATATAAAAAGCTTGCTGATGCGGAAAGCAATATCATTTTTGGCGGACGTCTTGGAGAATACAAGTATTACGACATGGATGCAGTAATTGCTTCGGCATTAGACATGTGTGAAAAAGAACTTGCCTAAAATAGTGATTTTTTTGATGAATTTTTACAATTATTTCATGGAAATCACTTGAAAAGAGCAAGGGCTTGTGTTAAACTAACTCTGTTCGACACGTAGGAGGTGTAATCATGAGAATTTTTCTTACAATTTTATTTGTAATTGTTTGTATCGCATTATCAGTAGTTGTATTACTTCAGGAAGGAAAATCAGGTCTTGGTGCATTAACAGGCGGTAGCAGTGAAACATACTGGGGAAAGAACAAAGGTCGTTCCGCAGAAGGAATCCTCGCTAAAGTTACAAAAATCTTAGCGGTGGTATTCATGTTACTCGCACTTTTACTGAACATGAACTTGTTTTAATTAGAAGCACTCTTGAAGTAATCAAGAGTGCTTTTTTTCGCGAGTGGAAAGGAAAATGTGTGTTTACACAGGCATTTGACGAGTACTGCGAAAGCCTGGATATTGCAAATATGCAGGATGCGAGTAACGAGGAGATTTATGGAAAAAGAGATATATACAGGAAAATTTATTGCAAATGCCAAGGGCTTTGGCTTCGTTGAAGTGGAAGAACTGGAGACAGATATTTTCATCGGAGAGATGGACGTCAAAGGGGCTATGCATGGTGATACAGTAGAAGTTCGTGTTCGTACCTATCGCGGCGGTAAACGTCCGGAGGGTGTGATCGTAAAAATTCTGGAACGCGGTATTACGGAAGTAGTGGGTACTTTTCAGAGAAGAAAGAACTTTGGATTTGTAGTCAGCGATAATCAGAAAATATTACAGGACATTTTCATTCCACTGGAAGCTATGAACGGTGCCCTGGATGGACAGAAAGTAGTAGCAGAGATTACAGCCTACGCAGAAAAAGGAAAAAAGCCGGAAGGAAAGATTAAGGAAGTTTTGGGCTTCCTGGAAATTCCTGGGACAGATATTCTTTGTATTGCAAAGGAATATAAGCTTCCCCTGGGATTTACGGAAAAGCAGTTGAATCAGGCGGAGCGTATAGCGAAGCCGGTTTCTGAGGCGGACATGTTTGGCCGCGTGGACCTTCGCGATACTGTCATGGTGACCATTGACGGGGAAGATGCGAAGGATCTGGACGATGCTGTTTCCATGGAAAAAGTGGGAGATTTGTATCGCTTGGGCGTACACATTGCGGATGTGGCCAATTATGTACAGGAGAGTAGTGCGCTGGACAAAGAAGCGCTGAATCGCGGAACAAGTGTTTATCTTGTGGATCGTGTCATTCCGATGCTTCCAAAGGCACTTTCTAATGGAATCTGTTCTTTAAATGCAGGAGAAGACAGATTGGCACTTAGCTGTATCATGGACGTGGATGATAAAGGCAATGTGGTAAATCATACGATTGCAGAGACTGTCATTCATGTCAATGAACGTATGACCTATACCAGCGTTAAGAAGATTCTGGAAGACAAGGATGAAACTGAGTGCGAAAAATATAAAGAATTGGTTCCAATGTTTGAAATGATGGCGCATGTGGCTGGTATTTTACGAGAAAAACGAAGCCGCAGAGGAAGCATTGACTTTGATTTTCCGGAAACAAAGGTAAAATTAAACGCATTGGGAAAAGCAGTCGATATTTTGCCATATGAACGAAATACAGCTACAAAACTGATTGAAGATTTCATGCTGCTTGCGAATGAAACAGTAGCGGAACATTTCTTCTGGCAGGAAATGCCTTTTGTTTACAGAACTCATGAGAAGCCGGATCCGGAAAAAATGACTCAGCTTGGTATTTTTATCCGCAACTTTGGATATTATTTCAAAGCAGGTAATGGAGAGGTTCATCCGAAGGAGCTGCAGAAGCTTCTTGATAAGATTTCGGGAACGAAAGAAGAAGCATTGCTTAGCAGACTGACACTGCGTTCTATGAAAAGGGCTGCTTATACCACAGAATGTACTGGACATTTTGGTCTGGCTGCACAGTATTATTGTCATTTTACTTCACCGATTCGTCGTTATCCGGATTTACAGATTCACCGAATCATTAAAGATTCTCTTCGTGGAAGGTTAAATGACCGAAAGATTGCACATTATGCAAAGATTCTTCCGGAAGTCGCATTACAGAGCTCTAAGATGGAACGACGTGCAGATGAGGCAGAGCGTGATACTGTAAAGATGAAAAAGGCAGAATACATGAAAGAGCATCTTGGAGAAATTTATGAGGGTGTGATTTCAGGGGTAACAAATTATGGGATTTATGTGGAGCTTGACAATACTGTAGAAGGCATGGTACATGTAAATTCGATGAGAAATGATTACTACTATTTTGATGAAATCCACTATGAACTGGTGGGACAAGACAGTGGTGTGAAATATAAGCTTGGTGAGCGTGTGCTCGTTCAGGTGAAAAGAGTTGACATGGCCTCAAAGACCATTGATTTTCGACTCGTTGACAGGGAGGACATAGACGATGGCGAAGGCTCCGAAAGAGAATGTGAAACTGATTGCCAATAATAAAAAGGCCTATCATGATTATTTTATTGAAGAAAAATATGAGGCAGGAATTTCTCTGGCAGGAACAGAGGTAAAATCCTTACGTCAGGGGAAATGCAGTATTAAAGAATCCTTTATCCGCATTGAAAAAGGAGAAGTGTTTATTTACGGTATGCACATTACTCCTTATGAAAAGGGTAACATTTTCAATAAGGACCCGCTGCGTGTGAAAAAACTGCTGCTTCATAAATATGAAATCAATAAAATGGCAGGAAAGATTGCGGAAAAAGGGTATACCCTGGTTCCACTCCAGGTATACTTTAGAGGAAGCCTTGTAAAGGTGGAGATCGGTCTTGCGAAAGGTAAAAAGCTTTACGATAAACGTCAGGATATCGCAAAGAAAGACCAGAAGCGTGAGGCAGAGAAGGAATTTAAAATAAGAAATCTTTAAGATTTGTCAGGTTGACTTATTTGGAAGATTCTCATATAATAACAAAGCGAGAAAATGTTAAATACTTTGGCACAGGCGAAAAGCCACATTGTTCGCAGTAGATAATGATTACTGTGAACGCTACCGTACAAGGGCTTGTACTGGTTTCGACAGGGGTTTTGCAGCTGGTGAAGCTATCCGCATGCAATGCGTTAAATGGCAAACTTAAATATAAACGCTGAAGAAAATTTAGCATACGCTGCTTAATTAAGCGGCCGTCTGACCTAGTGGACCTACACATTAGGACCCAGGCGTCGATTTTGTAGGAAACGACATATGCAAAGCTTTGCGCATGTGGGCGTAATATGAAGCTACCAAAGCCGGGAGAGTGTTCGTTCTCGTCCGGTGGAGGGAATGAAAAATAACGGACTATGATAGTAGAAGAACAGGGAATAGGCTTTTGGACACGGGTTCGATTCCCGTCAGGTCCACTAAAAAGTGCTGGAAATATGGGTTTCCAGCACTTTTTTTGAGAGTAAATATGGTTGAAATCAGGTAATCTTATGATATGATATTGAAAGATTATAAAAAGCATAGAAATATAGAGGAACAGACATGATTCAGGTAGAAAATTTATCATACAGTTTTCCAACGAAGGAATTATATAAAAAAGTATCTTTTACTTTAGAAGATGGACAGCATTGTGCATTCATTGGAAGTAATGGAACTGGAAAGACCACATTGGTGGACATGATCATTGATCCGGAAAAATATCTTTACGATGGAAAGATCATCAAAAGTGAAGAGTGCAGAATCGGCTATGTCAACCAGTTCTCAAAATCTGAAAAGGATCAGGAAAAGACGGTTTTTGAATATTTAAGTGAGAAATTTGTCGAAAATCAGGAGGAGACTGCAAAAGTCTGCGAAGAAATGGCAACTGCGGAGGATTTAGAACCGGTCTTTGCAAGATATCAGGAACTGATGGATTTGTTTCAGGCAATGGATGGAGACAATTATGAAAGCAATATCAAAAAGCAGTTATATCTGGCCGGCATGACTCACCATGAACAGACAGAAATTTCTGCACTAAGCGGTGGAGAATATAAGCTTCTTCAGGTCATGAAGGAAATGCTTCAGCAGCCGAACCTGCTCATTATGGACGAACCGGATGTATTCCTTGATTTTGAGAATTTGAATGGTCTTACTGAGCTGATTAATTCCTATAAAGGTACTTTACTGGTCATTACCCATAACAGATATCTGCTGAATCATTGTTTTAATAAAATTCTTCATTTGGAAGATACCGATATTCAAGAGTTTGACGGAAACTATATTGATTATAATTATGCATTGCTGCAGAAAAAGATAGAACTGCAGGAGATTGCAGCAGAAGAACAGGAAGAGATCGCACGTGCAGAGAAAATGGTGGAGCGTCTTCGCACGGATGCTACCAGAGCAAGCATTGCATCTTTAGGACGGGCAGTTCATGCAAAACAGACCTATCTGGACAGATTGAAAGCGAGAGCGATCAAGGAACCGTTTGTAGATATCCGACTGCCAAAGATTACACTTCCAGCGGTAGAAGCAGACCAGGAAAAGGTTGTTTTAAGTGTGACAGATTATGAGGTCGCATTTGATGAAGTGATTTTTGAAAATGTAAGCTTTGAACTGAAAGCAGGGGAGAAGGTCGCTATCGTAGGGGCAAACGGAACAGGAAAGACCACATTGCTTCGCGATATTTTCAAAAATGCGCATCCTGCAATTAAAATCATTGAAGACGTAGAGGTTGGATTTTTATCTCAGCTCCATGGAGAAATGTTGGATGAATCCAAAACAGTTTATGAAGAATTTGAGTCCCTTGGATTTGAGAAAAAGGCAGATATTTATCATTATCTGAAAGAATACTGCTTTGAAGAGGATACACTGACACAGAAAATCGGTCAGTTATCCGGTGGAGAACAGAACCTGCTGCAGCTTGCTAAAATTTCCGTAAGCCATGCAAATCTGCTTTTGTTAGATGAACCGACCAGTCATTTGGATACCTATTCACAGATCGCATTGGAAAAAGCGGTTTCCGAATATCAAGGTACGGTACTGATGGTTTCTCATGATTTTTACAATATTGTAAATTGTGCGGATTATGTGCTGTTCGTGGATGAAAAATCTATGAGACCGATGCGAATCCGTTCCTTCAGAAAGAAAATCTATGAAAATCATTTCAGTAAGGATTATCTGGAACTGGAACAGAAGAAAAAAGAGTTAGAAACAAGAATTTCTGCCAGCCTGAAAGCAAAAGACTTTAAGAATGCGAAAAAGCTGTGTGAACAGCTGGAAGAAATCATAGGAAAAATGAGTTAAGAGTATGATGTTAAAGAACTTTAAGAAAAAATTTATCGGCGATAAGGCATTTTACGCCATGGTATTAGGGATTACAGTACCAATTATTATTCAAAATGGAATTACCAACTTTGTGAATTTGCTGGATAATATCATGGTAGGACAGCTGGGAACAGAGCAGATGTCCGGGGTATCCATTGTTAATCAGCTGATCTTTGTCTATAATCTTTGTATTTTCGGCGGATTGTCAGGGGCAGGTATTTTTACTTCCCAATACTATGGACAAAAGGATGACGAGGGAATCCGTCATACGTTTCGCTATAAATTATGGATGGCTGTGATTTTAACAGCCGGTGCAATCGCGCTGTTTATGCTCATTGGCGATTCCCTGATTAATTTGTACTTAAGCGGAAGCAGTGATGGCGGTGATCTGGCGGCAACGTTAAGCTATGGACGAACCTATTTAAACATTATGTTGTTTGGACTTCCTGCGTTTATGATGCTGCAGGTTTATGCCAGCACCCTGCGTGAATGCGGAGAAACTGTAGTTCCGATGAAAGCCGGCATGGCGGCGGTCCTTGTAAATCTGGTGTTTAATTATTTTCTGATTTATGGAAAATTTGGATTTCCAAAGCTTGGCGTTGCAGGTGCGGCAATTGCGACTGTCATGTCCCGTTATGTTGAGGCCTTTATCGTAATATGGTGGACCCATAAGCATACTGAGAAGAATTCATACATTATTGGAATGTACCGGACATTGAAGGTTCCATTAAGCGTAACAAAGAAAATCTTTATCAAGGGAACGCCATTGCTGTTAAATGAGGCACTCTGGTCCAGTGGTATGGCAATGCTGTCTCAGTGCTATTCAGTGCGTGGTCTGAACGTTGTAGCAGGATTAAATATTGCAAATACGGTAAACAACCTATTTAGTGTTGTATTTCTGGCACTTGGAAATGCTGTTGCGATTATTGTCGGACAGCTTTTAGGCGCTGGAAAAATGAAAGAAGCGAGGGATACGGATAATAAGCTGCTTGTATTTGCTGTCGCAGCAAGTACAGGAATTGCCTTCATCATGCTGGTGCTTTCACCATATTTTCCATTGCTGTACAATACTTCAGATGCAGTAAGAACTCAGGCTACGAAAATATTGATTGCTCAGGCAATCTTTATGCCGCAGGCAGCATTTCTGAATGCAACTTATTTTACACTTCGTGCAGGAGGGAAGACAGTCATTACGTTTTTCTTTGACTGTGCATTTGTATGGCTCGTCAGCATTCCGGTGGTATTTTTGTTGAGCCGCTTTACCGGTATGCCGGCACATTTTATCTATGCATGCGGACAGATTGCTGAATGGGGAAAATGTGTCCTTGGATTTATCCTTGTGAAAAAGGGTGTCTGGATTCAGAATATTGTAAAAGATTCATAAGAGATGGAAGGAACAGGTACGCTGCAGAAAACGTACCTGTTTTTGTTCATCAAATTATTCATTAAAATTTATTTCTGCGTACTGCATGCTGGTCAGGGCGGTTCTGATAATGGAAGTGAGATATTTTACCGCTTTTTCTCTGTCATAAGAATCTTTTCGTGACACCAGATCCAGCAGCATGGCAGATAAGGCCTCTGTATAAAATTTAGCGACATATTTTTTGAAATCAGGCGGAATGCTTTTGTTTAGATTACTTTCCGCCTGATTGATGACAGAGGTGACAACATTGGTGAAATTTGTACTGAAAAAATCTTTCATCTGCTCGCGACATACGGAATCGTAGGCGCAGCTTTTCAAATAATCATTCTTTTCAACATAGTCCATGACAAAGACAATGGCATCCTCATAATCTACCAGCAGGTTAAACTGTTTTACAACTTCAAGCGCTTCTTCCTCAAACATCCATTTTAATAATGCATAAATATCTTCAAAATGATAGTAGAAAGTCTTTCTGTTCAGACCACAGTCGCGGATGATTTCACTGACCGATATTTTAGAAAAAGGCTTTATCTGCATTGCCTTTTTTAATGAATCTGCAAGGGTTCGTTTGGTGTTATAAGATGTGATCTCGTGTTTCATAAAATACCCCCAGGTTAATTTGAATTTATTATACAGTTGTCCATGAAATGCTTCAAGGTCAACTTCTTATATTTGCCCATCAATTTTACACAAGTGTCCTAAATTTACACAAGTGTCCGCTTTTTATCCGTTTTATTTATTTTTTGCATAGATATAATGAGTTCGAAAATATAGGAAAGGAAGATGTTTATGCAAAAATTTTATACCGGCATTGTAAAGTTACGAAAGCCGATCATTGCATTTTATTTAGCGGTTACTGTTATCTGTCTTCTTATGACAAATATGGTTGGTGTTAATTATGATATCAATGATTACTTACCGGCGGAAACTCCTTCTACAGTGTCGATAGACAAAATGCAGGAAGAATTTGAGGGAGGAATACCAAATGCAAGGGTAATGGTAAAAAATGTTACCATACCGGAAGCGTTGGAAGTAAAAGAACAGATAGAAAAAGTGAATGGTGTTACGGATGTTACATGGCTGGATGATTCTGTAGATATTCATGTTCCGCTTTCTACATTAGATCAAGGAGTGGTGGAGACTTATTACAAAGATGATACAGCATTGTTCAGTGTTACGATAGAAGAATCGCATCGAATTTCCGCAGTGGATGAGATTCGTGCGATTATTGGAGAGGAAAATGCGATGGGTGGCTCTGCGGTATCTACTGCAATTGCGACCGTCAATACCGTAAAAGAAATTCAAGTCATTGTGGTAATTGCAGTGATCTTTGTACTTCTTGTATTGATTTTAACGACCAATTCGTGGATGGAACCGATTTTAATACTTGGAGGTTTGGGAGTTGCGATAGCGATCAATAGCGGCACAAACCTGATTTTTGGAGAAATTTCCTTTGTTTCCAATGCGGCTGGAAGTATTTTGCAGTTGGCTGTTTCTTTGGACTACTCTGTATTTTTGATTCATCGTTTTGAAGAATGCAAAAATCAAAATCCAAATACAGATGAAGCGATGGTAGAGGCGCTCTGTAAATCAACGTCATCGATTCTTTCCAGTGGACTGACTACTGTTATTGGATTTGTAGCATTGGTATTGATGCAGTTTTTACTTGGAAGAGATCTTGGGATGGTTCTGGCAAAAGGGGTTGCATTCAGCTTGATCATTGTATTTACCTTTATGCCGGCACTTATTTTGTCCGTCTGCAAGTGGATGGATAAAACAAAACATCGATCTTTTATGCCATCATTTAAGAAACTGGGCAGATTGATCAGAAAAATCTCAGTTCCAATGGCCTGTCTGTTTGCGCTGGTCATTGTTCCGGCTTATCTTGGATCTAATGCAAATTCCTATCATTATGGGTCTTCCGGAATCTATGGGGAGGATACCCAGTTCGGAAAGGATAAAAAGGCAATTGAGGAGGTATTTGGCAAAGGCGATACCTATGTGCTTCTTGTACCGAGAGGCGATCTGGCTACGGAAACAGCACTTTCCGAAGAACTGCATTTGCTTCCGGAAGTAAAAAATATCATTTCTTATGTGGATCTGGCGGGTGCGGAAGTGCCAATAGAATATCTGGATGAAAACACACTGGCACAGTTGATGAGTGATGAATACAGTCGAATGGTGATTTCAGTCGATGTGGATTATGAGGGCGAAGAAACTTTTGCACTGGTAGAAAACATTCGAAAGATTGCAGATCAGTATTATCCGGGAGCAACTTATCTGGCAGGAGAAGGAATCAGTACCTATGATCTGAAAGAAACTGTAACTGCAGACATGATAAAGGTAAATTTAGTGGCGATTGCGGCAGTATTTGTGGTGCTTTTACTTACCCTGAAATCAATTTCTCTGCCGATTATTTTGGTATTAAGTATTGAAACTGCAATCTGGCTGAATCTGACCGTACCGTATTTTCTGGATTCGGCGATTTACTATATTGCATACCTGATCATCAGTTCCATTCAGCTGGGCGCAACCGTAGATTACGCAATTTTGCTGACAGACCGTTATAAAGAAAACAGAGCAGTATTAAATAAAAATGAAGCAGTCGTACAGACAATCGATGATGTTATGGTATCTATCCTGACTTCGGGAAGTGTTCTGACTGTTGTAGGATTTTTGCTGGGAATCTTTTCGTCGAACCAGCTTCTGGGACAGCTCGGAATCTTCATTGGACGAGGGGCGTTGCTGTCAATGATCATTGTAATCTTCGTGTTACCGGGACTGCTACATATTTTTGATAAAACAGTAGTTGGGAAAAAGATACAGGAATCACAACAGGAGGTATAATAGTATGAAAAATGGAAAAAGAATTCTGGCCGCCTGTATGGCAGCATTAATGACTATAATAACAATTCCAATGTCTGCATTTGCAGCAGAAGATAATACACCAAAGGAAGAAGTTGTATATATTAATTTGAATACAGATGGTTCTGTAAAAGAAATCAATGTGGTAAATATCTTTGATCTGGACGAAAAGGGAACAATTGTTGATTATGGAGAATATGAAAGTATTCGAAATATGACGACAACAGATGAAATTACCTATGCTAACGATAGGGTGTCTGTAGAGGCAGAAGCAGGAAAACTTTATTATGAAGGAAAACTGACAGATACGCAGATGCCATGGAAGATAAACATTCACTATTATTTGGATGGCGCAGAATATGATGCCAAAGAGCTTGCGGGAAAAAATGGCAGTTTGAAAATCACAATGGACATTATAGAAAATACTGCGTGTGCAGGAACTTTTTTTGAAGATTATGCATTGCAGGCATCTGTGATATTAGATACAAAGAAATGCAGTAATATTAAGGCAGATGGTGCAACTATTGCCAATGTGGGCGCTGACAAACAGCTGACTTACACAATTCTTCCAGGTGAAGGTGCATCAGTGGAAATTACTGCTGACGTGACAGAATTTGAAATGACTGCCATTGCGATCAATGGAATTCCACTTTCTATAGATATTGAAGTGGATGACGAAGAGCTGATGAATCAGGTTAGTGAGCTTTTAGACGCCATTGCCAAGCTGGATGACGGAGCAGGAGAATTAAAGGACGGAGCAAAAGAGTTAAAGGATGGCGCGGAAGATGATCTTCAGAGCGGAGTCAGTGAATTAAATAATGGTGCCAGTGAGCTTCATGATGGAGTCAATGAATTGAAAAGCGGTGGAAGTGAACTGAAAGATGGTGCCAAAGATCTGAAAACAGGAACAGAAGAGTTGAAAAGTGGTATCAATGATCTGAATTCCGGAATTGATGAGATTCAGGCGGGATTAAATGCATTGAATGAAAAATCTGCGGAATTAACAGGAGGGTTTGCGATGGTAAAAGAAGGCCTGGGGGCTCTTGCTGATGGAGCAGCAGCTTTACAGGGTGGTTTGGAGCAATATAATCAAGCAGTAAGCCCGGAAACTGTTACTGCATTGCAAAATAGTAACGTAGCTGCAATTCAGTCTTTGGAAAGTCAGATTACAGAGTTGGAAACAATGATTGAGGTATTGAAAGCTCAGGAAGCAGATGTGACAGATTTAGAAGCATCAAAAACTCAGCTTTCAGGAATTAAAACACTCCTTGAAGGCAACTATGCTATGATTGATGGAATGAATGGATACATTACACAGGTAAATGCAGGAATCAGTGGTTTATCAGCAGTTAGTACACTGAAAGAGAATTACAATCTATTAGATCAAGGAATTCAGGAATATACAGCCGGTGTTTCACAGCTTGCAGCTGGCAGTGAAAAGCTTTCCAAAGGTTCCTCTGCACTTGTCTCTGGAAGTAAAGTGCTTGCGGAAGGAAGCAGCAGCCTTTATGACGGAACCAAAGAATTGGTTTCTGGTATCAGTGAGCTTTATGATGGAACCAGTGAACTAAAAGATGGTACAGGCGAATTGAATGACGGTGTAGCAGAATTGATTTCAGGTATCATTGAACTTTATGATGGAACCATCGAACTGAAAGATGGCACAACTGAGTTTAAAGAAGAAACAGGTGGTATAGATACTGAAATTTCAGACAAGATTGATGAAATGCTTGAAAGCTTTACAGGAGATATCGAAATCAAGTCTTTTGTCTCTGAAAAAAATACAAATATTGATGTGGTACAGTTTGTAATCCAGACAGAAAGTATTGAAATTGAGGAAACAGAAGAAATAACGGTGGAAGCAGAAGAACCATTGACATTTTGGGAGAAATTCCTGGCGCTGTTTGGATTAAAATAAAATATCGAAAACAGTAATTATTACTGTTGACACTCATGAACCTATATGATATAGTAAAGATACAAAAAAGTTAGTTATAACTAACAAAAAATAGGAAAGTGAGGAAAACGTATGAATATATTTGGATTGTTTATTGTAGAAATTTTTGGTGCTGCATTGTTTTCACTGGCTTTCTTTGCAGGCCAGCAGAAATTAAAAAGCATGATTTATTCGATGATTGACAGATAAAATATTAAATATGTGAACATACATATTGCCATATACGAAGCATCCGACCCATGATATGATGGGTTTGGGTGCTTCGGCTTTTTTATTTTGATGCAACATTTTGAACATGAAAAACGTCTTTATATATAGAAATGCATTTCAAGAGAGGTGAGAAGTGAATGGAACGATTCATGATACTGTATGAGTCAGTTTATAAAGATTTATATCGTCTGGCATATTATTACCTTGGGAATCCGCAGGATGCAGAGGATGTTGTCAGTGAAACAGTGTTAAAAGCTTATGAAAAATTTTCGACACTTAGAAATGAAGAAGTTTTTCGTGCGTGGATATTTAAGATTCTGGTAAATCAATGTAACAGTTTTTTAAGAAAAAATGCAGGAAGAAAAGCTTCACAGCTGGCAGCAGAGCCTTCCTATCATCCGGAACTTGGGGATCTGGTAGTTACAAAGGAACTACTTTCCGCACTTTCAGAAGAAGAGAGACAAATCGTGGCACTGGCTGTGTTTGGCGGATACAAGGGAGAAGAAATCGCTAAAATGACCCGTCAAAAGCACAGTACCATTCGTTCCAAATATCGCAGAGCCTTAAAGAAACTGGAACAGAAGCTTCTGACAGAGGAGGTGCAGCATGAAAAATAAGGAAGATGTTTTAAAGCTTTTACGAGATGAGGCAGAACAGATAAAGATTCCGGAATGTCTGGAACCTGAACAGATAAAGAAAATGTTAAAACAGCACGAGGCGCAGAACGCGGCTGAAAAACAAAAAACGAAAAAGCTGTATCGCAAGCTCCTGGCTATGGCAGCAGCGATTTGCATCGTAGTACTTGGGGCGACAGCTGTTGTAATGTATCAGAAAATCGATAGTATTCAGACAGAACCGGGAGAAACCGCGTATGAAGGAGAAAAATCAGATGAGGCAATGATTCTTGAAACAGCAGATGTTGGTCTTGAATATCCTGAAATCAGTTATGAAGATATCTATGAATCAATGTCAAAAACATGGGAAGATTCAAAATTACTGGTCCGCGAGGAACCGACAGAATCCGGGGAGCCTGGTGCGAATATGGCAGAAAGTTCAGTGATGGAAGAATCTGCAGTAAAGGAAAGTATGAGTGATTTTGCGTCAGCGAATTCTGTCGGAACAACAAATGTACAGACTGCTGGGGTAGATGAAGGAGACATTGTAAAAAATGATGGAAGATATCTGTATCAGAAGATTCAGATTGAGAAAGAAAACCATGTGACATGGGCTGTACAGGTTATTGATACTCAGGATGGATTGAAAGAGATTCATCGAATTGGCAGTTTTGAAAACATTGAAGAATTTTATGTTTGGAATGATGTACTGGTAGTCATTGAAGAAAAATACTTGAATGAGACAGAGAGTGCCTCGGGAAGCGGAATGATTGCCTGTGTGGATGTGGCATATTTTTCAAATTATTATCATGAGATCACATTTTTTAACATCAAAGACCGCAGCCAGCCAAAGGAAATTAAAACATTTAGCCTGCAGGGCCGATATGCTTCTTCAAGAATAGCAGATGGATATTTTTATGGTTTCAGTAAATATTATGCAGAACCGGGAAACGGAAAATCAGACTATGATGCCTATATACCAATCGTGGATGGAATTCGTTTACAGGCAGAGAAGATATATCTTCCAGAGGAAAGTGAAACAACATCTTATCTGGTATTGGTTGCCATTGATTTGAGAAATCCTACCGCATTTACAGATACAACAGGAATCGTATCGGGTGCAGACCTGTTTTATGCCAGTACAGATAATATTTTTGTGGCGGATTCGAAATCTCAGGAAACAAAAGAAGGATGGAACAGTAATGGTACATCCCTGCTTCGCTTTTCCTATGGTGATGGAAAATTTACACTACGAGCTTTAGGAGAAGTAAAAGGAACACTGGAAGGCAGTTTCTCCATGGATGAATATGAGGAACATCTTCGTGTGGTCACAACGGTAGAGGAATATCGTACAGAAAAAATTACAGACGACAGAACAGGAAAAGTGATTGGCTACAATACATTGGAAGATCGCCAGAGCAATGCTTTGTATGTGCTTGATGAAACGTTAGCGGTTGTTGGAAAGATTGAAGGACTTGCGGAAAATGAACAGATCTATTCCGCCAGATTTCTGAGGGAGACGGGATATTTCGTAACATTTCGTCAGACAGATCCTCTTTTTGCGGTAGATTTAAAAGATCCTGAGAATCCAAAGGTCTTAAGTGAATTGAAAGTGAGTGGTTTTTCGGAATATCTGCACATTTACGGGGAAGACAGACTCCTTGGAATCGGTATGGAGGCTGATGAGGAGACCGGAGTGCAGGAAAACATGAAACTGTCTATGTTTGATGTTTCAGACAAAGCAAATGTAAAAGAGATTACAAAGAGAAATCTTACTGATTACGATTACAGCGAGGCCCTTTATAATCATCATGCAGTAATGATCAGTACGGAAAAAAATATTTTTGGATTTGCAGCAGAAGGATGCAGCGGTAACAAATTTTATCGGAATTATTTTGTATATACTTATGAAAATGACAGATTTGTGGAAAAATTGAAAGTGGATGCAAAAAGCACAGATGGAAATTATTATTCTGTGAGAGGTACTTTTATCGGGGATATATTTTATCTGTTTTTAGGTGATGGCGTTGTGCGAAGCTATGATCTGAATACTGGAGAAATGTTGGAGAGTCTGGAACCGTAAGGTTCCGGACTTTTCCACTTTCAGGAAGGGTGACTTAGTCACTTGAAGTTCCTTGGCGGACATGATAAATTATAGTAAACTTGAAATGAGGAGTTTTATCTATGCAGTATTTTATTTCGTTCCTTGAGGGGATTATCACATTTATATCTCCATGCTTGCTGCCGATGCTGCCGATCTATATTTCTTACTTTGCAGGCGGCGGAGAGAGAAGCACGAAAAAAACAGTGATCAATGCATTGGGCTTTGTTTTTGGCTTTGCCCTTGTGTTTATGGCACTTGGTGCTCTGGCTGGTACGCTGGGAAGCTTTTTGATCAAATATCAGACAGTGGTCAATATTGTATGCGGAATCATTGTGATTTTCTTTGGATTAAATTATCTTGGAGTATTGAAAATCAATTTATTCCATGGAATGACAGGCAATGTAGATACTGAAAATATGGGATTTTTCTCAGCAATCGTATTTGGGGTAATCTTTTCTGTAGGATGGACACCGTGTGTTGGAACTTTTTTAGGATCGGCGCTGATGCTGGCATCTACTCAGGCACAGATGCTGAAAGGGATTTTAATGCTTTTATGCTACTCACTGGGGCTTGGAATTCCGTTTGTGATCAGTGCAGTGTTGATTGATAAGCTCAAAGGGGCTTTTTTGTTTATTAAAACTCATTACCAGATTATCAACAAGGTTTGTGGTGTGTTCTTGATCGTTGTGGGAATCAGCATGGCCACAGGAATGCTTGGAAAACTATTAAATATACTTAGTTAGGAGACAATATGAAGAAGAAAATTGGTTGGATCGTACTTGCGCTCGGGTTGGTAGTATTAATTGCAGGAGCAAGTGCTTTATATAATAAATACAGTGCTGAAGTTGAGACGGAGCGTCTTATGACAGCAGATTCTGCTCAGGCGGAGATAAAAGAAGAGGATTCAGAAGAAACCGCAACAGAGGCTGATGAGTCTGCGGAAACATCAGAGGATGCGGCAGATGATACACAGGAGCTTGTCATGGCACCGGATTTTACAGTTTATGATGCGGATGGAAATGCAATGAATCTTTCTGATTTTATAGGAAAACCGACGATTGTAAATTTCTGGGCAAGCTGGTGCGGACCATGCCAGATGGAAATGCCGGATTTTGATGAATATTATAAAGAGTATGGAGAGAATGTAAACTTCCTCATGGTCAATATGACGGACGGTTCTCAGGAGACGTTGGAAAGCGCAAAAGAGTTTGTAGAAAATTCAGGTTATTCATTCCCTGTTTATTATGATACGGATATAGATGCAGCGATGACTTATGGTGTGAATTCGATTCCGTCTACCTATTTTATTGATGCAGAGGGTCATGCCATTGCAAGAGCACAGGGAATGATTGATGCAGACACTTTGTTATATGGAATCAAAATGATCAGTGGAGAAGGAGCAGAATCAAATGAATAGGACGATTCGTTGGGGATTTTTAGGCTGTGGAAAGGTCGTACAGAAGAAAAGCGGAGATTCTTTTCGGAATGTACCAAACAGTAATATCTCAGTCATTATGAGACGCAGTCTGGAGGATGCAAAAGCATCTGCGGAATATTTTGGAGCACCGCAGTGGTGCGACAGTGTGGAGCAGTTATTGGAAAAGGATATCGATGCGGTATATATTGCCACACCACCGGGACTGCATTTTGAGCAGGCAATGAAATGTCTGGAAGCGAAAAAGGCAGTCTATCTGGAAAAGCCATTCGCAAGAAATTATACAGAAGCGAAAACATTGACAGAAGCTTTTGAAAAGGCAGAAGTGCCTCTTTATATTGGACATTACAGAAGAGCGCTTCCAAGATTTTTAAAGATTCGTCGCATGCTAAATGAAAAAGTTATTGGAGAAGTCAAATCCGTTGATTTTTACTTGAACAGAATTTTTTTACAAAAAGAGGCTGAAACTACGTGGTTATATAATCCGGTACTGTCCGGCGGAGGAAAGTATTACGACATTGCACCGCATACAGTGGACATTATTAATTTCCTTTTCGGAAATATTACAGAGGTACAGGGAAGCGTAGAAAATCTGGGAACAGGCTGTCCTTTGGAAAACATTGTAAAAATGAGTTTTGTGACGGAAAAAGGCGTAGTGGGAACTGCAACATTTAACTGCGTAGCGGAAACAAAGTCAGACCGCATGACTGTGACTGGAACAGCTGGCAGCATGGAATTTTCTGTACATGGCAAAACAGACGTAATAGTGAGAGATTTGGATGGAACTGTAATCGAACAGTTTGACCTGCCAGACCCGAAGACAGTTGAACAGCCGATGGTTCAGTCGGTGGTAGAAGATTTACTGGAAATTTCTGAATGCGAAAGCAAAGCGAAAGAGGTGCTGGTTACTTACGATATCATAGACAAGGTATTGGATGAATTTTACGGTGGACGAAGTGATGATTTCTGGAATCATCCTGAGAGATACAAAATGAAATAGGGGGTATTTTATGAGACCGACAATCAGACAGGAAGAATTTCTGGCAAGAGGGCAGAAGGTTCAAAATCTAATGGAGGAAAAAGGCTTAGACCTGATTATTGCATATGCGGATGATCGTTTTGTGTATGGACAGGCCTATGCAAGATGGCTGTTGAATTATCAGCCTGCATTTGAACCTGCATTTGTGATGGTTCCGGCAAAGGGGGATGCTGTGATCGCAACAGGTGCAGAATCAGTAGATTTCGTACATAATTTTTCTAACTGCAAAAAAGCTTATGCAGTCTGGGAGTTTTTACATCCGGATGAAGAATATCCATATTGTGAAGTTGTCAATATGAAGGATGTAAATGAAGATTTAGAAACGACAATGGGCAGAAAAATTGAAAAAGTCGGTATCGCGGGCGCAAGTGCAGTTCCATATCATATGATGCTCAAACTTCAGGAAATTTATGGAGCAGAAAATATCATTGATGTGGATGAAGAAATGTCAATGCTTCGTGCAGTAAAATCAGAAAATGAAATCGAAGTGATTCGATATGCATATAAAATCGCGCAGGCTGGAATGGATAAGGTTGCGGAAATCATAAGACCAGGAATGACAGAACGTGAGATTGCAGCAGAAGCAGAATACGTTATGAGAAAGATGGGCTCCGAAGGTATGGGAATCGACACCATGGTTGCGTCAGGAAAAGACCATACAATGCCGATTTTGGCAAGAATCACTGACCGCGAGGTCAAAGACGGTGATCTGGTGGTAGTTACATTGGCTCCGCGTTATCAGGGCTATCATGGTGCTGTTGCAAGACCATTCTTTATCGGTAAACAGTCTGATACGATCATGAATGTATTCGAACTTGTAAAGCAGGCGCAGGAACAGACTGCGGCAAAATTACGTCCGGGTGTGACTGCGAAAGAAGTCGATGAAACTTCCAGAGAAGTTTTGAACAATGCCGGAATTGGAAATCATTTTGTTTACACTGGTGTTCACAGCACAGGTGTAATTGAATTTGAGGCTCCGATTCTTGCATCTAAGAGTGATGTTGTGATTGAGAAAAACATGGTTTATTCTATCGACATTCCGATTTTTATTACAGAATGGGGTGGAATGAGACTGGAAAATGGCTATCTCATTACAGAAAATGGTCCGGAACCATTAAATGACCTTGATACATCTTATTGTATAAAATAGAATGAAAGTGAAAAGACGCTGACTCCTTCACGGAAACAGCGTCTTTTCGTCTGTTAGGAATTATTTATTGTAAGTATCTGCATCGAATTTGCCTTCACTCTTTGCAACTGCGATACATGCAACGGAGTCACCTACACAGTTCAAAGAAGTAACAAGCATTTCGATCGGACGGTTAATTGCAAGAATTAAAGAGTATGCAATTAATGCCTGATCGCCTGTAAATCCTACACCAGAAAGGATTGTAAACAGGATAACTGCACCGGCACCTGGAGCAGCAGGAGTGCCCATGCTGGCGATGAGTGCAAGTACCATGATGATCACTAACTGGAATACGGAAACATCATATCCGCCGCAGCCTGCGATGAATAAAGTAGCTACGACCTGCATGATCGCTGTACCATCCATATTGATCGTCATACCTAATGGAAGTACGAAGGATGCAATCTGGTGATCAACACCAAGTTCTTTTGTATTTGTATCAAGGTTCAGTGGCAGAGTTGCTGCACTGGAAGATGTAGAGAAACCGAAAACGATTACTTTGAAGATCTTCTTGATGAAAATAATTGGATTTAATTTGCATCCAACTGCAATAATAATTGGATATCCAAGGAACAGATATACAAGAAGAAGGATGACGCAAAGTACAAAATAAGCAAATGCCGGTTTCAGATAGTCAATACCGTAAGTAGCGAATGTTCTGCATAATAACATGAAGATTGCTGCAGGACCAAATTTTTTAACTGTAAAGTTTAAGAAAATTACAATGATTTTACTGATTTCATCACAAAGACGATAGATCGTGCTTTCTTTTCCCATGTTCAGGGCATTTAAACATAAACCTACAACAACTGCGATGAATACAACACCCAATACTGCATTGTTCACACTGAATGTGGAACCGATGTTGGATGGTACAATGTTTAAGATTACCTCTAATGGGTTGGAACCTGTAGAACCTGCCGCACCTGCAATTCCTTCAATTTTTACATTGAACATACCAGCGTTAAAACAGATCAATGCAACGACACCAGCAAGAATTAATGCGATGACGCTTGTCAGCATGAACCATCCAATTGTTTTTGCGGATACACGGCCAAGAGTAGAGGCCTCATTGATTTCGCTGATAGCCATTACGACTGAAGAAAATACCATAGGAACAATGATTAACTGAAGTGCCCGGATGAATAACTGACCGCCAAGGTAGAAAAGACCAATGGAACTTTCACCGCCTTCGGCTGTAATATCCTGGAATAAAATGTTGTTGATAGTTGTCCATGTGGAGCTGTCTGCGCCAACGTTTTCTCGAACCATCATAAATAATAAACCTACAAGAATACCGGCAACCATTGCAACCAGCATCTGAATCGCAAGCTTATTGTTCTCATTTGCTTTTTTCATAGAAAAAATCTCCTTCTTAAAATAACTTAAAAATGCTCAAATGACCAAAGTATACAAGAATCGACAGAAGAATGCAAGAGTAATTTTTGTAAATTTAAATATTATTTTATACATTTTTAGAAAAAAGTATTTTATAAAAGAAAATTTATTCACATAATAAACATAAGTTTATGCTACAATAGTTCCAGAAAATGAGAAAACTGTGTGTTTTAGAAATTCGAGGTGTGCAATGGAACGTCTTAAAATTTTAGTAGTAGATGATGAAAGCAGAATGAGAAAGCTTATTAAAGACTTTCTTGTAAAAAGTGGATATGAAGTGCTGGAAGCAGAAGATGGTGAAAAAGCAGTGGATATGTTTCTGGCAGTCAAAGATGTTGCACTTATTATTTTGGATGTTATGATGCCGAAAATGGATGGCTGGGAGGCGTGCAGAGAAATTCGAAAGAACTCCAAAGTACCGATCATTATGCTGACAGCGAAATCCAGTGAAGCGGATGAGTTAAAAGGCTTTGAACTTGGGGTGGACGAGTATATTTCCAAGCCATTTAGTCCTAAGATTCTGGTGGCGAGAGTGGAAGCGGTACTTCGACGTTCAAATGCAGCAGCTGCGGAAGAGGTCATTGAAGCGGGGGATATTATTATCGATAAGTCTGCTCATCAGGTAACGATTGATGGTAATGTAATTGAGCTTAGCTATAAAGAATTTGAACTTCTTACCTATTTTGCGGAAAATCAGGGAATTGCTTTATCACGAGAGAAGATTCTTAACAATGTTTGGAATTATGATTATTTTGGAGATGCAAGAACCATTGATACTCATGTGAAAAAGCTTCGTAACAAGCTTGGCGAAAAAGGAGGAGAGTATATCAAGACTATCTGGGGCATGGGATACAAATTCGAAGTATAGGCGGAGTTAGCAAATGAAAAAGGAACATGCAGGCAGTAAAATAGAAATTTTTGAAAATAAGCCCATCTGGCAGGCCCTGGCAATTATGGCGATTCCGACTGTCATAAGTCAGTTGATTACGCTAGTTTATAACATTGCAGATACATGGTTTATCGGTCAGACAAACAATCCATACATGGTAGCAGCATCTGCGCTGGTAGCGACCATTTTCCTGATGGCCACAGCAATCGCAAACCTCTTCGGTGTAGGCGGCGGAAATCTGGTAGTACGTCTGATCGGAAGCGGACAGCAGGAAGAAGCAAAAAAGGTAGCGTCATGGAGCTTGGTCATGTCAGCAATCAGTGCGTTGGCATTTTCTCTTCTGTGTCTGATTTTCATGAATCCATTGCTTCGTGCGCTTGGTGCCAGTGACAATACGATCGGATACGCAAGACAGTATCTTTTCTTTGTGGTGATTATTGGCGCGTTGCCGACCATTCTCTCAAATACGATGAGTTCTATGTTAAGAAACGTAGGATACTCTAAAGAAGCGGCATTTGGGCTTGGATTTGGCGGAATCTTAAATGTATTTTTAGACCCGCTGTTCATGTTCGTATTAATGCCGGAAGGATATGAAGTCATGGGTGCAGCCATTGCAACAATGCTTTCTAATGTGATAGCGATGCTGTACTATATTTACATATATCATAAAGTACAAAAGGAAACAATTCTTGCGTTACCTCGAAAGCTGGAGAAGATTTTGCCAGAGTCTGTAAAATCAGTTTTTTCAGTTGGAGTACCATCAGCAGTAAGCTTATTACTTTATGATTTAACGAACATGGTCATCAATATGCTTTCTTCTTCTCATGGAGACCTGGAGCTTGCGGCTATGGGAATTGTGTTGAAGGTAGAAAGACTTCCATTAAATATTGGAATTGGTATCTGCATCGGAATGATGCCGCTGGCAGCGTATAATTATGCGGCAAAAAATAAAAAAAGAATGCAGGGATTTTTCTCTGCAGCGCGTATCGCAGGACTTGCTGTTTCAATCGGAAGTGTTATTTTGTATCGGTTTGCAGCTCCATATATTATGTCTGCATTTATAGATGAAGCTGAGACTGTACGTTTGGGAACGACGTTTTTACAGGCACGCTGTTTTGCAACACCGTTTATGTTCTTAAGTTTTCATGTAGTTCATTATATGCAGGCGGTAGATGAAGGAAAAATATCGTTCTGCTTTGCGGTAATCAGACAGCTGGGATTAAATATTCCGATTCTTCTGTTACTCAATGCGATATTTGGAATGACGGGAATTATTTGGACCCAGTTAACAGCAGATGTTATCAATGTAATTATTTCCTATGTAATTTATGCGAGAGTAATGAAGAAAGATAAATTTCAGTTTTATTAATGAATATAAAAGGGGAAATCGGTTAACCGAATCCCCTCTTATCAATTTATTCAGCATTTTCTATTACAATCTTACTGCCATAATCAATGCCTTCATACCACGGACATGTAATGTTCTTTAGCAGCATATGATCCTCGTTGGTATACCGCATCGTCGTTGTTTTTCCATTGCTCGTCACTGCCAGTCCCCAAAATCCATCATCAAAAACTTTTTCGGGATAAGTAAGAAGCTGTCCAATACTTCGTCTGGAAACAAGAATTGCAGGAAAATCAGCATTTGTCATAATTCGGCTGGAATTATTTTCAGTGCTGCCACTGTAGTGAGGGGAAAGCGTTAATGTTGCGCCATCCTCAAACGCATCATCAATATACCATAACTGGTGAACATGCCCGCCGAAAAGAACTGTCAGTTTCATTTTGTTTAGACGCTTGATCCACGCATCCTTATATGCTCCTGCATGGTCATTGGTATATTTGACTGTCAGTGGAATATGACATACAGCGATACGATAATCCACGCCCTGTGCATCAAATTCATATTCCGCATTTTCCAGAACTTCATCTAAAAATTCAGTCTGAGCACGTCGATATGCATTAAATTTTGCAGTTCCATAATATTCCTGATACCCGTCTCTGTGATCTTCGCCAATGTCAAGCACAATTCCCCAAACATTTTTTATACGGAAGGTATAGTAAAAATCTTCCCCATTAGCCCCTACATATTTATAATATTCATCAGCCACAACACCCTTTGTCTCGTGATTACCTCGGGCATAGATTACTGGTACTTCCCCATTTGTAATATTTCCAGCCAAACGAAGCATCTGTGTCAGGTCATCCTCTCTGTCAAGCCAGCTTGCGTTATCGCCACAGGAAATCAGAAAATCCAGAGAATCGCCGAAAAAGGTTCCAGCAGCATAAGGGGATTTCTGAGTATTATGCGTATCGGAAAGAACATAATAATTCAGACCGTCTTCAGGGTTGACACCCCGCCAGCGATATGTTTTACTGATCGTTTCTCCCTGAAGCGCACAGAAAGGACCACGAAGCAGCATGGAACGGGTATGAATCGTATATTCTCCGGCATTATCCAAAGCGGCCATGGGAACAATGATTTTATGAACCGTATCCTCTGTCTTTCGATACCCTGCATAGGTATCGTTATATTCGATTCCATCGATTGTGACCCAACCAGTACCTTTTGCCTTTGTCGTAAATACAATCTGGTAAGTATTTTCTACAGCATAAACAGCAGGAGTGCAGTCAATGCTGTTATATAATACAAAATCATATTGAATAAAAAATCCTGAAATCAGCAGGGACAAAAATAAAACTGTAGGAAACCATTTCTTCTGAAATATTGCATGCTTGTACAGAGAGGTTATAGCCCAAAATATAATGTCGATGACCAGTAAAAATGCACCACTGTATAAAAATTCACGGATAAAATACATGGAGGCATCAAGGGTCAGGGAGATAATAAAACCATTGAGAGCTAAAAAGAACAGATTAACAATCACGAAAACTCCTGCAAAGAATACAGGATATTTTCGGTTGATTGTTAAAAGTGTATGCAAAAGCGCACAAAATGCGATGATGATTAGTAAAATATAGGGCATCGGCTCAATGGTATATCGAATGATGCCGGACCACATAGAACGAATAGAAGTGTAGCACAATAAATTAAAGATTGTGACAATGTTTATAATAATAAACAGCAAAGGTCTACATTGCTTTTTCATGGAAAATCTCCTTAGAAGTAGTAGACATAATTATAACATAAAATCTAATGCCTCTGCCACAGAATTTACGATATGTTTCGATTTTTCCTGCAATGCTTCTGGAGCAAAAGGAAATGTAAACGGCATGTCCGCTTTTTCAAGCATTGGTAAATCGTTCATGGAATCCCCGATACCACAGAAAGTATCAATCTGAAAGACTTTTCGCACGATTTCAATACCTGTCCCTTTAGAACAGCCAAACGGTACGATATCCACATAACGTGTATTGCGAAATGCAGCAATCTGGTCTCCGAACTGATGCGAGATCAACTGAACAAGTTCTATAGCGGCTTCCTCTGTCAACGCATTATAACTGATATTATGAACGTTTCCGTGGATTTCATCCAGTGAAGTTATGATATCCTTAATAAAATTTGTAGCCTTTCCGTAAGCATAAAACTTTCCATCCATATGAAGATCTACAGCATAAGAGTTTTCAACCCCATAAGTAATTAACTTATCAATGATTTCTTTTGGAATCGTCTTTTCATAAATAAGATTCAAGTCCTTATCATGAATGGTTGCCCCGCTGTTGGTAATATAAAAATCTGCTTCAATGTATTCTTTTATATAATCTGTAACACCATAGATTGGTCTGCCTGTGCAAAATCCAAACAAATGTCCCTGTTCCTGAAATTTATGAACAGCCTGAATGTCGGATGCTTTTACATGTTCAGACTTTTCGGAAAAATAAATTGTTCCGTCAAAATCACTTGCAAATGCTTTCATAAAAGTAAATCCTTCCTGCGCGTTTATTTTAATTAAGTATAATTGTCAAAAAAATGTAGGTCAAGTAAAATGCACAGAAAGAAATTGTGTAGTTTCTGTGTAATGAATTGAAATGAAAACTTGATGTGCTAAAATATTAGAAAACATTACCCTATTTATATTGATAGCTCGCTTGACATATACCCCTAGGGGGTATATGATAGGAATATCACAGAAAATAAATCCATTTATCGAAAAGAGGTAAATAAATGTCAGAAAAAGTATGCGAACACTGCTCTGGAAAGAGTAAGGAACGTTCTGAAAAAGAATATAAAGACCTGTTAAACCGTCTGAGCCGCATTGAAGGACAGGTACGTGGTGTGAAGGCTATGGTGGAGCGTGATGCATATTGCACAGACATTATTACTCAGGTGGCTGCAATCAATGCCGCATTAAACAGCTTTAATAAAGTACTTCTTGCAAACCATATCAAAACCTGTGTGACTCAGGATATTAAGGATGGCAAAGAAGAAACAGTAGATGAGCTGGTAGCAACTTTGCAAAAACTGATGAAATAAATGTTTTTTAGATGCTAGAAAAGAGGTAATGTTAATGAAACAATACATTGTAACAGGTATGAGCTGTGCTGCCTGCAGTGCACGAGTAGAAAAAGCAGTGGGTCAGGTGCCGGGAGTTACCTCCTGCTCTGTCAGTCTGCTGACAAATTCCATGGGAGTGGAAGGTGACGCTGCCATTTCAGATGTCATCAAAGCGGTTACTGATGCCGGGTATGGGGCAAGTTTAAAAGAAACTGGCGCAGAAAAGAAAAAAGCTGATTATGCTGCACAAGAAGAAATGCTTAAAGATAAGGAGACACCTGTTTTAAAGAAAAGATTATTTGCTTCTTTGGGTTTTTTAGTTGTTCTGATGTATTTTTCCATGGGACACATGATGTGGGGATGGCCAGTTCCAGCGGTACTGGAGCATAATCATGTTGCGCAGGGACTGCTTCAGCTCCTTTTGACAGCAATTGTGATGGTCATTAATCAGAAATTTTTTATCAACGGATTCAAGAGTCTGTTCAAAGGTTCTCCCAATATGGATACTCTGGTTGCGCTTGGTTCTGCAGCAGCGTTTGTGTACAGTACAGCGGCATTATTTGTGATGACTGATGCCCAGATGAAAGGCGACAGTGCACTTGTCATGTCTTACATGCATGAATTCTACTTTGAATCAGCAGCGATGATTCTTACATTGATCACCGTAGGAAAAATGCTGGAAGCCCGTTCAAAGGGAAAAACAACGGATGCATTAAAAGGACTTATGAAGCTGGCTCCCAAAACTGCAGTACTGGTGCGTGACGGTGTGGAAGTAGAAGTTCACATTGATGAAGTAAATAAAGGGGATATTTTTGTAGTTCGTCCGGGAGAAAATATTCCAGTAGACGGTATTATAATAGAAGGAACGACTGCGGTGAATGAATCTGCATTGACCGGGGAGAGTATTCCTGCAGATAAAAATCCGGGAGATCTTGTTTCGGCAGCAACGCTGAATCAGTCAGGATTTATCCGCTGTGAGGCCAGACGTGTCGGAGAAGATACGACACTTAGCCAGATCATTCAGATGGTAAGTGATGCGGCAGCTACAAAAGCGCCGATTGCCAAGGTGGCAGATAAAGTATCTGGCGTATTCGTTCCGACAGTCATTACATTGGCAGTGATTACAACTTTTGTATGGCTTCTGACAGGGCATTCTATCGGTTATGCTCTTGCAAGAGGCATTTCGTTACTGGTAATCAGTTGTCCATGTGCCCTTGGTCTAGCAACTCCTGTAGCAATCATGGTGGGCAACGGAGTCGGTGCTAAAAATGGTATTATGTTCAAGACAGCAGTATCTTTGGAAGAAACCGGGAAAATGGATATTGTTGCATTGGACAAGACTGGCACGATCACAAGCGGTGAACCAAAAGTTACAGATATCTGGACAAACGATGATATTACAAAAGAAGAACTGGTAGGTGTTGCTTATGCATTAGAAGAAAAGAGTGAACATCCGTTAGCAAAAGCAATCGTTGACTTTGTAAAAGAAAATGAAGATCTGAATGCGAACTTAGCGACTACAGATTTTCAGATTTTGCCGGGCAATGGTTTGGAGGGAACTGTAGCTGGAGAAAAATGTGTTGGCGGAAGTTATTCTTATATTGAAAAAATTGTAAAAGTAACTCCTATAGTTCGTGATAAATACGTAACGTTTGCCGAAGAAGGTAAAACACCGTTATTCTTTGCAAAGAATGGAAAACTTCTGGGTATTATTGCGGTAGCAGACGTTATTAAAGAGGACAGTGCTGAGGCAATTAAACAGTTGGAAAATATGGGAATCCATGTAGTTATGCTGACGGGTGATAATGAAAGAACTGCTAAAGCTATTGGAAAACAGGCTGGTGTTAACGAAGTAATCGCTGGGGTTCTTCCGAATGAGAAAGAATCTGTTATCCGTGCATTGATGGAAAAAGGCAAAGTTGCCATGGTCGGTGATGGTATCAATGATGCGCCAGCTCTTACGAGAGCTGATATAGGTATTGCCATTGGTGCAGGTACAGATATCGCCATTGATGCGGCAGATGTAGTTCTTATGAAGAGCAGTCTGATGGATGTTCCGGCAGCCATCCGTTTGAGCCGCGCAACCCTTCGAAATATTCACCAAAATCTGTTCTGGGCCTTTTTCTATAACAGTATTGGGATTCCGTTGGCAGCAGGCGTATTTATTCCATTGCTTCACTGGGAATTAAATCCAATGTTCGGGGCAGCAGCCATGAGCTTATCCAGCTTCTGTGTAGTGAGCAATGCGCTGAGACTGAATTTTGTGAAAATTTATGATACTGCGAAAGATAAAATGCGCAGAAAGAATCTTATAGAAGGAAATGCATTCGTAAAAGAGGATGCTTCTGATAAAAATAATCATGCATGTGACGAAGCATGCGCCATGAAGGAGGACAATACCATGGAAAAGACAATGAAAATTGAAGGAATGATGTGCCCACACTGCGAAGCAAGAGTAAAGAAAACTCTGGAAGATATGGCACAGGTAAAGGAAGCTGTTGTGAGCCATGCAGACGGTACAGCAGTTGTGAAATTGGCTGAAGCAGTAGACAATGATGTTCTTAAGAAAACCATTGAAGATCAGGGATATAAAGTACTTGATATTCAGTAAAGTAAAATTTTTGAGGTAATGAAGATGAAACGATCCTTTCGCAGGCAGTTGACGATGATTTTTACAGCGGTCATGGCCGGAACTTTATTGCTGATTTTTTTCAGCGGTGCTGTATTTTTGGAAAAATATTATATTGTAGACAAAAAGAATCAGGTCATGGAAGCGTATGAAAAATTTAATACAGCTGCCACGGAAGGGACAATGGACACAGAAGAGTTTAAGGAAAGTCTTCAAAGCTTCAGTATGACGGACAATATTTCTGTCATTATTATGGGAACTGACGGAAAGGTTAGATTATATTCTACCCGTGACAGTGAGAGATTGAAATTTCAGCTTTGGAACTATATCCTTGATAGGGAGTCTGTGGAAATGACAAAAATTCTTGAGGAGACTCCGGAATATGTCATCCGTCAGAGTCGTGACCATATGGTGGGTATGGAGTATCTGGAAATGATTGGAACACTGGACAGCGGCGATTATTTTATTATGAGATCTCCATTGGAAAGTATTCGAGACAGTGTAATGCTGTCGAACAAATTTTATATTGGTATTGGAATTGCAGCAATTGTTATCAGTGCGATTATTATTTATTTGTTCAGCCGAAAGGTGACAAAACCAGTCATGGAGCTGGCTGATATTTCAAAACGAATGACAGCCCTTGATTTTGATGCAAAATTCGAATCCAAAGGAGAGAATGAAATTGATGTGCTGGGAGAACACATGAATCAGCTTTCCGAGGCACTGGAAAAAACAATTTCTGAATTAAAGACAGCAAATAATGAACTTCGAAGAGATATTGAACAGAAAGAAAAAATCGATCAGATGCGAAAAGAATTTCTGTCCAATGTTTCTCACGAGTTGAAAACTCCCCTGGCATTGATTCAGGGATATGCGGAAGGATTAAAAGATGGTATCAGCGAAGACCCAGAAAGCAGGGAATATTACTGTGAGGTCATTATTGACGAAGCACAGAAAATGAATACCATGGTAAAGAAGCTTCTAACTTTAAATGAGGTAGAGTTTGGTCAGGATACCGTTTCTATGGAACGATTTAATGTTGCTGAGCTGATTGAAGGTGTAGCTCAGTCGTGCTCGCTGCTCGTACAGCAAAAGGAAGGAAAGCTTCGATTGAAAGTGGAAAATCCACTCTATGTATGGAGTGATGAACTTAAAATAGAAGAAGTTCTTACTAATTATATAAGTAATGCGTGCAATCATTTGGATTGTGAGCGTATTATTGAGATTAAAGCAGAACAAAAGGAGGGTAAGGTACGTATCAGTGTATTTAATACTGGAAAACAGATTCCAGAAGAGGATATGGAACGTATCTGGGAAAAATTCTATAAGGTTGATAAGGCGCATACCAGAGAGTATGGCGGCAGTGGCATAGGGCTTTCGATTGTAAAGGCGATTATGGAATCGGTCAATGGTTCTTATGGTGTAAAAAATTACATGAATGGTGTAGAATTTTGGTTTGAACTTTGATAAAAAAACATTATAAAAATTTTAAAAAAAGTTGTTGACAAATAAAAAAGCACATGATAATATATCAGAGTTGCTGGTGAACAGCACAAAACAAAATGAACATTGATAACTAAACAGTATAACATGCAAAGTTCTTTAAGAACATATGCAAACCTTGAAATTCTTTAATGAGTAATGTCTGGAAAGACAGTCCGAGAGGACAGAAATTCAAGAGAACA
>JAGAQG010000053.1 GCA_017622875.1 Lachnospiraceae bacterium
AACAGAATACGATCCATACACAAACACAGTTAAAGAAGTTTACAGAAAATCTTACTCTGAAGGACTTCGTGCAAAAGTTAACTGCTACGGTGCAAACGACGTTTGTGAAGGCGTTGCTATCATGCACAAAGAAGGCGTAGATGTATCTATCACAGGTAACTCTACAAACCCAACAAGATTCCAGCATCCAGTTGCAGGTACATACAAGAAAGAATGTATCGAACAGGGCAAGAAATACTTCTCAGTTGCTTCAGGTGGTGGTACAGGACGTACACTTCACCCAGACAACATGGCAGCAGGTCCAGCTTCTTATGGTATGACAGATACTATGGGACGTATGCACTCTGATGCACAGTTCGCAGGTTCTTCATCTGTACCAGCTCACGTAGAAATGATGGGTCTGATCGGTGCAGGTAACAACCCAATGGTTGGTATGACAGTTGCAGTTGCTGTATCTATCCAGGAAGCAGCAGACGCTGGTAAATTCTAAGAAACCGCGGAAAATCAAGGTTTTTAGATGATTAAAAAAGGTCTAAAATGAGCTAAAATGGTCTTAAATTGTTGATTAATTGTTTATTACTTGTTAAGTACCATTTGTTAATCAAAATATAAAGGGTGGGATTTTTCCCACCCTTTCTGTCTATTCGTCCTGTTTCATTTTCTCGCAGATTTCACGTCTGGTGGCGAGCACAGTGAGCATATCACCTAGTGCTGTAAGATTGACTCCAAGCATTGTCAGTTCATCTTCAGTCAGGCACTTGGAAAGTTCGCAGGCAATCGTTGAAAGCAAATACAGATCTGTACATCCCTTCATACCTTATTTCTCACATTCAAAATCTGTAGGACTGTCAATGGATGAAGCTGCCTGGAATCTGTGAACGTGTTCATCAGAAGATTCTGTGCAGGCGCTTGCGAAATGCACGTGTTTTCCATCGCCAACGTAAATTGCAGTGGAAGTGCGTCCGCAGAAGTCATGACAATGTCCGTCAGCAAAATCTGTGTGGAAATTTACTTCATGCACATGACTGTCACCAACACGGATCGGCTTGCTGGAAACAGTACAGAAACGATGATTATGGCAATCCTGACACTGTCCCATAACCTCTGTGGAACCGCTGATTTCATGAACATGGTCACATTCGTCATATCGTCTTTCCTCGCGACGTTCCATATTTTCCCGGTTTTCCCGTACTTCACGTCTGATTTCACGATTAACTTCTCTGGCTTCCTGTCTGATCTCGCGATTAGCTTCTCGTACTTCGCGTCTGACTTCACGGTTGGATTCGCAACTTTCACAACCTCTGTCTCTGTTCATTTCGCGATTTTCACGGTTCATTTCCCGTGCCTCGCGATTCATTTCACGGTTCATATTATTGTTAAAATTACGGTTACGATTGTAATTGTTATTGCTGTAATTTCGATTATTCATAGAAAGCTCCTTTCTTGTCGCTTTACTCTAGAATATGTCGAAATTACTTTTTGGTTACAAATTTATGAAAAATGTTTGCGACATAATACTTCTAGGAGTCGCGTTCTGTTGTAAAGAAATCTACGAGTCGCTGCAGATCATCATTACATGCGCCGCATCCTGTACCTGCTCCTGTAGCTTCAGTGACTTCTTCTAAGGTAGTAGCACCATTGTCAACTGCTTCTTTGACTTGTCCGTTTGTCACACCAAAACATTCACATACAACTTTATCCATATTCATATAATAATTACCTTCCTTTCTGTTTCAGCATTCATCTGGTTGAAGAAATACCAGATTGATTTCATGCTTCTTGAAGTTATCATGCACAAAATGAAAGGAAATATTTATGAAAATAATAAATAATAAGAAGAAAAACGAGATAGTAAATTTTAACCAGACATTGACTCTTAAAACAATCTTGCAGTAATATAATATATGGCAAGCCCTGAGTATTTGCAGCAGCAAATGCGCTTGGTTTAGCAGGAAAAGGAAAATAGAATATGTTAAAACCACTCATTTTACAGACAGACTTTGGCACAGCCGACGGTGCAGTCAGTGCAATGTACGGTGTAGCCTACAGCGTATGTCCGGAACTTCGCATTTCGGACCTGACTCATGACATCCCGCAGTATAACATTTGGGAAGCATCCTATCGCCTGATCCAGACCGTAAATTACTGGCCGGCAGGAAGCGTATTTGTCAGTGTCGTAGACCCGGGCGTAGGTTCTACAAGAAGAAGTATTGCAGTAAAAACAGTAGAGGGACAGTACATTATCACACCGGATAATGGTACCCTGACACATGTAAAGAGAATGTGCGGAATCGCAGAAGCGAGAGAAATCGATGAAACAGTGAACAGACTCCCAAACTCCGGTGAAAGCTACACCTTCCACGGAAGAGACATTTATGCTTACACAGGTGCAAGACTTGCAGCAGGCGTGATCGATTTTGAACAGATCGGACCTGAAATCGAAGTTTCAAGCGTCATTGAACTTCCAGTCGTAGATGCTGTATTAAAAGAAGAAAAAGTATCCGGAACCATCGATGTACTTGATGTACGTTTCGGAAGCTTATGGACAAATATTCCTCGTGAACTGTTCTTGAAAACAGGTGTAAAACACGGAGGAAGAGTGGAAATTACAATTGAAAACAGTACAAGAACGCTTTATAAGAACATTCTTGTATATGCAAAAAGCTTTGCCGATGTTTACGTTGGGGAACCACTTGTATATGTAAACTCACTGGACAATATGGCTGTTGCTATTAACCAGGGTAGCTTTGCAAGAGCTTACAATATCGGAACAGGTACAAGCTGGAAGATTACAATGCGTAAAGCACCTCGCGTAATTTACGAATAAAAGGAGAAAACATGATAGGGGAACCAATCATACAATTTAAAGATTTTGGGTTTCAGTATTACAGTCAGGCAGAACCGACTCTTTATGATATCAATTTAACGATTCACAAAGGAGAAAAGGTACTGATCGTAGGACCGAGCGGCAGCGGAAAAAGTACTCTGGGACATTGTCTGAATGGTCTTATTCCGTTTGCATACAATGGGGAAATGACCGGCAGTTTAACAATTGGCGGGAAAGAAACAAAAACAAGCAATATTTTCGAGCTTTCCAAGACAGTAGGTACGGTATTGCAGGATTCTGATGGACAGTTCGTAGGACTGACAGTTGGAGAGGATATTGCATTCGCATTGGAAAATGACTGTGCAGAGCAGGGAATGATGAAAGAAACTGTGCAGAAGGTTGCAGATATGGTAGACATGGGCAAACTTCTCAATTCTTCACCATTTGAACTCTCCGGTGGACAGAAACAGCGTGTAGCATTTGCGGGCGTTATGGTAAATGAAGCAGAAGTGCTTTTGTTTGATGAGCCTCTTGCGAATCTGGACCCTGCGACGGGAAAGACAGCCATTGATCTGATTGACCGTATTCAAAGAGAATATAACAAAACTGTTGTCATTATCGAACATCGTCTGGAGGATGTACTTTATCGTCACGTGGATCGAATCATTGTTGTAAGTGAAGGACGAATCGTGGCAGATCAGACACCGGATGAACTGATGTCTTCCTATATTTTAAAAGGTCTTGGCATCCGAGAACCGCTCTATGTGACTGCCTTGAAATATGCCGGCGTAAATATCACACCGGAAATGAAAGCCGGACGCATGGACACATTAAATGTCGATATGATAAAGGATGATTTGCAGAAATGGCATCAGTCCAGAAAACCGGCAGTTGTAGAGGTATCTAAAGAAAATATTCTGGAAGCAAAGAATCTGCATTTCCAGTATACAAAGAGACGTAAGATCTTACAGGATATTAATTTTGAAATCAAAAAAGGGGAAATGGTCAGCATTGTTGGAACAAATGGTGCGGGAAAAAGTACCCTTGCAAAGGTAATCTGTGGTTTTGTGAAAGAAGATCAGGGCGGACTGTATTATGAAGGCGAATCCATGAAAGACTGGACAATCAAGGAACGCTCTCATAAGATTGGTTACTGCATGCAGAACCCAAATCAGATGATCTGTAAGACGATGATCTATGACGAAGTTGCACTGGGACTTCGTATCCGTGGCGTTTCCGAAGAGGAGATTCAGCCAAAGGTTGAAAAAGCATTGGAAATCTGCGGTCTGTTACCATTTAGAAAATGGCCGATTTCAGCATTAAGCTTCGGACAGAAAAAGCGTGTGACCATTGCATCCATCCTTGCATTAGATCCAAAGCTTCTTATTTTAGATGAGCCGACAGCAGGTCAGGATTATAAACATTATACCGAGATCATGGAATTTTTAAAAAGCTTAAATGATCAGGGCGTAACAATCATCATGATCACACATGATATGCATCTGATGCTGGAATATACACCACATGCCATCGTTATCTCCGATGGTAAAAAAATCGGTGATGCGACAGCGGTTGATATTTTGACAGATGAAAAGATTGCTGATGCAGCAAACTTAAAGATTACCTCTCTCTATGAGCTTGCAGTAAAAGCAGGTATTGAAGATGCAAGAGGATTTGTAAGAAACTTCATTGAATATGAAAGAGAGGTGGAAAGAGCATGAAAGCCAAATTATTCGACTATGTAGAACGCGACAATTTCGTTTTTAATCTTTCCGGCCTTACAAAGATCGTCAGCTTTTTTTGCCTGACATTCGCAGTAATGTTCAGCTATGATATCAGAGTGATTCTGGCGATCATGGTGTTTTCTTTCGTGGTTCTTCATGTTTCTGAAATTAAGTTTTCGCAGATTAAACTGATGTTATATTATGCATTAATTTTCCTTGTGATGAACTTTGCATTGACCTTTATTTTCAACCCGCAGTATGGTGTTGAGATTTATGGAACTTACCACGAAATTTTTCGTTTCACTGAAAGATATGTGGTAACACAGGAACAGCTTCTGTACCAGATTACAAAGCTTTTTAAATATGCTTCCGTAATCCCGCTGGGTATGATGTTCCTGTTAACGACCAATCCAAGTGAATTTGCAGCCAGTTTAAACAGCATTGGCGTCAGCTATAAAGCGACGTATGCATTGGCGCTGACGCTTCGTTATTTCCCGGATATGATCCGCGACTATAATGATATTGCCCTTGCACAACAGAGCCGAGGTCTGGATCTTTCGAAGAAGGAAAAACTCGGTACCCGTGTGAAAAATATCATGAATATCTGTGTACCATTGATCTTTTCTACAATGGACCGTATTGAACTGATCAGTAATGCAATGGATTTGCGTGGATTTGGAAAAATGAAAAAACGTACATGGTATTCCAGAAAACCACTGACAAAAAACGATTATATTTCCATGGTATTTTGTGTTTTGGTATTCATTGGAACAATTTGTGTTTCTACTTTTATTAATCATGGACGATTCTGGAATCCATTTATTTAAAAATAAGTAACAAAGGAGAATGATTATGGGAATGTTTGATAAACCAATTTTAGTTTTTCAGACTGACTTTACTTATGCAGAAGGTGCAGTCAGTTCTATGTATGGAGTTGTAAAGACAGTTGACAGAGAACTTGAAATTTTTGATGGAACACATCAGATTCCACAGTATGATACATGGAGTGCAAGTTACAGACTTTATCAGAGCTTACAGTTTTGGCCAAAGGGGACCATTTACGTATCCGTTGTTGACCCGGGCGTAGGGACTGCAAGAAAAGCCTGTGTAGCAAAAACTGTGGATGGATATTATATTGTAACACCGGATAATGGTGCATTGACACATGTGAAAAAATACATTGGTATCGAAGCTGTTCGCGAAATTGATGAAACAGTGAACCGCCTTCAGAGTACCAGAGGAACAGCAATCTTCCATGGAAGAGATCTGTTTGGTTATACAGCAGCCAGACTTGCAAGCGGCATCATCGATTTTGAAGGTGTTGGACCGGAATATTCCGTAGATGAAATCGTAGAACATGAAATTCTGGAACCGACAGTGGAACCAAAACATGTCAAAGGTATTTTTGAAATCAATGACCCGAACTTCGGAAATCTCTGGACAAATATTCCGCTGGAAAAATTTGAAGAAGCAGGATTTCAGTATGGCGATATGGTCAATGTAAAGATCACTTATGAAGGTGAAACAGCATTTGAAGATACTGTACTTTTCCACAAATCCTTCGGATTTGCCAAGAAGGGTGATCCGATGGTATACAACAATGAGCTGATGAAGGTTGCCATGGCAGTCAGCCAGGGAAGCTTCTGCAAAAAATACAACCTTTCCTATGGACCGGAATGGGAAGTAGAATTTACTATTTAATAAGGTAAAGATACTCGCATTTATTGACAGAAAGAGTTGATAAGAGTATATTTATAACGAAAATCGCCGAAATATGGCGGAAAAGGAGAGACTTAAGATGAACAAGAAATTATTTGATTTCAAAACAAAAACAATCGTAGCTACAGGTCTTGGTGCAGCTTTATTCATGTTATTATTCATGTACGTAAAGGTGCCAACAGGGATCCCTGAAACACAGATCCAGACAGCTTATGGTGTAGGCGGATTCTTCGCTGCATTATTCGGACCAATCGCTGGTGGTCTTATCGCATTCATTGGACATTTCCTTTCTGACTCTGTTCAGTATGGATCTGCATGGATGAGCTGGGTTATCGCTTCTGGCGTAACATGCTTTATCATCGGTATGGTATATCCAAAGCTTGCTGTTGAAGAAGGTAGATTCGATAAAAAAGACATGATCCTTTACAATGTATACCAGATCGTTGGTAATATCATTGGATGGGTGATCGTAGCTCCTGTTCTTGATATCGTGATCTATGCTGAACCAGTAAACCTTGTATTTACACAGGGTGTTGTAGCTGCTATCTGTAACGCAGTATCTGCTGGTGTGATTGGTACAATCTTGCTAAAACTTTACAGCAAAGCACATGCTTCCAAAGGTAGTCTTACAAAAGAATAATTCTTTGAAGGTTCAAAGGACTGTCATTTTTGGCAGTCCTTAATTTTTGCGGTTTTTACAATAAACAGGGGAACTTTAGCACAATATTAGTAAAAACCTATCGATATTATAGAAAAATTTATTGCGAAATATCCCCTCATGGGGTATAATGTAGAAAATGTGAAAATATTAACAAGATAATGGCAGCACTGGGATAACTATGCTGTATTTTGTGTTTGTTAGAAACATTTTCACAATATATAAGGAGGTAGAAAGATGCACGGAACACATGACGAACATTGTACTTGCGGATGTGGCGGACATGATCACGAACATCATCATCACGATCATGACTGTGGATGTGGACATGACCACGGACACGAACACCATCATCATGAAGGCTGTGACTGCGGATGCGGCGAACATGAGCAGCAGGATGAAAATGTAGCTGTGCTGGCATATATGCTGGATCACAATAAACATCATGCGTTAGAACTGAAAGAAATCGCAAAACACTTAAGAGAAGTGGGCAAGGATGAGGCTGCTGCACAGATTGAAAAAGGTGTGGAAGATTTCGAAAAGGGGAACATGAGATTAAGCATTGCTCTGTCTCTTGTAAAATAAATCATTTTAATATACGGAGGTGATATCCATGTGCTTAGCAACCGTATATGGAAAAAAGGATGATACAGAAAGTATTATTCTGAAAAATGCCACACTCATTGAAGTGGAAGGCAAAAAAATCGTCATTCGTGACATTATCGGCATGGAAACTGTCGTTGAAGGAGAAATCCAGATGGTAGACCTTGCCAATGCAGTGGTAAAGATTAAAGTCACTGCAGATTAAGGTGAAGCCTGAAAAATAATTTCATTATAAATACAGGTGACACTTATGAAATTCTCAGAACTCACGTAGGAAATAAAGGAGGGTGCCAAATGGCGCATGTTATAGCAATCGCAGGTAAAGGCGGCGTAGGAAAGACAACATTATGCGGTATGTTGATTCAGTACCTTGCTGATCGTAAGAAAGGACCGGTACTGGCTGTCGATGCAGATGCCAATTCCAACTTGAATGAAGTTTTAGGGGTGGAAGTGGACATGACTTTAGGTGATATCCGTGAGGAAATCGCCAGAGCTGAAATCAGTACTACATCACCAATACCAAGCGGTATGACAAAGGCAGATTATGCAGAGTTTAAATTTGCTTCAGCAATTGTTGAAGAAGATGACTACGACCTTCTCGTGATGGGACGTACACAGGGGAAAGGTTGTTACTGCTATGTAAACGGTCTTCTCCAGGCACAGTTAGCAAAATTTCAGAAATCCTATCCATATATCGTCGTAGATAACGAGGCTGGTATGGAACATATCAGCAGGGGAGTCCTTCCGAGTATGGAAACAGCGATTTTGGTGAGCGACTGTTCAAGAAGAGGTATACAGGCAGTAGGCAGAATCGCAAAACTGATCGAAGAATGCGAACTGCATCCAAAGACAGTTGGCCTGATCGTAAATCGCGCGCCAAAAGGCGAGTTGAACGACGGTATCAAAGAAGAAATCGAGCTTCAGGGCTTGAACTTGCTTGGTGTTGTTCCACAGGATGATGAAGTTTATGAATGTGACTGCGCTGGAAAACCTACCAGCCAGCTTCCGGCGGATTCACCAGTGAAAAAGGCCTTATATCAGATTTTAGATAATCTGAATCTTTAATGCTCGCTTATTGAACGTCTGTTCAATAGGAATCCTATGTAAAGTAACCCCTGGGGAGTGGGTCAAACTTCCTGAAATGCTCAATATTATTATAAGGAGGTTAATATGGGCGAATTTAGAATGACTACAGTTGAAGAATTTGAAGCGGCTACAGCCAGATTGCTTGAAACAGCTGAAAAAGTTGGTGCTGATACATGGCAGCTTCGTGTTAAACAGCAGACTCCACACTGTAAATTTGGTGAAACAGGTGTTTGCTGTCGTCTCTGTTCTATGGGACCATGTCGTGTTACTCCAAAAGCTCCTCGCGGAATCTGTGGATGTGATGCGGCTGGTATCGTAGCAAGAAACTACCTTACATTTACAGCAGGTGGTGCAGCTACTCACTCTGACCATGGACGTGAAATCTGTCACACATTACATGAAACATCAGCAGATGGTGATTACAAAGTAAAAGACCCTGCAAAACTGATTCGTATCGCAAAAGAATGGGGTGTTGAAACAGAAGGCAAAGACATTTATGACTTGGCTCATGAAATGGCAGAACTTGCTCTTCTTGAATATGGTAAACCATTCGGAACACAGAGATTCTTAAAGAGAGCTCCAGAACATACACAGGAAATCTGGGCTCGTGAAGGTATCGAACCACGTGCAATCGACCGTGAAGTTTCACAGTCTATGCATATGACACATATGGGATGTTCTTCAGACCATAAAGCACTCATCCGTCACGCACTTCGTGCAGGTCTTTCCGATGGTTGGGGCGGTTCCATGATGGGTACAGAGTTCTCAGACGTTATGTTCGGAACTCCTCATGAAATCGATACAGAAGCAAACCTTGGTGTTATGGAAGTTGAAAACGTAAACATCGTTGTTCACGGACATGACCCATCACTTTCCGAAATGATCTGTGAAGTTGCAGATTCTAAGGAAATGATTGAAAAAGCAAAAGCAGTTGGTGCAAAGGGAATCACAATTTCTGGTGTATGCTGTACTTCAAACGAAGTAACAATGCGTCGTGGTATCCCAATGGCAGGTAACTTCTTACAGCAGGAAAACGTAGTTCTTACAGGTGCTTGTGAAGCTATCATTGTTGACGTACAGTGTATCTTCCCAGCTTTAGGACCTTTAAGCAAATGTTTCCATACAAAATTTATCACAACATCTCCAATCGCTCAGATCCCAGGTTCTGAATTCATTCCATTCAGCCCTGAAACAGCAGGCAGAGATGCTAAGAAGATCGTAGAAATGGCTATCGAAAACTTCAAGAATCGTAAGCCAGAATTAGTACATATTCCAGATCAGAAACAGAAAGCAACTGTTGGTTTCTCATTTGAAGAAATCATTCACAAACTTGATGGCGTAACAAACTCTTTCGTTGACAAGACAGGTACAACATTACCATTAGTTGACTGTGTGAAATCTGGTGTTCTCCGTGGTGCAGTAGCTATGGTTGGATGTAACAACCCTAAAGTACGTCCAGACGTTGCTCACATCGGACTTATGAAGAAATTCCTTGAAAACGATATTATCGTTATCACAACAGGATGTTCAGCACAGGCTGCAGCAAAAGCTGGTCTTATGGACAAACGTGCAAAAGATCTTTGCGGCGCTGGTCTGAAACGTGTTTGTGAATTAGCAGATATCCCACCAGTACTTCACATGGGATCTTGTGTAGATATTTCCCGTATGATGATTCTTGCATCTGAAATCGCTAAAGATTCAGGCTGGAAGATTTCTGAAATCCCAGTTCTTGGATGTGCTCCGGAATGGATGTCAGAAAAAGCTGTTTCTATCGGTAACTACGTAGTAGCTACAGGTATTGATACATACCTTGGTGTTGAACCATACGCTACAGGTTCCAAAGAAGTAGATGAATTATTAAAAGGCGGCCTTCGTGATTGGGTTGAAGCTTGCTTTACTGTTGAAACAGACATTGATAAACTGGGCGATATGATGGTCGAAGCAATCGAAAAGAAACGAGAAGCACTTGGTATCTAATAAAAGTGCAGGGAAGGATGAATAAGCAATATGAAAATTGCAGTAACCGGTAAAGGCGGCGTAGGTAAAACAACTTTTGCGGCAACTTTAGCGAGACTTTACGCAGACGAGGGAAGAAGTGTATTGGCAGCGGATGTGGATCCGGACGCAAACCTTGGCTTAGCACTTGGGTTTGACGAGGAGGTTCTGGATTCTATCACACCAATCTCCAAAATGAGAAAACTGGTACAGGAAAGAACTGGTGCCAGCGGTGATGGTAAATTCTTTAAGATCAATCCGAAGGTCGATGATATTCCTGATACATATGCAAAATCCTGTAACGGAGTAAAATTACTTGTTATGGGTACGGTGGAAACTGGCGGAGGCGGATGCGTTTGTCCAGAACATGTAATGTTAAAACGCGTTATCAGCCATCTGGTTTTGAGAAGTGATGATGTGGTCATTCTTGATATGGAAGCAGGCCTTGAACATTTAGGACGAGGTACCACAGAAGGAATGGACAGATTTATCGTAGTCATTGAACCAGGCGCAAGAAGTGTTCAGACTTACAAGAATGTAAAACGTCTTGCAGAAGATCTTGGAGTCCATCAGGTGAGTGTTGTAGCGAATAAAGTTCGCAGCGCAGAAGATGAAGAATATATTCGAAGCAAAATACCGGCAGAAGATTTGTTAGGGTTTATTCATTACAACGAAGAAGTGATTGACGCCGATCGTCAGGGTAAATCCCCATACGATTTCAGTGAGATTGCAACGAATGAAATAAAGCAAATCAAAGAAAAAATAGATCGCTCAATGATCTGAACGGAGGTATGACAGTGTTATTATTTGATATAGTTTTCAATGGTAATGATAAAATGTATGACAGAGCAGTCGCTGATCTGGAAGCAGCTATCGCGAAATACGGCGAAGACAAAGCAGTAGGATTCCCAGAAACAGCTTACAGTCTGCCATGTTATTATTCAGAAACAGGTGAAAAGATCGCAACTCTTGGCGAAATGAAAAACGCTATGGGTTACATCAAGAGCCTTATGACAAGAGAAAGAAGACTTGACTCAGGATTCAAGTCAGGCGTTGCTACAGCTCTTTGTGCAGAGTTCATCGAAGTTCTCAAATACATCGACGGAGCACAGCCATATGAACTTCCATTAGAAGGACATTTCTCAGATGCTAAGATCCGTGAACTTGGTGTTCCATTGGTAACAGGTGACATTCCAGGTGTTGCTGTAATCATCGGTAAAGCTCCAAGCACACAGGAAGCAGTAGATTTAGTTAAGAGCTACCAGTCTCAGGGTATCTTCGTTGCCCTCGTTGGTGAATGCTGTGATCAGCTTGCAGAAGCTGGATATAAGACAGGTTTCGCAGTACGTGTAGTACCACTCGGAAAAGAAATCAACTCTGTAATCCATATTGTATCTGTAGCTTTAAGAGCAGCTCTCATCTTCGGTAACGTAACACCAGGTGACAAAGCAGCCCTTCAGAAATACACATTTGAAAGAATTAACGCATTTGTTAACGCATTTGGTCCATTAGATGAAATGACAGTTGCTTGTGGTGCTGGCGCTATCTGGTATGGTTTCCCAGTAGTTACAAACGATATGGAATACACACCATCTGTACCAAAGAGCTTAATCAAATTCGAAGATGTTTCACAGTGGAATCCAATTTCCCTTGAAGCTCGTGGAATTAAACTTAAAATTACAAATATTGATATCCCAGTTGCATTCGCATCTGCATTCGAAGGTGAAATTATCCGTCGTGGCGATATGCAGGTTGAATTCGATGGTTCTCGTGTAGACTGCTTCGAATTAGTTCAGACAAAAGAACTTACAGAAGTAGAAGATCACAAGATTGAAGTAATCGGACCAGACATCGACGAATGGGGCGTTGGCGAAAAACACAGCATCGGTTATGTTGTTGAAGTTGCTGGTAAGAACATGCAGCCTGATTTTGAATCAGTTATTGAACGTAAGTTCCACAGCTACATCAACTGTATCGAAGGTGTAATGCATACAGGTCAGCGTGATATGATCCGTGTTCGTATCAGCAAAGATGCTTATGAAGCTGGATTTAGATTAAAACACATTGGTGAAGTTCTTTACGCTAAGATTAAGAACGATTACGAAGCAATCGTTGATAAACTTCAGGTTAAGATTTACACAAACCCAGAAGAATGTACGAAACTTCGCCATGAACTTGCAATCGAAACATTCGACAAACGTGATGCTCGTCTTGAAAGCTTAACAGACGAATCTGTAGACGTATACTACAGCTGTATTCTTTGCCAGGCATTCTCTCCATCACACGTATGTGTTGTTACACCAGAACGTCTTGGTCTCTGTGGTGCAGTTTCATGGTTAGATGCTAAGGCTACAAACGAACTGGATCCAAATGGTCCATGTCAGATCATCACAAAAGAACGTATCATCGACGAAAGAACAGGTGCTTATGAAGACGTTAATGAAGCAGTTAAGAAGTTCTCTCAGGGTGCTGTAGAGCAGGTAACACTTTACTCTATCATGGAAGATCCAATGACTTCCTGTGGATGTTTCGAATGTATCTGTGGTATTGAACCATTCTCAAATGGTGTAATCATTGCAAACCGTGAATACGCTGGCATGACACCACTTGGTATGACATTCCCAGAACTTGCTTCTATGACAGGTGGTGGTGTTCAGACTCCAGGTTTCATGGGTCATGGTAAACACTTCATCGCTTCTAAGAAGTTCATGAAGGCAGAAGGCGGTATCGAACGTATCGTTTGGATGCCAAAAGAATTAAAAGAAACTGTTGCTGAAAGATTAAACAAGACAGCTTTTGAACTTTACGGCATTGAAAACTTCACAGATATGATCGGTGACGAAACAATCGCTGAAGATCCAGAAACATTACTTGGATTCTTAACAGAAAAAGGACATCCAGCACTTGGAATGGATCCTATGATGTAAAAAATTAAATGCTAAATAAATAAGCGAGAGAAAATCGAGGGATTTTCTCTTGCTTATAACCATGTCATTAGAACGAGGATTAAAAGCTATGTTAATTAACAGAATTTTTAATGGTAATGACGCAGTATATGGTCTGACAGTAGGTGCCATCGATGCAGCAATCGCTGAACATGGTGCAGACAAAGCTGTCGGATTTCCAGATACAGCATACTGTCTTCCATGTTACTATGCAGTAACAGGTGTGAAGGTAAAAACACTTGGCGACTTAAAAGAAGCGGTAGGAGTTGTAAAAACTCTGATGACAAGAAATCATGAACTTGATGATGCTTTAATGTCAGGTGTTGCAACTGCACTTTGTGCAGAATTTATTGAAGCATTAAAATATATCGATGGTGCAGCTCCATATGCAGAACCATGCTATGGACATCTCTCAGATGCGATTATCCGTACTCTTGGTGTACCATTGGTAACAGGAGATATCCCTGGTGTAGCTGTTATCTTAGGAAGCGCTCCAACCGCACAGGAAGGTGTTGACTTAATTAAGAGCTATCAGGCACAGGGTATCTTAGTAGCATTAGTTGGTGGAATCATTGATCAGTGTGAAGAATTAGGATACAAAACAGGCGCAGGCTTACGTGTTGTTCCATTAGGAAAAGACGTAACAAGTGTTATTCATATTGTATCTGTTGCAATTCGTGCAGCGCTTATCTTTGGTAATGTAACACCAGGCGATGCAGGTGCGCTCCTTGCTTACACAGCACAGCGTGTACCAGCATTTGTAAATGCATTTAAACCAATTGATGACGTTATCTTAGCAGCAGGTGCAGGTGCTATTAAACTTGGTTTCCCTGTAATTTCTAACGAAACAGAAAACATTGCAGAAGTACCAGGTGCATTGATCCAGCAGCTCGACACAGCGGCTATGAACGCTACATCTTTAGAAGCAAGAGGAATTAAGATTAAAGTTACAAACATTGACATTCCTGTTGCATTTGCCTCTGCATTCGAAGGCGAAATCATTCGTCGCGGTGATATGCAGGTTGAATTCGACGGTTCTCGTGTAGACTGTTTCGAATTAGTTCAGTCTAAAGAGCTTTCAGAGATTGAAGATCATAAGATTGAAGTAATCGGACCGGAAATCGATGAATTTGAAGTTGGAAGCAAACACAGTATTGGTTATGTTGTTGAAGTTGCAGGAAAGAACATGCAGGCTGATTTCGAGTCAGTTATTGAACGTAAATTCCACAGCTACATCAACTGTATCGAAGGTGTAATGCATACAGGTCAGCGTGATATGATCCGTGTTCGTATCAGCAAAGATGCTTATGCAGCAGGCTTCCGTGCAAAACACATCGGTGAAGTTCTTTATGCTAAAATTAAGAACGAATATGATGCGATCGTTGATAAATGTCAGGTGAAAATTTATACAAATCCGGAAGATTGTACAAAACTTCGTCATGAACTGGCAGTTGAAACATTCAACAAACGTGATGAACGTTTGAACAGCTTAACAGACGAAGCAGTAGACGTATATTACAGCTGTATTCTTTGTCAGGCATTCTCCCCATCACACGTATGTGTAGTTACACCAGAAAGACTTGGTCTCTGCGGTGCGGTTTCATGGTTAGACGCAAAAGCTACGAATGAACTGGATCCAAATGGTCCATGTCAGGTAATTACAAAAGAACGTGTTATTGATGAAAGAACAGGTGCTTACGAAGATGTTAATGAAGCAGTTAAAAAATTCTCTCAGGGTGCTGTAGAGCAGGTAACACTGTACTCTATTATGGAAGATCCAATGACATCCTGTGGATGCTTCGAATGTATCTGTGGTATCGAACCATTCTCTAATGGTGTCATTATTGCAAACCGTGAATATGCCGGTGTTACACCACTTGGTATGACATTCCCGGAACTTGCTTCCATGACAGGCGGCGGTGTTCAGACTCCAGGTTTCATGGGTCATGGTAAACACTTCATCGCTTCCAAGAAATTCATGAAAGCAGAAGGCGGTATTGAACGTATCGTATGGATGCCAAAAGAATTAAAAGAAACTGTTGCAGACAGATTAAACAAGACAGCTTTCGAATTATATGGAATCGAAAACTTCACAGATATGATCGGTGATGAAACAATTGCTGAAGATCCGGAAACATTACTTGCGTTCTTAACAGAAAAGGGACATCCAGCACTTGGTATGGATCCTATGATGTAAAGATATACAACCCTATAGAGGAGGAAAATTACAATGCCATTTAATGGAAAATCAGGAAAATTTAATGCTGCAATTCGTACAGTTGAAATCGGTACTGGCGACAAAGCAGTAAAACTTGGCGGCGAATGCGTAGCTCCATTATACTCATTCGATGCTCCAATTGAAAATGCACCAAAGGTTGGTGTACTTATTACAGACCACGGTTTTGAAAACGAATCCGAAGGTATCAAAGCTTACTACGAAGGATGCTCTAACTGGGGAGAAATCGCTCAGAGAGCAGCAGCAATGGAAGGTGCAGACTTCCTTGTATTAAAATTCGACAAAGCTGATCCAAATGGTGAAAATGCACCTGTAGAAGACTGCCTTGCAATCATCAATGAAGTTGCAGCAGCTACAGATATGCCATTAGTAATCGCTGGATGTAAAAATGCTGAAAAAGATGCTGAAATCTTCAACAAAGCAGCAGAAGCACTTCAGGGCAAAAACGTTCTGATCTTCTCCGCTAAAGAAGAAAACTACAAAGGTGTTGCAGCATCTGCAGTATTAGCATATGGCCAGAAGGTTGGTGCTGAATCTTCAGTAGATATCAACCTTGCAAAACAGTTAAACGTTGTTATCTCTCAGGTAGGCGTTGACATGGGCAACATCGTTATGAACGTTGGTACAGCTACAGCAGGTTACGGTTTTGAATATGTAGTTTCTACATTAGACCGTGTAAAAGCAGCTGCTTTAGGACAGGACGATGCTCAGTTACAGATGCCAATCATGACAAATGTTGGTGATGAAACATGGGCTGTTAAGGAATCTACAGCTTCTGAAGCTGATATTCCAGCATGGGGTCCTGTAGACGCTCGTGGTGTGAACATGGAAGTTGCAACAGCTATGGCTGTATTAGCATCCGGTTCCAATGCAGTAATTTTGAAACATCCTACTTCTGTAGCAACTGTTTCTAAATTAATCAAGGAATTAATGTAGGAAGAGAAGGAGGAAAATCAAGATGGCATTAAAAGGTTTAGACATTTTTAAATTAACACCAAAAACAAACTGTAAAGAATGTGGAAGCCCAACATGTATGGCTTTCTCCATGAAAGTTGCTCAGGGTGCAGTAGACATCTCTAAATGTCCACATATGTCAAGCGATGCTATGGCAGCATTATCAGAAGCTACAGCACCACCAATGAAAACTATCAAAGTTGGTACAGGCGATGCTGAATACTCATTAGGCGGAGAAACAGTTCTCTACAGACATGAAAAAACATTCGTTAGCAAAACACGTTATGCAGTTCGCGTAAACGCAGCTGATGTTGATGCTAAAATGGCAGTAATCGACAACGTAGACTACGATCGTATCAGTGAAAGAATGCACGTAGAAATGGTATACGTTGATTACACAGGTGAAGCAGACTACGCTGAAACAGTTAAAAAAGTTGCTGGTAAAGGCAAAACTATCATCCTCGGATGTACAGATGTTGCAGCAGCAAAAGCAGCTTTAGATGTTTGCGCAGCTGAAAAACCAATCTTAAACGGTGCTACAGCAGCTAACTACGCTGAAATGGTAGAAGTTGCAAAAGCAGCTGGCGTTGTTCTCGGTGTTTGCGCAGCTAACATTGATGAATTATACGACACAACAAAAGCAATCGAAGGACTTGGATACAAAGAATTAGTTCTTGACTGTACAGAAGGTACAATCAAAGATACATTCGCTACAGCTGTAAAAGTTCGTCGTGCTGCATTAGCTAAAAACCCAGACAGAACATGCGGTTACCCATCTATCGTTAACGTTGCAGCTTTAACAGCTGATACAACAGAACAGTGCGGTTTAGCATCTCTGTTTACAATGAAATACGGTTCAATCGTAGTAATGGATCAGATGACATATGCAGAAGCTCTTCCATTATTCGGACTTCGTCAGAACGTATTCACAGACCCACAGAAACCAATGAAAGTTGAAACAGGTATCTACCCAATCAACGGTGCAGATGAAAACAGCGTATGTGTAACAACAGTAGACTTCGCTCTTACATACTTCTTAGTATCAGGCGAACTTGAAAGATCAGGAGTACCTGTAAACCTTGTTATCTCTGATGCAGGCGGATTATCTGTATTAACATCTTGGGCAGCTGGTAAATTCTCTGGTAACACAATTTCTAAGTTCTTCCAGGAAAACGTAGAAGATAAGGTTAAGAGCAGAAAAGTTATCATCCCAGGTAAGGTTGCTGTATTAAAGGGTGACATCGAAGCAAAACTTCCAGGTTGGGAAGTAATCATTGCTCCAAACGAAGCTGCACAGCTCGTTAAATTCCTGAAAGATATGCAGGAAAACGGAGAAATCTAAGAGTAGGTTTTTCTTAAAATAAAAAAATAACCCATAAAAGGAGAAAAAACGATGGCAAAATTTGTTACTATCGGTGAAAGAATTCACTGCATTTCCCCAGTTATTCGTAAAGCTATGGAAGAAATGAATCCAGAACCAATCTTAAAGAGAGCGAAAGAACAGCTTGACGCTGGCGCTACATATCTGGACGTTAATATCGGACCTGCTGAAAACAACGGTGAAGAATTAATGAAATGGGCTGTAACAACAATCCAGGATGCATTTGACAATGTTCCTTTAGCACTTGATACAGCAAACAAGAAGGCTATCGAAGCTGGTATTTCTGTATACAACAGAAGCAAAGGTAAACCAATCGTTAACTCTGCAGACGCAGGCGGACGTATCGAAAACATCGACCTTGCAGCTGCAAACGATGCAATCGTTATCGCTCTTTGTTCAGCAGAAGGTATTGCAGCAGACAACGACGAACGTATGATGCACTGCCAGAACATGCTTGAAAGAGGTATGATGCAGGGTATGGATCCTTCAGATCTCTGGTTCGATCCATTATTCCTCGTTGTTAAAGGTATGCAGGACAAACAGATGGAAGTATTAGAAGCAATCAAGATGTTCAGCGATATGGAACTGAACTCTACAGGTGGTCTTTCTAACAACTCCAACGGTATGCCAAAACACATCAGACCAATTATGGACTCTGCATTAGTAGCTATGGCTATGATGAACGGTTTAACATCCGCTATCGTAAATCCATGTGATTTAAGATTAATGGAAACAATTAAATCTTGTGATATTTTCAAGAACAACACACTTTACGCAGATTCCTACTTAGAAATCTAATTTCAAATGCCGTAATAGGTTGGTGAAGGGCTTTGGCCTTTCACCAGCCATGTTATGGCTTTCTTTTTCATTAACCATCATTCGATAAGTAGGGAGAACGTAATGGCTAAGGTATTATTTAAATTTGAGGACGGATCGCAGGTAGAAGCAAGCGCAGCACTTGGCGAAAATCTTCTGGAGGTTGCCAGAAAAGTCAATGTAGCCATCGATGCTCCGTGTTCAGGAAACGCATCCTGCGGTAAATGTAAAGTAAAGTTTTTAAGCGGGGAATTGGATTCAAAGAAAACCCGTCATATTAGTGAGGCAGAATATTCAGAAGGATGGAGACTCTCTTGTGTCAGTACGATTACGGGAGATGTAGAGGTGATGGTGCCGGACATTGCATCTGCTTATAAAAGCAGAATGAAAGTGGCGGATTTAAGCTCACCGGAAGAAATCCAGATTTTTAATAAAGCAACAGAAGAAATTAAAGCGGCAGGCGTAGAATTTAAAAACAGTTTTGAGGTCATCGAACTGCAGATGGATGAACCGACACTGGACGATACGATGCCGGATAATGAACGTCTTGTGTGGGCGCTAGAGGCACAGACTGGCAAAGAAAACATTAAATTATCTTTCACCGTACTTCGAAAAATGGCAAAAGTACTGCGTGCGGCTGCATTTCATGTAAAAGCAGTTGTAACAGTAAAAGATGAGGAAGTATTTGTATACGACCTTGTTCCTGCTGACAAAGAAGCATATGTTACAGGACTTGCGATTGATATCGGTACAACAACGGTATCAGGAGTGATCTTAGATTTACTGACCGGAAAGATTCTTGCAAAAGCATCTTCAGGCAATGGACAGATTCGCTACGGTGCAGACGTTATCAATCGTATTATTGAACAGCAGAAACCGGGCGGAGTTGCAAAACTTCAGAAGGCAATCATTGATGAGACTATTAATCCAATGATCATAAATATGTGCCGGGCAGCCAAAGTTGCACCAAACTGTATTTACAGTATGTGTATTGGTGCAAATACGACTATGAACCATCTTTTTGTAGGTGTTGATGGTGATCCAATTCGTATGGAGCCATTTATTCCAACATTTTTTGGTACAGACAGCATCCACGGAAGAGATTTAGATATTAAGATTCATCCAGATGCAAGAATTATCATTGCTCCAAATATTGGAAGCTATGTAGGCGGCGATATTACAGCTGGTACATTAGTCAGCATGGTGTGGGCGCAGGAGTCATTCAGCCTTTTTGTAGATCTTGGTACAAATGGAGAACTTGTATTTGGAAATTCAGACTTTATGATGAGCTGTGCATGTTCGGCAGGTCCAGCATTTGAAGGTGGAGATATTTCCTGTGGTATGAGAGCGACAGATGGAGCCATTGAAGCATGTGTCATTGATCCTGTGACAATGGAACCGACATTTACAATCGTTGGTGACGAAGGAACAAAACCGGTGGGATTATGTGGCTCCGGCATCATTGATGTGATTGCTGAACTCTTTAGATGTAAGATTATCGGACCAAACGGAAAATTTATTCGTGAAGGTGCGAGAGTGCGTCATGATAAATATGGCATCGGAAGTTATCTGCTGGCAACAAAAGAAGAGGCTGGCAGCGTAAAAGACATTGAAATCAATGAAGTTGATATTGATAACTTTATCCGTGCAAAAGGCGCAATCTTCTCAGCAATCTACACAATGCTGGTGTCCTTAGATTTCGACGTATCCATGATTGAAAATGTATACGTTGCAGGTGGTATCGGAAGCGGTATCAATATGGAAAATGCAGTCAATATTGGGATGTTCCCGGATATTGGTGTAGAAAAATATCATTACATTGGTAACTCCTCACTGGCAGGTGCTTACGCAATGGTATTATCAGAGCCTGCAGAAGAAAAGGTGTACGAGCTTTCAAAGAACATGACTTACATGGAGCTTAGCACAACACCAGGTTATATGGATGAATTTGTGGCAGCATGCTTTATTCCGCATACAAATTCTTCTCTTTTTCCAAATGTAAAACAGGCGGATATATAAGAAGCAGGGAATCATCTCTGACAAAATGACAGAAGGGACGTGTTTCCAATGCAGACAGAACCAAAACAGATTGATAATAATAAAGAAGAAAAGCCTTTTGAGTACTATCTCGAGAAATATGAAAAGCTGGATCCAAAAGAAGTATCGACGAGATGTGGCATTCCATATGACGAAGAAAAATGCGAGTTTCTCGTTCGTTTGATGGGATATGAATATGGAATCAGTTTTCCAGAATTTGAGATTGCTCCAAAGACAGATGATCCTGATGCATATCTCATTATGATGGATAATATTCCATCCAGAACCTTTGTTATGAGATATTTAATTGAGGGAAAAAATGTGATGAGCAGCGGAAAGTATATTACTTTCCGTGAAGTACCAACCTATGGAGAGTTATATTTACAGCCATTTACCGGAAGATGCATTTCCAGACTGACCTATGGGTTTGGCTATAAGCTGGACAAGTTTAAAGAGGCCATGAGAAAGCTTGGTGCGACACCGATTAAAATGGGAGATGTGGCATACGAGTTTGAGGTAATCAACAATTATCATATGAGATTCATTTTCTGGGAAGCAGATGATGAGTTTCCACCATCAGCGCAGATTCTTTATGAAGACAATTTTCTGAATGGATTTTATGCGGAAGACATGGTAGTGGCAGGAGATATTTCTATCACCACACTGAAAGGTTTGACAAAGTAAGAATTGATAAAAAAATAACAAAACACTCTTTACAAGAAATTCCAATGGGTGTATTATTGAACCATGAGATATACTATATAAGGTATGCGGGGTATATAAAAAACCATATATCTGGCGCAGTCATTTAATTTAGTATATACAAAGAATCTATAGTGCAAAGCACTAAAAATAAAATTTAAGAGGCAAGAAAGGGGATTTTACAATGGGATACAAATCTGACATTGAAATCGCACAGGAAGTAACAATGCAGCCAATTACAGAAATCGCTGCAAAAGCTGGTATTGATCCAAAATATCTGGAACAGTATGGAAATTACAAGGCAAAAATCGACTATAACTTATTAAGAGAGTCTGATGCAGAAAACGGAAAATTAATCCTTGTAACAGCTATTAACCCAACTCCAGCCGGAGAAGGAAAAACTACTACAACAGTAGGTCTTGCTGATGGCATGCAGAAACTCGGCAAGAAAGTTATGGTTGCACTTCGTGAACCGTCTCTTGGACCAGTTTTCGGTGTTAAAGGTGGTGCTGCAGGTGGTGGATACGCTCAGGTAGTTCCAATGGAAGATATCAACCTTCACTTCACAGGCGACTTCCACGCTATCGGTGCTGCAAACAACTTACTTGCTGCTATGATCGATAACCATATTTTCCAGGGTAACGCATTAAACATCGACCCAAGAAAGATCACATGGAGAAGATGTGTAGATATGAACGACCGTCAGTTACGTAACGTAGTAGATGGTCTTGGCGGAAGAACAGATGGAACACCAAGAGAAGATGGATACGATATCACAGTAGCATCAGAAATCATGGCAGTTCTTTGTCTTGCAAGCGATATCAATGACTTAAAAGCTAGATTATCAAGAATCGTTATCGGTTATACATATGGAAAACCATCAGAACAGAAACCTGTGACTGCTGGTGACTTAAACGCTCAGGGTGCTATGGCAGCTCTCTTAAAAGACGCTTTAAAACCAAACTTAGTACAGACTCTTGAACATGTACCAGCAATCGTTCACGGTGGACCATTCGCTAACATCGCTCATGGATGTAACTCTGTAACAGCTACAAAGATGGCTCTTAAATTAGCTGATTACACAATCACAGAAGCTGGTTTCGGTGCTGACCTTGGTGCTGAAAAATTCCTCGACATTAAATGTCGTATGGCTGGCTTAAAACCAAACGCAGTTGTTATCGTTGCTACAGTACGTGCTCTGAAATACAATGGCGGTGTTGCAAAAGCTGACCTTAACAATGAAAACCTTGAAGCTCTTGAAAAAGGTCTTCCAAACCTTTTACAGCACGTTGGAAATATTAAAAATGTTTATGGCTTACCATGTGTAGTTGCTATCAACGCATTCCCAACAGATACAAAAGCTGAACTTGATCTTGTTGAAGCTAAATGTAAAGAACTCGGTGTTAACGTTGCTCTTTCTGAAGTATGGGCAAAAGGCGGCGAAGGCGGTATCAAATTAGCTGAAGAAGTATTAAGATTAGTTGAAGAACCAAGTGACTTCCACTACTCATACGAATTAGAAGGTACTATCGAAGATAAACTTAACGCAATCGTTACAAAGATTTATCATGGTAAAGGAGTTGTTCTTACAGCTAACGCTCAGAAACAGGCTAAACAGCTTACAGATATGGGTTATGGTAACCTTCCAATCTGCGTAGCTAAGACACAGTACAGCTTCACAGACGATCAGACAAAACTTGGTGCTCCTAAGGATTTCGAAGTTACAGTACGTAACTTAAAAGTATCTGCAGGTGCAGGTTTCATCGTTGCATTAACAGGTGAAATCATGACAATGCCAGGCTTACCAAAAGTTCCAGCTGCTGAAAAGATCGATGTAGATGAAACAGGTAAGATCACAGGATTATTCTAGGAATTAGATAATTTTTAAAAGGAATCTTATTGAACATCAGAAGTTTAATAAGCAAGAATATTTAATACAAAGACATACCGCTTCCCTTTGAAAAACAAAGGGGAGTAGTGTGTTCTTTGCGTATAAAGGAGAATATCATCATGGGATTTACTCAGAACACATGCGAAGAATTCGTAGAAGTACTTGCTTCTAAAGCTCCTGTTCCAGGCGGCGGCGGTGCATCTGCTTTAGTTGGTGCTGTTGGTATGGCACTTGGTAACATGGTAGGAAGCTTAACAGTTGGAAAGAAAAAATATGCCGATGTAGAAGCTGATATCATTGCATTAAAAGAAAAAGCAACAGCTCTTCAGGCTGATTTCTTAAGATTAGTTGAAAGAGATGCAGAAGTTTTCGAACCACTTGCAAAAGCATATGGTCTTCCAAAAGAAACAGAAGAAGAAAAAGCTGAAAAGGCTCGTGTAATGGCAATCGTATTAAAAGATGCCTGCTCAGTTCCAATGGAAATCATGGAAAAATGCTGTGAAGCAATCGATGTAATCGAAGAATTTGCTGCAAAGGGCTCTGCATTTGCAATCTCTGATGCTGGTGTAGGTGTTGCATTCTGTAAAGGTGCTTTGCTTGGCGCTTCCTTAAACGTATTTATCAACACAAAATCCATGGCTGATAAAGAATACGCTGCAGAATTAAATGCAAAAGCTGACAAGATGATCGAAGAATATGGCAAAAAAGCTGATGAAATCTTTGAAAAAGTAAATGCGAGACTTCGCGGATAATATAGGAGACCAATATGGCAAAACAGTTATTAGGCAAAGAAGTTACAGCTGCTTTAAACGAAAGAATTAAAGCTGATGTTGCAACATTAAATGAAAAAGGAATCAAACCTACTTTAGGAATTATTCGTGTAGGAGAAAGACCAGACGATTTATCTTACGAAAGAGGAGCAACAAAACGTTGTGAAACTCTTGGCGTAGAATATAAAAAATATTTACTTCCTGCAGATGTTTCTCAGGAAGAACTCTTAAAAGTAATCGACGAAGTTAATAACGATGATAACATTCATGGTGTATTAATGTTCCGTCCACTTCCAAAACACATCAACCAGAAAGTTGTAGAAAATGCTCTGGCTGCTGAAAAAGACGTTGACTGTCAGACAGATGCATCTCTTGGCGGTGTATTTACAGGACAGAAGGTTGGTTTCCCTCCATGTACACCACAGGCATGTATGGAAATCTTAGATCACTACGGAATCGATTGTACAGGTAAAAAAGCAGTTGTTATCGGACGTTCTTTAGTAGTTGGTAAACCAGCTGCTATGATGCTTGTTCAGAAAAACGCAACAGTGACTATCTGTCATACAAAGACTGTTGATATGCCATCTGTAACAAGAGAAGCTGATATCGTAATCGTAGCTGCAGGCCGTGCAGGTGTTGTAGGTGCTGAATACGTTTCAGAAGGACAGACAGTAATTGATGTTGGTATTAACGTAAATGCTGAAGGCAAACTTTGTGGAGACTGCGATTACGCAGCAGTTGAACCTATCGTTGATGCAATCACACCAGTTCCAGGCGGTGTAGGAAGTGTTACAACTTCTGTACTCGTTGGACATGTTGTAGAAGCTGCAATGAGAAAGTACGCATAATATTTTAGTTGATAAAAATTGAATTGAATTATTTTATAGCGGATGTTATACTTAAGAAGTAATCTTGAGATAGCGTCCGCTATTTCATTTCCGCCTCGGCATTTCGCCGGATTACCCAGCAAAGCTACACATTTATAATGAAATAAGACTTTACACTGCACAAAAATTCCCCTTATAATAATTATATGAAAATAACGAAAGGGGTTGAAAGAATGTTTGAACCTATGACAGATAAACAGTACGAAGGAATGTTAAAAGATAATATTGCATGTCTTGACAGAATTGCAAAGTGTACAAATGATACAGATGTATTAAAGCAGATTCTTTATGAAAGAAAATTACTTGAATCCAAACTCGGATACGAAATCCCAGATAATCGTTTATATGACAGCGTAAAAGCAGAGTAACATTGAAACCTGGTGAAAAGCCTTGTTGAGTTATATAATAAAAAAATCCCCCTTTACTGGTTTTGTCCAGTAAAGGGGGTACATATCAATGCTTGAGACATCTTTTTTATTTTATAATTATTGATTTCAGATAATTACATTTGTTCGAAAAGTGCCTGATAGGTTTCCTCTACTAAAATGTCCAACAGGCTTTCGTCGATTTCCGGATACTGTGCGATAATTGCATCATGAATATCCTGTTCGCGCTGAAAAAAGATTTCGCTTCCGGAAAGTCCGGATGTATCGGAAACGCAGAATCCATCACGATTTTCAGAAATCCATTTGCGCATATTTGCTACATGATCATTTTCAGAAGCGATAGTTTTTGCGACTTCGGATGCACGTTTGAATGACCAGAGCCCAAATGCGATAAAAGCAATAAACATTGCTAATAAAATGCCTAACTGAAATCCGTTCAATGGGAATTTAAAAACACCTGTCCAGCAAAGAATGACTGCAGCAGCTCCAATGATACCGATAATCAGAAACAGGAATCCTGTAGAGCGGTGATCTTCATAACGTTTTTGTGGTTCAATATATTGTTTTGCCATAATGTTCTCCTTAGTGTATACTAAAATTTAAGAATGATAATGAACAAAAGAGGTTCATTAAGCAAGTATATCAAAACCTGAGAGGACTTACAATGAAAATCACTTTAATTACTGTAGGAAAAATCAAAGAGAAGTATTTTACAGATGCCATTGCAGAGTATGCAAAGCGTCTTTCAAGATATTGCAAATTGGAAATCGTAGAGGTGGCAGATGAAAAGACACCGGATGGTGCGTCAGAAGCGATTGAAAACCAGATTAAAGAAAAAGAGGGCGATAGAATTCTTGTAAAAGTACCTGATGGAGCTTATGTGGTTGCTCTGGCAATTGAAGGAAAACAGCTGGATTCAGAGGAACTGGCAGATAAAATGGAAAAATGGAATGTAAACGGTGTCAGCCATCTGGTATTTATCATCGGAGGCTCTTTGGGTTTAACACCAAAAGTGTTGAATCGGGCTGATTTTAAATTAAGTTTTTCAAAAATGACATTTCCGCATCAGCTTATGCGAGTCATTTTATTAGAACAGATTTATCGCAGTTTCCGCATTAGAAATAACGAACCATATCATAAATAGCGTTAAAGAAAGTCTGTCCGAAAATTGGTATATTCCAAATTATTCAGACAGACTTTTTTTATTTTAATTTTGGAGATTTTTTTTGTTCTAACCAATAACTGAGAGTTCCCGGCTTTGGTGGATAGGGCAGCAGTTTTACATTTATGAACCATGCAATGGTAACACCGATAATAGTCTGAAATGCACGCATGATAGAATAAAGATACATACTGCTTTCAAAATGGCTGATCATAAGAATCATATAGATTGCAGCAGCAAGACCACAGTAAACTTTGCATTTTACCCATTCTGCGACACAAAGGACTATTAAAGCGCCAAGTATCAGAACTGTGATTTCGAAAATGGTACTTCGTCCTTTAGCATCAAGAATAATCGGACGAAGCCAGTCGGATAAAAGCATGATTGGCAGGCCGATGAGGATTGCAGTAAAAGTTGCTTTGATACGCATTTTTCCATAATCCTTTGTTTTATCAGAGGTTTCCCGAATCTCGATCATTCCATAAATATAAATGAAAATGGGATGTACTTCCAGTCCTGGTATAAAGATTCGAAGAATCTGCCAAAGGCAGAAACCAACGAAGATTGCCAGAATACTTTTGATTTTTCGCATTCCAATATGCGGTGCATGGAGCAGGTGTTCCATAAATACCTCCTTTTATTAAATAAGACCGTATACCAGAATAAGACTTGCCCAGACAGTTATAAGAGAAATCAGACCGACCAGACCACCAATACGGAAATAATCTTTGAATCTATAGCCCGCTACCTGTACCATAGTAATGGTAGTAGTGGCAACTGGTGTAGCCATAGCTAAGCTGCATCCAAAGACACATGCCATCGCGACTGGCATAGGATTACATCCGATTTCGATTGCCATAGGAATGCCGATAGCTGCAAGCATGGAAACCAGAGAACCATTGGACAAAAACTGGGAAAGTAAAAATCCGGTTACAAGGAATACAGTAACTAAAACAACAGGATTTGCAACCCAGCTTCCTAATGTTAGCATCAGCCAATCCATAACAACTTCACCAACACCTGATTTTACAAATCCTTTGGCGATTGCCAGTGCGGCACCTAAAGTAACAAGTGCTGACCACTGCATATTGCTCATGGCATGCTGACCATCAACACAGCCGGTAATAATGAGAACCATCGCACCTGCTACGGTAATTAGGCCAAGTTCCCAATCAAAAGGCTGAATAATAAATAAAATAATACATATTAAAAACGTTCCTAAAGAAACAATCTTCTAAATCGAATTTCCATAAAAATAACACAATATTTACGGCAATTATGGGATTTTTCTTTTTACTATTTGACGATACAGCTTTAAAGTGATAAATTTATAGAATAATTAACAGAGATAATCTGAACTGCCATCAGGAGGAGACTTTATGAATACTTTTGAAATGTTACAGGAATTGCAGAACAAAGCATTAAAGGATGAAGCACTTCGGGCAAAGATCCTTGCTACAGAAAAAGCAGCTGATCCATTAGATGAATTCTGTGTCATCTGTCGTGAAATGGGTTATGAAATCTATCCAATTGACGTAATCGTTGCAGGTGAAGAATCCTACGCAGCCATGAGAAGAAGCACCAACGGCGGTGGCGAAAATGCGCCTCTTCTGGATGGAGAAGACGACTTCTATGAGCTGTTTTTAGCAGTATTAAAATAGGAAATCTATGAATAATCATAATTTTAAAGAACAAATTGAATCTAAAATTTTAGAACTGCCGCTGATGCAGTATGAGTGGATTTCTCCAGAAGAGCTTACTTTTAAGGAAGAAGTACGCCAGATTTGTAAGCAGGAGTGTCCGATGTACGGGAAATCCTGGTCTTGTCCTCCAGCAGTTGGAACAGTAGAAGAATGCAGATTACGTTGTCTGAATTATAGTGGAGCATTTCTGTTTACAACAATTGCGGAAGTTACGGATATCGCTAATATGGAAGAAACACTGCAGACCCGATTTGATCATGAAGAAATCACCCGCTCATTAGGAAAAATCTTTCAGGAAGAGGGTGCAGAAGTAAAATTGTTGTCTTCTGAAAGCTGCGCCATCTGTGAGTCCTGTGCCTATTGCGAGGGAAAAAATTGCCGTCATCCGGAATATATGATTCCATGCATTGAAAGTCATGGAATTCTGGTGACGGAACTGGCAGAAAAATATGACATTCCTTTTTTGGACAGTATGACTACGGTTCAATGGTTCGGACTCATCTTATATCGATAAAAATTGCATAGTACATCCTGGCCGCCTCATATCTTTAATAAGAGTGAGGCGATTTTTTTGTTTGCAGTAAAGTCAAAAATAGCACAAAAACTGAATATTCCGGAAGACATCTCGGAAGGGCTTCCTATTGTGACAGTGACAGGAAAGTGTGAGGTCTATGTGGAAAATTATAAAGGAATCATTGAATATGGTAAAAACTGTATCAAACTCCAGACAAAAGGATGCAGGATTACCTTTACCGGAAAAAATCTGGAAATCGTATATTATACCAATGTGGATATGAAAATCACAGGAGTACTGGAATCTATTTGTTATTCTTAGCAGAAAGGAGCAGACGGCTTGTTTCTAAGATTGCTGAAATATTTGCGTGGCTATGTAAAAATCAGAGTAGAAGGTTATTCACCAGAACGTCTGCTGAATCTTTGTAATGTGAACCAGATTCTTCTATGGAGTGTAGAGATTCATGAACTGACCTATGAAATGTATGTTAGCGTAAGAGATTATAGAAAGCTGCGCCCTTTTGCAAGAAAAACGAGTACGAAGATCACACTTTTAGAAAAGCATGGTCTTCCTTTTTTTCTCCATCAGTTCAGAAAGAGAAAAATGTTCTTTGCCGGAATTGTTTTATGTACTGTATTTGTTTACAGCTTATCACTGTTCGTCTGGAATATACATTTTGAAGGCAATGTGACACAAACAAACGAAGAGTTACTAGAATATCTGGAAACGCTGGGAGTAGAGCATGGTACATTGAAATCAAAGGTTGTCTGTGAAACCATTGAAACAAAGCTTCGGAGCCAATATCCCAATATGCTCTGGGTCTCTGCAGAAATGAGGGGTACCAGAATCATGATCCAGGTGAAAGAAAATACGGATGCAGACATTGTGTCGAAAATTGAAATTAAAAATACAGACCCTGTCAGAATCGTCAGCGAAAACACAGGAATCGTGGAATCCATCATTGTGCGTCAGGGGACACCGCTTGTTTCAGTGGGCGATGAAGTAACCGAAGGACAGATATTGGTAGAGGGTTATTATGAGATCAAAAATGATGCAGGAGAGATTGTACGATACGAAGGAGTTCCGGCAGACGCGGATATTTTCCTTGTTTCTACAGAAAATTATTCGGACAGTTTTTCTTTAGAATATGAGACAAAGCAGTATACTCAGAAGAAACGTTTGGGACTCAGATTTACAATTTTCGACAGAATCTATGAATGGATGCCCCCAATTAAGTATCAGACATACGATAAAGTGTCAAAAATACAGGAAATACATGTGACAGAAAACTTTTATCTGCCCTTTGAACTTGAAACAGTCTGGTTTCTGGAATATACAGCAGGGACAGAAAACTATACAAAAGAAGAGGTAAGAGCGCTGGCAAATCAAAGGTTCTTAAATAAATACAAAAATATTTTGCAAAAAGGGGTTCAAATTATAGAAAAAGATGTTAAAATAGACACTAATGGTAAACTGTGCATAGTGGGTGGAACTGTCACTTTACGCATTCCGGTCACTGCAAAAGAACCAGCGGTCATACCCGAAGTGTTTACGGATGTTTCGGGGGAAGGAGAACATTAATTTTGAGCATTATTGAAACTACAATGGAAATTCCAGCATCACATGCGGGCAATATTTTCGGGAAACTGGATGCCCATGTAAAGATTCTGGAAAAACATTTAGGTGTGACGCTTGTATTTCGTGACGGAACCTTAAAAATTGTAGGAAACGGAAGCCACGTAAAGAAGGCGCAGAAAATCATGGAAAATCTGTTGGCGCTGTCCATGAGAGGAAATCAGATTACAGAGCAGGAAGTCAATTATGCGCTTGCCCTTTCTTATGAAGACAAAGATGATGCCATGGTAGAGATTGATAAGGATCTGATCTGCCATACGATTTTCGGAAAACCGGTCAAACCAAAGACTCTTGGACAGAAGCAGTATGTAGATGCGATCAGAAATAAAATGATTGTATTTGGAACTGGCCCTGCTGGTACCGGAAAAACATATCTTGCGATGGCGATGGCCATTGATGCATTTAAAAAAGAAGAGGTCGGCAGAATCATTTTAACTCGTCCAGCCATTGAAGCAGGCGAAAAGTTAGGTTTCCTGCCGGGAGATTTACAGAGCAAGGTCGATCCTTACCTTCGCCCACTTTACGATGCATTGTACCAGATCATGGGTGCAGACAGCTTTGTAAAAAATATGGAAAAAGGACTCATTGAGGTAGCACCGCTTGCTTATATGCGAGGAAGAACCCTGGATAATGCATTTATCATTCTGGATGAAGCGCAGAATACCACACCTGCCCAGATGAAAATGTTCTTAACACGTATCGGTTTTGGTTCCAAGGTAGTCATTACCGGTGATGAAACCCAGAAGGACTTACCAAAGGATACAAAATCAGGCTTAGATGTAGCATTTAAAGTATTATCGAAAGTAGATGACATTGCCTTCTGCAAGCTTTCAAGCAAGGATGTTGTAAGACATCCGCTTGTTCAGAAAATTGTGCAGGCATATGAAGAATACGAAAAGAGAGGAAAATAATGACAGTTACAATAGAACGAGAATCTGAGATTCCATTGCCCTTTAGTGAACAGGAAGTTGCAGAAGCAGTAATTTCAGAAACCCTGGATTATGAGGACTGCCCTTATGAAGTGCAGGTCAATATCATTTTAACAACTAATGAAGAAATTCATCAGATCAACTTGGAACAAAGGGGTGTTGATGCACCGACGGATGTATTGTCCTTTCCAATGATCGAATATGCTTACCCTTCAGACTTTACCGTTTTAGAAGCAGACAGCATGGATAACTTCGATCCGGATACAGGAGAGTTGATTTTAGGAGATATTGTAATCTCAGTAGACAAAGTAATCGAACAGGCTGAGAAATATAATCATGGTGTAAAACGTGAATATGCCTTTCTGATTGCTCACAGCATGCTCCACCTTTTTGGCTACGATCACATGGATGAAGTAGAAAGAGAAAATATGGAGCTTAGACAGGACGAGATCTTAAATCGTCTGAACATTACAAGATAGGAAGAAGGTACAAATATGAAAAAGGCAAAATTACTCTTACTTGCGCTGCTTAGTGCTGCAATGGTGTTTGGTTGCGGCAAAGAAGCCGAAAGTACTAAGCCGGAAGGTGAGTCGGCAGCAGAGTCGGTAATTATTGAAACAGGAAATATGGTAACGAGCTATCTGACAGGAAAACAGGTAGATGAAGCAATCGGACGCCAGAGACCTCTGGCAGTGATGTTCAATAACATTGAAGCTGGATGTCCACAGACTGGTATCAGCCGTGCGGATGTTGTTTATGAATGTCCGGTAGAAGGAAGAATTACCCGTTTAATGGGGATTATCGAAGACTGGCATGATCTGGAAAAGATTGGTTCAGTTCGAAGCTGTAGAGATTACTATGTTTCTTTTGCTCTGGAGTTTGATGCAATTTATGTTCATTTTGGACAAGCGACTCCTTATGTTGGAGATATGTTGAACAGCGATCTTGTAGACAATATCAGTGGTGCGGTTGCAGGTATTGATCGTCCGGCAACAAATGCGTTCTATCGTACAGATGACCGAAAAGCACCTCATAATGTGTATGCAAGTGCAGAAGGTATCATGGAAGATATTCAGAAATTTGAATATAGTCTTACCTATGATGATGCATTCTATGGTAAGTTCAAATTTGCAAAAGATGGAGAGGATTTGGATTACTCTGCATATCCGGATGCTACTTTAATTTATCCAGGTGGAAAAGAAAGAGATAAAGCGAACGGATTCTCAAAAGTAGGCGCATACTTTGAATATAATGAAAAAGATGGAAAATATTATCGTTACCAGTATGGCGGAGAACACATCGATGATATGACTGGTGAACAGCTTGCATATGATAACGTTATTTTCCAGTATTGTTATGGAGAAGTGCGAGACAGCGAAGATTATCTTGCTTTTGAATGTTTCGGAAGCGAAAAGAGTAATAAATCAATTGTATTTACAGAAGGTAAAATGATTGAAGGTACATGGTGGAGAGACGGTGATAACAGTGCTCCTGCAAAATACCTGGATGAAAACGGAGACCGTATTCTCTTAAATCAGGGAAAAACATGGATCTGTGTCATCTGGCTTGATTATGAGGATGATGTAGTCATTGAGTAAGAAAACGAGTAACAATTCAAATTATATACTTCAGGGAGCAATCTTAGCGACAGCCTCAATTATCGTAAGAATGATTGGGCTTTTATATCGAATTCCACTGGGAAGAATCATCGGAGACGTAGGGAACAGCTATTATTCCTGCGCTTTTGAGATTTATTCCTTGATTCTTTTGATTTCTTCCTACAGCTTACCTCTTGCAGTTTCAAAAATCGTTTCTGCAAGACTTGGTACCGGAGATCGCGCAAATATCAACCGTATTTTAAAATGCGCGCTGGGTTTTGGCTTGACAGTGGGTGTCATCGGTGCACTGGTTGCATATTTTGGCGCTGAGTTTTTAACTGGAACTGTACTGAATACACCGGAAGGTGCAATCTGTCTTCGTGTCCTTGCCCCATGTATTTTGATCATGGGTGTTTTAGGGGTTATCCGCGGATATTTCCAGGGACATGGAACGATGATTCCGACTGCGGTTTCTCAGATCATTGAACAGGTGGTAAATGCAGTCGTTGCGGTTGTGGCAGCGATGTATCTGTTCGATTATGGTAAAAAGATTGATGCAGTGCTTGGCACTGATACAGCAGCTCCTGCTTATGGAGCATCCGGAAGTACTCTTGGTACAACGCTGGGAGCACTTTTCGCACTGTTGTTTATCGGTTTTTTACTGGTTATTTTCCTGAAAAAAGAGAAAAAGAAAAGCTTTCGAAATACACAGCAGGAGAGCTACAGTTCTATTTTGGCTGTGCTTATTATGACCATCTTACCGGTTATTTTAAGTACCGCGATTTACAATTTAAACAGTATCATTGACCAGGGAATGTTTAAGGCGCTCATGGAAAAGATAGGACATGCAAAGGATGACATTGATGTGGCATGGGGAATTTATTCCGGTAAGTACAAGCTTCTTTGCAATGTACCGATTGCTCTCGCATCGGCGATGGCTTCCTCTACGATCCCGAACATTTCTAAACAGATGGGAGATCGTAAGGCAGTAAGAAGAAGCGTGGGAGACGTTATCCGATTTACAATGGTCATCAGTATTCCATGTGCAGTTGGTCTTGGTGTGTTTGGAAAAGAGATTATTGAAGTTCTCTGGCCGGGAACTCCGGATATGGCAGCAACCATGATGATGTATGGATCTACCTCTGTCATCTTTTACAGTCTGTCAACTTTAACAAATGGTATCTTACAGGGAATCGACAAAATGAGACTGCCGGTCATTCATGCAGCTGTTTCCCTGGCACTCCATGTAGTTCTTTTATATGTGCTGATTGCAGTTTTTAAAATGGATGGCATGGCAATCGTATGGTCTTACATTTTCTTTGGTGTACTTATGTGCATCTTAAACAATATGGCTATTCGTAAGCATTTAAGGTATCGTCAGGAATTAAAGAGAACATTTATTATCCCAATCGTTTCCTCAGCAGTCATGGGTGTAGTTTCAAGATTACTTTATAATGTACTGTTTACCGCAATGGGAGAAACTAAGATTGCAATGCTTGTTAGTCTTGTAGCTGCAGTTATCGTGGCAGTTGTGATTTACTTTGTGTTATTACTTGCCATGAGAGGATTAAGAGAACGGGAACTTCGCGCCTTTCCGAAAGGATATGTCCTTGTGAAAGTGGCGAAAAAACTTCATTTCAGACTATAAACCGTATAAAACCTCTGATTTTGGGAAAAATTCCCGAAAAGGAGGTTTTTTATGAAACGAAGGATTTTATTGATATTAGGTCTGCTCATTGCAGGAACCTTTGCGTATTATGGCGGATATTATCTGTACACAGAAAATAATCCGAAAATAGAATTGCTGGATCAGGAGACCTTACAAAAATCGATGCCGGGAGCAGATTCTAAGGATGCGGTTTCAGAAGAATATTATATTGGAAGAATTGAGCAGGAAATGCTCATGATTTATAAAATGCCGGAGGAAACGCTGTATGATTCCATAGAAACCAGCAGTTTGAGTTTTTATGGAGACGAAGAGCATCGCTTGAGTGAGGGAATCGTCTTTCAGAATTTAACGGAAGTGTTTGAATTTCTGGAAAATTCCATGAGCTGATCTTTGGCAGAAAGATAAAATAATTGGAGTAATACATCATGGATGAAAAGAAAATTGCAAGAATCAATGAATTATATAAAAAATCAAAAGCAGAAGGGCTGAATGATGCGGAACTTCGTGAACAGGCGCTGCTTCGTAGGGAATATATAGAATCTTTCAAAAGAAACTTACGCAGCCAGCTTGATAACATTGACATTAAAGAAGCAGATGGTTCCATTACAAATTTAGGTGAGAAATATGGAAACAAGATCAAAAAAGGAAATTAGATCAGAAGTTAAAAAACACAGAAGAGAGGCAACACAGGAACAGATTCGCGCAAACAGCAATGCAATTTGCGAAAAGTTTCTAGAACTTCAGGAATATAAGGAGACTTCCGTTGTTTTCGCCTATATGGACTGCAAAAATGAAGTAGAGACAAAGGCAGTTATTGAACAGTGTTGGAAAGACAAAAAAACGATTGCAGTACCAAAGGTATTTGGAGAAATCATGAAATATTATGTCATAACTTCCTATGATGATCTGGAGGAAGGATATTTTGGAATTCCAGAACCGAAATATGAAAGCCTTCAGGAAATTGTATGCGAAGATGGACTGATGATTTTACCGGGTGTTGCATTCGATGTGGAAAGACATCGCGTGGGCTATGGCGGCGGTTTTTACGACCGTTATTTGGAAGCACATCCGAATATGAAAAAAATTGCCTTTGCATTTGAATTCCAGATGTTTGAAAAAGTCCCATTTGAGGAGTTTGACAGACAGCCGGAGAAAATAATCACAGAAAAAAGAATCATTGTTTGACAAAAAAGTAACGGGAAACGTATAATAAACTTATGAGAGTAATCGCAGGAAAAGCAAGAAGCATTCCACTGAGAACAGTGGAAGGACAGGAAACAAGACCTACAACAGACCGTATTAAGGAAACTTTATTCAATATGCTGCAGAATGAGCTGGCAGACTGTTTATTTATAGATCTGTTCAGCGGCAGTGGCGGTATCGGCATAGAAGCCTTAAGCCGTGGCGCAAGAAAAGCTGTTTTCGTAGAAAAAGCACCGAAGGCAGTGGCTTGTATTAAAGATAATCTGGCAAAAACAAAGCTTGAGGATGATGCTGTAGTGATGGCAACTGATGCAGTCAGTGCAGTTTATCGTTTGGATGGCGGCGAACCGGCAGATTTTATTTTTATGGACCCGCCATATAATCAGCAGTTGGAGCAGCAGGTACTCGAGGCACTGAAAAACTCTTCTCTGGTGGACGAATATACGACCATCATTGTGGAAGCTGATCTGCACACCGATTTTTCTTATGCGGAAGATTTAGGATATGAAATTACAAAACAGAAGAAATATAAAACAAATCAGCATGTTTTCTTAGAGCGTGCATAGAGGAGATACGATATGATCAGAGCAATTTATCCAGGAAGTTTTGACCCTGTTACCTTGGGACATTTAGACATTATCAAACGTTCCGCGGAAAAAGTAGATGAATTAATCATTGGCGTTTTAAATAATAATACAAAAAGTCCTTTATTTACTGTAGAAGAACGTGTAGAAATGCTGATGGAACTGACAAAAGATTATCCAAACGTAACTGTTGAAGCATTTACAGGGCTGTCAGCCGAATTTGTAAAGAAGAAAAATGCAAATGTAATCATTCGTGGATTACGTGCGATTTCAGATTTTGATTACGAATTACAGATGGCACAGACAAACCGTAAGCTTTATGAGGGCGCAGATACCATGTTCTTAACAACCAGTTTGGAATATGCTTATCTTAGCTCAACTACTGTAAAAGAAGTAGCATATTTTAACGGTGACATCACCGGATTTGTACCAGCCGCTATTATTGACAGGGTCTATAACAGAGTCTGGGAAAATAAAAATAAGCAGAAAGGGTAATTTACCATGACAAGCAGAATTGAACAGATTATTGAAGAAATCGAAGAATACATAGATGGATGCAGCTACCAGCCATTATCCAAAAAGAATATCGTCGTAAACAAAGAGGAAATCGAAGAACTTTTAAGAGAGCTTCGTATGAAAACTCCAGACGAGATCAAACGCTATCAGAAAATTCTTGCAAATAAGGATGCCATTTTAGCAGATGCACAGGCAAAAGCAGAAGCAATCGTGAACCAGGCAAACATTCAGTTGAATGAACTGATCAGTGAACAGGAAATCATGAAGCAGGCCTATGCACAGGCAAATGCAGTGGTAGAAGCTGCGACAGCTCAGGCACAGGAAATCTTAAACAGTGCTGCGGCAGACGCAAACGAAATCCGTATGGGTGCAATGCAGTATACAGACAGCATGCTTGCAAACATGCAGAGCATCATCCAGAATACAATGGAAAGCTACAACGCAAGATATGCTTCCCTGATTAATTCCTTAAATGGATACTACGAAATGATTGCAGAAAACCGTCAGGAATTAGCTCCAACCATTTATGGAGAAGCTGCTGAAGAAGCTCCACAGGAAGAACAGCAGTAATGCAATGACTGTTGTCAAAGTTTTGTGAAGGATATATGTTTTTAAAGACAGTCTGGTTTCAGAAATCACACTGTTCGTCTGAAAAATACAGCAAAGTCCTCCAAAAACAAGGGCTGCCACACCAATTGATGAACGCCAAAGTCCGAGAGGAAGCTTGCTTACGAAGTTCAGTCCACCTGTAATCTCCAAAAACGAAGTGAGGCTTGGTGCTATGTAAATGGAATACACAGGTATCAGCATTAAAAGTCCCTTACTGATAATGGAGAAAAGGATCAGATATCCGCAGAGCTTAATTAAAATTAAAAAACTGTCTATGATGCAGACATCAATTAGCTGAAAGATATTTTCAGCTGATGGTGTCTGTTTTTTTACCCTTTGGTTTTCTTCTGGGAGAGACGAAGGACGTGTGAGAAATCCAAACAATAATGCACTGCCATAGATGATCAAAAGATATGGCAGAACTTTTTCAGATCCGATGGCCTGCGTGATTCCATAGGAAATGCAGAACATTGGAGAAACATTATTGCAAAAAGAAAGTAAATACTGTCCTTCGGCGATACTTAATCTTTCTTCTTTGATCTGGAGTGCAATCAGTCTTGCTCCCACTGGATAGCCACATAGAAATCCGCAGATCAGGCAAAATGTACCGTCATCAGAGCAGTGAAACAAATGCCGAAAGACAGGCCCCAAAAGTTTCTTAATAGAATCTATCAGAGAGGTTTTTAAAATTAACTGTGAAACAATTAAAAATGGCAGCAGAGCTGGAAGCAAAGAATCAAACCATAGGAGAAGTCCGGTTTTGGAAGCCTCCAGCGTCTGTACTGGAAATACCAGCAAAAAGCAAAATAATACACCAAGAACTATGAAGGGAACTGTTCGTTTCAATCAGGTACCTGCCTTCGACTTTGTAAAACATATGCAGACAATGAGAAAAATAGAAGAGTTCTAAAATCAAAAAGACAGGCATATATATGAAAGGATTGTACAAATGGGAGGTACGCATGAAACGAATCTATGAATTAAGATATCTTCTTTTATTTTTGTGTCTGATCATTATCGTAGGGGTTGAACTAAAACATTTGGAAAGCTCTTCCGCAGAAACAGTGTCAGAGAGCAGTTCGACCGATGAATTTTCTTATTATATGGACAGGGTAGATGCAGTATTTTCAGATTTGCAATGTTTTCCTGTAGTAAAAGAAGAAGCGGAAGGTATTTATCCGGTATCCTATGATGACAGTTGGGGAGCAGAGCGTACCTACGGGGGCGAAAGGACTCATGAAGGGTGCGATCTGATGGCCGTTTCAAACGAACGTGGAAAATATAAGGTCTGCAGCATGACTGACGGAGTCGTAAAAAACATTGGATGGCTTGAACAGGGCGGCTGGAGAATTGGAATAGAATCTGATTCCGGTATCTATTATTACTATGCCCATCTGGATTCCTATGAGAAGGCTTTTGAAAAAGGAGAACGAGTGGTGGCAGGACAGATTCTAGGGCGTATGGGAGATTCCGGATATGGAAAAGAGCCAGGAACCAAGGGGAATTTTGCAGTGCATTTGCATGTAGGAATTTATATAACAGATTTGACCGGTAAGGAGCGTGCCATCAACCCCTATTGGTATTTAAAACAACTGGAAATTTAGATCATTGTGTGATACATTATTATAGGATTATAGCGACTTGAAAGGAAGGACATCGTAACTATGGAAATACAGATGTGGAGAGAAATTTTAAATCCCTATGAGCTGGCAGTGGAGGAACTAACCTGCAAATTTAATCATTTAATTAAGGAGCATCATGACAGGGGCTTTTACTCGTCCATTGAACGAGTGGAGGGGCGTGTGAAAGCGATTTCCAGCATTCTTGATAAATGTCAGAAAAAGGGCATTTCTTTAGATGAAGTTACGACAAAAATTGAGGATATTGCGGGGATTCGCATTATTTGTCAGTTCGTTGAAGATATTGAGAGAGTAGTCGAACTGATTCATAAACGTTCTGACATTGAGATCAAGCAGGAAAAGGATTACATCAATGCCCCAAAGAATACCGGTTACCGAAGCTACCATATGATTATCTGGTATACGGTAGAAACCATGGATGGACCAAAGAGAATCATGGTAGAGATTCAGATTCGTACTATGGCTATGAATTTCTGGGCAACGGTGGAGCATTCTTTGCAATACAAATATAAGATGCACATTCCAAAAGAAATTGAGGAACGGCTGTCGAAATCAGCGGAAGCAATCGTGATGCTCGACAAAGAAATGAGTCAGGTACGTTTGGAGATTATGGATGCACAGAATGCTTTTCAGCATCAGGCAAAGGTCGTGGCAGATATCTTAAATACAATCCAGAATATGTATCGTGTTGCCAGTACCAGAGAAATGGCAAAGATTCAGGATGAATTTTATCAGATTTATTCCATGAACAATTTAGAACAGTTAGAGCGTTTCCACAAACAGCTGGATACGATTGCAGAGGGGTATCGAACCCAATCTATAGACGAATGAGGTGACTTATGGATTTTCCAGTTTCATTTACAGAAAAAATGAAAGCAATCCTTCAGGATGAATATGAAGATTTTCTGAAAGGATATGATAGAACACGACATTATGGACTTCGTGTGAACCGCACAAAGCTGACAGCTGAGCAGTTTAAAAAAATGAGTATGTATGACTTACAGCCGGTTCCATGGATTGATAATGCATTTGAATATGAGGATAATGTATCTCCTGCAAAGCATCCATATTATTTTGCAGGAATGTACTATTTACAGGAGCCAAGTGCGATGACTCCGGCAAACTTACTCCCAATCGAACCTGGAGACAGAGTATTGGACTTATGTGCTGCGCCAGGCGGAAAAGCAACAGAGCTTGGAGCAAAATTAAATCATACAGGACTTCTTGTGGCAAATGATATTAGTAATTCCAGAGCAAAGGCACTACTGAAAAACATTGAGCTTTTCGGGATTCCAAATGTGCTGGTGACAAGTGAGCCGCCTGAAAAGCTGGCTGAAAAATTTCCAGCGTTTTTCGATAAGATCCTGATCGATGCACCATGTTCCGGGGAAGGAATGTTCCGTAAAAATCCAGGAATGATGAAGGATTGGGAAACTTACGGACCAAAGCATTACAGCGAATTACAGCGGTCCATCGTACCACATGCGATCCGCATGTTAAAACCGGGCGGAATGCTGCTTTATTCTACCTGTACTTTCTCTCCGGAGGAAAACGAAGGTTCTGTAAGATTTATGCTGGATTTAGATCCTGACTTGGAGATTGTAGAGATTCCGAACCGCTATGAAGGATTTGCACCGGGCAGACCGGAATTGATTGAAAATGGTACAGAGGATTTAAAGAATTGCGTACGTATCTGGCCTCATAAGATGAATGGAGAGGGTCATTTCATTGCCCTTCTTCGTAAAAAAGACCGAGGCGATGCTGTACAAAGACAAGTAAGACCGAAAAAGGAAAAGGCATTGCCGCCACTTTTGGAAGAATTTATGAAAGACTGCTCTTATCCGGTAAGTGGTAATGATATTGAAATTCAGGAAGACCGCGTTTATTTAATGCCTGAGGGAATCAAAGGAATTAAAGGACTTCGTTTCCTTCGAAGCGGACTGCTGCTTGGTACACTGACGAAGGACCGTTTTGAACCGAGCCAGGCATTTGCCATGGTTTTAAAAAAAGACCAGTATAAGGCTGTGATTGATTTATCTAGTCTTGACCATAGAGTGATTCGTTATTTAAAGGGTGAGACGATTGAAGTGGATGATCTGCCATTAAAACGTCAGAAAGGCTGGCAGTTAGTATGCGTGGATGGATATCCTCTTGGATGGGGCAAACTTGTGAATGGAAGTCTGCGTAATAAATATCTTCCGGGATGGAGATGGCAGTCATGATGAGATTGGACAAGTTTCTCTGTGAGATGGGTGTTGGAACCAGAAGTGAGGTCAAGGCCTATTTAAAAAAGGGAATGGTAACAGTTGATGGTGAAGTCGTAAAAAAGCCGGAGATGAAGGTCGATGAAAATACAGCGGAAATCTGTTTTCAGGGAAAGAAGCTTGAATTTGAAGCTGTACAGTATTTTCTTCTGAATAAACCTGCTGGATGCGTGACTGCTACAAGAGACCGTCTTTCTGAGACTGTCATGAGCTTTCTTCCAGAAAATAGAAGAGATGATCTTTTCCCGGTGGGAAGACTGGACAAAGATACAGAAGGACTGCTTTTGATCACCAATGATGGACAGCTGGCACATAAATTGCTGTCACCGAAAAAACACGTTGATAAGACCTATTTTGCAGTAATTGATGGAAAAGTGGAACAAGCCCATATTGAGCAGTTTTCAGCCGGGATAGACATTGGAGATGAAGATTTGACTATGCCTGCTAAATTGGAAATTTTGAGTTCTGGAGATATTTCTGAAATCCAGCTTACCATTCAGGAGGGAAGATTTCATCAGGTAAAGCGTATGTTTGAAGCCATCGGATGCAAGGTTACGTATTTAAAACGTATTTCTATGGGCCCTTTGACACTGGGCGATCTGCAGCAGGGGGAAGTACGAGTGTTAAGTGAAAATGAAGTTGCGCAGCTGCGCAGCCGTTAAGTACTATGACGACATTATAAATATTGATGCTACAACTTAGAATGGAGAATACAGATGATTGAACATATTCAGGCGGTAATTTTCGATATCGACGGAACATTGGTGGATTCTATGGGTGTCTGGTATGACATTGATGTAGAATATTTTAAATTGTTGGGCATTCCGATGCCGCCAACATTACAGAAAGATATCGAAGGCATGAGCTTTACAGAAACTGCCGTTTATTTTAAAGAGACTTTTCAGTTGACAGAGAAGACCATTGATGACATTAAGTTAGACTGGATTCGTATGGCTCATGAGAAATATTTATATGAAATAAAGTCCAAGCCGGGCGCAAAGGAATTTATTAAGTTTTTAAAGGAAAAAGGAATCAAGACCGGATGCGCTACAAGCAATGAAAAAAGTCTTGCGATGGCAGCATTACAGCCTCATGGCTGGAGTGACAAAATGAATTCCGTCCGTACAGCCTGCGAAGTATGCAAGGGAAAACCTGCGCCGGATATTTATTTAAAAGTGGCTGAAGATTTAGGGGTGAAACCTGAAAACTGTTTGGTATTTGAGGACATTCCAAACGGAATGCGCGCTGGAAAGGCTGCAGGTATGACAGTGATTGGCGTGGAAGATGAAGGCGCTAAAAAATATAGAAGTGAAATTGATGAAATTTGTGATTATTTTATTACAGATTATTACGATATGTTAGAAGGAAAGATTGAGGTCGAATATGAGCTTTCTTCCGGTAAGTAGAAAAGAAGTACAGGGACAGGTTGATTTTGTGTATGTGATAGGGGATGCGTATGTAGACCATCCTTCCTTTGGTCATGCCATTATCAGCCGTGTTTTAGAGAGTCATGGATATTCTGTGGGAATCATTTCCCAACCGGATTTTCGAAACAGTGAGAGTATTACGGAGTTTGGAGAACCAAGACTAGCGTTTTTAATTTCCGGTGGAAATATGGACTCTATGGTAAATCACTATTCTGTATCAAAAAAACATCGAAAAACCGATGCTTATACACCGGGCGGAGAGATGGGAAAACGCCCTGACAGAGCAGTCATTGTTTATGGAAATCTGATTCGCCAACAATATAAAAAGACGCCGATTATTATCGGTGGGATTGAAGCATCTTTAAGACGCTTGGCACATTATGACTACTGGTCTGATAAGATGAAACGGTCTATCTTGCTTGATTCAGGAGCTAATTTAATTTCCTATGGAATGGGAGAACGTTCAATCGTAGAGATTGCGGATGCTTTGAACTCAGGGATTGCCATTGATGATATTACGTTTGTTGATGGTACGGTATATAAAGCGAAATCATTAGAATCGGTCTATGATTATGAGATGCTGCCGGATTATGATTCGCTTCTGGCAGATAAGAAAAATTATGCGAAGAGCTTTTTAACACAATATGAAAATACGGATCCATTTGTTGGAAAACGACTGGTAGAGCCATATGGGACCCATTGCTATATTGTACAGAATCCGGCGGCAAAACCATTATCCCAGACAGAAATGGACGATATTTATAATCTTCCGTATATGAGAACCTGGCATCCAATGTATGACAAAATGGGGGGAATTCCGGCGTTATCAGAAGTAAAATTCTCCCTTGTCAGTAATCGAGGGTGCTTTGGAGGCTGTTCTTTCTGTGCGTTGACCTTTCATCAGGGAAGAATTGTACAGACGAGAAGTCATGAGTCTATCATTGAAGAAGCGAAGCTCATGACACAGGAAAAGGATTTTAAGGGTTACATCCATGATGTTGGCGGCCCAACAGCAAATTTTAGAGCACCTGCCTGTGAAAAACAGATGGAAAAGGGTGTCTGCCCGAAAAAGCAGTGTCTTTTTCCAACGCCATGTAAAAATATGAAAGCAGACCACAAGGATTACATAACATTGTTACGTAAACTTAGAACCCTGCCGAAGGTAAAAAAGGTATTTGTTCGCTCAGGGATTCGTTTTGATTACCTGCTTGCTGATAGGTCCAGAGACTTTTTAAAAGAGTTATGTCAGTATCATGTCAGCGGTCAGCTAAAAGTAGCACCGGAACATGTTTCTGATAAGGTTCTAAAGAGGATGGGAAAACCATCTAATGATGTTTATCAGAAATTCTCCGCGGAATATAAGCGAATGAATGAAAAACTGGGGTTAAAACAATATCTGGTACCTTATCTAATGTCCAGCCATCCGGGCTGTGATATGAAGGAAGCAGTGAAACTGGCAGAATTTGTCCGTGATCTGGGATATATGCCGGAGCAGGTACAGGATTTTTATCCGACACCATCGACGATCTCTACTTGTATGTATTACACAGGAATTGATCCACGAACAGGAGAATCTGTTTATGTGCCGAAGAATCCTCATGAAAAAGAAATGCAGCGTGCTCTGATTCAGTATCGTGATCCGAAAAATTATGATCTGATCAAAGAGGCACTGGAAACTGCCGGAAGAACGGATTTAATTGGTTTTGAACCAAAATGTCTGATTCGTCCAAGAAAGTTGAGTAAAGAAAAGAATGAAAAAAATAGCAATCGTAACGGGCGCGTCCTCAGGAATGGGGAAGGACTTCGTAAGGGAAATTCTAAAGGAAAGAAACGTCGATGAAATCTGGATGATTGCAAGACGGGGAGATCGTCTGGATGCAATGGCGGCAAAAGAACCGGGAAGATTGCGTGCATTTACGTTGGACTTGACGGAGATGTCTTCTTTTGATGAACTGAAGGCAGTTCTGGCAGAGGAAAAGCCACAGATTCTTTATCTTGTAAACTCTGCTGGGGCTGGTCGCATTGGAAGAGTCGATGAAATTGATGAAAAAGAGCATGCTTTTGTGGTGGATATTAATGTAAGAGCACTTACCTGCATGAGCCGCATTTGTCTGCCATATCTGAAAAAAGGCAGTCGAATCATCCAGCTATGCAGTGGTTCTTCCTTTTTACCACAGCCTGAGTTTGCTTCTTATGCAGCAAGTAAAGCATATGTTCGTTCTTTTTCAAGAGCACTTGGACAGGAATTGAAAAAATACGGAGTTACGGTCACATCCGTATGTCCGGGACCTGTAAAAACTGAGTTTTTTGAAGCCGCAGGTAAAGAAATTGCGCCAGCAAAGAAGGGGTTCTTGGTGGAATCTAAAGATGTTGTGAAGCAGGCGATGAAGGATGCAAAATCCGGAAAAGCGCTTTCAATTTATGGTACAAGTATGAAGCTTGTACATCTGGCAGGAAAAATTTTGCCAACGAGGGTTGTATTGTCAGTAATGGATGTGCTGATGACAGACTAAGAGGAGTAAAAACAAATGAAAAGAGTTAGTAAAGGGAAATTTGGTTACACAGTATCTCATAGAAAGTGGCAAATTATGAAAATGCTTTTGTATATAGCATTGGCTTTAGGAATATTTTTAGCAGGCTATCTTACGACTAAGACCACAAAAAATATATTATCTATTGTTGCTTTGGTGGGTTCTCTGCCTATTTCTAAAGAGATGGTAGGCGTGATCATGAGTTACCGCAGAAAGCCGATGGAAAAGAAATTATATGAAGAGATTTCTGCAAAAGCAGGGAATTTAGAGCAGATTTATGAGCTTTTATTTACTACAAATGAAAAATCCTATGGAGTAGAAGCTGCTATTATCGAAGGAAAAGATGTCATCTGCTATGCTGTTGATCCGAAATGTGAAGTAAATGTATTGCAGAAACATTTGTTAAAAATGTTAGATGCTAATGGCTATAAAGAAAATGTGAAAGTGTTTACGGACTATAAAAAATTCATGGACAGAGTCGGTGATCTTGCAAGAAGAGAAAAGGAAGAGATTCCATACACTCAGAATCCTACCTATCCTGATTTGAACAGAGATCAGCTGATTAAGCATTTACTGCTTGCACTGTCTATCTAGAGGGAATATGAGACAACTTACAGTTCATAAAAATGATGAAAACCAGCGTCTGGATAAATACCTAAAAAAATATTTGAAAGAGGCGCCGGGAAGCTTCATCTATAAAATGCTTCGAAAAAAGAATATTGTTTTAAATGGGAAAAAGGCTGACGGCACAGAAAAATTATGTGCCGGGGATGAAATTAAGCTTTTTTTTGCAGAAGAAACCTTACAGAAATTTACGGGTGAGACTGCAAACAGTGATGTGCATAGGTTCCCGACAATGAAAAACCTGGATATTTTGTTCGAGGATGAAGATATCCTGATTTTGAACAAACCTGCTGGAGAACTGTCACAAAAAGCAGAGGCAAAAGATGTCTCTATGAATGAATATGCCCTTGGATATTTACAGAAAACAGGGGCGATCACAGAGGAATCTTTAAAGGTGTTCAAACCTTCTGTCTGCAATCGTCTGGACCGCAATACATCAGGGATCCTGGTCGTTGCAAAGACCTATCAGGCTGCAAGAGAGTTTGGAGAGGCACTTCAGAAACGTACTGTCCGTAAATTTTACCGTTGTATCGTAAAGGGTGAAGTAAAAAAATCAGAGACCATTGACGGATATTTATGGAAAGATGAAAAGACAAATAAGGTGCAGATTTTTAAAGAAAAGCGTGAGGATGCATCTGAAATCCACACCGCTTATCGTCCAATGAAATGCGAAAATGGTCTGACTTTATTAGAAGTTCATCTGATTACTGGCCGAACCCACCAGATTCGCGCTCATCTAAGCTCTATCGGTCATCCAATCCTAGGTGATCCGAAATATGGGGATAAGAGGCTTTCGGAAAAATATAAGGTAAAATATCAGTTATTACATGCCTGCAGGCTGGAACTGGATGGTTTTACTGGTGATTTTACGAAATATAATGGAAACATAATTTCAGCAAAAGTACCGAAAACTTTTGAGAAGATTATGAAAGAGGATTAATATATGGCAACCTGGAATTCCAGAGGACTTCGTGGTTCAGGATTAGAGGATCTGATCAACCGAACAAACGAATCCTACAGAGAGAAAGGTCTGGCGCTGATTCAGAAGGTGCCGACACCGATCACACCGATTAAAATTGATAAAGAGAACAGACATATTACATTGGCATACTTTGACCAAAAAAGTACTGTCGATTATATCGGTGCAGTGCAGGGAATTCCGGTATGTTTTGATGCAAAGGAATGTCATACCGACACATTCCCCCTTACAAATATTCATGAGCATCAGGTGCAGTTTATGGAAGATTTTGAGAAACAGGAAGGCTTGTCCTTCCTGATTATTCATTATACTGCTCGTGATGTTTTGTATTACTTAAACTTTGCCCAAATGAAGAAATTCTGGGACAGAGCAAAGGAGGGCGGAAGAAAGAGTTTCCGCTTCGAGGAGCTGGATATGGATTATATCCTTCATCCGGCCCATGGATTTTTCGTTCCCTATTTAGATGGAATCAATGTAGAACTGGAAAAGAGAGAAAGCCCCGATGCAGAATTATAATTTTAAATTCAGCGGTTGACATATCGACAATTGCTTTCTATAATAGAAATACTTTATTGATTTACTAGACTAAAGCGGAATGACGGGAGAAATCATTATGAAAGAACAATTGTTACATACACCGGAGGGTGTTAGAGATATTTATGGATGCGAGTTTGTGAAAAAGTTCGAGTTACAGCATATTTTATTCGAGGTGATGAATTCCTATGGCTATCAGGGAATCGAAACACCGACCTTCGAATTCTTCGACGTATTCAGTAAAGAAGTCGGAACTGTTCCATCCAATGAATTATATAAATTTTTCGATAAAGAAGGAAATACACTTGTACTCAGACCAGATATGACACCATCTATCGCCAGAGCGGTCTCCAAATATTTCCATGGAGACGATCCGATTCGTCTCTGCTATATGGGAAGTACCTTTATCAATCATGATAAATATCAGGGACGTTTAAAAGAATCGACACAGCTGGGAGCTGAGCTGATGGGAGATTCTTCTGTAAAAGCAGACGTGGAAATGATCTCCATGCTGGTAGCATCCTTACAGAAAGCTGGATTAAAGGAATTTCAGATCAGCATTGGTCAGGTACAGTTCTTTAGAAGTCTTCTTTTAGAGGCTGATCTGGAACCGGAAGTGGAAGATGCTTTAAGATTCCAGATTTCCAAAAAAAATATTTTTGCTGTAGAAGAAATCCTTGAAGAATCAGATATGCCGGATAATTTGAAGAAGGCGTTTGCCTCTTTGACAACTTTGGCTGGTTCTGTGGAAGTTCTTGAGAAAGCAAAGAAACTGACTGATAACGAAAAAGCATTAAAGGCAATTTCGATTTTAGAAGATATTTATGAAGGCTTAAAAGGCTGCGGATGCGAAAAATATGTATCTTTTGACCTTGGTATGTTGAGTAAATATAATTATTATACAGGTATCATTTTCCGTGCGTATACCTTTGGCAGCGGTGAAGCAATCGTAAAAGGCGGACGCTACGACAAACTTCTCAGTCATTTTGGAAGAAAGCTTCCGGCAGTCGGTTTTGCGATTGTCATCGACCAACTGATGCTTGCTTTAGAACGAAAAGAAGAGGCTGCTAAGAAACAGCAAGTGAGTGGTGACAGGTATCTGACTTTTGCTCTTGGTAAAGGACGTCTTGCGAAAAAGACCCTGGAATTATTCGAAAAGATTGGTATCCATATGGAAGAAATGAAAGATCCTGATACAAGAAAGCTGATTTTTGTAAATGAAGATTTAAAACTTCGTTTCTTTCTCGCAAAAGGACCCGATGTACCGACCTATGTAGAATATGGCGCAGCAGATATCGGTGTAGTTGGAAGTGATACGATCATTGAAGAAAGCCGTAAAATGTATGAAGTTCTTGATCTTGGCTTCGGCAAATGCAGAATGTGTGTCTGCGGACCTGCAAGTGCAAAGGAAAAACTGGAAAGTCAGGAACTGATTCGTGTAGCGACAAAATATCCAAACATCGCAAAAGATTATTTTTATAATAAAAAGCACCAGACCGTTGAGATTATCAAGTTAAATGGTTCCATTGAACTGGCACCAATCGTAGGACTTGCAGAAGTGATCGTAGATATCGTTGAAACTGGTTCGACCCTTCGCGAAAATGGCCTGGAAGTATTAGAAGAAGTTCGTCCATTATCTGCAAGAATGGTAGTAAACCGTGTGAGCATGGAAATGGAACGAGAAAGAATCGCAAAATTAATTAATGACATCAAAGCGGTTTTATAAGGAAAGAGGAAATATTATGAAAATTGTAACATTAGATGAAAGTTCAAAAAAAAATCTGTTAAATGATCTGTTAAAGCGCAGCCCAAATCACTATGGGGATTTTATCGACAGAGTAAATGACATTATTGATAACGTTCGCGCGAATGGGGATGCGGCAATCTTTGATTATACAAAACGTTTTGATGGTGCAGAAATCAATGCTTCTAACATCCGTGTGACCAAGGAAGAAATCGAAGAAGCATATACCTTAGTTGATCCTGAACTGATCGACGTAATCAGAAAAGCTTTGGTAAATATCAGAGAATATCATGAAAAACAGCGTCAGTACAGCTGGTTTGATTCCAAACCAAACGGTACAATGCTTGGACAGAAAGTGACTCCGCTTGCCACTACAGGTGTTTATGTACCGGGCGGAAAAGCGGTTTATCCTTCCAGTGTCCTTATGAATGTAGTTCCTGCAAAGGTAGCAGGGGTTGAGAAAATCATTATGACTACACCTCCTGGAAAGGATGGAAAGGTCAATCCAAACACATTGGTAGCAGCAAACGAGGCTGGTGCAGATGAAATCTACAAAGTAGGCGGTGCTCAGGCTATCGCGGCACTGGCTTTTGGTACAGAAAGCATTCCAAAGGTAGATAAGATCGTAGGTCCTGGAAATATTTATGTAGCGCTTGCGAAAAAAGCAGTTTACGGGTATGTAAGCATTGATTCTATCGCTGGACCGAGCGAAATCCTTGTTCTGGCAGACGAAACTGCAAATCCAAGATTTGTAGCGGCAGATTTACTGTCTCAGGCAGAACACGACGAAATGGCATCTGCAATTTTAGTAACTACAAGCAGAGAACTTGCGGAAGCAGTGTCTGCGGAAGTTGATAAATTTATCGCAGAACTTTCCAGAAAAGAAATTATGACAAAATCTGTAGAAAATTATGGATATATTTTAGTGGCGGAAAGTTTACAGGACGCCATTGATGCGGCAAATGATATTGCATCAGAACATCTTGAAATCGTGACAAAAAATCCATTTGAAGTGATGATGAAGATTAAAAATGCAGGAGCAATCTTTATCGGAGAATACAGCTCTGAGCCTTTGGGAGATTATTTTGCAGGACCAAACCATATTTTACCGACCAATGGTACAGCAAAGTTCTTTGGTCCGTTGTCTGTAGATGACTTTGTAAAGAAATCAAGCATTATTTACTATAGTAAAGAGGCTCTGCAGCCAATTCATAAAGACATTATCAAATTTGCAGAAAGCGAACAGCTGACTGCTCACGCAAATTCAATTAAAGTACGTTTTGAAGAATAAAAGCAGTTTGAAGCCAAAACATTTCGAGGGGGAAGAAGCAATGAACCGTACCGCAGCTGTAGAAAGAAATACAAAAGAAACAAAAATTAAAATGACCTTAAATATTGATGGGACAGGAACCTGCAAAAGTGAAACTGGTGTGGGATTTTTTGACCATATGCTGGATGGCTTTGCCAGACACGGCCTGTTCGATCTGGATGTAAAAGTTGATGGGGATTTATTTGTAGACTGCCATCATACGATTGAAGATACGGGGATTGTGCTTGGGACTGCCATTAAAGAAGCTGTAGGAGATAAAAAAGGAATCAAACGCTATGGAAGCTGTATTTTGCCGATGGATGAAGCATTGGTACTTTGTGCCATTGACTTATCAGGCAGACCATATTATGTTTCTGACGCAGAGTTTTCCGCAGACAAGTGCGGAGACATGGATCTGGAAATGGTCAAAGAATTTTTTTATGCAGTATCTTACAGCGCAGGTATGAACTTACATTTTAAGATTTTATCAGGCAGCAACAATCACCATATTGTGGAAGCAATGTTTAAAGCATTTGCAAAATCTTTAGATTCTGCTACAATGGTAGACGAGCGCATTGTGGGCGTACTTTCCACAAAAGAAACATTGTAATTGGAGATATTGATATGAAAAAGCTTATTGTACCGGAAATCTACTTAAAGAATGGTCTTTGCGACGGGGAGAATCCGGTGGAACTGGCGAAAACTTTCAGCGAAGCAGGTGCTGACGCCATTATCCTGTATGATTTATCATCGGAAGATGAAGAACATGAAACCAATCTTCATGTGATGAAACAGATTTACCGTGAAGTGGAAGTGCCAATGTATGGCGGCGGAAACATTAAACGTGTCGAAGACGTAAAGAAAATTCTATATACAGGATGTTCAAAAGTAATTTTGAATTTCTCCAAGGAAAGCAATCGCGAAATGTTGGAAGAAGTATCCAAACGTTTTGGAAAGGAAAAAATTGCTGCTTCTGTAGATTGTAAGGAACAGCTTCTTGCGAATAACAGTGCATTGGAAGAATATGCAAGCATGGTAGTAGCAGTCCGTGACCTTCCGGAAAATTCTTATTATAAATATTCTCTTCCGATTCTGGCCGCAACAGTAAAGGAAGATCATGAAATCTATGACATTCTTGAAAAAAATGCAGTCATGGGCGTTACCGGTGCATTTGTCAGTCAGAAAACGACAAATTTCATGAAATTAAAGAACCGCGGACATCAGATGGGAATTGAGACCAATGTACTTCGCAGTGAAATCTCATGGGAGGAACTGAAATTAAACTCAGATGGAATGGTTCCTGTTGTTGTACAGGATTATCGTACAAATGAAGTTTTGATGGTTGCTTATATGACTGAAGATTCTTTTGATAAAACACTGGAAACAGGTCTTATGACTTATTACAGCAGAAGCAGAAAATGTCTCTGGACAAAAGGACTTACCAGCGGACATATTCAGTATGTAAAATCTTTAACTGCGGACTGCGATTATGATACAATTTTAGCAAAGGTATCTCAGGTAGGTGTTGCATGCCATACCGGAAAACCGACCTGCTTCTTTAATCATATGATGAAGAAAGACTACAAAGAAAGCAATCCTTTAAAGGTATTCGAAAATGTTTATGACACCATCCTGGACAGAAAAGAACATCCAAAGGAAGGTTCTTATACGAATTATCTGTTCGATAAGGGAATCGATAAGATTTTAAAGAAAGTCGGAGAAGAGGCTACGGAGCTGGTAATTGCTGCGAAGAATCCTGATCCGGAAGAAATTAAGTATGAAATGGCAGATTTCCTCTATCATGCTATGGTATTGATGGCAGAAAAGGGCATCACATGGGATGAGATCATTGAGGAACTGGATAACCGTCATTAAAATGTTCTAAAATAGCCCTCTGTCTGTATACATTATAACAAGTGTACAGACAGGGGGATTTTTTATGACCGCAGAAGAGAGGATGGCATATTTTCAAGGAGAAAAGCGTAGAGTTTCTGCCTATGATTCCAGAAAAAATGAACGAAATCCGGATGCAATCTTTTTTAAGATTAAATTTTTCATTGCAGTAATCTTGTTTATTACATTTTTATCGCTGGATTATACAGGCTATAAGATTCATGGGATTGGAAGCGAAGAAATTATCCAGAAAGTGACCGAGGATATGAAACTTCCTGAAATATCCAATGTACAGATTTTATAAAAACTTAATTTGTATCCAGAACAGACGGATGTTATCATCTATACATTGAGATAACATCCGTTTTGTGCGTTGTCTTGCAAGAGCATTTCGATTCTGTTATAATAAATCTGTATGTTTGGAGGAAAGCAGCTTGATTAGATCAATAAAAGACATTTGGTATGCAATTACCAGTCCTGAACATTATCGGGATTTTATGAATTACAAAAAACGTAACCTGTTCTTATATGTATTCATTCTGATATTTGCAGCAGGAATCATTATTTATGGGGTCCCGGCAGCAAAATTTATGGCAGCCGGCGGCTTTGGAACTATGTTGGAGGAAGGAATTCCTGATTTTACAGCCAGCTCAGCGGAAGGCTTCTGGATTGAAGAGCCTGTAGAAATCGACGAGTATAATTTCCTGATCAAAGCAGATTCGGATATTGTCAGAGAAGATATCACAGATCTGGATGGTCAGTATGGTACTTATGATTATGTCATTATGGTGGACAAGGAACAGATTTACTTAAGTATTCCGGGAATGCAGGAAATTACTGCACGCTTTGATGAAATGCCTGGATTTTCCTTTACAAAGGATGACATTCTTGCTTATACGCCAGTGATGTACATGGCAGCACTCTGGGTATTTGTACTGGGAATGTTAATCGACTATGGTTATTATTTCCTGGTTGCAGCAGTGATTTCATGGATGGCAGGAGTAATCGCATCCTTTATGAGAGTCCGTCTGGGCAATGCAAAATTATTTAAAATGGCAGTTTACGCCGGAACTTTGTCATATGTTCTGTTATTTGTGCAGAATGTAATTGGGAAAACGATTCCCAACTTTTCATTCTTTAGCTACATCATAACATTAGGATATATGTATTTTGCAATCAAGGAATATAAAGAAAACGGAATTGAAGAATTACCGCCAGAACAGTTTGGCGGCAGGGAGGAATAAATTTTAATGAGAAAACTTGCGTTATCGGATGAAATACTTCTGACCGTAGAAAAGCCGGCGCGCTATATCGGAAATGAAGTAAACAGCGTCATGAAAAACAAAAAAGACATTGCAGTGCGCTTCGCAATGTGTTTTCCAGACGTATATGAAATCGGCATGTCACACCTTGGCATCCAGATTCTGTACGATATGTTCAATAGAAGAGAGGATATCTGGTGTGAGAGAGTTTATTCTCCATGGACAGATTTAGACAAGATCATGAGGGAACAAAATATCCCTCTGTTTGCATTGGAAAGTCAGGATCCGATTAAAGATTTTGACTTTTTAGGTATCACGATCCAATATGAAATGTGTTACACAAATATATTGCAGGTGCTGGAATTATCGCAGATTCCATTGATGGCATCTGAACGAACCATGGAGCACCCATTCGTGATTGGTGGTGGCCCATGTACCTATAATCCGGAACCACTGGCAGATTTCTTTGATCTGTTCTATATGGGAGAGGGTGAAACAGTTTATTTCCCACTGATGGATCTTTACAAAGAATGGAAAGCAAGCGGAGCTTCCCGTGAAGAATTTTTAAGAAAAGCAAGCCATATTCCAGGAATTTATGTACCATCTTTATATGAAGTGACTTATAAAGAAGACGGTACAATTCTGGAAATGAGACCAAAATTCGAAGATGTTCCTGCAAAGGTAGATAAACAGATTGTTATGGAAATGTCCGAAGCGACCTATCCTGAAAAGCCAGTCGTACCATTTATTAAGGCTACTCAGGACCGCGTGGTACTTGAAATCATGCGTGGATGTATCCGCGGATGTCGTTTCTGTCAGGCAGGAATGTTATATCGTCCGACAAGACAAAAAGATGTTAAAGTATTAAAAGATTATGCTTATAAGATGTTAAAGAGCACGGGGCATGAAGAAATCTCCTTAAGCTCTTTAAGCTCCAGTGATTATGAACAGTTAGAAGAACTGGTAACATTCTTAATTGATGAATTTAAAGGCAAAGGAATCAATATTTCGTTACCATCTTTACGTATCGATGCTTTCTCGTTAGATGTTATGAGCAAGGTACAGGATATCAGAAAGAGTTCTCTCACATTTGCTCCAGAGGCAGGTTCCCAGAGAATGCGAAATGTAATCAACAAAGGACTTACAGAAGATGATATCTTACGCGGTGCAGGACTTGCTTTCGAAGGTGGATGGAATAAAGTAAAACTCTATTTTATGCTTGGCCTTCCTACAGAGACAGAGGAAGATATGAAGGGCATTGCCCATCTGGCAGAAAAGATTGCGAAGAGATATTATGAAATTCCAAAGGATCAGAGAAACGGAAAGTGCCAGATTACTATCAGTACTTCTTTCTTTGTACCAAAGCCATTTACCCCATTCCAGTGGGCGCCAATGAACACTATGGATGAATTCCTTGGAAAAGCCCGTATCGTAAATGCTGAAGTAAAAGAACAGTTAAACCGTAAAAGCTTAAAATATAACTGGCATCAGGCAGATGTAACTATTTTAGAAGGTCTTCTTGCAAGAGGTGATCGTAAGGTTGCAAAAGCGATTTTAGCAGCTTATAAAAAAGGCTGTATCTATGATGCATGGGGCGAACAGTTCCATTATGACAGATGGCTGGAAGCCTTTGACGAGACAGGTCTTGACTTGGATTTCTACACAACAAGACCTCGTGAAATGGATGAAGTATTCCCATGGGATTTCATCGACATTGGTGTGACAAAGAAATTCCTCGAAAGAGAATGGAAGCGCGCTACAGAAGAGACAGTTACTCCAAACTGTCGTATGCAGTGTTCCGGATGCGGAGCAATGAGATACGAAGGAGGTGTCTGCTATGAACATTAGAATGAAATTTAAAAAGCATGGCTGTATGAAATTTATCGGACATCTGGATATCATGAGATATTTCCAGAAGGCAATCCGAAGAGCTGAGATTGATATTGCATATTCTGAAGGATTCAGCCCGCATATGATCATGTCCTTTGCGGCACCGCTTGGTGTAGGGCTTACTTCCGAAGGAGAATACGTGGATTTACAGGTACATTCCTGTGAAAGCTCTAAAGCAGCGATAAAAGCCTTAAACAGCGTAATGGTAGAAGGAATGGAAGTAGTATCTTTCAAACTTCTTCCTGAAACAGTCAAAAATGCTATGGCAAGCGTTGCAGCAGCAGATTATTTTGTCAATTTCCGTGAGGGTTATGCACCGGAAAACTGGAAAGAAAAATTTGAAAGTTTCCTGCAGAAAGAGGAAATGCTCATTGTAAAGAAAACGAAACGTTCTGAAGCAGAGGTTGATTTAAAACCAATGCTTTATAAAGCTGAAATCCGTGACGAAGGCATTTTCATGCAGACAGCATGCGGAAGTGTTAATAACTTAAAACCGGAGCTTGTGATGGAAGCATTTGTAAAGGATGCAGGCATCGAACTTGCACCATTTGCATTAGAGGTATGCAGACTGGAAGTTTATGCGGACCTTGGAGATGAAACATCAAGAAAACTTGTACCATTAGAGGAATTGGGTGAAGACATTGAGCCATAAATTAATCATTACAAAAGTACCATATGTCAGCAGATATGCCGCTGATGATCAGACAAAAACATTGTCCGTTCTGATGAACAATAAAGAATGCATGGAGATTTCCTGTGATATTGAGGAAGAACGTTCCCTCATTGGAAATATTTATGTTGGAAAAGTAAAGAATATTGTAAAAAATATTGATGCAGCATTTGTAGAGATTAAAAAAGGGGTTCTTTGCTTCCTGCCATTATCAGAAGCAGAGGGGGCAATTTTTACAACTCCTAAGGACAATGCAAAGATCGTAGTAGGAGATGAGCTCCTTGTACAGGTTTTAAAAGACGGTGTAAAAACAAAAGCTCCTGTAGTTTCTACGAACTTGAACTTTACAGGAAGATATTTTGTGTTTACGACAAAACGTAAGGATGAACTTGGCATTTCAAATAAACTGGGTGAAGAAGACAGAAAGCGCCTGCAGGAATATGCTCAGAAAAAAGCTGATGAATCTTTCGGTATGATCATCCGTACCAATGCGAAAAATGCTTCAGAAGAAGAGCTGAATAATGAATACGCTTATTTAAAAGAAGTTCATGACAGAGTTGTAAACTATGGCATTCATAAAACTGCATTTTCTCTTTTGATGCAGGATGAAGCACCATATATCAAACAGCTTCGCAACATGCGTCAGGATGAGCTGGATGAGATCATCACAGATGATAAAGAAATCTATGAACAGGCTCATGAATTTTTAAAAGCGCATCAGCCGGGAGATTTGGATAAATTAAGATTCTATAGTGATGAGTCCTATTCTCTCTGGAAGCTGTATGGTCTGGAAACAATACTCGATGATGCTATCAGAACCCGCGTGTGGCTTAAATCCGGCGGTTATCTTGTAATTGAACCTACAGAAGCTTTAACTGTTGTAGATGTCAATACAGGCAAATATGACGGTAATAAAAACGCAGAAGCAACCTTTGTTAAGATCAATCAGGAAGCTGCGGCAGAAACTGCAAAACAGCTTCGTCTGCGTAACATTTCCGGTATCATTATCATTGACTTTATCGATATGAAAACAGAGGCTGATAAGCTAGATGTACTTTCTACACTCAATAGTGAGCTGAAAAAGGATCCTGTAAAGGCAACACTGGTAGATATGACGAAGTTAAATCTTGCGGAAGTAACCCGCAAAAAAGTGAAAAAAAGCTTAAGGGAGCAGTTAGGCAGCTATGATTACCATAGAAATTAGAACATCCGGAGAGGAATATGTTGGATTTTCCAGTAAAGGTCATGCAGGCTACGCAGAAGAAGGATATGACATTATCTGCGCGGCAGTTTCCGCGTTGACAGTCAATACAATCAATTCTATTGAAAAATTTACTGAGGATGCATTTAAAGCAGAAGCAGCGGACGGTATGATACGCTGGAAATTTACTGAATTTCCTCTTTCAAAAGAGACAAAACTTCTGATGGATTCCCTGGTTTTAGGCCTTGAAGATATTCAGGAAAACTACGGAAAAAAATATATAAAAATTGTTAAAAAAGACTTGACGAAATAGGGTCTTGTTGTTATTATATAACAGATGCCGCGTAATGAGGTTTAAGAGTCATGCAAATGACCACCGAAGTTAGCGAGTAAATATTATAGGAGGTGCCATATGTACGCAATTATTGCAACAGGTGGTAAACAGTACAAAGTAGCAGAGGGCGATATCATCAAAGTAGAAAAACTTGATGTTGAAGCAGGTTCCACTTACACATTCAACGAAGTATTAGGTGTATGTGATTCGGAATTAGTAGTTGGTAAACCTTTCGTAGAAGGTGCTACTGTTGAAGCATCTGTAATCGGTGACGGAAAAGCTAAAAAAGTTATCGTTTACAAATACAAAAGAAAATCTGGCTATCACAAGAAAAACGGTCACAGACAGCAGTATACTGCATTAAAGATCGAAAAGATTAACAAATAATTTTGAAATTTACTAGACTTTAAATATTAGGAGGTGTAACCTATGTTAAAAATGAACCTTCAAATTTTCGCTCATAAAAAAGGTGTTGGTTCTACTAAGAACGGTAGAGATTCCGAATCCAAGAGACTGGGCGCTAAAAGAGCTGACGGTCAGTTCGTAAAAGCTGGAAACATCCTTTACAGACAGCGTGGAACAAAGATTCTTCCAGGCGTTAACGTTGGTAGAGGCGGCGATGATACATTATTCGCATTAGTTGACGGTGTTTTAAGATTTGAAAGAAAAGGAAGAGACAAGAAGCAGGCTTCTGTCTATCCAGTAGCAGAGTAATGAACAAAGGGCTTCAAGTCAGTAATGATTTGAAGCCTTTTCTAGTTTTTTGATTCCCCGAAAGGAGAAAAAATATGTTTGCAGACAGAGCGAAAATTATCATTCGTTCCGGTAAAGGTGGTAACGGTCATGTGTCCTTCAGACGTGAGCTGTTCGTTCCGGATGGCGGTCCGGACGGCGGTGACGGCGGACGCGGCGGCGATGTCATCTTTGAAGTGGACGATGGTTTAAATACATTATCAGAATTCAGACACCGCAGAAAATTCTCTGCCACAGACGGAGAAGAAGGCGGTAAACGTAAATGTCACGGAAAAGACGGTGAAGACATCATTTTAAAAGTTCCGGAAGGAACTGTCATTAAAGATGCTGCCAGCGGTAAGGTTATCGCGGACATGTCTGGTGACAACAGAAAAGTGACAGTTTTAAAAGGCGGACGCGGTGGTATCGGAAACATGCATTTTGCGACAGCGACTATGCAGGCTCCAAAATACGCCAAACCAGGAAAACCGGCACAGGAACTGGAAGTTTTATTAGAGCTGAAGGTTATCGCTGATGTTGGTCTTGTAGGATTCCCAAATGTTGGTAAATCCACATTCCTTTCCCGCGTAACAAATGCACGTCCAAAGATTGCAAATTATCACTTTACAACACTGACTCCAAACCTTGGAGTTGTAGATTTAGATGGCGGCGGGTTCGTCATCGCAGACGTACCGGGACTCATCGAAGGTGCAGCAGAGGGTGTGGGACTTGGACATGATTTCCTTCGCCACATTGAAAGAACACGCTGCATGATTCACATTGTAGATGCGGCTTCCACAGAAGGGAGAGATCCGATTGAAGATATCTATGCAATCAATAAAGAACTGGCTTCGTATAATGAAGAGATTGCCAGCCGTCCGCAGATCATTGCAGCGAATAAAGTGGATGCAATTTATGACGATGGTGAAGGTGAAAATCCAATCGACCGCATTCGTGCAGAGTTTGAGCCACAGGGCTACAAAGTCATCCCGATCTCAGCAGTAACAGGTCAGGGCATCAAAGAGCTTCTCTATGAAGCAAAACGAATGCTGGATGAAAATCCGGTGAAAGAAGTCGTATTCGAACAGGAATTTTTCCCGGAACTGGAAATCGGATTCGATGCAAATCTGCCATTTACAGTGGAAAAATCTACAGAAGAAGAAAACACCTACATTGTGGAAGGTCCACGTATCGAAAAAATGCTGGGTTATACAAATCTGGAATCAGAAAAGGGATTTGCGTTCTTCCAGAAATTCTTAAAAGAAACAGGTATCTTAGAACAGCTTGAAGAAGCTGGTATTCAGGAAGGTGATACAGTTCGTATGTACGGACTTGTATTTGACTACTACAAATAAACAGAGGTTATTATGACAAGCAAACAGAGAGCATATTTAAAAGGTCTCGCCATGACAATGGAACCAATTTTTCAGGTTGGGAAAAACAGTGTTACGACAGAAAACGTAGAAGCAATCAGACAGGCTTTAGATAAAAGAGAATTAATTAAGATCAGTGTTCTCCAGAACTGTGAAGATGATGCAAGAGAAATCGCAGAAGTCATCGCAGAAAGAACACGTTCTCAGGTCGTTCAGGTCATTGGCAAAAAGATTGTTCTTTATAAAGAGGGAAAAGATAAGAACAAAAAAATTGAGCTTCCAAAAGCGAAAAAAAATGTGTAAAAAAATCGGTATTTTAGGCGGAACCTTTGACCCGTTCCATAAGGGGCACTTCATGCTGGCAAAAACAGCTTACGAGCAGTTTGATCTGGATGAGGTGTGGATCATGCCAAATGGAAATCCGCCCCATAAAAAGAATATAGAACAAACTGATTTTGAAATCAGATGCGAAATGATTCGGCTTGCTACGAAAGAAGCTGATTATATGAAGCTTTGTACAGTAGAAGGTTCAGAAGAGAGTTTTCATTATACCTATCAGACTTTAGAATATTTCTATGAAAGATACCCGGAAAAGAAGTTTTATTTCATTATCGGCGCGGATTCTCTGAATGACTTTCCTACATGGAGAGAACCCGGAAAAATTGTCGCATTATGCACGCTTTTGGTAGCATGCAGGGATGAATCCGGTTTCAGGGAATTAGAAGCGAAAATCGCCGAAATGGAGCGTTTATTCGGTGCAAAATGTCTGATCATGAATTCTCCGAAGGTAGATGCTGCAAGCAGTGAAATCCGGGAAATGGTTTCAAAGGGTCAGGACGTTTCTATCTACGTGGGACAAGAAGTCGGTGACTATATCAAAAAATTTAATCTTTATTTAAGATTCTGATCATGAGGTTCGCAAATGGCTGAATATGATTTAAAATTATTACAGAAACAGATGAAGGAAGAGTTAAGCGACGACCGTTATGAACATACCCTTGGGGTAATGTACACAGCAGAAAGTCTTGCCATGCGTTATGGCGTAGATATGACAAAGGCTGCGGTTGCGGGGCTTCTCCATGATTGTGCAAAATGTATTCCAAACGTACAGAAGATTAAAATATGCAAAAAGCATGATATTGAAATTTCTGAAATGGAAGAGAAGAATCCGTCTCTTTTGCATGCAAAATTGGGTGCTTATATGGCAGAAGAGGTTTATGGGATAAATGATCCGGAAATTTTAAGTGCTATTAGATGGCATACCACCGGAAAGCCTGATATGTCTATGCTGGATATTATCATTTATATGGCGGATTATATTGAACCAAATCGTGATAAGGCACCGGATTTAAAAGAGATCCGAAAGCTTTCCTTCGAAAACATTGAGGAAGCATTGTATCGGGTATTAGAGGGGACTTTGAACTATTTAAGTGATCGTCCTGAAACGATTGACCCGATGACAAAAGTAAGTTATGATTTTTACAAATGGAAATTGAAGAAATAAGGAGGATTCCTATGGCAGCAACATCAAAAGAAATGGCGAAGATCGCATATGCAGCACTGGAAGAAAAGAAAGCAAATGACATTAAGATCATTGATATTTCCGGTGTGTCCGTACTTGCAGACTACTTTATCATTGCCAGCGGTTCCAACAGAAATCAGGTACAGGCAATGGTAGACAGCGTGCAGGAAGATCTGTACAAAAAAGCCGGTGCAGAAGCAAAACAGATTGAAGGATATCAGAGTGCAACATGGATTCTGCTCGATTATGCGGATATCATTGTGCATGTATTTGATGAAGAAAACAGATTATTCTATGATCTGGAAAGAATCTGGAGAGATGGTAAAGACATCGCAATTGAAGAGTTATAATTTGACATATGTCGTCAAATAAATGAAGAGGGGCGGTATTTTCCGTCCCTTTTTTGAAATTTCAGGATATAGAGGAGGAAATTTCATGCCAAAGATTTTAAGCATTGTACAGCAGACAAAGCAGAAATTTTTAAATATGTTCCAGTTTACAGTGGAAGACCGGCTTGGTCAGGAACACTTATATTATGTGGCATCCAGAGCGACAGAGCCTTCAAAATTAAAGGTAAATACAAGAGAGAATACCGAAGATGGCGTTATTATCTATGCAGTACATAGAGGTGAAACAGACCGTATCGTGCTCGTAAAGCAATATCGTTATTCTATTGGTGACTATATCTATGAACTTCCGGCTGGGCTTGTCGATCCGGGCGAATGTTATAAGGAAACCGCAGTACGAGAGATGAAAGAAGAAACAGGCCTTACTTTTAAACCGATTGAATGTGAGGAATGCTATCACGAACCATTTTTCACTACAATTGGAATGACTGACGAATCCTGTCGAACCGTGTATGGAGAAGCTTATGGAGAGCCGTCAAATGAGTATCTGGAAGATACAGAGGACATTGAGGTTGTATTTGCTGATAGAGAAATGGCGAAAGAGATTTTAAAGACCCAGAAGGCGTCTTTAATGGCGGGTTATCTTCTGATAAATTTTATTCACAGTGAAGATCCTTTCTGGTTCATAAGATAAAGGAGCAAAGACTATGAAATTTGTAGTGCAGAGAGTTACAGAAGCATCTGTAACGGTAGATGATAAAATTGTAGGGCAGATTGGAAAGGGATTTTTAGTCCTTGTAGGTGTGTCTGAAGAAGATAATAAGTCGGTAGCGGATAAGTTGGTAAAAAAACTTGTGGGTCTTCGTATATTTGAAGATTCCGAAGGAAAAACAAATCTGTCCCTGGCTGATGTAGGAGGGGAACTTTTGATGATTTCCCAGTTTACTTTATATGCAAACTGTAAAAAGGGATATCGTCCGAGCTTTATTGAAGCTGGCAAGCCGGAGATGGCAAATGAATTGTATGAATATATCTGCGAAGAATGTAAAAAAAGCGTTCCTGTAGTTGAAAAAGGAATCTTTGGTGCACATATGCATGTGTCACTTTTAAATGATGGGCCATTTACAATTATCCTGGACAGCAGAGATTTATAATTCTTAAGTAATCCTTATTTTTATTAAAATTTTGTGATTTTTCTGTCAATGCAGTTGAAAATCTATTAGTTCTACGTTAAAATATTAATAAGCAATAATTATGATTTAACGGAGAAAGATAAGTAAATCATGAGTGATGAATTATTACACATTCCTGAGGAAGAGTATCAGGAACTGATCAGACCTTATGCAGATGCCATGAATAATGTGCGTATGCGTCTGGAGGTTCTGAACAAAGACTATAGAAAAAGAAATAACAATTATCCGATCCATTTTATTCAGACCCGAATCAAAAAAAGAGCCAGTCTGGAGAAAAAACTGTTAAAGAAAGACCTTCCGGTGACTGTAGAAGCAGCGGCAGATAATATTCGAGACATTGCAGGGATTCGTGTAATCTGTTATTTTGAAGAGGATGTTTATGCTGTTGCAGAACGTTTAAAACAGCAGCAGGATCTTATTTTTATCAGGGAAAGAGATTATATTCAGAATCCAAAAGAAAGCGGCTATACAAGCTATCATGTAATCTATGGGGTTCCCGTATATCATGTAGATGGGATGGAATATTTTCCGGTAGAAATTCAGATTCGAACCATGTCCATGGACTTCTGGGCAAGTATGGAACATCGTATCTGTTATAAGAATGAAGAATCGAAAAAAGAAGAGCTCCAAAAGAGTCTGGTTCGATTCTCACAGGAATTAAAAGATATGGAACGAAGTATGCATGAACATTTGAACGGAAAAACTGAAGAAGAGTAAAGATAAGGGCTTGCGATTTTCGCAAGCCCTTTAAATTTTCTATGCTTCCATGTCTGCCAGAAGTTTTTCAACACTGGCAAGTTTTACACAAAGAACAAATACTCTGGATGCAACCTGCATTTCTTCGATTGAAGGGAATGTAGGAGCAATACGGATATTAGAGTCTTCAGGATCTTTTCCATATGGGAAAGTAGCACCTGCACCAGTCATGACAACGCCTAATGCTTTACATTTTCCAACAATCGCTTTTGCACAGCCTGGCATAGAGTTAAAAGATATAAAGTAACCGCCGCGTGGCTTGATCCAGCTTCCGATTTCAAGCCCTGTAAGCTCAGCTTCCAAAGTATCTAAAACGGCTGCAAATTTAGGTCTTAAAACTTCTGCATGTTTTTTCATATGAGCATTCAGACCATTAATATCTTTAAAGAATCTTGCATGACGAAGCTGATTGATCTTGTCATGACCGATTGTCTGAACTGTCATATGGCTCATGATAAATTTAATGTTTTCTATAGAAGATGCTACCGCCGATACACCAGAACCTGGGAAACTGATCTTAGAAGTAGAAGCAAAGATATAAACCATATTTGGATTACCTGCTTTTTCACATTCTTCTAAGATATTTAAGATTTCATCCTGAGTGTCTTCATATAAATGGTGAATGCAGTATGCATTGTCCCAGTAAATACGGAAATCTTCTGCAGCCGGATGCAGGTTTGCGAAACGTCTTACAACTTCATCAGAGTAAGAAATACCTGTTGGATTAGAGTATTTTGGAACACACCAGATACCTTTTACAGCCGGGTCATTATTTACATATTCTTCAACCATATCCATATCAGGACCATCCTCATGAAGTGGAATATTGATCATTTCAATACCAAATGTTTCTGTAATCTTGAAATGTCTGTCATATCCCGGAACTGGACATAAGAATTTTACTTTATCTAATTTACACCATGGAGTAGAACCGTTTACCCCGTGTGTCATAGAGCGGGAAACAGTATCGTACATGATATTTAAGCTTGAGTTACCGCAGACAACAACATTGTCCTTTTCCACTGACATCATGTTTGCCATGAGACGACGACATTCTCCGATACCATCCAGGTCACCGTAGTTACGTGTGTCGTTACCGAGCATTGTTCTCATATCAGAAGAGCTGTTTACAACATCAAGCATTGGCATACAAAGTTCAAGCTGGGAAAATCCAGGCTTACCGCGTGCCATGTTCAGATTTAAGCCTTTAGATTCCATTGTTTTGTATTCTTCCTCTAAAGCTGCTTTTAAAGTGAGTAATTCGTCTTTTGTAAGATCTTTGTAAGCTTTCATAATTTCCTCATTCACTTTCCATCGTAATTTCATAATCCTCAAAAGGTATGATTGTATGTTTGTATACAATGCATACCAAAACAAATAATATAATACCTAAAAATGGAAAGAATTGCAACTAATTTATGACAGGAAATAAATATTTATAAAACCCAAAACATTTGTTTGCTTTTTTGGGGGTATTATGTTACCATTATATTAGAAAACGAAAGTATGTTTGGGAGGAAAACATATGTCTTACGGAAAGATTACAGAAAAGCAGTCACAAATCTTAGAATATATCAAATCAGAAATTTTAAATAAGGGTTATCCACCGTCAGTACGTGATATTTGTCAGGCAGTAAATTTAAAGTCTACCTCATCTGTTCATTCTCATTTGGAAACCTTGGAGAAGAATGGATATATCAGACGTGACCCTACAAAGCCTCGTACAATTGAAATTCTGGATGATAACTTTAATCTGGTCAGAAGAGAAGTGGTCAATGTTCCAATGGTCGGCACTGTAGCCGCAGGTCAGCCGATTCTTGCTATTGAAAACATTGAAACTTATTTTCCAATCCCATCAGAATATATGCCAAATGAAGAGACCTTCATGTTGAAGGTCAAAGGCGAAAGCATGATTAATGCCGGTATTTTAGATGGTGACAATATTCTTGTAAAGCGTCAGAGCTATGCAAAGAATGGTGATATGGTCGTTGCTTTGGTGGATGATTCTGCTACAGTAAAGACATTTTATAAAGAAGACGGACATATCAGACTGCAGCCGGAAAATGACTACATGGATCCTATTATTCTGCCAGATGTTGAAATTATCGGCAAAGTGTTCGGTGTATTCCGTTTTTTTGATTAAAAAAGATAGAAAATCCGTTCATTTACATATTAAAAAATCTTATAATTGAAACTTAAAATTTATGCTTGATTTTTTAGTACAAATAATATATTATACTTTTCGTACATGACTGGCGGAAACAGTTTTTACTGTGTAGGAGTTACCTACAGGGAGTGTACATTATAAAAGATTAGCCGACCGCCTGGGCACACTGGAAAAAGTGTGTTCAGGTGGTTTTTTATTTGCCCGCATTTTGCGGAGACCAATTCTAAGGAGAAAGAAAATGGAAAAAATCTCAATCTATGAAGAACTTCAGAGCAAAACATACCCAGGCCGCGGTATCGTACTTGGAAAATCTACAGATGGTACGAAAGCAGTTTGCGCATACTTTATTATGGGAAGAAGTGAAAACAGCCGTAACCGTGTTTTCGTAGAAGAAGGCGAAGGCATCCGTACAGAAGCTTTCGATCCATCCAAAATGGTAGATCCTAGTCTGATCATCTATGCACCAGTACGTGTTCTTGGAAATAAAACAATCGTAACAAACGGAGATCAGACAGATACAATCTATGAAGGAATGGACAAACAGCTTACATTCGAACAGTCTTTAAGATGCCGTGAATTTGAACCGGACGGTCCAAACTACACACCTAGAATTTCAGGCGTTATGCATATCGAAAACGGAAAATACAACTATGCAATGTCTATATTAAAGAGCAATAACGGAGATCCGGACAGTTGCAACCGCTACACATTCGCATATGAAAATCCAAAGGCTGGCGAAGGTCGCTTCATTCATACATACGAAAAAGACATCAATCCACTTCCAAGCTTTGAAGGTGAGCCTACATGGGTTTCATTCGAAGCAGATGATATCGACACATTCACAGATAAAATCTGGACAAGCTTAAATGAAGATAACAAAGTATCTCTCTTCGTAAGATTCATCGACATTGCTACAGGTGAATACGAAACAAGAATCGTAAATAAAAACAAATAATCACGAACAGGAGAAAAGATCATGAACGAAATTCAGTTAAAATATGGATGTAACCCAAATCAGAAACCTTCAAGAATCTTCATGGAAGATGGTTCTGATTTACCAGTAAAAGTTTTAAGCGGAAAACCAGGATATATTAACTTCTTAGATGCTTTCAATGGCTGGCAGTTAGTAAAAGAATTAAAGGAAGCTACAGGACTTCCAGCAGCAACTTCTTTCAAGCATGTATCTCCAGCAGGTGCAGCAGTAGGTCTTCCATTAGATGAAACATTAGCAAAAATCTACTGGGTAGATGACCTTGGTGAATTATCTCCGCTTGCATGTGCATACGCAAGAGCAAGAGGTGCTGACAGAATGTCTTCTTTCGGTGATTTCATTGCATTATCAGATGTTTGTGACGCTGATACAGCAAGACTGATCAAGAGAGAAGTATCTGACGGTGTCATCGCTCCAGGATACACAGAAGAGGCTCTTGAAATCTTAGCATTAAAGAAAAAAGGAAATTACAATGTAATCCAGATTGATCCTGATTATGTACCAGCAGAACTTGAAAGAAAACAGGTTTACGGTATCACATTTGAACAGGGAAGAAATGAACTGGATATCAACGGGGACTTACTTTCTAACGTTGTTACAGAAAACAAAGATATCCCGGAAGAAGCATTGATCGACCTTAAGATTTCTCTGATCACATTAAAATATACACAGTCAAACTCTGTTTGCTATGTAAAAGGCGGACAGGCAATCGGTATCGGTGCAGGACAGCAGTCACGTGTACATTGTACAAGACTTGCAGGCCAGAAAGCTGATAACTGGTATTTACGTCAGGCTCCACAGGTACTTGGATTACAGTTCCTTGATACACTCGGACGTGCAGAAAGAGATAATGCAATCGATGTTTATATCGGTGATGAATACGAAGATGTATTAGCTGAAGGCGAATGGCAGAAACGCTTCAAGGTAAAACCTGAAGTATTTACAAGAGAAGAAAAGAGAGCATGGTTAGATGGAAACACAAATGTAACTTTAGGCTCAGATGCATTCTTCCCATTCCCGGATAACATTGAAAGAGCTAAAAAGAGCGGCGTTAAATATATCGCTCAGCCAGGCGGATCTGTAAGAGATGACCTTGTAATCGAATGCTGTAATAAATATGGCATGGCTATGGCATTTACAGGAATCCGTTTATTCCACCACTAATTCATGGAAATAACTCTATTGTGAGTTTTGAGAATTTCATAAGTGAGAGAGGGACAAGTGTTGTGACTTGTCCCTCTTTTATTTTTTGATGATCAGATAGAATGTTGTTTAACTGTTCATGGCTGTTCATGGGAAATAGATTCGTCAGAAAAAGTGTATAATATAAAGCAAAGAAAGGAGTAAGCGCATGGAAAGAGATTTGATGGAACAGTTGATATATTGGAAAAATAAAAAAAATCGCAAACCATTAATTTTAAAAGGTGCCAGACAGGTTGGGAAAACCTGGATTATGAAAGAATTCGGAAAAATATATTATAAATATACTGCATATATAAATTTTGATAATAACGAACGTATGACCGAAATATTTCAGTCCGATTATGACATTGAGCGAATTTTAATGGCTATTAATATTGAAACAGGTGTAAAGCTTATTCCAAGCGAAACATTGATTATTTTTGATGAAATACAGGAAGCACCAAGAGCACTTGCGTCACTTAAATATTTTTATGAAAATGCACCCGAATATTCAATCATTGCTGCCGGTTCATTGTTGGGAGTGGCAATTCATAAAGGAGTTTCTTTTCCGGTTGGAAAAGTAGATTCTCTGGAACTAAATCCGTTAAGCTATAAAGAATTTTTGAAGGCTGTTGGAGAGGATGGATTATGCAAATTACTTCAAAGTAAAAATTATTCCATGATTTCATCCTTCAAAAATAAATACATCGAATGGTTAAAAAAATATTATTATATAGGAGGAATGCCTGAAGTTGTCAGTTCTTTTGTAGAAAATAAGGATTTTTATGAAGTAAGATATTTACAAAAACAAATCATTGATATGTATGAAGACGATTTTAGCAAACATACATCTGAAAATGAACTTCCAAGAATCCGAATGGTGTGGAATTCTATACCAATGCAGTTAGCTAAAGAGAACAAAAAATTTTTCTTTGGTAAAATCAAAGAAGGTGCCAGAGCAAAAGATTTTGAAATCGCAATAGAATGGTTATTAGATTGCGGATTAATAAAAAAAGTATACAAAGTAAATAAACCTTTTATGCCATTAAAGGCATATATGGATTTTTCATCTTTTAAATTATATTTACTGGATATTGGATTATTGGGTGCACTGAGTGATTTGGATGCAAAGACTATATTAGAAGGTAATTCCATTTTTACGGAATTTAAAGGAGCCTTAACCGAGCAATATGTTTTGCAGCAATTATTGGCTGATACTTCTTACAAACCTTATTATTTTACTGAAAGTAAATCTGAGGGAGAAATTGATTTCATCATTCAAAAAGGAAGTCAAATTGTTCCAATTGAAGTAAAGGCAGAAGAAAATTTAAAAGCAAAAAGCTTAAAGGTATATTGTGAAAAATATCAGCCAGCTGAGGCAATTCGAACTTCTATGTCAGATTACCGAGAGCAGTCATGGCTTACAAATATACCGTTATATTGCATATCAAATATATAAATGGAGAAACCTATGGAAAATAATCATGAAGTAAAACACGTACGACGTGTACGATATAAAGGAACTCACCCAAAGAAATTCAGCGAGAAATATAAAGAACAGAATCCGGAAAAATATGCTGACACCATTGAAAAGGTCATCAGCAAGGGAAGTACCCCTGCGGGAATGCATATTTCCATTATGGTTCAGGAAATCCTTGATTTCTTGCAGATCAAACCGGGACAAAAGGGTCTGGACGCAACGTTGGGCTATGGCGGACATTCTACAGAAATGCTGAAATGTTTACAGGGCGAGGGTCATCTGTATGCTCTGGATGTTGATCCGATTGAAATTGTAAAAACGAAAGAACGTCTGGCAGCCAGAGGATTCGGCCCGGAGATTCTGACGATTAAACAGATCAATTTTGCCAATATTGATGAAGTAGCTGCAGAAGCAGGAAAATTCGATTTCATTCTGGCGGATCTGGGTGTTTCTTCCATGCAGATTGATAATCCGGAACGAGGATTTACCTATAAAGCAGAAGGACCATTAGATCTTCGATTAAATCCTGAAAAAGGAGAATCTGCCGCAGAACGTCTGGCACACATGGATTATGAAGAAATCGTTGGAATGCTGGTTGAAAATTCTGATGAGCCTTATGCAGAAGAAATTGCTGACGAGATCATGAAACAGAAGAGACGTGGAGGGATTAAAACGACCACAGATTTACGTGAAGTTATCGAACGCGCATTAAAGTTTCTTCCTGCAAAAGAGCAGAAAGAGGGCGTGAAAAAGGCCTGTGCAAGAACCTTCCAGGCACTGCGTATCGATGTAAACAGCGAATTTGAAGTGTTGTACAGCTTCCTTGAGAAGCTTCCTGACGTTATGGCTCCAGGCGGACGAGCAGCGATTTTAACTTTCCATTCTGGCGAAGACCGACTGGTCAAAAAAGCGTTTAAGGATTGTCAGAAGACTGGTATTTTCAGTGAGGTTTCTAAAGATGTCATCAGACCATCCGCAGAAGAATGCAGCCGCAATCCAAGAGCCAAATCTACAAAAATGAGATGGGCCATCAGAGCAGAAGAATAGGAGTTTTTATGAAAGTATTTTATAATGATTTTTCAGATTTAAATGAGTTACCTACAGAGGTAAAGGAATTGATCGTTACCGGGCAGACGCTGATTGATGATGCTATCAAAACGATGGAGGATAGGAACTGTAATTTTGACTTAACTTCAAAGAAACAGTTAAAAGGAGACTGCAGAAAAGTAGAAAAATGTATTAAGGATATTTCTAACGGAAAAGTTACAGAAAAGACAATCAAAGCATTGAAAGATTCGGTGGTTTGCCTCCGTACTTCCTATACAGGCCTTGTAGCATTTTTTACAAGATAATCTGCATGATAAAAAAGCTGGAGTTACAGATGATTTTCTGTTCTCCAGCTATTATTATGTCTTTGACAGTCAACATAAATAACTTATGTCAATCTTCTCTTAATTTTACATATTTTGCAGCACTTCGACGTCTTTCATCCCCAACACTTGCATAGTGCTTACGGGTCGTATTTACATCCTTATGTCCCAATACATCTGCTACCAGATAAATATCACCTGTTTCCTGATAAAGTGCAGTACCATAGGTGCTTCGAAGCTTATGAGGAGTGATCTTCTTTAAAGGAGTTACCTGTTTTGCGTATTTCTTCACCAGATTTTCCACCGCACGAATTCCGATACGTTTGCGCTGCGTAGAATAGAAGAGTGCATGTTCATGGCCTGCAATTGGTGTGACTGATTTTCTGTCTCCTTCGATATAATCTGAGAGCGCCTTTGCAACCTCGTCTCCAAAATAGACGATCATTTCTGATCCACCTTTTCGAACGACTTTAATTCCATAATTCTTAAAGTCAACATCCTCAACATCCAGACCAACACATTCAGAAACTCGGATTCCGGTGCCAAGAAGTAAAGTTACGATTGCAAGATCACGCTGCTTTGTTTTTTCATAATAAACCTTTTGCTGGCCTGTTAAATTGGCCCCGCCTTTTTCAATAAGATCCAGAAGCTGCGCAGTTTCATCTGCTTCTAAGCGGATAATTGCTTTATCGTGAAGCTTCGGCATATCTACCAGAAGGGTCGGATTTGTCTTGATCATTTCTCTTTTATAGTAGTAGAGATAAAAGCTTCGAAGAGCAGACATCTTACGTTTCAGACCACGTTCTCCATTGGTCACATAATTGTCATTTTCATCAGAATATACCTTTAAATATTCCATATATTCTTCAATATCTACCGCCTGCAGTTCATCTAAATCGGTTACCTTAAAATCATCCGGTTTATAGTTTTTATAGACCGGATTTTCGTCTGTTAAAAAACGAAAAAATACGATCAGGTCATAGGCATAAGAGATTCTCGTTTTTGTACTTGTGGTAGGTTCAATGGCACGAAAATAATCCTTTGCGAATGCTGGAAGGCGTTTTAAGAGCTGGCGCAGCTTCAATGTATTATCAACGGTCAACTGTTCATGATAGGTCGTTCGTTTTTCCTGTTCCATAGGTTTCTCCTGTATAAATATCTCCCTGAAATATTCCGGGAGCTCTGTCTTTTCATAGTATAACTTTTTTCTTCGAAGTTTGCAAATTCCATGTAAAAGTGTTAGCATAAGAAATAGTATGGAGTGAAGAGGAAGTATTATGAAAATCATTAAAGCAACTGATGAAAAACGATTAAAAATAATTGAAGAATTATACTTGCGTGCCTTTCCTCTGGCAGAGAGAAAACCGTTTCAAATGATGGTAAAAAAGCAGTCTGAGGGCACCATGGAGATTCTTTCTATTGAGGAAGAAAACAGCTTTTTAGGGCTTGCAATCTTTGCATATGACAAAGACATTGCCCTGTTAGATTATTTTGCGATTTCAGACGAATTAAGAGGTCAGGGAGTGGGTTCCCGTGCCATTAAAGCACTGCAGAAGATTTATTCCGGAAAACGTTTTGTTCTTGAAATCGAAACCACAAAAAAACCTTACAAAGATTTGGAAATGAGACAGCACAGGAAGGCCTTTTATCTTAGAAATGGTCTTCATACCATGGATTTTGACGTAAATCTGTTTGGTGTGGAAATGGAAATTCTCTCAAATGCTGATCATTTAAATTATGAGGAGTATCTGGACGTCTATAAAAATGCCTGCGGATTGAAATATGCTGACAAGATTCATTTGATCAAACAGGTGGAATCTGTAGAAAAGGGAATTACGAAAAATCTGATAAAGACCGCATTTATCAAATCTTTACCTGTTATGGCAGGATATATCGTCTTAGGGATTGGATTTGGTATTTTGCTTAAAAAGGCCGGCTATGGTCTGTTCTGGGCATTTCTTATGAGTTTTTCTATTTATGCTGGTTCCATGCAGTATGTAACTGTATCGCTTTTGACCTCTGGGGCGTCCCTGATTTCAGCAGCGCTGACCGCATTGATGGTAAATGCAAGACATTTATTTTACGGTATCTCAATGATTGATAAATACAAAGATGCTGGAAAGAAAGAGCCTTATCTGATTTTTGCACTGACGGATGAGACCTATTCTCTGCTTTGTGCGGATGATTATCCGGAAGGAGAAGACAAGCACTGGTACAGCTTCTTTGTTTCTCTGTTCGATCAATGTTACTGGATTACAGGAAGTTTGATTGGAAGCATCCTCGGCTCTGTGATCACATTTAATACTGCGGGCATTGATTTTTCCATGACAGCGCTGTTCGTCACTGTATTTGTGGAACAGTGGCTGACCACAAAAAATCATTTACCGGCAATTGCGGGACTTTTATGCTCCATTGGATGTCTGCTGATTTTTGGAGCGGATAATTTCCTGATTCCAACGATGATTGCTATCACGATTGTTCTGTCTCTTTGCAAAAATGTGATGGACACTGAAGGAGGTGCAGAAAATGAGTAACGCTTTGTATTCATTGACAATGATTCTAATCATCGCTTTGGTAACTATGGCACTTCGTTTTATTCCATTCTTTATTTTTAGTGGAGACAGACCAGTACCAAAGTTTGTAACATATCTTGGCAGAGTTCTGCCATATTCTATTATGGCAATGCTTGTAGTTTACTGCCTGAAGAGTATTTCTTTTGTGAAAGCCCCATTTGGGCTCCCTGAGCTGATTTCTGTGGCGTTGGTGGCAGTTCTTCACGTATGGAAAAGAAACACCTTATTTAGTATCATTTGCGGCACTGTATGTTATATGGTGCTGATTCAGTTCATTTTTTAATATATTGGAGGTTTTAACATGAAAGTATTATTGATCAACGGAAGCCCTCACGCAAAGGGAAGCACTTTTACAGCATTAAATGAGGTCGCTGTGACTTTAGAAAAAGAAGGGATTGAAACAGAAATCGTACATGTTGGAAATAAAGCCATCAGAGGATGTATTGCATGTGCAAAATGCCGCGAGATCGGTCACTGCGTATTTGACGACGAAGTCAATGAAGTGGCTGAAAAATTTGCTGAAGCAGACGGAATTGTAGTCGGTTCGCCTGTATATTATGCATCTGCAAACGGAACGCTTGTATCATTCCTTGACAGATTGTTCTACAGCAGCGGAAAAATTAATAAAACAATGAAAGTAGGCGCGGCAGTGGTGTCCGCACGCCGCGGTGGAAATACTGCTACTTTTGATGAATTAAATAAATATTTTACGATCTCCGGTATGCCTGTGGCTTCCAGCCAGTATTGGAATCAGGTTCATGGAAATTGTGCAGAAGACGCAATGCAGGACGCAGAAGGGTTACAGACCATGAGAACCCTTGGAAGAAATATGGCGTTCCTTATTAAGAGCATCGCCCTTGGAAAAGAAAAATTCGGACTTCCAGAGACAGAAACAAAAGTTGCAACAAACTTTATCAGATAAGAGGCGCATTATGAGTAATGTAACGATTCGTATGGCTGTTCCAGAGGACGCAGAGAAGCTTTTAAAGATTTACGCGCCCTTCGTGACTGATACAGCAATTTCTTTTGAATATGAGGTTCCATCAGTGGAGGAATTCCGAAGCCGCATCATTTCCAAGCTTGAGAAATTTCCTTATCTTGTTGCTGAGGTTGATGGAGAACCTGTTGGATATGCTTATGCATCTACATTTATTCCTCGTCCAGCTTATGACTGGTCTGTGGAAGCAACCGTCTATATCAATGAAGAATATACCGGTATGGGAATCGGCAGAAAGCTTTATGACACATTAGAAGAGCTGCTAACCCGGCAAAATGTTTACAATATCAATGCCTGTATCGCTTATGTGGATCACGAGGACCCTTATGTGACGAACCGCAGTATGGAGTTCCATGAGCATATGGGATACCGTCTGATCGGAAAATTTACCAACAGCGGATATAAATTTGGCCGTTGGTACGATATGATCTGGATGGAAAAGATTTTAAGACCTCACCCGGAAACACCAGAAAAAGTTATTTTCAGAAATGAGATGGAAAAGGAATAGATTATGGAAATAAAAAGATTAATTTCCAATTGTATCAAATAAATAGTTTATAAAGGGGAAGAAACTATGAAACGTAATCATGAAGTCACAAAGGTACATGCACTTCTGGATAGAAACGGGCAGCTTACAGAGCCTGGATGGTCCAGACAACTGATTCAGAAGTACAGCAGGGAAGCAATCAAAGTCCCTAAATTCCGTATTAAGGAATGGGATTATTATCTGGTCATGACAGAAGAATTTGCAGTTGCCATGACGCTTTCAGATCTGGGATATTTAGGAATGATCTCTGCATCCTTTATCGATTTTACCAGACCATGGGAACATACGGAAACTGTACTGACTGCTTTACCGATGGGAAAGTTTAATCTGCCATCTGATTCCAGAGAAGGAATCTCCGAATTTTCCAATGACCGTGTTTCTATGAGTTTTACAGTGGAAGAGGATGGAAGACATCTAACCTGTAATTTCCATAAATTCGATGGAGCCAAAGACTTTTCCTGCGATATTCTTTTGACAGAACCCAAACAGGATACTCTGGTAATTGCTACTCCATGGGATAAAAAGCATCATTTTTATTATAATCAGAAGATCAACTGCTTACCGGCATCCGGCTGGGCAGAATATGATGGAAAACGTTATAAATTTAATCCAGAAACAGCCTGTGGTGTTCTTGACTGGGGACGTGGCGTATGGACCTATGATAACTACTGGTACTGGAGTTCAGGCAGTGGTTATGTAGATGGTGTACCTGTAGGATTTAACATTGGATATGGCTTTGGAAATACCTTTGCAGCAACAGAAAATGTCATCTTTTACGATGGAAAAGCCCATAAGATTGATGATGTGACATTCCATATCCCAGAAGATGATTTCTTAAAACCATGGAAATTCTCCTCCAGTGATGGAAGATTTGAAATGGATTTTGAACCGATCATTGACAGAAACAGTCTGACAGACGTAAAAATCATCATCAGTGACCAGCATCAGGTATTTGGTCGTATGACTGGAACCATGATTCTGGATGATGGCACAAAGGTAGAATTAAAGGATTTCCTTTGCTTTGCCGAAAAAGTTCACAACAAGTATTAAAGGCTTTCCAAAATATTTTTGGCATGATATAATATATTAGATAAAAATCAGACGAAAACATGCGAGGAATACTTCATGATCGATGTACACAGCATTAGTACCCACTGTACCAGAACAGAGTTCGTGGGAACAGCAGTATTAGACAGCATAGGGCTTGTGATTTCGGGAATTGACGAAACACTGCTGGAAAAAATGAATATCGGTAAAAAATATCGTGCACTGGGACTTTTCAGCTCCCGTACAGGTGCTGCCGGACAGCTGACAGCTATGGATGATGCTGTGAAGGCTACCAATACAGAGATGTTGTCTTTTGATCTTCCAAGAGATACCAAAGGCTGGGGCGGTCATGGTAACTATATTGTTATCGGCGGTCATGATGTTTCTGATGTACGTCACGCAATTGAGCTTGCGTTGGAACTAACAAATAAAAACGCCGGTGAGGTTTATATCAGCGAATCCGGTCATTTGGAATTTGCCTATTCCGCAAGTGCAGGTGACGTTCTGGTAAAAGCCTTTGGTGCAAAACCAGGCAAAGCTTTTGGATTTTTTGCGGGTTCTCCTGCAGCGATTGGTCTTGTTATGGGAGATCATGCAGTAAAAGCAGCTGATGTAGAAATCATCAGCTATATGACTCCAAGCATTGGTACCAGTCACTCTAACGAAGTTATTTTAGCACTTTCCGGTGATGCGGAAGCAGTAAAATCTGCTGTTTTAGAGGCACGTCAGGTGGGACTGGAGCTGCTTGTCAGCATGGGAACTTATCCTGAAATTCCGGGAACCCCATATCTATAAAGTAAACATACAAAATTTAAGGAGATTATACAAATGAGTCGTGTAGGTGGAAATATTGTAATCGGTACATTCTGGATTCTTGTTGCAATCTGGATGTTTATGTCAGGAGGCGCTGAAAATCAGGCTTCTGCCGCAATTCTGGTCATTCTTGGATTTATGTTCTACTGGTCAGCATATAAGATTTATCAAAATCCGAATCTTGCGAAAAAGAATAAAAAGAATTTAGTTCAGCAGATGACGGACCCAAATTATAAAAACACATTGAAAAGCAAAAAGAAGAAATAACTATGATTTTATTTTTAACAAGCAGTCCTACAGGACCATTGGACAACAGTAGAGAAGTAGAAGGGCTTGATGAGAGCAATCACTTTGTAGAAAATCTTTGGGAATGTTGGAAACCGGAGATGAGATGTCTTTACATTTCTGCATTTCCAGATAATTTCGAGGCAAATGATGAAATCCAGCAGGGAATGGCACAGACTTTTGAAAGCTGTGATTTTCCGATTGGAGCTTTTGATGTCTGGGATGACAGAACTGCGGATTTTTCATGGGAAACACTACATTCCTATGATCTGATCATTCTTGGCGGTGGCCATGTACCAACAGAAAATGCATTTTTCCATAGAATCTCTTTGAGAGAAAAGATACAGGGATTTGATGGTGTGATCATTGGCATCAGTGCCGGAACTATGAATAGTGCAGATACTGTTTATGCTCAGCCGGAAGAGCCGGGAGAGGGCGCTGACCCTGATTACGAGAGATGGCTTGAAGGACTTGGTCTGACTCAGAGAAATGTGTGTCCACACTATCAGATGGTGAAGGACTTTGAACTGGATGGTATGCGATTATTTGAGGATATTACTTATCAGGACAGCTATGGAAATGAATTCATTTCTTTACCAGATGGCAGCTACATTTTAAGTGTTGATGGTCAGGAAACCATTTGGGGTGAAGCATATTTGATTAAGGATGGCTGGATTGAGCAGATTTGCGAGAACGGTCAGACATTAGACATTTATTAATATGATTTGAAATGATTACAGGTGACAGGCATTTATGGTGTCTGCCACCTGTTTTATTGTAAAGATTTTATTCGATTAATATGCCACCGTGGGATATGGCAGCATTATAAGAAATATCTGTCAGGTGATTAAAAAGTTCCGTCGGTTCCTGAATGCGAGTCAGAACACCATTTTTTCTCTCACACGGAATCAGGTAAATAGAAACTTCTCCGGTCTCATCAAAGACTGCATTTAAAAGAAGCGTTTCGCCTGTACGATTACTAAAGAGATAATTGCCAAGGCTGTATGCGATCGGGACACCGTTATAATACTCAAATCCCTGAAGGACATGAGGGTGGCATCCAATGACCAGGTCTGCTCCGGCATCAATATAGCCTTTTGCCAGAGTTCTTTGATATTCTTCCGGAATTTCAACACGCTCAACGCCCCAGTGAACGAATATAATGGTGTGGTCGTATTTCTTTTCAGCTTCCTTGATGGCTTTGTTTAAATCTGATGCATCATAAGTCTGCAAAACTCCAGGGCGTTTGCTGTTTGCATACCAGTCGTAAGATGGAGATACTCTGGTGGCTGCCAAAAATGCAAAGGATTGTCCATTGATGTTCTTCACAACAGGGGTGACTGCTTCTTCGAGCGTTCGCCCGCCGCCGATATAATCGATATCTGCGTTTTTCAGAGTATCCAGCGTATCTAAAAATGCATCCTGACCAAAGTCGAGTACATGATTATTTGCAATTCCGGCAATATCTGTCCCCAGTTCCTGCAGAATTTTTACGTATTGGGGATCACTTCGGAGTGTATATTGCTTGTCCTCCATAGCTTCGCCACGTGTAGTAAATGCAAATTCATTATTCAGGACAAATAAATCTGCTCTTTGCATATACTTTAGCATTTCGTCATCTGCAAAGGCTGAGATTCCTGATCTTTCATATGCTTCAATATATTGTTCTGAAAAATGCACATCGCCGGCAAATGAGATTGTTACAGAAGATACATCTTCAGACAATAATGCCTCCAGAGTTTCTTCCTGAGAGGGCACAAAAATATCTTTCTCATAATCACTGTCCAGTTCTGCATCAGTTTCAAATCCACTGATATGAATCAATTCTTCATGATTCTCATTCAGGCCCGAACGATCTTTATTTAGATACAGAAAAACACACAGGATAATTGCCAGTGGTATGCCAATCAGCAAACTGGTAAGAAAGCTTTTTATAAAATGTTTCATAATCTAAATCCCTTATTTTACGCTTGAGTTGTCTGCTTCATCTTAAGCAATGTTCCCAAATTTGTAACGACAGTTGCTGCTGCGAAAAAAGCTCCTGTGTAAGATTGGATAATTAAGAAATAGAAAATCCATGGAATGAATGTTAATGTAACCAGAAGCTTGAACTTAAATGGATCTTTGATGTCCATAAAAAGCACATATACTGTGCAGACTGCAAATGGAAGATATCCTAAAATTCCCTGATTATTAAACATTACTGTCAGAATCAATGACAATAGAATCAGAATGATCTTAATTGGCCAGGTAAATATGTTTTTATAACACAAATAATTTCTGATGCAGGAGAGAACATTGCTGATTGCCCCTGGAATTGCACCTAAGATGATCATACTGACAGACTGAATCCCAAGCTGCAAAATCTGCAGTAATAGAATCTTTCCTTTATCTTTCACGGTACCGGAATAAATCTGTACCATAGATGCTATCAGATCAATGATATTTGCAATAAATATATGAATCATAAATTTTACCTCTCGTATTATTGAACTTAAAAACTTATTTATTATAGCACGGAAAATTCATTTTATGGTAGAATAAACAGGAAGAAAAAATTTAATTTTTCTAAGTATTTTGTGAAAGATTACGATAAATATCTTTTTGAACTGAACTAAAATAACTTAAAGGAGTACGTAGATGAAAGTTTATGGAGCAGATATCTGCATTGACTGCAGAAATTATAAAGCAATTCAGAAAAGTTGTGGATTTGAGGTGGAATATATTGATATCATGGAAAACACGACAAATTTAAAGGAATTTTTAGAAATTAGGGATCTTGATCCTATTTTTGAACCTGTCAGAGAACATCACGGAATCGGAATCCCATTGTTTGTAAAAGAAGATGGTGCAAAAACATTTGATATTGATGAAGCATTTTCATGGATTGGTCAGCCGCCAGTGGAAGAGGATGAGATTGTAGAAAGACGTTCTACATGTGGGCCGGAGGGATGTAAATAATCACAAAGTAATATAAATGGTTCATTTATCGGAAATAGGGTATGTTATTTCGCTTTAGAAACTGTTTTTTGTTTTGACGAAACAAAATATAATAATTCCATACATAAAATTTAGAAAGGGCGTGATTAAGTGAGTCAAATGATGATTCTGTGGATCATAGTTTTGGTTATAACAATTCTAATCGAAGCTGCTACACTTGGACTTACGACCATCTGGTTTACGGGCGGTGCTTTTATAGCATTGATCGTGGAAATCTTGAATGGAAGTACATATTTGCAAGTGATCACTTTCCTGGTTGTTTCATTGATTCTCTTATGTTTTACCAGACCACTAGCGGTAAAGCATTTCAACAAGGAACGTGAAAAAACTAATCTGGATAGTCTTATTGGTCAGCAGGCAGTTGTCACCACACCGATTCATAATCTACAGGAAACAGGTCAGGTGATCGTTGGAGGAAAGGAATGGACTGCAAGAAGTAAAGATGCTTCTATGATATTTCCAAAAGATTCAGTTGTCAGAATTGCTTCTATTGAGGGCGTCAAACTAATCGTGGAAGCAGATAAAACAACATAAACTATTGCGTTAGAAAAGGAGAGAACCTATGTTAATTTTTATTATTATTTTATTAGTTTTACTGATCATCGTTTTTATACCATGTATTACAATCGTACCGCAGGCAAAAGCATATGTTATTGAACGATTAGGTGCATATCAGGATACTTGGCATGTAGGTTTCCACGTCAAATTGCCAATCGTTGACAGAGTTGCAAAGCGTGTTAATTTGAAAGAACAGGTTGCAGATTTCCCTCCACAGCCGGTAATTACAAAAGATAATGTTACGATGAGCATTGACAGCGTTGTTTTCTATCAGATTACAGATCCGAAGCTGTTCGTATATGGTGTGGAAAATCCAATGCTTGCAATTGAAAATCTTACAGCTACAACACTTCGTAACATCATTGGTGACATGGAATTAGATCAGACACTGACCAGCCGTGAGACAATCAATACACAAATGCGTGCGGCACTTGATCTTGCTACTGATCCATGGGGAATCAAAGTAAACCGAGTGGAGCTGAAAAACATTGTTCCTCCAGCAGAAATCCAGAGTGCAATGGAAAAACAGATGAAGGCAGAACGTGAGAGAAGAGAAGCTGTAACTCGTGCGGAAGGTGAAAAAAGAGCAAAAATTCTTGAAGCAGAAGGTGAAAAAGAATCTGCAATCCTTAGAGCTCAGGCTGATAAGGAAGCTTCCATTTTAAGAGCAGAGGCTGCGAAAGAAAAAATGATTCGTGAGGCTGAAGGTGAAGCACAGGCAATCATGAAAATTCAGCAAGCGAACGCTGATGGTATTAAAATGCTGAAAGAAGCTGGCGCGGATGAAGCAGTTCTGAAATTAAAGAGCCTGGAAGCTTTTGAAAAAGTTGCGGATGGTCAGGCAACAACAATTCTTCTTCCGGCTGAATTGCAGGGCATTGCAAGTATCGCTGCTACATTAAAAGAAACCGGTAAATAGAAATTCTGTAATTGAAAAACAGCTTGGATTATCCATATTTGGATAATTCTCATTGAACAACTTATATAATCATGATAAAATATCCATATCAAGACAAAGGAGGTACTTGGTATGGATATTTTTGATTTGAAAGAAAAGAAAAAAGCGGCTGGATTGACCAATCAGGAAATTGCAGATTTATCTGGAATTCCATTTAGTACCATTAATAAAATATTTTCCGGTGCTACGAAAAATCCTCGCTACAGTACGTTGCTTGCCATCGAAGAAGTCATTTTAACAAAATCGAAGATTCCTTTTACCTATAATGAAAATTCCTATCAGCCGATGATGGTCCAGGAAGATGCAGCCCCATACATGTGTAAATCAAGAACCTATCATATGGATGATATTGAAAATTTGGAAGAGGGTGTACGAGCAGAACTGATCAATGGTCGTCTTTATATGCTTGGAGCACCCAATCGTATTCATCAATATATATTGTCAAAAATGATGTTTCAAATCATGACACATATTGATAAAAATAAAGGGAAATGCCATGTATATCCAGCTCCTTTGGATGTAAAATTATTTGGAAATGATACCACGGTCGTCCAACCGGATATTAGTGTCATTTGTGATACAGATAAACTAACTGACAGAGGCTGCTCTGGACCACCGGAATGGATTATTGAAATTGTTTCAAATAGTAATTTTAAGCACGACTATGTGACAAAACTGATGCTGTATCAGATGGCTGGCGTAAAAGAATATTGGATCGTTGATCCGATGGAAGAAAAGGTCTATGTTCATGATTTTGAAAATACAAAGAACAGTCGCGTTTATTCTTTTGAAGAATCGATTTTAAGTAATACATTAGATGGCTTAGAAATTAATATTGATATATAATAAGATAAAAGTCCTACTTATGGCATGCTCATAAATAGTGAGTATGCCATTTTATTTGTGTTTCTTGTTGACAAATGTAAACAGCAATATTATCATTAGTTTACAGATGTAGACAGGAGGATCTTTCAATGGAAAATCAGCATATAAATCTGACCGATGCAGAATGGAACGTAATGGAATGTCTATGGGAGAAATCGCCACGAACCGGTCGTGAGACCATTGAATATTTGAAGGAACGCATGGGGTGGAGCAGAAGCACCACACTGACTTTGCTGCGCCGTATGGAGGAAAAAGGAGCTGTAGGAAGTGAACTTTCAGGTGAGGTAAAACAATTCATTCCTCTGATTTCCAGAGAACAGGCTGCCATTCAGGAGACAGAAGATTTTCTTGGAAGAGTTTACAAAGGCAGTTTAGGGATGATGCTGAGTTCTTTTACGAAAAAACAGACTTTGTCGAAGAATGAGATTAACGAATTATATTCGATTTTAAAAGAATTGGAGGCGAATGCAGATGACTAACTGGATTATTTCTTCAAGCATATTAATTATAATAATCATTTTGTTGCGAAGTTTGTTTAGAACTAAAATCAGTCTTCGTTTTCAATATGCCCTCTGGTTCCTTGTGGCAGTCCGGCTGTTGATTCCAGTAAATTTCGGCACCAGTGTCATTAGTATTGAAAACCTGACAAATCAGTTGAGTTTACAGACACAAGTTGAAAATACTATCGAAAATAATCGTGAAAGCACTTCAGTTTTGAACAAATACAAAGATTATGAAAATGCTGTCAAAATATATGACAGAGTAGAAAGAGATGTACCTGATTCCACAAATATAAATTCTGAAGAAAGTATTCCTAAAACAGAAACTTTTAAAAGCCTGGAAACTATTTCGATATCTAAAATAGTTCCTCAAATACTTTTCTTTACATGGATTACAGGAATCTTTGTATTAAGCTTGATATTTATTATCACAAATATGCGTTTTAGAAGAAAAGTGAAGCATACAAAGCTTAAACTCGATGTTTCTTATTCAAAGCTTCCGGTTTATATATCAAATGAAGTGGATTCACCATGCATATTCGGAATGTTTCGTCCATGTATTTATGTAACAAAGTCGGTTGCAGAAGATTCCATGATTCTCAGACATTCTATATATCATGAAACGACACATTTTAAGCATGGAGATTTGTTGTGGGCATTGATACGATGTATGTGCCTTGCAATTCATTGGTACAATCCTTTGGTTTGGTGGGCAGCAAAATTATCTAAACAGGATTCAGAACTTGCATGTGATGAGGCTACAATTGCAAGGTTAGGTGAAGCGGAACGCCTGGCATATGGAAAAACTTTGATTCAGCTGACTTGTGGAAAGCGCAATGATTTATTCGTGACTGCTACAACGATGACCTCTGAAAAGAAGAGCATTACTGAACGAATCAAGTTAATTGCAAAGAAACCTAAAATCAGAGTATATGCATTGATCCTTATTTTAGTCATCGCATTGATTGCAATCGCCAGTACATTTACAAATGCCGAAAAAGATTCGACAACTGTTCCTGAATCCTTTGAAACAGAGAATATAGATTCCGACCCTGTAACGGTATCTGAAAGCGAAGAGCTTGTGAAACAGCCGGAATTGTACGAAGAAGCACAGAAAGATAAAGTTTGTCTTGCGGTCATGCCAGATGGTATCTCTAAAGCCGGAGGTGACTATCGCTATATTATCCCCGATGATCAGGTTACGTGGACAGATGCGTATAAACAAATGTGCTCAATTGCTTCCGGAAATGGTTCATGGTATGAAAATGAGCAATTTTCCGGTATCTGGATCGTATTTAACGATGAATGGACTTGTATCACCGATCAGGGATTTATTTATAATTTTTCAAAAAGGGTAAGTAAGGAGGATGCTGCAAGTTTCTATTTGCTTTGCATTGAAGAAGCAAAAAATAATGGTACCGGTACGCCAGTCAGGCCGGAAGATATTACAAAGATTTCTTCTGCTACACTTGTATATGACAATGCCTATACAGTGACAGACGATACCATATTGACTGAACTTCAGAAAAATCTTTCTGCTTCTAACGAACTTCGTGGTGGTGCAGCCTGCCCATTTACTGCGTCTATCATCTTAAATCTTGACAGTGGCGAAGAATTTACACTTTATCTGGCTACAGACAGCTGCAATGTATGGTTGAGCGATGGCGTTTATTATGATTATTCTGGCTATGAAGACATAGAAGAACTTTATGATATTTTTTCTGAAAACGCAGTTTCTGTTGACGATAATAAGATTTTAGAAGCTGAGAATAAAATATCAAATGCAGAAAAAATCATTTCTCAGGCAGATAAGCGGCTAAGAGAAGGGTATGTAGACGCAAAACTTACTTATGTTGATAATTCCGAAGTAGGCTGGAATTATTATTCCGACAATCCATGGAGTTCTGCTGATGAACGTGACGCGCTTGCACAGGCTGCATTAAAAGAACTATATACACTGACAGGATTCCAGGTAGAGGAATGTGTTTATACCACGAACGGAGCAAGTAAATTCATATTTGGAAAAAGTGCTGATAACATTCGTAAGTCTATTGCTTTTTATTCCAGAGATTACGGATTTACATTGTGTGGCGATGAGATACCTTATATTGGCTTTGTAAATGCAAGACGCGCTCACTATTCAGATGTGCAACAATTAGATTCACCGTATGGAAAAGAAGAATGGAGCGGACACGCAGGAATTCCAACCTGGTATTTAGAGCACAGTGGTGTCTACCAGGGAGAAAAAATTACGGGGTATGATGCCATTAATCTGAATGATACTGTGTATACCCATATTAAATTATTGTTTGATGGCGGTTACTATATTGTGGTCATGGATGAAGAAATTGAGTCAGTTAGTGAAATTATGGGGCCATATCCTAGTACACCAATCTTAAATGTAAATGGAAATTTATATTACGGTACAGATGAAACCGGTCCGATGGGAGATTCCGGTGCAGTGGGAGGTTATATTGAATCATCTGTAGGAGAATATACGATTCCTGAAAATCATGGAGAATCAAACTTTGGCTGTGTTGGAAATCCTTATACTGCAGAAGATGAAAGTTATAAGATTCAGGTATTGATGGATGACGGTGAATACCATATATTCTATCACGAAAATCTTTGGGTATATTAAAAAAATATTGAGATTAAGGAAGTAATGTATAGTGTAAGGAATTGCTGCAGTGGCAATTCCTTTTTCTTTTATGAAATGCTATAATGCAGATTAGGAAAGTGAGGACTTTTAGATGAAAGAAGAAAAAGTTGAAATCATAGGTAATGATAATTTTAAGATTTCCGCTGTATTATGGCTGCCTGAAGGTACTCCGCGTGCGATACTTCAGATTACTCATGGTATGACAGAACATATTTATCGATATAAAGATTTTGCTAAAGAACTAACTGCTCAGAAAATTGCAGTAGCAGGGTTTGATCTGCGTGGTCACGGAACAAATCTGAAAGAAAATGGTTGTGCATCCTTTGGCAAAAATGGATGGGAAGGCAGCTTAAATGATATGCATTTACTGCACGACCATATAGAAAACAGATTTCAGGATTGTCCATATTTTATGATGGGATTTTCTCTTGGATCATTTTTATTACGGGAATATTTAAACATATATGATGATAAGCTGGCAGGAGCAGCAATTTTAGGTACAGGTTATCAGCCGGGAGTAATCCTTACATTAATGATGGCAATCGTTAAATCGCAGATCAAAAAATGTGGTTTTGATAATACAACACCACTTGTAAAGAAACTTTCCTTTGAAACCTACAACTCAAAATTTACTCCAAATCGAACAGAATTTGACTGGTTGTGTTCTGATGATGCAGAATTGGATACCTATATTCAGGATTCTTTGTGCAGCGACAGCATTTCAGCAGGATTGTTCTGGCAGTTGCTTGGTTCCATGAAGCACACAGGAAATCGTTCAGCATACAAAAACTGGGATAAAAAAATGCCTGTTTTGCTTCTCTCCGGAGAAAAAGATCCTGTTGGAGACGATGGGAAAGGTGTAGAAAAAGTAAAGCAGACAATGAATCATGCTGGTATCAGAAATGTATCAATGCATTTATTTCCTGATGTACGCCATGATATTCTTCATGAAGAAAAATCCGGATGCGCAAAGCAGGTAAGAAAAACTCTGATAAACTGGATGTTAAATGAATAGATAAAAAATTGAACATTCTCGCTTTACGAGAGTATTTTCCAGTCCATGGGCTGTGAATTTTAACGATATTTTTGTAGTTTGAAACTATAAATAAATTCATTTAAAGGAGTTCATCATATGGAAAAGAAAACACTTGGAAGCTTTCTTAGTATTTTAAGAAAGGCAAAGGGAATGACGCAAAGAGAGTTGGCAGAGCTTTTGAATGTATCTGATAAAGCCGTCAGCCGCTGGGAACGTGATGAGAGTATGCCAGATATTTTATTGCTGCCTGTTATTGCAGATATCTTCGATGTTAGCTGTGATGATCTGCTGAGAGGAGAGCGAAAGGGTACAGAGGCTTATCAGGAGACTCCGGAAAAAAGAATACAGCGAACAAATATATTAATTAAAAAGAGTAAAAGCAAATTTCAGGCCTTCAGCATGATTTCTATAGGAGTTGCACTAGTCGGGTTTATCATTGCAATCGTATTGAATTTTTCATTTAATAAGGCAACGATAGGTTTTTATTGTGCATTGATTGGAATACTTGCAGGAGGACTGGCGCAGATTGCATTTTATACTTACTTTAATAGTGATGTTGATACGGATGTATTAACCGGTCAGGAATTTTTAAATTATAAGAAATATATCAGAGACCACACGCTACATATTTTATGTTTTCTTGGAACTTGTTTTTTGATATGCTTACCATTGCTGTTTTTAGGGCAGGTTAGTTATGCAGATTATATTGCTGCGTTGAATGCTCAAATGGCTCCAGAGGGATTTGAACCTCAAAGTACTTCAACCGACGTGATATTTCCAATGGGTAAAATTGCGGTTGGATTGCAGCCAAAAACATGGCTTTTGTATGGTGGAATCGGTGGAGCAGCTGGAGCAGTTATATCGTATATTATCAATTTTGTTATGAAACTTCAGGATGCAAAAAGAGAGCGTTTTGGTGTTACAGAACTGGATGTTCAGAAAAGTAAACGAAATATACTGCAGTTCCTAAAATATCTGTTGATTTTAATAATTCTGGTGGGAGTTACGTTTGCTGGTTCAAAATTATTTGAAGCAAAAATGCCAAAGGTTCTGCAGACAGGAAGACAATTTGATAACTTTGATGATTTCAAGGTGTATATGGAAAAAGTTCCGTATGATATGTATCCGGGTGTGGTAGAACTTCGTCAGCAACTGGATAAATATAAGGGGACTGTTTATGGAGATGATGGAGAACTTCTTTGTGAGTATATAAAATTCAATGATTCTGTAATTGGCATTGAATTTGGAGAAAATAATAAATTGCCGATTACCGTGTATTCGGAAGATGATCAGGAGATTGCGAAACAGAAAACAGAAGATTTGATGTGGATTTGGCATGTAGCGATCGTTGTAGAATGCTTCGTTGTAGCAACAGTGTATTTTATCAGTAAAATAAAGGAAAATTCGAATAAAAAGTAAGAATGCAGTTAATTTGTAGCCTAAACTTAAGTTAATATTAAGAAACAAGCTGTTTTTCTCATGCTATACTTTAAATATCAATAAGAAAACGGAGGTATTTATATGTCAATTTATCATTATGTAATTCCGTTACTTGGAGTTTATATGTGCATTTCAGCATTTCAAGAATGGAATGAAGATCGTGATTCAGCAAGTTTACATATTCTATTAGCAATACTTTCGTTTATTGTTACCTTTATTGTGTGGTTTAGCAAATGGAGATAAACGATGAGTCCAAAGAAATATATTTTAGTTCTCCTTGGCATTCTGTCCGTGTTCTATGGGATTTTGGTTCTGCAGGTTGGATCCGGAACGCTGTTTTGGTTAATCTGGGAAATGATAGGAGTATTTTTTCTGATATGGGCATTTCTTTTACATGGAGATTATTTTGAGACGCATCCTAAAATAATGCATACTTTTCGTGTGGTGGTAACATCTGCGATTGCAGTTCTGGTAATGTTTTGCGGCATGATCAGCAGTGAATTTACTGCAAAAGGCAATCATAATCTGGATTATATTATCGTTTTAGGAGCACAGGTACGGAATGACGGTCCAAGTGTAGTGCTTCGATATCGTTTAGATACTGCCATTGAGTATCTGAATGAAAATCCAAATACAATCTGCATTGTTTCCGGAGGTCAGGGATTTAACGAGCCATTTTCAGAAGCCGAAGGGATGGCAGATTACCTGATAGAGAACGGAATTGAAAAGAACAGGATCCTTTTAGAAGATGAATCTACAAATACATTAGAAAATATCAGAAACAGTAAGACTCTCATGGAATCTTCATCCAATGGTGTGGGAATTGTAACTAATAATTTTCATGTATTTCGAGCTGTGCAGCTTGCAAAAGCACAGGGGTTAGAAAATGTTTGCGGCATTGCTGCCAATTCCAGTAAAATATACCTTCCAAATAATGTATTGAGAGAATGCTGTGGAATTTTGAAAGATTGGGTGTTTGGAAATATCTGAAGCAGAAGAGAAGGGAATTGATTTTATGAAAAAGATTATCGCTTTAGTTTTAGCGTGGGTTTGTATACTTGTATTGGCTGGTTGTGGAAAGAACGATACTTGCAAGATAAAAATTACTGTGCCTGCAGGTGCTGTAGAAGAATTTGTCTATTCAGAGGAAATAATATCTCCGACGGGTAATCAGATTAGTATTTCTTCCGGAGAAGGATTGGGAGATACTGAAGTTGTATTAAAACCAATCGAAGTCAGGGAAGACAATACATACGAACCAACATACCTTACACCTGGTATGCCGGTAGAAATGGATGTTGAAAAGGGTGCATGGTTTAAAATAGGTGTGTCCATGCAAAATCCTACTGATACAGATATAACTGTTTATGTTGAGGTCAAAGGTGTAGAAATCAGAATTGAGTAAATCTTGAATTTGTGGAGATGACGATATGAACCGATATGATGAAGATTTTTGGAACGCATTAGATGAATTAGTGAGTAATTCGAAAATTGTAATTGATAGACCCCAAGGAACACCTCATCCGAAATATCCAAATTTTATTTATAAGGTTGATTATGGATATTTACAGAATACATCTTCGATGGATGGTGCAGGGATAGATGTATGGGTTGGAACTGCGGAAAAGAAGATTGATGCTATAATTTGTACAGTTGATTTGATGAAGAAAGATTCGGAAATTAAAATATTGATTGGCTGTACAGAAGAAGAAAAAGCGATTGTTTATGAAACACATAATGAAACAGAGTTTATGAAAGGTGTTTTAATACAACGATAAACTTGAATTGTAGGGGGGCGATATCATGGCAAGTAAAACTATCACTATGTACGCAGAAAAGAAATATGAGTTAGAAGATTTTAAGGATGCTATAAAATCTGAGTTTTATAAATTGAAACAGGATGTAGAATTTGCAGGAGAAGTTTATAGAGAATTAGGAGAAACGAAAACGTTACTTTTAATTTTTGAAAGATATTATTTACGAACAGAGAGCTATGCAAGTTTAATGATACTTTTATCAGAATTCAAAGGATATCAAAGTGCAGATATAATTTCCGCTGGTGGAAAAGATTTATTATTTTCATGGGGAGCAGAAAATAACTTTGCAACATGGGGAGAGCAAGCATTACGAAACTTGGGATTTATGACGAAAGTTCGATAAATTCTAATTTGACAACGGTTTGTTTTGGCTTATTTTAACAGATAGGCAGTCATGAAAGTGGCTGCCTATAAGGAAAGTAGACTTGTAAATCTTTTCTTGCTTTAAATTGCTTCAACAATAATTTATTATAGAGATATACAATTGTGAAAGGAACATTCCTTTATATGTCTATTGGAAATAAAATCTATATATTAAGAAAAAAGCATAAGATGTCTCAAGAACAATTTGCCAGTTTATTTTTTGTTACTCGTCAGACAGTTTCTAACTGGGAAAACGAAAAGAATTTTCCTGATCTGCAAATACTGATTAAAATAAGTAATCAATTTAATATATCTCTGGATGAATTGATTAAGGAATAAATATATTAGGAAAGAGTATAGCAAAAACGCCATTATGGAATATGTTTTCATAATCGATATTGACCAAGAAATGTTATGACTCTATTTTTTATTTGCCATGCATCTATTCCACAAACACATGTTTTTCGAATAGATTGCGTTGCGGTCATTGCCAACACTTTGTCCCTGCGTTTCTCTACGAAATATCTGATTGCGTTAGGTTGTTTCATCGGGCTGTGCAAGGAGAAGCCGTTGATGACATCATGAACCCCGTACGGTGTCTTGACGGCTTTAGCAGACAGACGCTCCCCATGTGCAAGCACCCGGAGCCCCAGCGCCGTCTGCTGGGCGCAAGCCTAACACCGTACTAACCTAATGTCAACGGCTACTTCCTCTGCACAGTGTTTTCGTGGCTTGTTTTTCTTTTTCATTTCTTTCCGAACGTTCGGAACACTTTTTAGGATTTTTCATTTTGAGGGAAAACTGATGCTATCGTCAAGTATGGGGGGGGCTCACCCCGAAAGGGGCAACCCCCGCCACACACCCAAATTCTTTTCAATTCTTCCTCATTTTTCTATTTTTGACTTTTTTCGACACAAAAAAAAGAAGCCGAGATACGGGGAGCGTATGCGTCGACTTCCTATA
>JAGAQG010000054.1 GCA_017622875.1 Lachnospiraceae bacterium
ACAACATAATGCACATTATGTTGTTTACATAAATGGAATGGAGAATCGAAGTGTGAACAAATCAATCTTAAAAAGAATATGGACCATTTTTACGACCATTGTTGTACTGGTGGCCGTGCTTTTGGCCGTACTTCTGGTAGGAGTTCGGTTGTTTGGCATGCAGCTTTATATTGTTCAGTCTGGTTCAATGGAGCCGGAATATCAAACAGGTTCACTGATTTATGTAAAGGAAAAAGACGTTGATGAATTAGTAGAAGGGGACGTTATCACATTTCATTTGAGTCAGGATATCATTGCTACTCATCGAATCGTTGAAGTAATAGAAGAGGACGGCAATGTGAATTTCCGCACAAAGGGCGATGCCAATGATACTGTGGATGGTTCGCTGGTAAATGAAAAAGATGTAATCGGTACACCAGTTGCGACAATCCCGTATGTTGGATATTTCGTAAATTATATTCAGCAGCCGCCGGGAAAATATATTGCAATCTCTGTCGGAGCGGCAATTCTTTTGTCCATCCTTTTGGGAGATCAGTTTTTTGAAGAAAAGAAAAAGAAAGAATGACGGTGGGAGGTTTTTTTGAGTGAAAACAGGAAATAAAATTTTGCTTTGGTGTCTGGGATTTGTGGCAGTTGCGGCAATTTCCGTTGCAGGTACTTTAGCATATCTGACAGATCAGGATTCAGTGGTCAATACATTTACAGTAGGAAAAGTGCAGATCACATTGGATGAAACAAAAGTCAATTCAGACGGAACTGTCGTAGAAGGCGCAGAACGTGTTCAAAAAAATGAATATCATCTGATTCCGGGACAGACTTATACCAAGGATCCAATGATTACAGTCGAAGAGAACAGCGAAGAAGCTTATGTACGCATGATGGTTACGCTGAACTGTGCAGAAGAACTCATGGAGATTTTCGGTAACGATTTTTTGCCGGAAAATTATGTGAAAGGCTGGGATTCTTTAAAGTGGGAATGTGTAAAGATCGGAAATATCACCGAGGATAATACGATTACTTATGAATTCCGCTATTTTGAGACAGTTTCATCGGCTGCAGGAGAAAAAAAAGAGTTAGAACCACTGTTTACAAAGATTACTGTTCCGGGAACTGTTACAGGGGAACAGCTAAAAATGCTTAATGATTTCAATATTACTGTAGTCGGTCATGCAATTCAGGCGGCCGGTTTTGAGGATGCGGATACCGCATGGGCAGCCTTTGAAGAGCAGGTAAAACCATAAGATGCTTTTAACAGATGAAGATATCGTGTTTCTCCATCTGTTGAAATAAATTGAATATTCAGAGAAAGGAGGAACACGAATGTGGAGAAAGAGGTCTAAAGTCATTGCAGTGCTATTGGCAGCAGCTTTAATGGTTGGTGGTGTTGTAGGTGGGACCATGGCATGGCTGAGTGTAAAAACAGAACCAGTCGTTAATACATTTACCTATGGCGATATCAATATTACTCTGGATGAAACGAAGCGGGATGAAGTTGGAAATACGACAGATGCTGATAACGACGGAAATCCGGATAAAACAACAATGGGTAACGAGTACAAGATGGTGCCGGGCAATGTGATTGAAAAAGACCCGATAGTGACTGTATTGAAAGGCAGTGAAGCTTGCTGGCTGTTTGTTAAAGTAGAAGAAAATTGCAAAACAACAGAGGGCAGCGATTATCAGTTTGACGATTATATGACTTATGAAGTAAATACAGAAATCTGGATGCAATTAAAAGATGCAGATGGAAACGATGTAGAAGGTGTTTACTACAGGGAAGCAGAATCAGACAAAGATGCCGATCAAATATATTCAGTCATTGGATACACTGATGAGTCAGAAAAGTATCAGGAAAATAAAGTAAAGGTCAATGAGAATGTAACGAAAGAAATGTTATATGCGTTAACAGAATATCCAACATTGACAATTACTGCCTATGCTGTACAGAAGGATCATATTGATTCAGCATTTGCAGCATGGGAAGTTGTAAATCCATCTGTCGAAGATGGAGGCTCTATGGAACCATAAAACATGGTGTAAACGACAAAGTCGTTACATAAATAAACTTATTTCTATAGAAAGGAAAGAGAAAAATGAAAAAGTTTTTAACAACATTGTTAACAGTTGTCTTGACAGCAACTTTAGCAATTGGTGGAACTATGGCATATCTGACACAGGATGCCGGTGATGAGAAAAACGTTTTCTCTGTAGGAAACATTGATGTTTCTCTCGATGAAGAAGTTGGTGTTTTCGGTGAAGGTGGTGAAGCCAAAGAAACTGAAGATGGCGCAAAGTATACCGAAATTATGCCAGGTGACTATCTGCAGAAAGAAGTTACAGTTACAAACAACGGCAAGACAGATGCTTATGTAGCAGTGACAGTGACACTGAACAACGCACTCGAAATCAACGAAGCGCTCGACGAATATTACGAAGGTCTGGGGTACTCTGATCAGCAGGTTCAGGCTGTTTATGACAATGTTTTCGACGGCTGGGGTATCAACTACGATCCTCGTCCAGGTGCTTATGGTGTAAATGATGCCCGCGGCGTGATCGATGGTACACACGGTCTGCCAGAGCACGTTTTGCATGTTGACTTTGCTAAGACTACAGCTGGATCTACCGTGATCGGTGCAAATAACTGGTTTATTGCTGGCAGCGAAAAGGCTGGTCAGTACTGGGTAGATGGTCCAAAGGAATATGATGGTTATTACACCAAAAATATGGAAGACTACGAAATCTGCTATACATACTATCTCTACCTGCCTGCTGGAGAATCCTCCACTCTGTTCAATGGTCTGAACGTACCTGCTGAGTTCGATGCAAATCAGCTGGCTATGTTCGAAAGTCTGGAAATCAATATAGAAGCTAAGGCTATCCAGGCTGATAACATGGGTATTGCTGACGAATATGCTGATGATGAACAATACGGTAAGGCAAAGACTGCTTTCGCAATTTTAGCTGAGGATATTGAAGCTAAAGATGTAGATGTAGATAATACACCAGAAGAAATTGTGAATGGCGATGATGATAACGTGACTTATCCGGCTCCTGCAGATGCGTATGTAGTTAACAATGCAGATGAACTTAAAACAGCAGTTGCCAATGGAGAAACCACCCTTCTGCTTAAAAATGGAACCTATAACATCGATGGCTGCGGTGGAAAAAACCTGAATCTGTATGGCGAATCCAAGAATGCCATCATCGAGGTTACTGGCGGCGCACAGGGCGAGGTCAATGGTCAGCTTGATTACGGCCTTGATGGTTCTACTGTTACTTTCAATGGACTGACCATCAAAACCAATAGTAATACATATGCCGGTTATGCCCGTTTGAACGGTACATATAACGACTGTGTCATGGATGGTCACTATAGTCTCAATGGTACCAGCGAGTTTAACTTCTGTACGCTGAATGTAAGCGGAGACCAGTACAATGTCTGGACCTGGGGAGCTCCTCAAGCTACATTTACACGATGTACTTTCAATAGCGACGGTAAGGCAATGATGTTATATGGCACTGCCAACACCAAACTTACCATCGAAAGCTGTAAGTTTAATGACACAGGTGTTCTGCCTGATCTGAAGGCAGCCATTGAGGTTGGCAATGACTATAACAAGACTTACGAGCTGATCGTTAATAATACGACTGTGAACGGTTATGAGATCAACGACAAAGGCATCAGTACCGGTACTACCCTCTGGGCTAACAAGAACAGCATGAGCAACGATATGCTGAATGTTGTTGTTGATGGCGTTGATGTTTACTAATTTTATTTTCTCCGTCACCCACTCCCTTAGGGAGTGGGCGGCAATCAAAGGGCATAAGTACATTGTGCCTTTTGATTGCTAATAATCAATTTATTTATAGAAACTTAAATTATAGAAATGAGGCGGATTCATGAAAAATAACAGAATATCTGCTGCTATCGAAAAGTTCTTTGGTAAACACACTTTGTTTGCTGTTTCGTTAGCTCTGCTGATTTGCGTGACCTCTGGTGTGACACTGGGCTACATTGTTACCAAAACACCATCGGTTATTAATATTTTCAAACCAGTTTTATATGAAGACCTGGTCATTCAAAAGGTTGTAGAGCATCCGTTTGGAAGCAGTTACAAGATTCCTGAAGATCTGGAATTTGACTTCAAAATCAATCTGGGCAACAGCTACGCTGAAAATACAGTTGTAAAAACAACTCAGGGAGAAAAACAGGTTGATTCAAATCATTGCATTACTCTGACAGTAAAGCCTGGAAAATCTGAAAAGATTGAAAATCTTTTGATCGGTACTCAGGTAACTGTAGAAGAGACTTCAAAACGGGCAGGATTTACGGTACAGGGCGAAGCGCTCAGAACCCATACCATTGAAAGAGGAGAAAATAAAGTTACCTATATTAATGAATATGAGCCATCACCAGTTGTTCAAGTAAATCTGACAGTTTCCGGAACTAAGGAGCTGAAAAACAGAGAATGGAAAGAAGGCGATTCCTTCACTTTTGAGCTGGAATATCAGGTTGCGGATGGTGAATGGAAGAACATCGATGAAACTGTGGTGACTTATGAGCTGATTGCATCGGGAGATTCAGAAAATCCGGAATATATTGTAAAACCTGATTTTGAAAAATTTGACTTTAATGAGGCGATTCGAAATTTTGTATTTGAAAAAGCAGGTACTTATGCATTCCGTGTATCAGAAAAGAAAGAATCCATTGGTGGAGTTATTTATGATGACGGAATTACCCATTTCGATGTGCTTGTAGGTGATGCAGATATGGATGGTGCATTGGAAATACAGAGCGTAACAGTGGATGGAAACCCTGCAGTACAGGACGAACAGGGAATGTTCAATGTGGATGCTTCATTTGTAAATGAATATGCGCCGGAAGGCAGCGCGGAAGTGCTGATTCAGATTACAAAGCAAGTTGATGATGAATCTGGACAGAATAAAACACCGGCGGGATTCGAATTTGAACTTTATGATGATGAAAACAAATTGATAAAGACTTCTGATGTGACTTCTGCAGCGGGAGAGGCGAACATCAAATTGATTTATGATGCGGCAGATGCAGGAAAATCATTTGTATATACATTGAAAGAGAAGAATGCAGGACAGATAATTCAGGGAATGACATATTCTGATGCCGTTTATAAGCTCATGGTTCTGGTGAAAGATAATGGAGACGGAACGATCAGCGCAGTAGTGGATGATTATGATGCAGAAACATTGGCATTATTTGAACAAGAGCCGCAGGGAGAAGTTCCACAGACAGAAGAAATACCTGAGACTGAAAGTCAAATGCCTGAGTTAGAAGATGATACACTGCAAGAAGATGAAAAATTGCAGCCAGCGGAAGATACAGAGAAAGAGCCAGACGATGAAAAGCCAGTGCAGGAGATTGAAACTGTAGAGGAAGATTTAACAGAGAATCAAACTGTTGAAGAAAAACAAACAGAAGAACCTGAAATTGTAGAAGAGGAATTGCCAGTAACATTGGTAGGTACATCTGCTGATGCGAAAGGCTCTAATGTGTATAAGGCATCTTTTACAAATATTTATGATCCGCAGGATGCAGGCGTTTTAATTAGTGGTGATAAAGATCTGAACGGAAGAGAGATGAAAGCGGGAGAATTCAGCTTCCATCTTTATGAGACCGAGGCAGACTTTGTGATTGCAGACGATGCAGAACCGAACGACATAAAAGCGAACGCTGATGCAGAAGGAAGCTTTGCGTTTGATGAACTGGTATTTGGTCAGACTGGTACATATTATTACGTGGTTAAAGAAGATGCATCTGAACCATTGGGCGGTGTTTCTTATGATGATACCAGATATCAGATTACAGTTAATGTGCAAGATCAGGCAGGTGAACTGTCAGCGGATGTTACGATTAACAGCACAAAAACTAATGAAGAAGTGACGGAGATTAAGTTTATCAACAGTTATCGTGCAAAAGCAGTAGAATTGCTCTTTACAGGTAAGAAAGTGTTAAAAGGCGGACTGCTGAAGGATGATATGTTCAAATTTGCGTTATATTCTGCTGATAGTGAATTCAATGTAACAGGAGATGCAATTCAGACTGCGACGAATAAAGCAGATGGAGGCATTGCGTTTGAAGCACTTACCTTTAACACAGAGGGAACTTACTACTATCTGATTGAAGAAGATGATTCTGATCCGATAGATGATACGGAATATGACGATACTCGTTATGGATTGACGGTTATGGTGGAAGACCCGGGTGACGGACAATTGACAGCGGATTTGGCGATTGAAGAGATCGGTGTAGGTAAGACAGATACGATGCTTTTCGAAAATACTTATACCTATGTCAAACCGGAAGTGCCGGATAAACCAGAGGAAGAGCCAGATAAGCCGGAAGATACGGAAGAGCCAGAGGTATCAGGAGAGACAGATAACGTTCAATCTGGTGGTACAGAAACAGGAGATGTTCATCAGGTAGAATGCATGGTTGTACTGCTTGTGGTCAGCGGAGCTGTGGCAGTAATTGTTTGGAAAAAACGTTTCAGAATTTAGAAAAATTTTTTTCAAATAGTAGACTTCCTGAAACTTTTGGTTGATGCCTAAATAGTTCAAATAATTTACATAATTATCGGGAAATAGGCAGAAATACACACTGTGTTTCATACTAATGGTAGTCTAGCACGTTTGTTTCAGAAAGTCTGCTTTGTGAAACAGGTGGGAGAACACAGGGGAACATACTAAGTGCATTAGCATGTTTATATAGATTAAAAATGAGAGAAGAAAAGGAGAAGAAGAATGAGAAAGTATTTTAAGAGGATACTTGCATTGATGCTTGCTGTAGCAATGGTAGTACCAAGTGTACCGATGACAGCAAGTGCCGCTGCAGATGGTACTGTGTGTGGATTTGAAGAACATACACATACAGATGAATGCTATAAATTGTCTTGTGCACATGTGCATGCTGATTGTTACACTTATGGTGAGTGGCAGACATCAAAACCTGATAGCAGTGATTATGAAGAAACACAAGGTTCGAAGATTACGGATTCAGAAGCATATGCGAGCGCTTATGCGACAGCACTTAAAAATGCGAATACGGATTCTTCCAGTTATAAAAGTGCTTATGAAAGTGCATATGAAAGCGGCAAGAGTTCAGATGCATACACAGACGCATATAATAAGGCGTATTATTTTGCATATAACAATTGGCTTGATAAAAGTACTTACCATAATGAAAGTGCATCAACTGCCGCTGCAGAAAGCGCCTGTGTATACATTTTGACAGGACTAGCAAAGGCGGCAGGTGCTGCAGCATATGCAGAATCTGTGGCTGGTGAAACTACATTTTATCGTACCAAAACCTGTACACATGAGCATGTAAGTGACTGTTATACATTGAACTGTACGAAAACAGAACATACTCACGGTCCAGCATGCTACACCTATAAGATTACATGGGTGAATGCAGATGGTACAACTCTGGAAACAGATGAAAATGTCAGATATGATTCTACACCAAGCTATGATGGAGAAACACCGACCCAAACAGGTACAGACGGTAAGGTATATGTTTTTGAAGGATGGACACCAGAAATCGTTTCTGTAAAAGAAAATGCAACTTATACAGCTACCTATCGTGAAGTAGGTGTAAGCAGTGTTGAATTTAAAAATCCTACAGGTGCAACAATTACTATAAGCGATGGAAGTAACAATATTGAATCAGGTGCAAACGTATCAGCGAATACAGAACTTACAGTAACAGTTGCTCCAGAAGCCGGCTATAAAGTAACAAAAATAAGCGTAACAGACAAAGCTGGTGAGAATGTAGTACTTACAAATGGAAAATTCAGAACAAATGCAAACAAAGAAGATGCATATACAATTTCTGCCGATACAGAATTCATCGGAAGTAAAGTTACAAAAGTTGAATTAGGTGAAAATCTTACTTCTGCAAGTTTAACTGTAGATGGTAAAAGCTATACAGTAGGTGATGTTATCGCAGAAGACGGAAAAACAGTTGTTGTCACAACTGTGGCAAAAGCTGGTTATGAAGCAAAAGAAATGACAGTGATTCCTGGAAAAGGAGAAAAGTTCGGTGTTAAGGCTGAAGACGGAAAATTTTCTTTTGTAGCAAAATCAGGAATGCTTTATGCAATTTCTTTTGATAATGGTGTAGAAGATATTACAAGCTCCTTAGAATTTGCTGAATTGTCTGAAGGTAAAGAACGAAATGCTACAGTTACAGTGAAAGTGGAAGGTGACAGCTCTGAATATACTCTCACTTCCAATACTGCAATTGATGGAATTCTTCCAGAAGCGAAAGTAACAGTAACAATTACACCTGATGATAATAACTCTGTGAGCGAATTTGGATATGCGGAAGAGGGTGATGTTCCAGACTGGCAGTTGCCAGAAAAATCATTTGATTCAGGTGTGATCACATTTGGTTTTGTTGCAGACGCAAATAAAGCGTATAAACTGAATGTAGTAACAATAGGACCAATTCTTGCAGAAAAAGAAGGTACACGTGCGCAAGTAAATGCATATGATATTCTTAAAATGCAGGAAGGTGATACATCAGCACAGTCAGATGTTGAAAAGGCGCTCTGGAATGCATTTACATCAGGAGTGCTTAGTGAAGAGGCTGAAATTGAATATCAGTACGCAGTAGCAGAAATTGTTATTCCAGCAATTAAAATTTCTGTTTTAAAAATTGATATTCCAGAAACCAAAATTCCAATCTGGAACAATATTAATGAAGCGATACCTACAGCTTCAGAAATTAAACAAAACATAGAAGATACACTTAATCTTGATCTGGATAATACATTAGTGAAAGCATTTTTGAATGGAATTGGCTTTAATGTTGACACAGTAATCAGTGATGCAATGAGCTCTTTCCATACATTCGGAGCACAAGAAACAGAAACAGTAAAAGCAATCTTTGCAGGAAATGATTATTACATGGCAGCAGAAGCTACAGCAACTGTAGATATTATTGACCTTCGTGATGCTTCTGTTACAACAGCTCAGAATTTTTCATTGACATATGGTTCAGATCTGACTCATGCACAGTTGGTTGAACTTGCACAGGCTGTAGTGACTGCAGAAGATGGAACAAATGTAAACTGGAATGCAAATGATATTGAGTTTTCTGTGGATGAACTTACACAGAAAGATGCTGGTACTTACACAGTAAAAGTAAGCTATAAAGGAAATTATGATTATAAACCTTCAGCATCTGAAGAAATCACAGTTACGGTAAACAAAGCAAACGCAACAGTCAGAATGACTGAAGATAACGTAGTAAAATACGAAAATCGTGCAAAATTATTACAGGATGGATTCCTCTATACAATCACTCCTGATGTAGCAATCGAAGACACAGTAGCTCATATTCCATTCTCCATGGAACTGGATGCTGTAGAAGGAAAATTAGCAGCAAAAGTTGACCTTTCTACAATGTTAAGAGACCTTGACCCTGTGATTCTGGAAATGGTAAAAGGATTCCTTGGTGATGACCTCAGCATGTCATTAAGTGAATTTCTACCTGTAGCAAAAGACCTTGTACAGAAACTTGAAAGCGCAGGAATTGATACTGGTCTTACAGAAGATACATTTAAAGTAATCTATGGAATTCTTGAAGAAGCAGCAGGTGCAGTAGATGTTGAAGTAACAATTACATTAGATGGAACAAGCTATATTCCACAGAATCATGGTGCCTACCTTGTAGGTGTTGTTACCACAGATCCAAACTACAATACAGCCTATAACATGACTTATATTGTTATCACAGCAGAACCTGTTGTAGTAAACTTTATTGATGAAAATGGCAACATTAACAATGATCGTCAGTTTGTATTTGATGGAACACAGCATGCTATGACAGCTCAGGCATTTGAGCTTAATACAAAGACTGGCGAAGCTGGCGATGAAATAAAAGGCGGTACATACACTTATTATTATGTAGGTGTTCAAAGCGACGGTACACCATATGCTTCAGAAAATGCTCCAGTTCATGCGGGCGCATACACTGTAACAGCAATGTACTACGGTGGTGATGCTCAGACACCGGAATTATTCGGTATGGGAACTGGTGCGATGACAATTTGGGCAAATGATGTCGCAAAAGTTGACGTGACAGATAAAATTGCAACTTATGATGAAAAGAATCCAACACCAGTTGATGTGATGGATATGATTACAGTAAACCCTGATGGTATCAACGGCGACAAAGCAAAAATCGCAGTGATTACAGCAGGACTTAATGTAGCAGGTGACTTCTCAGAAGATGGTCTGTCAGCTTTAGAAGGTGTAGTAAATGTTGATTTCCCTGAAAAAGCAGACGAAATCTTAAAGAAAATTGTTCCAAGTGCATACGCAGATGGAATTACACTTGCAACATTAAACAGCAAACTTGCTAAAATTAAGATAAAACTTGAAGAATATGGAATTGATGCAGCAGTTATTGATGAAGTAATGGCTACAATCAATTCTATTCCAGATGTAACAACATTGACATTCAAAGAACAGTCAGAAGTAAATCCTGTAAATATCGGAGCATATTTCGTAGCAGCAGTTGTATTTGACCCTGATTATACGCCAGATGCTGACGCAGGTATCCTTTTGATCACTCCAGAAGTAACGGAAGAAGTTCTTGAATGGACATACAATGATGAAAACGGTGTGATCACATTACCAATTATTTCAGGTTCTGAACCAGCAGTAAATCTGGATGCTGTAGCAACTGTAAATCCAGATGAAAATAATGCAAAGATTAAATATCTCTTTGTTGGAATTGATGCAGAAGGAAATGCTGTGAAGACAGATAATGCAGCAGAATTAGGTAATGGTGTATACACAGAAATCGCATACATTCCTGTAGAAGCAGATGCAACAATGATGATTGCGAAACCAATCATGAGAACAATCGTGATTGCTCCACAGAACGTACATGTAGACTTTGCTCCAGATGAAAACATTGACAATGCACGTGTATTCAGATATACAGGTTCAGCAATCCAAATGCCTGTAGAAGCAAAATACCTTGATGGAACAGATGCAAAAGAAGAATGCTTGAAAGTTACTTATACAGGCGTAGATTCTTTCGGAAATGTATTTGAAAATTCAGAAGAAGCTCCTGTAAATGTAGGTGTCTATGCAGTAGTTGCAACTTATACAGAATATGATCCAGTGACAGGTGAACTTCTGTACTTTGGTATGAATGTTGGAACAATGGCAATTGAGCCAGCAGTATCAAGTGTTGATGTACAGTATACAGAAGTGGAATATGATGGAAATCCTCATATGGCAACAATCGTTAACGAAAAAGGTCTTGACTTAGTGAAAATCATTGTTGATGAAGATGGCAATGTAAATATTATTCTTCCAGAAGAATGGGGCATTGACCAGACAACTGTAAAAGTTGATGATATCGACGAAGCAATTGACGCAGTCCTTGCAGAACTTGCAAAAGCAGAAAGCTTTTCAGCGGACGAAGCAGCGAAGATTTCTGAAGTAATTGCAGAGATTGAAAAAGCTCTTTCTGAAATGGATGATGATGCAACAACAGAATTAAAAGCAGCAGTTGCAGAACTTAAAGAAGCAGTAAAACTCGGTGCAGGTGCTGTTTATGCGGCAGATCTGGAAGTAAAAGAACTCTTAAAAGAAATTGGAACTCCGGAAGCAGCAAAAGCTCTTGAAGCAATTGAAGAGCTGGAAGATGCTGTAAAAGATGCAATTAATACAGAAGAAATTTCAAATGCAATTTCTGAAGTGAAAGCTCTGCTGAAAGACATGAAAGGCGATGTGAGTGAAGAAGTACATCAGATTCTTGATGAAATCGAAGCACTTGCAAATGAAATTGGTGTCAGTGAAGTTTCTAAATTAATTGCAGAAATCGAAACAGTACTGAATGATATTAAGGCAGAACTTGAAACAAGTGGTATTAAGTCTATTACAATTAATGGTGAAGAACCAGTAAATGTAGGTACTTACAAAGTAACTGCAATCGTAGCAGGCAGAAATTACAAGATTTCTTCTGATACAGATACATTAGTTATTTATCCAAAAGCTATCACAGTTACAATTGATGTTATAAAGACTGTTGAAAACAAAGGTAAAGAAAAATTATCTCCAGAAGGATTTGAATTTGTTCTTGAAGATGCTGAAGGAAAAGTAATTGATAAACAGTATTCTGATAAAGACGGAAAAGCACAGTTCGAGCTTACATTTGACAAAGATGATATTGATGAAGTATTCAAATATGTTGTAAAAGAAACAAATACAGGTAAGAAGTATGTGACATATTCAGATAAAGAATATGCAATCAATATCAGTATTAAATTAGATGGCAACGAACTGGCTGAAACAGTAGATGGTGAACTTACATGTGCGTTTGTGAACGTATATAACTATACAAAACCATCAGAATCAGGTTCAGGTTCTGGCAGCGGCAGCTCAGGAAGCAACAAAGACGATTCCGGTAAAGAATTAGAAGGTGTATACTATCCTGAATCTGCTTCAACAGCAACAACTGGAACCTCTACAGGCGATTCAAACAATACTGTATTATGGATTTCTGTAATGGGTATTGCAGTTTTAGCAGTAGCAGTATTATTTGTACGCAAAAAGAAAAGTACAAAATAATACGCTTTGATTTCAAAAGAAAGTGCAGAAGAGTGTATGGGAAGACCAAAAGGTGGAACGAACCAAAAAAGAAGCTGTGATGATAAAGTGCAACTGATCGAGGAATATTACAATTCTGGAATTGGCTATAAAGCTTTTGCAAGAGAGCGCGGCATTTCTCCTAGCTTGTTCTGTACATGGCTGAAGAAGTATCAGGAGGGTGGAATTGAAGCACTGCGTCACAGCAGGCAAAGATACAATCGGACTGAGGAAGAGCGGGATGAGGAAATTTTGAGATTGAAACTCATTATCGCGAAACAGCAGATTGAAATTGAAGAACTGAAGGAAAAAATTTTATAAGGTTTTGTAGTTGAAGGGCTTGATGGATTCCACCAAGCCCTTTACTTGTGAAATCAATTAAGGAATAGCAAAAAAATTATCTGGGGCTTGTTAGATGAGAAAAAATTATATATAATTTCTTTGGAAAAATATAAGTGAGGAAGAAACTATTATGAGAAAAACGAAAATTATTTGTACCATTGGTCCGGCTTGCGAGAATGAGGAAACTTTGAAAAAAATGTGCCTGGAAGGAATGAATGTGGCACGACTGAATTTTTCTCATGGCTCCCATGAAGAGCATTTAAAGAAAATCCAGCTTGTGAAAAAAGTAAGGGAAGAACTGGGACTTCCGATTGCAATTATGCTGGATACCAAAGGTCCGGAATATCGCATTAAAACATTTGAAAATAAAAAGATCACACTTTCAGACGGTGACAAATTTACCTTTACAACGGAGGATGTGGTTGGAAACCAGAATATTGTTTCTGTAAATTATAAGCATTTAACAGACGATCTGGCCGTTGGAAATATCATTACGGTAAATAATGGTCTCGTAAGCTTTGAAGTAGAAAGCATTGAAGGCGCAAACGTAAACTGTCGCGTGGTGACAGGAGGGGAATTGTCTGATAAAAAGAGTATGAATTTCCCAAATAAAGTAATGCAGCATGAATATTTGAGCGAACATGATAAAGCAGACCTTCTGTTTGGTATTGAAAATGATGTAGATTTTGTGGCTGCTTCCTTTGTGTCTACGAAGAAAGATGCACAAGATCTGAGAACATTCTTAGATGAAAATGGCGGCAGCAATATTGAAATCATTGCAAAAATTGAAAACAGAGCAGGTGTAGAAAATGTAGATGCGATCTGTGAGGTCGTGAATGGAATCATGGTTGCCAGAGGTGACCTTGGTGTGGAAATTCCTTTCGTAGAAGTTCCGTCTGTTCAGAAAATGCTGATTTCCAAATGCCGACTTTTGGGCAAACTGGTAATTACAGCGACTGAAATGTTAGAATCCATGATTCACAATCCACGTCCTACACGTGCTGAAATTTCTGACGTGGCAAATGCAGTTTATGATGGTTCTTCAGCGGTCATGTTATCTGGAGAAACTGCTGCTGGTAAATATCCGGTAGCTGCTGTACATAATATGGCAGAAATCGCAGAATTTACAGAACAGCATATAGATTATAAGAAATGGTTTGCAGCAACAGATTTTAATATTGAAAATAATCTGGATGCAATTTCCCATGCGACTTGTGCCATGGCCATTGATGTGAATGCAAAATGTATTGTAGTAAGCTCCATTTCAGGACGAACAGCACGAATGGTCAGCCGTTTCCGCTGTCCTGCAGACATTGTAGGAATGACAACAAACCATAAAGCATGGAGACAGTTAAACTTAAGCTGGGGTGTAACACCGATCATGAGTGAAGAGTATAATTCTCTTGATGTTGTATTTTATCAGGCGCTGAATCATGCAAAACAGCTGTTTGTACTGGAGGAGGGTGACAGTGTAGTTCTGACAGGCGGACAGATTAACGGAACCTCAGGAAATACAAATACCATCAAAGTAGAAACCATCAGCTAGTGAAAATGTTTGTAAATTTTAGCGTAAAAACATGAAAAAAGTATTTACAATTTGATTGCAACATGCTAATATATTCTGGTGTGAAAAATCAGCCGATATTCAGGATTTGGACACTCCGACCGGTTCTTAATATCTGGCGGTCATTAAAGAAAAAGGAGGAAATCAAAATGATTTCAAAAGAAAAGAAAGCAGCTATCATGGCTGAATATGCTACATGCGCAAACGACACAGGTTCACCAGAAGTTCAGGTTGCTGTATTAACAGCTAGAATTCAGGAACTTACACAGCACATGAAAGAAAACCCAAAGGACTTCCATTCAAACAGAGGACTTCTTAAAATGGTAGGTCAGAGACGTGGTTTATTAGCATACTTAAAGAAAAAAGATATCAACAGATATCGTTCTTTAATCGAACGTTTAGGACTCAGAAAATAATAAAAATGGGGGCGGAATATTTCCGCCCTATTTTTAGGTTTCACAACAAAACAATGTAACAAGAGTAGGAGATCATCCCCGAGACTACTGAAAAGTCTGAAAACCAGGGTTTTCCGGTTTTTCAGTCGTTTCGGAATCTTCTACTTAAAACTTGTAGAAATAATAAAAAGGAGATTCAAACATGTACAAGACTTTTAGCATGGAACTTGCCGGAAGAACTCTCAGCGTAGACGTAAACAGAGTTGGTAAACAGGCAAATGGTTGTGCATTTATGCACTATGGTGATACAGTTGTTCTTTGTACAGCAACTGCATCTGATAAGCCAAGAGACGGAATCGATTTCTTCCCTCTCAGCGTTGAATATGAAGAAAAATTATATGCAGTAGGTAAAATCCCGGGAGGATTTAACAAACGTGAAGGTAAAGCATCTGAAAATGCAATCCTTACTTCCCGTGTAATCGACAGACCAATGCGTCCTTTATTCCCAAAGGATTACAGAAACGATGTAACATTAAACAACATGGTTATGTCTGTTGATCCGGAATGCCGTCCGGAATTAGTAGCTATGCTCGGTTCCGCAATCGCAACAAGTATTTCTGACATCCCATTTTGCGGACCATGTGCAACAACACAGGTAGGTATGATTGATGGCGAACTCATCATCAACCCATCTCAGGAACAGTGGAAAAACGGGGACTTAAACTTAACAGTAGCTTCTACAGCAGAAAAAGTAATCATGATCGAAGCTGGTGCAAATGAAATCCCGGAAGCGAAAATGATCGAAGCAATCTACATGGCTCACGAAGTAAACCAGACAATCATCGAATTTATCAACAAAATGGTTGCTGAAGTTGGTAAGCCAAAACATGAATATACAAGCTGTGCAATTCCAGAAGAAATGTTCGCAGCTATGAAAGAAATCGTTACTCCAGAAGAAATGGAAGCAGCAGTTTTCACAGATGAAAAACAGGTTCGTGAAGAGAACATCCGTCAGATTACAGCAAAACTTGAAGAAGCATTTGCTGAAAATGAAGAATGGTTAGCAGTTCTTGGAGAAGCAATCTACCAGTACCAGAAAAAGACAGTTCGTAAGATGATCTTAAAAGACCACAAACGTCCGGACGGTCGTGAAATCACACAGATTCGTCCACTGTCAGCTGAAGTAGACATCATCCCTCGTGTACACGGTTCTGCAATGTTCACTCGTGGACAGACACAGATCTGTAACGTAACAACACTTGCTCCATTATCTGAAAGCCAGAAAATTGATGGTTTAGATGAAAACGAAGTAAGCAAGAGATATATGCACCACTACAACTTCCCAGCATACTCTGTAGGTGAAACAAAACCATCCAGAGGACCGGGACGTCGTGAAATCGGACACGGTGCACTGGCTGAAAAAGCATTGGTACCAGTTCTTCCATCAGAAGAAGAATTCCCATATGCAATCAGAACAGTATCCGAAACATTTGAATCTAACGGTTCCACATCCATGGCTTCCACATGTGCATCCTGCATGTCCTTAATGGCTGCCGGTGTACCAATCAAGAAGATGGTAGCTGGTATCTCCTGTGGTCTTGTAACAGGCGATACAGATGATGATTACGTATTATTAACAGATATCCAGGGTCTCGAAGACTTCTTCGGCGATATGGACTTTAAGGTAACAGGTACAACTGATGGTATCACAGCAATCCAGATGGATATCAAGATCCACGGTTTAACAAGACCGATCGTTGAAGGTGCTATTGCAAGATGTCGTGAAGCAAGACTCTTCATCATGGACAACTGTATGAAACCGGCAATTGCTGAACCAAGAGCAACTGTTGGCGAACTTGCTCCAAAGATCATCCAGATTCAGATCGATCCACAGAAGATTGGTGACGTTGTCGGCCAGAGAGGTAAAACAATCAATGCAATCATCGAACAGACAGGTGTTAAGATCGACATCACAGATGACGGTGCAGTATCTGTTTGCGGCGTAGACCAGGCAAATATGGACAGAGCAGTAGAAATGATCAAGATCATTGCTACAGACTTTGAAGAAGGCATGATCTTCAAGGGTAAAGTCGTAAGCATCAAAGAATTTGGTGCATTCATCGAATTTGCTCCTGGAAAAGAAGGTATGGTTCACATTTCCAAGATTTCTAAGGAAAGAATTAATCGTGTAGAAGACGTCCTGACACTTGGTGATAATGTAACAGTTGTATGTCTTGGAAAAGACAAAATGGGCAGAATCAGCTTCTCTATGAAAGATGTAAAAGCAGAATAGTTGTTGTCTGACTGCAAATATTGAATAGAATTTCAAAGTTTATTAATGAGAACTCACAGTGAAAACTGTGGGTTCTTTTTTTGTATCTGCATTCATATATTGGACAAAGAGGTGAGGACAAGATGATAGAAAAGCAAATCGTACCGCTGTTTAACACCAGAATTCGAAAACTGTTAGAGCAGGCGGCTCCCGATTATGAGAGTCTGCAGGAGCTTCGTCTGAGAATTCAGCAGCCAATGATTCTGCAGCAAAATGGAAGGGAACGATATCTGACAGATAAAGGAGAGCTCTGTGACAACTATCAAGAGGGAATCTGTATTACAGCAAAAGATATCAAAGACATCGTAGAGGCCGCATGCGGATATTCCGGTTATGCTTTTGAGGAGGAGATCAGCAGAGGGTATCTAACGATTGCTGGCGGACATAGAATTGGACTGGCCGGCAGAGCTGTAATCAATGAAAATGGTGTTCAGACTTTAAAATACATATCTGCTTTGAATATTCGTATTGCTCATCCAATAAAAGGGTGCGGAGAAAAATGGAAGAAATACATTTATGAACAATCAGGACCTTGTCATGTGCTGATTATTTCGCCGCCCGGATGCGGAAAAACCACTCTGTTAAGGGACTTTATACGAATGTTTTCCGACGGGGATGAGTACATTTCGGGCAGTTCTGTAGGTGTTGTGGACGAGCGTTCGGAGATTGCCGGGTGCTATCGGGGAATTCCAAGCCATGAGCTGGGAATGCGCACAGATGTGCTGGATGGATGTCCTAAAATTTGGGGGATGGAGATGATGCTTCGCTCTATGGCGCCGAAAGTTTTGGCAGTGGATGAAATTGGAATCTCTGACGTTCCGGCAATAGAAACAGCTCTTCGATGCGGGTGTAAAGTTCTTGCGACTCTGCATGGTAAAAACCTAAGGGATTTTCAGGAAAAGCCAGGGTTTGCCTCTCTTGTAAAAGAGAAGGTGTTTGAACGGTATATTTTTTTAAAGCAGGGACAAACTCCCGGGATGGTTACCGGGATTTATGACCGGAATTTTGAAATTCTATGGGAGGATAAAGCATGTATTTAAAAATCATTGGAAGCCTTTTTCTCATGCTTTCAGCCACTGCGATTGGATTCTTGAAAGCAGATGAGTTAAAGCAAAGAGTCAGATGTCTGCAGGAACTGAAGCGGATGATGGTGTTTTTGCAGGGGGAACTTCGGTTTCACAGAGCATCTTTGCCGGAAGCTTTTGAAAATGTATCGGAGCGTGTAGAAGAGCCCTTTAGACAGTTCCTAAAACATCTGGCAGAAAGATTGGAGACAAGAGAGGCGGATAGATTTGATGTGGTTTGGAGTGAAATGTCGGAACAATTGCTGCAAAAGGAAGGATTTGTAAAAGAAGACAGACAGCTCCTGGAAATGCTGCAAAGCAGTCTTGGGTATCTGGACTTAAAAATGCAGACGGAGACTTTGAATCTGGCTGTCCTTCAGGTGGAAGATGCCATCAGGCTTGCGAAAGAGCAACAAACGGTAAAAGGAAAAGTGTACCAGACAATGGGGGTGACGTTTGGGGCGCTTCTTACCCTGTTGATTATTTGAGGAGTAGGTTATGAGTGTGGGGATTATTTTTAAGATTGCAGCAGTAGGAATCCTGGTATCGGTGTTATGCCAACTGCTAAAGAACAGTGGAAGGGATGATCTGGGCCATTTGCTGAGTCTGACAGGTCTGTTGGTAGTGCTGTTTTGGGTTCTACCCTACGTGCTGGAATTGTTTGAGACAATGCAGAGTCTGTTTGATCTATAGGAGGAAAGGATGATTAAAATTGCGGCGATTGGAGTGGGAGCGGCGTTATTGGCAGCATGGATCAAGACCATTAAGTCAGAGTATGCGCTGTGGATTACACTGGCAGCAGGCGCATTTTTAGGGCTTGCGGCGATTTTAAAGCTTGATGCAATTGTTTCTGAACTTAAATTTTTGCAGGGCTATTTTTCGGCATATGGTTCCTATTTTAAGCTTTTGATTAAGATTATCGGAATTACTTATCTGGCGGAATTTTCCGCAGATTTATGCAAGGATGCAGGGGCCAATACACTGGCTTCTCAGGTAGAAATGTTTGGAAAACTGAGTATTCTGGTGCTTTGTATGCCAATTATGAGCTCTCTTTTGGAGACCGTTGATTACTTTTTGGGAGGGTGAAAATGGATACAGAGCTGGATTACGGGGAAATAGAAGCGGTTCTTTCGCAGATTACAGGAGAGCGCATTGGTTTTGAAACGATGGTAGAGGAAATCATGGAGGGCGATCTGTTGTTCAGGCCAGGAAAATGGTTTGGAGTTCTTGGAAATGTGGTGGCAGAACAGCTGAAAAATCATGGACAGACCATAGGGTATCTATGCCTTCTGATTCTCTCGGCGGCGGTGCTTGCGACCATTGCAAAGGCATTTAAGAACCGGCAAATTTCTGATATGGGATTTTATATGATTTTTTTGCTGCTGTTTTTGATTATGATGAAATCCTTTGGAACCTGCTATGTGCTCACAGAGTCGGTGATTGCAGATCTGGTGGATTTTATGAAAGCACTAATGCCCGCCTATTTGATGGCTGCAGCGGTCAGCGCCTATAGGACAAGTGCAGTCGTATATTATGAAGGTTTTTTACTTTTGATCTATTATCTTCAAAAACTGGTTGAAATTTTCGTTTTGCCGGGTATCCGATGTTATGTGCTTTTATCGATGCTTGGACAGCTTGGAAAGGAAGAATTCTTTCAAAAAGGAAGGGAAGGTTTGAAAAAACTGATTCTGCTTGTGTTAAAAGCAATGATTGGGGTAACAGCAGGATTGCAGATGATACAGGGAATGATCTCTCCTGCGATTGACGAGATGAAGCAGACTGTATTCAGCAGAGGAATTTCCAGCCTGGGAGATATTGGAAATGTGGCGCAGAATGTGACGGATGTGATTCTGGGCTCCGGAGCATTGTTGAAAAATGGAATTGGTGTAGCGGCAGCAGTTATTCTTGTGTCCATCTGTCTGATTCCGGTGGTCCAGGTGGCGGCCTATGTTGTTTTTTATCAGCTGCTGGCGGCTGCCGCAGAGCCGATTTCGGACAAACGTCTGACGGGGGTAATCAGCCAGATGGGAGAAGGCATGGGTCTGTTGGTGAAATTACTGTTTACTGTCTGCGCAATGTTTTTGTTGACGATTGCTATTGTAAGTGTGACTACAGGAGGACTAAGATGAGTGACTGGCTAAAGAGCATTATCGGTTATATGCTTATTGTCAGTGTGACAATGCAGCTGATTCCGGATAAAAAATATGAACAATATGTCCGTTTGTTTACTGGGTTTCTGCTGATCGTTATCGTTCTGCAGCCAATTTTAAGGATTCGATCGGCGAACTCTTATATAGAAAATAAGATTGCAGAATTTGTGCAGGAGCAGGAGAGTTTGGAAGAACAGATCCTGGCACAGGGAGAAGCTTTTGCGGAGGAAAGTAAGGCATTGCAGGAGAGCGAGGAAGAGGGGATTGACATTCGGGAAATAGAGCAGATACAGGTGGAGGTGAAAATGGATGATTAAAAAGCCTAAAAAGGAACAGCTGTTAATCGGGGTACTGGCAGGGATATTGCTGCTTGTCATTGCGATTCCGGTGCCGGATAAAAAAGATGATTATGAGGAGAAGGAAAGCAAAGTGGAGGTGGAAGAAAAGGCGATAGGAACCACCGAAGCACAGTTAAAGGAAATCTTACAGAAGATATCCGGAGTGGGCAGGGCGGAAGTGTTTATCACTTATGAGGATCAGGGAAAGGTGGTTGTAGAAAAGGATGAATCTGTTTCTGAAGAGCTTATACAGGAAGCAGACAGCAGCGGAGGCACAAGAACCACCACAACTACCAGAAATGACAGAGAGACTGTTTATGACGGCAGCGAATCCCCTTATGTTATCCAGGAATTATCCCCGACAGTCAAAGGGATTCTGGTGGTAGCAGAGGGTGGCGGCAATGAAACGGTGAAAAAACAAATCCAGGAAACGATTGAAGCATTATTCGGACTGGATGCTCATAAAATTAGTATAATGAAAATGGAGGTTTCAAAGTGAAAACAAGTTTTAAGAAGAACCAATTGATTATCACAGCGCTTGCAGTCATGATTGCCATTGCCGGATATCTGAAATATTCTGACAGTATGATCGATTCAGAACAGCTTGCGGCTACCAGTACCTCGGCAGAGGATGTGGTAACATCAGAGGAACTGGAGATGGATATTTCTGCGGAGGATATCTATGCGTCTACCGGAATTACAGAAGAGGCCACAGAGCTTGAGACAGTTGCTGATGAACAGCCTGGGGAAGCAGTGCTTACCAGTGCAGATACAGCCAGCTATTCCTTTGCGTCAGAGGCAAAATTGAGCAGAGATCAGACCCGTGCAAAGAACACGGAATCGTTGCTTGAGATTATCAACAGTGAGGTGGTTTCAGAGGAGCAGAAGCAGGCGGCGATTGACCAGATGCTGGAGATTACAGATATCTCAGAAAGAGAAACTGGTGCAGAGACGCTTCTGGCAGCCAAGGGATTTGAGGATGTGGTTGTCAGCATTTCAGATAGCAAAGTGGATGTAGTGATCAACCAGTCTGAGATTTCTGATGTGCAGAGAGCACAGATTGAGGATGTGATTACCAGAAAAACCGGGATGGCACCGGAGAATATTGTAATTACCCCGATGGTTACAGCGGAATAGTTACATAGGGACAGAAAAAAAGCACTTCGTAAAAGAAGTGCTTTTTCTCTGAATACTTTTAGGATAAATGAAATTGTGAATAAAACGCTTTGTTATAATCTGATTTATGTGAAGCGGGAATAACCGTTTATCGCACAAACGGTCATTCCCAGAGGAAGAACTTGTTCTTGCTTATGTATGTATTATATAGTAAACTGATACATAAGTAAAATTCATTATTTTCATGTTATACATGAAAAATATTCAACTGAGAAAAGGAAAAGACAATGACACTTTTAACATATGAAATATTTGAAGCAGTGGTAATGGAAAAAAGCTTTCAAAAAGCAGCGGCTATTTTGAATATGACTCCGTCCGCAGTCAGCCATGCTATTTCCGGAATGGAAAAAGAAGTGGGATTTTCCTTGTTTGTCAGAGGAAAACAGGAAACGGTACTGACGACGCAGGGAGAACTTTTGCTGCCCTATGTGCGTGAGGTGTTAAAAAGTGAAGAGCATTTGAAACAGGCGGTAGCTGAATTTCAGGGTCTGGAAAAGGGAACTGTAAAAATCGGCGGATTTAACAGCGTGTGTAGTACCTGGATACCGCAGATCGTTAAAAAATTTCATGAAAGCTTTCCGAATATCCGCATTGAAATCTATCAGGGAACCTATGAGGATGTGGAAGAGTGGATCAGAAACGGTATCATCGATATTGCATTGATTTCAAGGGTCAGTGCGGACGGGATTGATTTTGCACCGCTGTATCATGACAGACTGATGTGTGTGGTTCCAAAGGGAACAGCGCTGAAAAATGAAAAATATATTACCTTTGAGGAGATGAAGTCCAGCCGCTTTGTAACCCAGTGGCAGAGCTGCGATGGAGATGTGCAGAGAATTTTAAGAGATCACGATATCACGGTTTCTGCCTATTGCCATGTGGTAGATGATATGTCGACGGTTGCCATGGTAGAGGCGGGTATGGGAATCTGTATCCTGCCTGAGCTTTTAATGGAACGCTCGGGAGATAAGGTGGACTGGTATCCTATGGAAGAGGACTGTTACCGGGAAATTGGATATGGTGTCAGCAATTTGCGTACCATTTCCCCGGCGGTAAAAAAGATGATAGAAGTCATTAAAAAATATGTGGAGGAAATCTAAACTTTATCTAAAAACTTCCAGCAGAAGACTTCTTTACATTTTAAAATTCATGGAATATACTTAGAGTATGTGAGTTAAAGGACGAAAAAAGATGAACAAAAGAGTATTATGTTTTATGCTGGCTGGAATTCTGACGTTAGGGAGCGGGATGAGTGTTCTGGCGACTTCTGTCAGTGAAGTGCAGAAAAAGCAGACGGAAACACAGGACAAACTGGATAAAGTCAATCAAAGTATTACAACCATTGAAAAGAAACGAAAAGAAGTGCAGGCTCAGCTTAGTAATCTGAATGAAGATCTGGTAGACACTATGCTGACACTGGAATTGCTGGAATCAGACCTTGAAGAAAAGCAAAAGGATATTGATGCTGCACAGGAAGAATATGAGCGCTTAAAAGCACTTGAGGAAGAACAGTATGAAGCCATGAAGCTTCGTATTCAATATCTGTACGAAAACGGAGAAACGGACTATGTGGCGCTGCTTCTGGAGGCAAAAAGTATTTCTGACCTTCTGAACAAAGCGGATTTTGTACAGGGAGTCTATGATTATGACGAAGCAAAGCTTACGGAATATCAGGAGACAAAGGATATGGCAGCAGAGCAGAAGGCTGAGCTTGAGGAAGAAATGGCAGAGCTGGAGGAAGTGCAGGAAGCACAGCAGGCCTATAAAAAGGAGTTAGACAAGAAGATCAGTTCTGCAAAATCAAAGGCCGCAGATTTTGAAAGCGAATTAGCCGATGCGAAGGCGAAGGCAAAGGAATATACTGCCACTATTAAAGAGCAGACCGCGTTGATCAGACAATTGGAAGAGGAAGAGAAGGAGAAAGAGACATCTGATTCTTCGGAGGACACAAAAGAAACTTCCGGTTCCCAGAGTACAGGAAGTACGGGAAGTTCCAGCAGTTTTTCTTCGAATGTTTCCGGCAGCGGACTTGGGGCACAGATTGCAAATTATGCAGTGCAGTTTGTTGGAAATCCTTATGTAAAAGGAGGGACAAGTCTGACAAATGGAGCAGACTGTTCTGGCTTTACCTGGGCAGTACATAAAAACTTTGGTATTACGATTCCACGAGTTTCCCGAAGTCAGGCAGTAGGCGGAAAAGAAATTTCCATAAGCAATGTACAGCCGGGAGATGTTATTTATTACGGAGATCATGTGGGAATCTACATCGGCGGTGGAAAGATTGTACATGCTAGTACACCGTCAGCAGGAATTAAGATCAGCAATTATACGTACAGACCGCCAATTACGGTCAGAAGATATTGGTAAGTAAAGAAAAAATGGATGTCGAATTATTTGACATCCATTTTTTATGTTAGATAAACGAAAGGCCCCCTGGGAACAGGGGGCTTTTTTGGGGGAAGGATAATAGCTCCTTCCAATATTAAGGGAAAGATACTGGCAAAAATTACTGTACGATGTTCTCCAGTGGAAGGCCATGCTCGAAAGCATAGGCATTTTCCAGTGTTGTAATTGCGATTGACTGGAGCGCTTCTCTTGTAAAGAATGCCTGATGAGAAGTGATCATAACATTCGGGAATGCGAGAAGACGAGGTACGGTTTCGTTTGCGATGATATCGGAAGAATAATCTTCAAATACCAGATCGTCTTCGTTTTCATAAACATCCAGTCCTACTGCTGCAAATTTCTTTGCACGGAGAGCATCAATCAAATCTTCTGTATTGATAAGACCACCGCGGGAAGTATTTACCAGTGTAACGGTATCCTTCATCTTTGCGATGCTGTCTTTATTAATCATATGGTAGGTTTCCGGGAATAATGGACAATGCAGAGAGATTAAATCTGATTTTTCCAATAATTCATCTAAGGAAACATAGGTTACAAAATCCTTTAATGCAGGATTTTCATATTTATCATAGGCAATGACTCTCATACCAAAGCCTCGGCAGATATTTGCGAATGCGGCTCCGATCTTACCGGTTCCTACAACACCTGCAACTCCGTTATAAAAGTTACGTCCGAGAAGTCCGCTCAAGGAGAAGTCATTGTTACGTACCTTGCCGTATGCACGGTGGATACGACGATTGGTTGTTAAAGCAAGTGCCATGGCATGTTCTGCAACTGCTTCCGGAGAATATCCAGGAACACGAAGCACTGTGATGCCAAACTCTTTTGCTGCAGCTAAATCTACATTATTAAAACCTGCGCAGCGAAGAAGAATCAGTTTGATTCCAAGGTCGTGAAGAACTGTCAGTACAGGACGGCTAAAATCTGAATTTACAAATCCGCAGACTGCATCGTGATCTTTTGCAAGAACAGCAGTATCTTCATTAATATTTGCTTCGATGAAATGAATGTCAATTCCGTAGGAGCCTTCACCATTATCTTCTGTTAAAGCGCCGAACCAGATTTTATCATAATCTTTTGTACCGAAAAAAGCGATTTTCATACTTTGAATTCCCTCCTTCGAAAAGTGTTATGCGTAGTTTTGTGCTTGAACTAACACCTTAGAGTAAAAAATAGCAGAAATTTTAGCACAATGCAATACTTTTTTCGCAAAAAAATGCGATTTGTAGAATTTGTAAAAAAAAGAAAGAAAAAAGGCAGGAAGTTGTGCTATATTATAAATGAGGTGAAAAGAATGCGAAAAATGGACTTTCGAATGGAGCGTCCGGGGCTTGTAAAACCGGGAGATCATGTAAATTTAAAAGAGGATGTTGCCAATACTATGGCCGGAATCATGTATTATTATACGATTCGCGAAGCGATTGCAATGTCAAATAATACAAAACAGAGACTGAAAGTTTTAGAAGGAACGGTTTCTGACGTAATCGAGGAAGAAGGAATTTTCACCGTATGGGTCGATATTCCGGAATAAATACAGCAAAAGAGGACATCTGTTATATCCGATGACTGAAAAAACATTGGCGTACATTATTATACAGTAGAGGCTGCTTTTGAGAAAATATTGGAAGAAATAGGAAAATCTTTGGATTTGTACTTGATTTAATACAAGATATTGTGCTTCTGGCATTGATTTTTGGAGGCCAGTTAGGGTATGATAACTGACAGAGAGGCAAAAAATTTATTAATAATATTAAGAAGGAGAGTATACATCAATGGGAAGAATGTATCCAGGTTGGGAAGGCTTTGAAAAAGCTACTTGGACCAACGAAATCAATGTAAGAAGTTTCATCAGACACAACTACACTCCATACGATGGAGATGACAGTTTCCTTGCGGGACCTACACAGGACACTTTAGATCTGTGGGATCAGGTAATGGATCTGACAAAACAGGAAAGAGAAGCAGGCGGAGTGCTTGATATGGACACAAGGGTAATCTCCACAATCACTTCTCATGGCCCAGGCTATTTAAATAAAGATAAAGAAAAAATCGTAGGTTTCCAGACAGACAAACCATTTAAACGTGCGTTGATGCCATACGGTGGAATCAGAATGGCAGAAAAAGCATGCGCAGACAATGGCTACAAAGTAGATCCGGAAATCAGCGAATTCTTTACAGTTCATAGAAAAACACACAATGCAGGTGTATTTGATGCATATACACCTGAAATGAGAGCTTGCCGTTCAAGCCATATCATCACAGGTCTTCCAGATGCTTACGGACGTGGACGTATCATCGGTGACTACAGACGAGTTGCGCTTTATGGTGTTGACCGTCTGATCGAAGACAAAGAAGAACAGAAGAGAACAACACGTTCTGCAATGTATTCTGACGTTATTCGTGAACGCGAAGAATTATCTGAACAGATCCGTGCATTACATCAGTTAAAGCAGATGGCAGCAAGCTATGGTTTTGATATTTCATTACCAGCTACAAACACACAGGAAGCAATCCAGTGGATGTACTTTGGATATCTTGCAGCAGTTAAGGAACAGAACGGTGCTGCGATGTCTTTAGGACGTACTTCTACATTTATTGATATTTATGCAGAAAGAGATTTAAAGAACGGCGTATTTACAGAAGAACAGATTCAGGAAATGGTTGACCATTTCATCATGAAACTTCGTCTTGTAAAATTTGCCCGTACACCGGAATACAATGCGTTATTCTCCGGTGACCCACAGTGGGTAACAGAATCTATCGGTGGTGTTGGTATCGACGGACGTCACATGGTTACAAAGATGTCTTACCGTTACCTTCATACACTTTCTAACTTAGGTGCAGCTCCAGAACCAAACTTAACCGTTCTCTGGTCTGTACAGTTACCAGAAAACTTCAAACGTTTCTGTGCTAAGACTTCTATCGAAAGCTCTTCTGTACAGTACGAAAATGATGACCTTATGAGATTTACACATGGTGATGACTATGCAATCGCATGCTGTGTATCTTCCATGAGAGTTGGTAAAGAAATGCAGTTCTTTGGTGCGAGAGCAAACCTTGCAAAATGTTTACTCTACGCAATCAACGGTGGTGTGGATGAAGTTTCCAAAAAACAGGTTGGACCTAAATTCATGCCAATTACTTCTGAATACTTAGATTATGATGAAGTAATGGAAAAATACGATGCAATGATGGAATGGTTAGCAGGAGTTTATGTAAATACTCTGAACATTATCCATTACATGCATGATAAATATTGTTATGAAAAGATCCAGATGGCTCTTCATGACAAGAATGTAACCAGATGGTTCGCTACAGGTATCGCAGGACTTTCCGTAGTAGCTGACTCCTTATCAGCAATCAAATATGCGAAAGTAAAAGCAATCCGTGATGAAGATGGTATTGTTACTGATTACGAGGTAGAAGGCGACTTCCCTAAATTTGGTAATGATGATGACCGTGTTGATGAAATTGCACGTGAAATCGTTCATATCTTCATGGAACATGTAAGAAAGAACCACACATACAGAGGAGGAATCCCGACAACTTCTATCCTTACAATTACATCCAACGTAGTTTATGGTAAAGCTACAGGTTCTACACCGGACGGACGTAAGAAGGGTGAAGCATTTGCTCCGGGAGCTAACCCAATGCACAGAAGAGATACTCATGGTGCGGTTGCATCCTTAGCGTCTGTTGCAAAATTACCGTTCATCGATGCGCAGGATGGTATTTCCAATACATTCTCCATCATTCCAGGTGCACTTGGAAAAGATGATCAGGTATTCGCAGGGGATATCGAAATTGATTTAGACTGCAGCAATGGTGCTTGCGCATCACCGACACTGTTTGAGGGATTAGACGTAGAATTACCGAACTTAGAGGAGGAATAAGATTATGGCAGCAACACAGAGTCAGATCGACAACCTGGTATCTTTGCTCGATGGCTATGTAGCAAAGGGCGGACACCACTTAAATGTTAACGTATTTACAAAGGAAACACTTCTGGATGCACAGGCACATCCTGAAAAATATCCACAGCTCACTGTACGTGTCAGCGGATATGCAGTAAACTTCGTAAAGCTTACAAAAGAACAGCAGGACGAAGTTATTTCCAGAACATTCCACGAATCTATCTAATAAGATTATGAAGGGTTATATTCATTCGCAGGAGAGCATGGGGACCGTAGATGGTCCCGGCCTGCGTTATGTTGTATTTTTTCAAGGCTGTCCGATGAGATGTCAGTATTGCCACAATCCGGATACCTGGGAAGTAAAAAAAGGAACAGAAGTAACCGTAGACGATATTTTAATGAATTACAATAAGAACCGCGCTTTTTATAAAAAGGGCGGTCTTACTGTAACAGGAGGAGAACCACTCCTTCAGATCGATTTTCTTCTGGAACTTTTTAAGGAAGCTAACAGGCAGAAAATCCATACCTGCATTGATACTTCCGGCATTACCTATCGCCCGGGAAATTCTGTTTATAATGAAAAGCTTGATGAGCTGATGAAATATACCAGTCTTGTCATGCTGGATATTAAGCACATTGATCCGGTGAAGCACAAAAACCTGACTTCGCAGGAAAATAAAGGCATTTTGGCTTTTGCAAAATATCTGGAAGAGAAAAACGTTCCTTTATGGATTCGTCATGTGGTCGTGCCTGGCATCAGTGATGATCCGAAAGACTTGAGAAATTTGGGAAGATTTATCGGTTCTTTAAAGAACTTAAAGGCACTGGACGTGCTTCCGTACCATACCATGGGAGTGAACAAGTACAAAGAACTTGGCATGGAATACCCATTGGAAGGGCTGGAGGCATTACCGAAGGAAAAGGCAGCGGAGGCAAAACACTATATATTAGAAGGCGTCTGCGAGGTTCGTTATAAGTAGAGGGGATTTACAATGTACGATTCAGTAGATAAAGTATTTGAGATTGGTTTAGGTGTTATTAACAAAATCAGAGAGACACAGTGTGAGAAGCTGGATGAGGCAGGCAGACTGATTGCCAGAACGCATATGAACGGACATAAGTTTTTTGTGACAGGCAGTGGACATTCCCATACGGTTGCAGAGGAATTTTACGGAAGAGCGGGAGGACTTGCATTTCCAGTACCAATTATGACAACAGAGCTTACTCTGGAAGAACATCCGACAAAGAGCTCTTATATCGAAAGACTTCCTGGATATGCAGCAATTCTGGCTGAACTTTATGGAGTTAGCGAAGGAGATGTGGTCTTAGTTACTTCTAATTCCGGACGAAATGCTTATCCGGTAGAAATGGCACTCTGCGCAAAAGAGCGAGGGGCTAAGGTTATTGCAATCACAAATGTTGATCATTCTTCTAAAACTTCTTCCAGACATGTCAGCGGCAAAAAGCTGATGGAACTGGCAGATATTGTCATTGATAACTGTGGCGTGGAAGGTGACAGTGCAATGAAGATGGAAGGAATGAGAGCTTCTATCTGTCCGACATCCTCTATGGCAAATGCTTTTATCGTACAGTCTATTGTAGCAGCATGTTCTGATGAATTGCTGAAAAATGGAATCGAACCGCCTGTATTTATCAGCCTGAATTCTGATGGCAACGAGACAGTAAATGATGAGTTGTTTGCAAAATATACAAGGCAGTATAAATAATATTAAATAGGTAAATCCCGTACGGAGTGAACTCTGTACGGGATTTTTGCGAATGGTAATATAGGCTTAGTTGTATTCTGAGACATTTTATGTTAATCTATATAAGACAACAATCTCTACGATTACTGCCGGAATCGTAATTGTTGTTTCAAAAATCCGCCTTGGCGTTTCGCCGAAAAATCCATTTTATAAAAAAGTACATAATGAAGGAGACTACATATGGGAAAGAGTAACATTGCTGTCAAACAATGGTTACGCGATAAACAAAGATTTGCGGACCTGTTTAATGGCACAGTCTTTCAAGGACAACAGATTGTTTTGCCGGAGGATTTAGAGGAAATAGATAGTGAATCTAGTATTATCGTAACTGATAAAGAAAAAAGAGAAAAAGGAATCCAGAAATATCGGGATATTGCCATGCGCTGGAAACAGAATGCAGAGCTTGCGATTCTGGCCTGTGAAAATCAGAATAAAGTGCATTATGCAATGCCGATACGGACGATGTTTTATGATTGTTTATCTTATACGGATCAGGTTCGTCAAATATGGAAAAATCGAGACGAACAGATAAAAAATACGGAAGAAGAATTTTTATCACAATTTCGTAAGGAAGATAAAATTTATCCGATAATATCTTTGGTGTTTTATTATGGATTAAATCCTTGGGACGCAAGCAGAGATTTATATGGAATGTTTCATCAGGAACAGGAAATAAGAAACAGTGAGATTTGGAAACAATATGTTCCAAATTATAAGCTAAACTTGATAGATGCAGGGGATGTTGAAGATGTTGAAAAGTTTAGTTCTGATTTACAATTAATTTTTGGCATGCTAAAATATAGGAAACAAGAAAATGGTATACAAGAGTATATAGAGAATCATAAAGAATACTTTAGCAATGTAGACTTGGAAACCTATCAGGCGGTCAGAGAATTGCTGCATTCTGAAAATCAGTTGAAAAAAATAGTTTCCGTAAAGAACAGAGAGGGGAGAATTGATATGTGTACAGCATTAGAAGCAATTTATCAGAATGGCGTCAATGAGGGAATGAGTGCCGGAATTGAGGAAGGAATTAAAGCGATGATTTTGACCTGCTGTGAATTGGGATTATCAAAGGAACAGATTCTTGAGAAGATTATAAAAAATAGTTCTGTAACGACAGATGTTGCAAGTATGTTGCTAGAAAAATATGCAAATTAAATGATTACTTAGGATTTAAAGGGGATGACGTGCCATCCCCTTTTTCTTAAATGCATTGGAATAATATTGTGCATTACCGATAACAACTGAAATGTGGGATTTTGTGGGATTGCGTTGTTTTAAAAAGCGGAAACTGGCAAAAAGTATGGAAAAACATTGACAGACTATGGTAAAAAGACTACAATATAACTAATTATATCGTAGGATAAGACGACTGTGCGAAAATGTAAATTAGGGGGGACAACTTTCATGAAAAAATTCTATGATGGTGACATCGCAAAGAGTCCAAGAATTCAGAAATTATATGATCATCTCTTTGAGAAGATGCCTGAAATCGAAGCTGACAGAGCGGTCATTTTAACAAGAGTCTATAAAGAAACTGAAGGAGAACCGATCATCACAAGAAGAGCCAAAGCATTTAAGGCAATCTGTGAAGAACTTCCGATCACGATCAGGCCGAACGAACTGATCGTTGGAAGCAATACAAAATCTCCTAGAAGCTGTCAGGTATTCCCGGAATACTCTTTTGACTGGGTAGAAGCGGAATTTGATACCGTAGAAACAAGAACTGCTGACCCATTCCACATTTCTGAGGAAGCAAAACAGGCACTTCACGAAGCGTATAAATATTGGGGCGGAAAAACAACCAGTGAGCTTGCGACTTCCTATATGGAACCGGAAACGCTCATGGCTATGAAACATAACATTTTTACACCGGGTAACTATTTCTATAATGGTATCGGACATTTCACAGTAAAATACTGGGAAGTATTAGAATTAGGATACGAAGGTATTATCGCAAAAGCACAGGCGGAATTAGATAAATTAGATATTGGTGACGGAGATTACGGAAAACGTGCAGCATTCTTACGTGCAGCCATCATGAGCTGTCAGGCAGCCATCGATTATGCAAAGAGATATGCACTTCTGGCATTGGAAGAAGCGCAGAAAGAAACTGACCCGACCCGTAAGATGGAGCTTTTAAAAATTGCCGAAAACTGTGCAAGAGTTCCAGCAAAACCAGCGACCAGCTTCTATGAAGCATGTCAGTCCTTCTGGTTCGTACAGATGCTCTTACAGACAGAGTCCAGCGGACATTCCATTTCTCCGGGACGCTTTGACCAGTACATGTATCCATATTACAAAAAAGATATGGATGAAGGAAAGATTACAAGAGAACAGGCACAGGAACTGATCGACTGTATCTGGATCAAATTAAATGATTTAAACAAAGTTCGTGATGCAGCAAGTGCAGAAGGCTTTGCTGGCTACAGCTTATTCCAGAACTTAATCGTAGGCGGACAGGATAAAGAAGGAAATGACGTGACAAACGATCTTTCTTTTATGTGTATTGAAGCATCTATGCATACTATGTTGCCGGCACCATCCCTTTCCGTTCGTGTGTGGAATAAAACACCGGATGAATTGCTGATCAAGGCAGCGACACTGACACGTACAGGTATCGGTCTTCCTGCTTACTATAATGACGAAGTCATCATTCCTGCGATGATGAGCAGAGGTGTTTCCTTAGAAGATGCACGTTCTTATAACATTATCGGTTGTGTAGAACCATCCACACCAGGTAAAACAGACGGATGGCATGACGCAGCATTCTTCAATATGTGCCGCCCGCTGGAAATGGTATTCTGCAATGGTTACGAACTTGGTGAACAGGTTGGTCCACGTACAGGAGAAGTTTCTGAATTTAAGACATTTGAACAGTTCTATGATGCTTACAAGACTCAGATGAACTATTTCATTAAATTAATGGTAAATGCAGACAATGCAATCGACATCGCACATGCAGAACGTTGTCCATTACCATACCAGTCATCCATGATCGATGACTGCCTTGCACGCGGTAAGTCCTTACAGGAAGGCGGAGCAGTTTATAACTTCACAGGTCCACAGGGCTTCGGTATTGCAAATATGACAGACTCTTTATATGCCATCAAGACACTGGTATATGAAGAAAAGAAACTTACAATCGAAGAATTAAAAGAAGCACTGGATTACAACTATGGACAGGGCTTTGGAACGACTAAAGCTCAGGAAGTTACTACTGAAATTGCGAAACAGTTAACAGCAGCAGGTCAGAAGGTTGGGGCTGAAGAAATTGCCATGATCTACAAACAGGTAATGGAAGACAGCAAGAACCATCCAAAGAAAGCCCGCTTTGAAGAAATCCGTGCAATGATCGATACAGTACCAAAATACGGTAACGATAACGACGTGGTAGATATGTTTGCTAGAGATGTTGCTTATACCTACACAAAACCATTGTTAGGCTATAAGAATCCACGTGGCGGTATCTATCAGGCAGGTCTCTATCCAGTATCTGCAAACGTACCTTTGGGCGCACAGACTGGTGCGACACCTGACGGACGTCTGGCAAATACACCGGTAGCGGATGGCGTTGGCCCGGTAGCCAATAAAGATATTTTAGGTCCGACAGCAACAGCAAACTCTGTAGCGAAGTTAGACCATGGTATCGCATCCAATGGTACCTTATTTAACCAGAAATTCCATCCATCAGCATTAAGCGGTATGGAAGGTTTACAGAAATTTACATCTTATCTTCGTGCTTACTTTGATCAGAAGGGCATGCATGTACAGTTCAACGTTGTAAGCCGTGAACTTTTATTAGACGCTCAGGCACATCCGGAAAACTATAAGACACTCTGTGTACGAGTTGCCGGTTACAGTGCATTATTTACTACATTATCCAAATCTCTGCAGGACGATATCATTAATAGAACGACTCAGGGATTCTAAGGAGACTTATGTACAAAGATTATTTACAGGTAAAAGGAAGAATTTTTGATATTCAGAAATATTCTGTCCATGACGGTCCGGGAATCAGAACCATCGTCTTCCTAAAGGGATGCCCATTAAGATGCAAATGGTGCTGTAATCCCGAATCCCAGTCAGGAAAGATCCAGACCATGATCGTAAATGGCGAAGAGAAGGTCATGGGACGTGATGTGACTGTGGAAGAAGTCATGGAAGAAGTTATGAGAGACGTTGCTCATTACAGAAGAAGCGGCGGAGGATTAACGCTTTCCGGTGGGGAATGCTTGATGCAGCCGGAGTTTGCATCGGCTCTTTTGCAGGCAGCAAAGGACATGGGCATTAGCACAGCCATTGAGACCACCAGCTTTGCGAATTTTCCCATGATCGAGGATAAAATTCTTCCATTTGTAGATACCTATATGATGGATATCAAACATATGAATCCTGCGAAGCATAAGCTGTTTACAGGACAGTCAAATGAAAAGATTCTTACCAACGCAAAGAGAATTGCGGAGCGAAAAGGTGAAAACCTGATCATCCGAACACCGGTGGTACCGACCTTTAATGATACTCCGGAAGAAATTTTAGCGATTTCTCAGTTCGCGAGAAGTTTGCCGGGTGTAAAACAGCATCATCTGCTTCCGTACCACAGACTTGGTTCTGATAAATATGAAGGGCTTGGAAGGGATTATCTGCTGAGTCATATTGAACCGCCAAGCAATGAAAAGATGGAGGAATTGCTGACAGTTGCGAAGACAACTGGTCTGCATGTCCAGATTGGAGGCTGATAAACGTGAAAAACTTTATCAAAAGTATTAAAGTAAATATTTTAAGCTCTGCCATTCTTTGCATCGCATTGGGAATTTTGCTTGTAGCATATCCGAATACCTCTTTGACATTCGTATGCAGGGCAGTGGGTGTGATCGTACTGATCACAGGACTTGGATTTGTGCTCGGTTATTTAAAGACAGGCAAAGCTTTCTGGTATGGAAAGATTGAGCTGGTATTTGGCAGTACTTTTGTGATTCTGGGCGGATTTATCATCTTACGTCCGCTGGGACTGATTTCTATTGTGCCGATTGTGTTTGGGGTGCTTTTGATCTATCATGGGATTGCAAATGTGCGACAGGCCTTTGAACTTCACCAGTATAAGGACAGAGGCTGGTGGCTACCGGTACTGATTGCTGCATCTACGATCGTTCTGGGTGTTGTGATCATGAGAAATCCATTTGGAACCATTGAGTTGCTGATGAGGATTATCGGTGCCTGCCTGATCTATGATGGAATGACCAATACCATGCTGGTAGGAAGATTTGTAAAATCGATTCGGGATTTCCAGAAACTGGAGGCAGCAGCTGAAGCAGAAGCTGAGGCGCTGGAAAGAGAAGCAGAGGCGATTGATGCAGAATATAAAGAATTATAAAGATAAGGGCTCGCTTTTTGGCGGGTCCTTTATTATAATTGCTTTGAAAGAATTTGATTGACAGAGGAAATGATTATGAAATTAATTTTAGCATCCGCATCTCCGAGAAGAAAGGAACTTCTTGGAAAGATCGGTATGGAATTTGATATTATCCCAGCAAAGGGAGAAGAAATCGTTACAAAAAAAATGCCATGGGAAGTGGTAGAGGAGTTGTCTTTCCAGAAAGCAAAGGAAATTGCTGATCTGCAGACAGAGGAGTGTATCGTCATCGGCTCTGATACGATCGTTGCGAAGGGCGAAGAAATCATGGGAAAACCAAAGGATGAAGCGGATGCCTTCCGTATGCTTTCTGAAATTGCAGGAGACGTTCATCAGGTATATACAGGGGTAACATTGATCCGTACAGGAGAAAACGCAAAGACTGTCACATTTGCGGAAAAGACAGAGGTATATTTGTATCCGATGAGCAACGAAGAAATCAATGCTTATATTGCTACGAAAGATCCGATGGATAAGGCAGGAGCGTACGGAATTCAGGGAGACTTTGCCATTCATGTAAAAGGAATCGAAGGTGATTACTACAACGTAGTAGGACTTCCAATCGGGAAAGTGTATCAGGAGCTTAAGCAGTTATTGTAAAAAAATACGGGTTATGATATAATGCAGACAGTTATAAAATCGCACTTAGAATGCGGTTTCAAAGAGAGGTAAATACATGAAAAGAGTATTGTTAAAACTGAGCGGTGAAGCTCTTGCCGGTGAAAAACATACCGGATTTGATGAAGCGACATGTTTAGAAGTAGCTGCTCAGGTAAAAACTTTAGTAGATGATGGCATTCAGGTCGGCGTTGTAATCGGCGGCGGTAACTTCTGGAGAGGTCGTACAAGCGAAAACATTGACCGTCCAAAGTCAGACCAGATCGGTATGCTTGCAACAGTCATGAACTGTATTTATGTTTCTGAAATGTTCAGAAGCGTTGGTATGAAAACAAAGGTGTATACACCATTTGCTATGGGTCCTATCGCAGAATTATTTACAAAGGACTCCGCAGTAGAAAATCTTGAAAAAGGCGTCGTTACATTCTTTGCGGGAGGTACAGGACATCCATATTTCTCTACAGATACGACTACTACACTTCGCGCGATCGAAATCGAGGCAGATGTAATTCTTCTTGCGAAAGCAATCGATGGCGTATATGACAGTGATCCAAAGTTAAATCCAAATGCAAAGAAATATGATGAAATCAGCATCAGCGATGTGATTGACCAGAGACTTGGTGTTATGGATTTAAGTGCTTCCATTATGGCAATGGAAAATAAAATGCCAATGCTCGTATTTGGCTTAAACGAAGAAAACAGTATCGTAAATACTGTCAGCGGAAAATTCACTGGTACAAAAGTAACAGTGTAACCGTCTAAAATAAGAAAAGTTACCGTATAGGAGGAATATAAAATGGCAGATCCAAGATTAGAACAGTTTGAAAACAAAATGAACAAAACATTCGCAAATTTAGAGAGCGAATTTCAGTCAATCCGTGCAGGTCGTGCGAACCCACACGTACTTGACAAAATCAGAGTAGATTATTACGGAACACCAACACCAATCCAGCAGGTTGGTAACGTATCCGTTCCAGAACCAAGAATGCTTCAGATCGCTCCATGGGATAAGAGCCTGATCAAACCAATCGAAAAGGCAATCCTGACATCAGACATCGGTATCAACCCATCCAACGATGGTACAGTGATTCGTCTGATCTTCCCGGAACTTACAGAAGAACGTCGTAAAGACCTTGCAAAAGACGTTAAGAAGAAAGGCGAAGCAGCAAAGGTTGCCATCCGTAACATTCGTCGTGATGCAAACGATACATTTAAAAAAATGAACAAAGCAAACGAACTGACAGAAGATGATCAGAAAGATCTTGAAACAAAGCTTCAGAAAATGACAGACAAGTTCGTAAAAGATATTGATGCAGCAGTAGATGCAAAGACAAAGGATATCATGAAAGTATAATCAAGAGGGAGAAAGGGGCAGGTGAAATACATCTGCTCTTCCTTTTGTTTTTCGAGTATTTTTGACAGGAGGAATGAAGGATGAATATTCCACAGCATGTAGCGATTATTTTGGATGGCAATGGCCGTTGGGCGAAATCCAAGGGAATGCCAAGAAACTATGGACATATGGAAGGCGCGAAAACTGTTGAAAAGATCTGTGAGGAAGCATGGCGCATGGGAATCAAATACCTGACAGTTTATGCATTCTCTACAGAAAACTGGAAGCGTCCCAAAGAGGAAGTAGATGCGCTGATGAAGCTTCTGCGTAACTACATGAAGACCTGCTTAAAAACAGCAGAAAAAAATGATATGGTCGTTCGTGTCATTGGAGACAAAACAGGGCTGGATGACGATATCCGCGAAAAGATCGATGAACTGGAAAAGGCATCCGCAAACAATGGCGGATTAAATTTCCAGATCGCAATCAATTACGGAAGCAGAGATGAAATTGTAAGAAGTGTACGTAAAGTGATGGAAGACGTAAAGGCAGGAAAGATTGATACTGACCAGATGGATGAGGCAATGTTCGATTCCTATCTGGATACTGCAGGAATTCCAAGTCCAGATCTGCTCATCCGTACAAGCGGGGAACAGAGATTGTCCAACTTCTTAATGTGGCAGCTGGCGTACACGGAATTTTATTTTACAGATGTTCCTTGGCCTGCATTCACCAAAGAAGAACTGGAAAAGGCCATTGAAAAATATAACAGCAGAGACAGACGCTTTGGAGGCGTTAAGGAGGCATAGGAAAAATGTTTGTAACAAGATTACTCAGTGGGATCGTGCTGGTAATAGTTCTGCTTGCAACAGGAATTTTAGGAGGAAATATTCTCTGGGGATTCTGTCTTGCAATCTCACTCATTGGATTGTATGAATTTTACAAAGTATTTAAGATTGAAAAAACTTTAGGAATCGTAGGCTATGGGTTTGCGGTAGCCTATTATCTGGCATTGCTTTTCTATCATGGCAGTGTCAATGGTGCGTTGTTTATGGCAATTGAGCTGATGGTCATCGCAGGTGTTTATGTGCTGCAGTATCCGAAATATAATACAGAGCAGATATTTGCAAGTGTATTTGGATTGTTATATTTACCATTTATGCTGTCTTATATTTACCAGATCCGTATTGCAGAGGATGGATTGTTTTCTATGTGGCTTATTTTCCTTTGCTCCTGGGGATGCGATACCTGTGCATACTGTGTTGGGGTGCTGTTCGGAAAACATAAAATGGCACCTGTACTTAGCCCGAAAAAATCCATTGAGGGCGCAGTGGGCGGTGTTGTAGGCGCAGCGCTTCTTGGTGCAGCTTATGGTGCAGTGGTAAGCAAGCATATGGTTATGGAAAATGCCCCATTGTATTTTGCAGTCATCTGTGCAGTAGGTGCAGTGATTTCCATGTTTGGAGATCTGATTGCATCTGGGATCAAGCGTCAGCATGGTATCAAAGACTACGGAAAACTGATTCCGGGACATGGCGGTATCTTAGACCGTTTTGACAGTGTGATTTTTACAGCACCTATGATCTATGCATTATTATTTGCACTTGTATAGGAGATTTGCTTTATGGAAAAAATGAAGAAAATAGCAATTTTAGGTTCCACAGGTTCCATCGGTACACAGACTCTGGAGGTTGCCAGAACAAATGGTGATCTGGATGTGGTTGGTCTGGCAGCAGGAAGCAACGTAAAACTTCTGGAAGCACAGATTCGTGAATTTCATCCGAGAAAGGTCGCTGTCTGGACAGAAGAAAAGGCGAAAGAGCTTCGCGTGATGATTTCTGATCTGGATGTGGAAATCGTAACAGGTATGGAAGGACTCATTGAAATCGCAGAGATGGAAGAGTCTGAAATTCTTGTGACAGCCATCGTTGGAATGATCGGTATCAGACCGACTATCGCAGCGATTAAAGCGGGAAAAGACATTGCATTGGCAAATAAAGAAACACTGGTAACTGCCGGACATATTATTATGCCGCTGGCAAAGGAATATAATGTAAAGATTTTACCGGTAGATTCAGAACACAGTGCAATTTTCCAGTGTTTGAATGGTGAAAATCATGGTCAGCTGCATAAGATTTTACTGACAGCATCCGGCGGTCCGTTCCGTGGACGCAAGCGTGAAGAATTGGCAAACATTCAGGTGGAGGATGCCTTAAAACATCCAAACTGGGCGATGGGAAGAAAAATCACCATTGATTCCTCTACTTTAGTAAATAAAGGTCTGGAAGCTATGGAAGCGAAGTGGCTCTTTAATGTGGATATGGATCACATTCAGGTTGTGGTTCAGCCACAGAGCATCATTCATTCTGCAGTTGAGTTCGTAGACGGTGCGGTAATCGCACAGCTTGGAACTCCTGATATGAAGCTTCCGATTCAGTATGCGCTGTATTATCCTGAAAGAAGATTTTTACCGGGAGACCGTCTGGATTTCTGGAAATTAAAACAGATTACTTTTGAAGAACCGGATCCGGAAACATTTACAGGATTAAAACTTGCTTTCGAGGCTGCAAAACGCGGTGGAAATATTCCGACTGTTTACAATGCGGCAAATGAAAAGGCAGTTGCGAAGTTCTTGAACAGAGAAATCCGCTATCTGGAAATTCCGGAGATTATTGGGGAGTGTATGGAAAGCATTGAAAAGATCGATGCACCAAATGTGGAAGAAATACTTGCTACAGAAGCGAATGTATATGAATTGATTGAGAGCAGGTGGTAAGTTGAGTATTATCGTTGCATTATTAATTTTTGGCTTGCTGATCTTTTTTCACGAGCTTGGCCATTTCCTGTTGGCGAAACGGGGAGGCATTGGTGTGACCGCGTTCTCCCTTGGGATGGGTCCTGCAATCTTAAAAAAGAAGATTGGTGAGACAGAATATTGCCTTAGAATTTTTCCGTTTGGCGGTTCCTGCGCTATGGTTGGCGAGGATGAAGAGTCTGATGCGGAAAATGCATTTAACAAAAAGGGTGTCTGGACACGTATTTCCGTGGTTGCAGCCGGACCGTTTTTTAACTTTGTTCTGGCTTTTGCAGGTTCCATTATCATGGTTTGTGCAGTGGGTGTAGATAAGCCGGTCATTACAGAAATGATGGAAGGATATCCGGCCTATGAGGCAGGTGTGCGTGCGGGAGATGAAATCATTTCCATGAATGGACGAAACATCGGTGTTTACCGTGATGTGAGCATGTATATTCAGCTTCATCAGGGAGAGGCAATCGACCTTGTGTATGAGCGTAACGGGGAACGTTATGAGACAACGATCCTGCCGAAAATGAGCGAAGACGGTTACTATCTGATGGGAATCACCGGCGGTGCATATACAAAATGTGATAATCCGATAGAAGTCATCAAATACGCCGGCTGTGAAGTGGGATACTGGATTCATATGGTATTTGACAGTCTGAAAATGATGGTTACCGGTCAGGTAAGCCGCGAAGATGTAGGCGGTCCTGTACGAATCGTCAGCATGATTGGAGACACTTATGAGCAGAGTGCAGCAATCAGCGGTTTCGCAGTATTTATTAATATGCTGAATATGGTGATTTTCTTATCAGCGAACCTGGGAGTTATGAATTTACTGCCGATTCCTGCTCTGGATGGAGGGCGCTTATTCATTATGCTGATTGAGGTCATTACCAGAAAACGCGTGCCGGAAAAAGTGGAGGGATACATTCATATGGCAGGATTTGCTGTGCTGATGAGTCTGATGGTACTCATTTTATTTAATGATATTTCACTGATGTTTTTTAACAATTAAAAATCGTTTTGTTTATTGTTTTAAAATAAGAAAAGCAGTAGAATGATAACAATAATTCTGAAAGGTGTTTTATGAAGAAGAAATTAATTGTTACATTCCTACTGCTTTTTTCGTTTTTAGTTACGGGCTGCCAGATGAAAGAAGAGATTGAGCCGGTGCATTTATCTTTCATCCATGGATGGGGAGGGACTTTGCGTGCTCACTCCATCATGCAGGAAATTTATGATGATTTTGATGCACAGAATGATGATATTATTTTGAGTTCTCAGCCATCTTCGGACAGTTCCATTGCTGTGGAGAAGGCAAACGATATGCTGGCGCTGGATGAAATGCCAAACATTGTCAGCACCAACGGTCAGTCTTTCTATGTGGAAAATGCGGCAAAGCGTGGAAAGCTGTTAAACCTGATGAATTATCTTCGTCAGGATTCAGAGCTGATGTCCCAGATTCACCCGTCGGTTTTAAGTGTATGGACGAATACCGACGGAAGTCTCTATACCCTTCCTGATGCTCTGGAAGTAATGGGATACTGGTATAATGAAAAATATTTTATTGAGGCCGGTATTGTCGATGAAAATGGAGAGGCGGCACTGCCAGGGACCTGGGAAGAGTTTTTTGAGGTCTGTGAAAAGCTTGAACAGTGGAACAGGACCTCCGGGATGCTGGAGAGTGTCTATGCGCTGGAAAATGTACAGGTGGTGGAGAATCTGCTGCTTGCAAGACTGGGCGGAGAAAATAAAGCCGGACTTCTCATGGCAACAAATCAGCCGGAAACTTATGATACGGAAGAATTCAGAAAGGTCATTCTTGATTTTTCCAGAATCTATCAGTATTCGAAAAATACAGACAGTCTGGAAAATGCCAGACAATATTTTATAGAAGGCACTACAGCCATTTATTTTAACGGGGTATGGGAGAGCGAGGTCATCCAGAGCAGCAGCCGAAGTAATGAGATTGCTTATGCAAATTATCCGACCAATTACGGAATGCAGTTATCTTACGTATCACCATCTTCCGGGTATGTGGTATATGACAGTCCGGATGAAAGGGAGAATGAGGCGGCCATCCGATTTTTAAAATACATACTTAGTCAGGAAATCCAGACAAGGCTTGCTGCGGAGACTGGACAGGCTCCATCCAATCCTAAGGTAGATAATCAGGTCATTGCAGAGCAGTACCCGGTACTGGGTAACGCACTGGAAACTGCGCACCGTGCAGAAATACAGCTAAAGACCATTACTTCTGTATGGAGCAGTGAGGCGATAGATATTATTTCCGCATCCATTGAAAAGGCATGCAAAGATCCGGCAGAGCTGGAAAAAATGATTCAGTCTCTGGAAACAGCCCATAAATAAAATGTACACAGGATTGCACTTTTATGACTGAAAAGTCAATAAAGTGCAATTTTTTATGGGTGTTCAAAATTACAGGCAAAAAAGTGCGAAAAATAAATGGTTTCGTTCATTCAGTTACTTGTCCCTCTGGTGCTAAATTTTAAGTACAAAGTTTTAAGGAGGGTAATAAAACTATGAAAAAGAAACTCATTAGCTTACTTCTTTGCTCAGCTATGGTTGCATCCATGGTAGTTGGATGCGGCGGCGGAAGCGAAGAAGCAGCGGAAACTCCAGCAGCAACTGAAGAAGCAGAAGTTACAGAAGAAGCTGACGGTGAACTTCCAACAATCACATTTGTACACGGTTATTACCATGATGAATCTGAATGGGCAGCAGCTGCTGAAATGCGTGCGATCTACCAGGAATTCGCAGATGCTCATAAAGATGAATTCAACTTCGTAATCGTAGCTGACGAATCCGGAGCAGAAGGTATCTACAACACAGCACTCAACGATTTAGGTGCTGGTAACTTCTATGATATCGCTGATTTCGGTGGTTGGGACATCACTCCTGTAGCATCAGCAGCAGGCGCAATCGTTGACCTTAAACCATACCTGGATGAAGATGCAGCTTTCAAAGCTGGTGTTGGAGTATGCTACGACCAGAACTTAACAGCTGATGGCGCTATCTACTCTGTTCGTGAACAGATCGAAGGTGTTGGCTTCTGGTACAACGAAGCATTATTCGCAGAAGCAGGCGCAAAAGTTCCATCTGAATGGTCTACATGGGCTGACTTTAACGAAGCAGTTGACGCTTTAGTAGCAGCTGGCATCACACCATTTGGTCTTAACGCCGGATGGCCAACAAACATCCTCTTAGCTGGATACTCTCAGAGAAGCGAAGCTTCCAGAGCATTCTACGCAGATGGAAAAGCTGTTGAAAGCTTTGATGATGAAACATTCAAAGAATCCATCGCTTTCATGCAGGAAAACGTATTACAGAAAATCGACGCAGCTAACTTCGGACCTGGCGGGGATGATGATGAAGCTTACAGAACAGCATTCTTTGATGGCGAAACAGCAATGCTCTTCAACGGTGTTTGGGATGCAGGCGGATCTGTAGACTGTGCAGCAGGCGCTGAAAACATCAAACCGGCAGTATTCCCAACAGATGAAGCTGGCAAGAGCGCAGCTCTTCTTTCCGGTGGATGCGGATTTGTTGTAGGATCTCACCTTGACGAAGCACAGACAGCAGCAGCTATCGAATTCATCAAATACATGACAAGCCCTGAAATCGCAGCAAGAATTATCGAAAAAGGTATCGGTATGGCTCCAAGTACAGAAGTTGACTACGATGCACTTGCAGAAAAAGTTACAACTGATGATGCAAAACTCTTAGTTGAAGCTTGCAGACTTTGCCAGAACGCAGATTATCAGGCACTTGGTCTTGGAAACACATTCGGCGATGCTGAAGGCGAAATCCAGGCGAAATATGCAGGATTAAAAGACGGATCTAAGACTGTAGATGATGTAGTAGCGGAATTAAATGATTTCCTTGCTGCAGCAGAATAGTTCGTATTAGCAAATAGGAAGGGGGCTATCTTAGATAGTCCCCTGTTTTTAAGGAGGAAGATTTTCATGACATCCCCTAAAAAGAATTCATTGAAAAAAATCTTTACAAGAAAGAACGGATTTGTTCTTGCGTTTTTACTTCCTGCAATCATCCTGTGGGCAATCATTTACGCATATCCACTGATCCAGATTTTTTTCACATCATTCTCAAAATGGAATTATAAAAACTTCCTGAACCCGGAATTTCTGGGTTGGGAGAATATGTTTGACAACTACATAAAATTATTTACAGTAGACAGAAACTTCCAGGTAGCACTTGTAAACTCTTTGAAATGGGTAGTACTTACAATGTGCATTCAGATGCCATTTACAGTCATCGTGGCGCTGGTTCTCTCAAAGAAACCGAGAGGATGGAAGCTTACAAGAAATGTATTTATCATTCCAAACATTATCTCTACAGCGGCAATCGGTCTGATTTTCTTAAACCTTTACAGCCCATCCAGAGGTATTGTAACTGAAATCTGCAACATGATCTGGCCAGGCTCTGATGTCAGCGTGCTTGCAAACCCTACCTATGCTTTCTGGGGCGTTACATTTTCATTTATCTTATTTGGCGGTTCATCCTGTCTTCTTTTATTAACACAGATCTTCTCCATCGATCCTGCAATCTATGAAGCAGCGAGAGTGGATGGCGCAAATGAAAGACAGCTTGACTTAAAGATTCGTCTGCCGCTGATGCGTCCGATGATTGGTACGGTATCTGTTATGGCTGCAAACTACGGTCTGCTGCTTTATAACGAAATCGCGCTGATTTCTCAGGGCGGTCCTGACAATGCAACCTACAGTTTAAGCTACTATGTATACAAAACAGGTCTTGGAAGCACAAAGCTGAACTTTGCGAGGGCAAATGCAGCCGGTGTGATTCAGATCATTTTAGGTATCGTACTGGTAGGCCTTATCAATAAAGCATTCCGTACTGATGAAGCGGATTAAGAAGGGAGATATGGAAAATGCAGAAATCAAAAAGCAAATTAGGTGATTTCCTTAGCAGTGCATTTGGAAAGCTCATCATGTTTATCGTAATTTTTATATCCCTTTATCCAATCGTATGGGTATTCTTATCATCCTTTAAAGAAAATCCCGGGGGATTATCTTTACCGGACAAATGGGTATTAGACGGATATATTACTATTTTTACAAAATTAAATATCTTAACTTACTTTAAGAACAGCCTGGTTATTACAGTTTGTTCTACAGTGATCAGTGTTCTGATCGTATCAATGGCTGCTTATGTATCAGCAAGAATGGAATTTAAATTTAAAGGTCTGGTTACATTAATGTTCTCTACAACATTATTTATCCCGGCGATTTCTATTTCCTTACCAATCTATCAGCTGATCAACAGCCTGGGTCTGAAAGATTCCCATATCGGTGTGATCTTCATTTATTCAGGTCTTGGTATTGCAACAACCTACTTTATCCTTCGAAGCTATTTCTTAAGTATTCCGAAGGAAATGGAAGAAGCGGCGAGAATTGATGGCTGCGGCTATGTAGGAAGCTTCTTCAGAATCATCGTGCCAATTGCAAAACCTGGTATTTCAACTGCTGCAATCATGGCATTTTTAAATAACTGGAATGAATTCTACTTTGCATCGATTCTCTTAAAGAGCAAAGACAAGATGACACTTCCGGCACTTTTGGGACAGTTTACGACTGCTTATTCCAAAAACTTAAACGGTATGTTCTCAGCGATTATCGTAACAGTTGTACCGACAATCGTTATTTTCTGCTTACTGTCTGAGACATTCGTAAAATCTCTCACAGCTGGTGCTGTAAAAGGATAAGAAGCACATATTATAGGAGGAGCACGAAAAATGGGAATCATGGAAGAAAGAGAACAGCGTACCAAATGGTTTATGCATGACCGCTTTGGTATGTTTATTCACTGGGGTCTGTATAGTATTCCTGCAAGGGGAGAATGGGTCAGAGGTGACGAACAGTTATCCGATGAACATTATATGGAATACTTTAAGGAGTGGAATCCTGTAGACTGTGACATGAAAGAATGGGCAAGAGTGGCAAAGGAAGCAGGCATGAAATATGCAGTGCTTACCACAAAGCACCATGAAGGCTTCTGTCTGTTTGACAGTCAGTATACAGACTTTAAATCAACAAATACAGAGTGCAGGAGAGACCTGGTTAAAGAATACGTAGAAGCATTCCGTGAAGCCGGATTAAAGGTTGGTTTCTATTATTCACTGCTTGACTGGCAGCACCCGGATTATACAGTTCGCGGTGATATGTATCATCCGAATAAAAACAGACCGGAATGCTGCGAAAAAGAAGACCAGCGTGATTTCAACAGATATTTGGAATACATGCACAATCAGGTGCGCGAGCTTTTAACAAACTATGGAAAAATCGATCTGTTATGGTTTGATTTTTCTTATGAAGGACATATCGGCTCAGACTGGAAGGGCGAAGAACTGATGAAAATGGTTCGAAAGCTTCAGCCGGATATCATCGTTAACGGACGTCTGGAAGCAAATGGCGAAAGCTATGGTTCTGTTATGACAGACGAACCAAATATTTTCTCCGGTGATTTTGCGTGTCCTGAAATGATCATTCCGCCATATGGTCTTAGAACACCATCCGGCAGAGCAATTCCATGGGAAGCCTGCTTTACTTTGAACAACAACTGGGGTTATGCTCCATTTGATTTACATTACAAAACATCCTCACAGATCATTAAAAAGCTTGTAGAATGTACAAGTAAAAATGGTAACATGATCGTAAACATTTCTCCGGATGCAAAAGGAAACATTCCTCAGATTCAGAAAAACATCCTGGCAGATGTTGGAGCATGGATGAAGAAAAATTCTAAATGTATCTATGGCTGCGGCATGTCAGACCTTCCAAAACCGGAATGGGGCAGATATACACAGAATGGCAACAGGGTTTATGCATGTATTACTGAAGAAAGTATCGGTGCCATTGCACTTCCTGGTCTTAGAGATAAGATTAAGAAAGCAAGAAGAGTGTCGGATGGCTTTGAAATGCGTATGCTGACACCATGGGTAGCGAAGGAGTTCCCGGACTGTGAATTTATGAACTACAGTGTACCGGACTGCTTCTCATTCTCGATTGACAAGACTCCGGTTGAAGTAATCGAACTGGAGCTTAAGGAGGATTAAAATGAAAAAAATTACATTTATCGGTGCAGGAAGCTTTGACTTCACAAGAGAACTGGTAAGAGATATCCTGACTTATGATGCCTTTAAAGATGCACATATCTGCCTGATGGATATTGATCCGCAGAAGCTTTCTTATATAGAAAAAGCATGCCATAAGATCAAGGAAGCAGGAAATTATCCTGTAACCATCGAGGCTACTCTGGATAGAGAAAAGGCTCTGGAGGGTGCAGACGGTGTAGTTATCACTGTACTGACAGCAGGACCGGATATTTTCAGAACAGATATTGAAATTCCGAAAAAATATGGTGTAGATATCTGCGTTGGAGACACCAGAGGACCAGCAGGAATCTTCAGATTTTTACGTTCCGCACCAGTGCTTCTTGATATCTGCAGAGATATTGAAAGAATCTGTCCGGATGCTTACGTATTAAACTACACAAACCCAATGGCACTCAACTGCCGTTATTTACAGGAAATGACAAAGGTAAAGGTAACAGGTCTTTGCCACAGCGTCCAGCACACAGCAAAAATGCTTGCAGACTGGATCGGCGCGGATATGAAGGACGTAGAATATACATGTGCAGGTATCAACCACATGGCATTCTACCTTGATTACAAATGGAAAGGCGAAGATGCTTATCCACTGATTCGCAAAGCAGTAGAACGTGAAGAAATCTACAATGAAGAACAGGTTCGTAACCAGCTATTCTTACATTTAGACTATTATCCGACAGAAAGCTCAGGACACAACTCAGAATACTATCCATGGTTCAGAAAACGTCCTGACCTGATTGAAAAATACTGTACTCATTCCACAGGCTGGAATCCGGGTGCTCATGCTTACATTTTAAATGAATATTTCCGACGTCAGAACGAATGGCAGCAGGATATTTTAAAATGGCTGGATGAACCGGAAGTTGACCTGGAACGCGGTCAGGAATATGCAGCATGTATTTTCAATGCATTATTTGGAGATAACACACCATTTGATTTCAATGGAAACGTACGTAACGAAGGATGGATCACAAACCTTCCGGATGGCTGCTGCGTAGAAGTACCGGTGACCGTTACAAAGGATGGTTACACCGTACATCCTGTAGGAGAGCTTCCGCCACAGCTTGCTGTTATGGATAATACTGCTGCAAGAAGTGAAGAGCTGGCAGTCAGAGGATGCATCGAAGGGGATAAACGTAAGATTTTCCACGCAATTTTAGTGGATCCATTGACATCAGCAGTGCTCAGCATGGACGAAATCCGGGAAATGGTAGACGAAATGTTTGAAGCAAATAAAGATTATCTCCCACAATTCTGCCAGAAATGATAGAATAGTAGAAAAAACGGGCGGAGATAAGTTATGGCAAAAGAAAAACGCAGATATTCCTTAAGAAACAGAATGATTGGCTACAATCTGACTTTAATGATTTCGGTAGTGGTACTTTGCGGTATCATTTTTATCGCGTCTGTAGGTCTTATTTTAGGCAGTTATGTTCAATCGGACATTAATTTCCTTCTGACAGCCACTGCAGATTCCATGGAATCCGGAATTTCCTATTGCTCCGATGTGGTAACAAAGGTCAGAAAGTCAGAGCTTCTTATGGACTATCTGGTGGAACTAAAGGACGAAACCCTCTCGGAGGAAGAAAAGTCAGAGCTGAAAAAGGAATTTGAAAAGCAGGTTTCCATCAGCAGCCAGAGCATTCCGGGAACCGGAATTTCTCCTTTGGTAGAAAAGGTTTATCTTTTTGACAATGAGGGGCACTACCTGAACAGCACCTACTATGCCATGACTTATGCGGAAATTGAAAAAAGCAACCGCGCGTTTGTAGAAATTTATGAAAAACATCAGAGGTCAATGTCTGGTGAGAAGGACTATGGTTACTATCCTCTGGATGAGCAGAGCATCTGTCTTCTGTTTCCTGTTTTAGATGACAGAATGGAGCAGGTAGGCAGCATTCTGTATCAGATTGAAAAGTCTGCATTAGAGTATACGATGCAGGATATCGTAAAATACGAGGGTGCTTTCTGGAGCCTGTGCGACAGAGACGGAGCAGATGTATACGGGCAGAATACAGAAATCTTTACAGAAGGAAAGGAAGCACTGTTAGAGAAATTTGGAAGCCAGCCATTTAGTACAGAGGTGGCAGGAAAAAGCTTTAATCTTCACAGAAGAAGCATCGGAATGAATCTGGAGCTTTTTATCGGCATTCCACAGAACCAGTTCTTTACACTCATTTTTGATTCAATCAAAGTTTATGCGGTTGCCATTGCGCTCATTGCAGCGGCAGCCTGCATAACACTTATAGTTTTGATTTACCGGATGACGAAACCGATCACAGATGTCACCGACAAGCTGAGAGAGGTTAAGACCGGTAAATTTGATACAAAGCTTCCGGAGTATGACAGTACAGAGTTCCATGAAATCAGCCGGGTATTCAATGAGATGACTGCCTATATTGACAACCTGATCAAGCAGGTATATGAAAAGCAGCTTTCCATCAAAGATATGGAAATGAAGTTTTTACAGACTCAGATGAATCCCCATTTTATGTTCAATGTACTAAATACCATTGCACTGCAGGCGCAGCTGGATGGAAATCAGGAAGTTTACCGCATGATCAGCTCCTTTAGTCAGCTGATTCAGGCGAAGATTTATCGTGATAAATCAGAAAAAGTCAAAATCTGTCAGGAGCTTGAGTATGTCAATTATTATCTGTATCTGCAGAACTACAGATATGGTGACAGGCTGCAGTACGAGATCAATATTCAGGATGAAAAACTGACAGATTACTATATTCCAAAGCTTTGCATTCAGTTGATCGTAGAAAATGCGGTGGTGCATGGGATTGAGCCGCTGATTGGGAAAGGACTTGTCCGGGTAAACATTTACGAGGATGCAGACGCGCTCTGTATTGATACAGAGGATAATGGAGTTGGTTTTGAACAGTCGGGAGAAATCATTCTTCCATTAGAACAAAAGACAGGTGATAAGAGCCATAACCATGTTGGCTTGAACAATGCTCACCATATTATCAGACTGATGTATGGGGAGAACTATGGAATCCGTGTATTTTCTGCTCCTGGAGAGGGCAGTAAAATATGTATCAGGATACCGTTTGATGACGGAAAAACAGGAGAAACTAAGGGATGAGATACAAAGTAATGCTTGCAGATGATGAACCAATCATGCGCAAGGCCCTGCAGTCTTTGATCAACTGGAACAGTATTGACTGTGAGGTTGTCTTCGTGGCGGAAAATGGAAAAGAGGTTCTAAACAGTCTGGAAGAGATGTGTCCGGATATTCTGATTACAGATATTAAAATGCCGGGAGCAGACGGAATTGAGATTGCAAAGTATATATGGGAAAAAAAATTACCGACCAAGGTGATTTTGCTGACTGCTTATGCGGATTTTTCCTATGCTCAGTCTGCAATTCGATATGACGTTGTAGAATACGTTACGAAAACAGGTGCCTTCGATGAGCTGCTTCGGGCAGTAGAGCGCTGTAAGCTGCTTCTAAAAGAAAGAATTCTTCTTTCCTCAGAGGAAAAGGAAGCAAGAATGGAGAGCTTTTTCCGCGGTGTATATGATGGCAATATCTATAATGAAATCACATCCCGCTATGAGCAGCTGCACCTGGGAGTGACGGATTATACAGTGGTGTTCTTCGAATTTTTGATGGATGATGCCACAGAACGCTCCAAACGTGTCAAGCTTTATGACAGCCTGAAAAACTTCTTTCATCTGGCTTTTGCAGAACAGGTGGTTCATGGTATCTTCTACAAAAAAGATATGTACGGTTTGGTGCTGAAATGTCCGCAGGGACAGGAAAAAACGGAAAGCTATCTAAAAGAGACTTGCACGAAGGTCATGGATATGATGGACAACTTCATGGAACTGTATGTTTTCGTGGGAATCAGTGGAATGCATGGGGATATTGAGGAGCTGCCGGATGCCTATGAAGAAGCACAGACAGCGTTAAATCACAGCCACCTGGAGGAGAGTGAGAAGCTGAATTTCTATACAGAGGAAATGAAGGATGAATCCATGCCGGTGGTAAGCTATGATACAAAGCAGCAGCTTGTAAAGGACAGTCTCAAATATATAGAAAAGCATTATCAGGAGCCGATGTCTGTAATGGATATTTCCAGAGCTCTTGGAACAAGCACCAGCTATTTAAGCAGAATCTTTAAAGAGAGCACTGGTGAAACCATTATTCGTACAATCAATAATAAGCGAATCGAAAAAGCGAAGGCTTATCTGAAAGAAACTGATTTGAAGGTATATGAGGTGGCAGATATTCTGGGATTTGAAAATGTGACCTATTTTTCAAGATTTTTCAAAAAACATACCGGAGTATCGCCAAAGGATTACAAGGAAAGCAGGAAATAAAATGAAATATTATATTGGAATTGATGGCGGCGGAAGCAAGACCATGTTTGCGATTTCCGACGAAAGTGGAAAAATTTTAGGAACTGCATTGGCAGGAAGTGCCTTTTACAAACAGATTGGGGAAGAAGGAGTCATCGATCTGTTAAGAAACGGTGTAGCAGAAGTATGCAGATTTGCAGAGGGGGATGCTACAGACATCGCATCGGTATGCTTTGGCATGCCGGCCTGGGGAGAATCTCCGGTGAATGATAAGATCATCGAAGAGAAAATTTTAAGTACCTTCCCGGAATGGAACATTCACATTGTCAATGACTGTGAAGTGGGCTGGGCAGGTTCTTTAGAGCTGTACCCGGGTATCAATATTGTGGCTGGCACAGGCTCCATTGCTTTCGGTAAAAATGAAGAAGGCGTGACTGCAAGATGCGGCGGCTGGAGTGAATGGTTTGGAGATGAAGGCTCAGGCTACTGGCTTGGGGTAAAATGTGTACAGTTATTTTCCAGACAGTCCGATGGCAGAGACGAACGGGGGCCATTATATGAAATCGTAAGAAAAGAACTGAATCTTTCTGTGGACGAAGAGATTATCGATTTGTTTGAGCAGGAATATTTACATAAACGTGATAAAATCGCATCTTTGCAGAAGCTGTTATTGCAGGCTGCAAAGGAGGGCGATGTTTATGCAGTCGACACATATGCGCAGGCTGCAAAGGAGCTTTATGACATTGTGTGTGGTGTGAAGAAGAAAATCTTCGCGGATAAAAATTGTCTGGTATCATGCTCCGGCGGTATTTTCAAGACGGGAGATGTGATTCGTAAACCGTTTAGGAAGCTTTTGGAAGCGGACGGTATGGAATTGACAGAGTCTAAGGCAGAGCCTTATGTGGGAGCTGTGTTATTGGCAAAATACTACGAAAATAAATAAAAGTGTAAAATTAAGTAGGACAGATGTGACATTAATTGAAATAATGTTACATCTGTTTTTTGTGAGTAAAAAAAGTACAACAATTTATAAATAAAGTAATTGCTGATGGAGCAACAGCAGAAGTTGAAATTAAAGTCAAAGATCCTTCAACTGAAACACAGAGACTGACAATCGATAATGAAAATCCGTTATTGATTGTTCCTCTTTACGGACAGGAGTACAATGCGGACGGATCAGAAATGCAGTGGGATGATACATTGGTAGGTCGTTGGGAATCACTTCCGGATGATATTAAAGATAATGTCGTTATCTTAATTCATGCATCCCAGATTGCAAACGGTTCATTGAAAGCATTCTATGAACAGCAGCTTGAAATTGCAGAAGCAAATGACATTCCTGTAATGATTGTAACAGCAACAGCAGGTCTGAAGAATTATTGGACATCAACTACAGACATTGCATACGATACAGAATGGTTGAATAATGTCATGGAAACCTATGATTGCCTTAAAGGTTTCGTTATTACTGAAAACTACTGGACAGATTATAATGCAGTTGCAACAGCAGCAGCAACGCACCTGGAAATTGCAGCCGAAAATGGCGGATATGTAATCTGGTTCGAACATCAGACTCAGGTTATTGAATCTGTATTACAGAATAGTGACTTTAGCAAAGCTCTTGGAGAGTATGGAGATAACTTCTCATTCACATGGAAGAATACACCAGCTGGTGCTAATCAGAATGCAGAAACATCTGCGTATATGCAGGGGCTCTGGCTGACAGGTGTAATTGACCAGTGGGGCGGACTCATGGATACATGGAAGTGGTATGAAAAACATTATGGTAAACTCTTCCAGGGAACAACAAGCTACAATGGAAGCAGCGCAGGTGGGGCAGACGAAGAATGCCGTGCTGTTGTTATGGAACCGGAAGCACTTTTAGGTATTGAAATGCTTTCTATCTATGCAAACGGTGGTGCAATCTACAGCTTTGAACATCCGGCTTATACACAGGGTATCAATGATGAAAATACACCATTATTCGAAAATGTAATTTATGAAACATTTAAGTACATTTTGGATAACCCTGGACCAACAAAAGAAGAAGTTCTTGAAGATACAAAAGTTTTCATTCATGGTAACTTAAGCAGTAACACGGATTTACATACAGGATTGACATCTGATGACCAGACATTACCTGCACACTCCTCAGGACGCTATGGATTACTTCCGGCAGTACCTTCATCAGTGAGCATTGCATCCCTTCCGAATAATATTAAAATTGTAGGAACGGATGATCTGTCAGTTGATGATTTAAATAGTCTTTACACAGAAGGCGCATACGAAGGTGATGCGTTTGCACAGTATGTAAACGGTAAATGGATTCTTTACAACAGCGAGGTAAATGAAGATATCGACCAGAGCGCAACGGTTTCGGTAGGTGGACAGAGCGTAAAAGTGGATATGGAACCACATACATACTCAATTATGGAAACAGAAGATGGAAGCATTTCTGTATACTTAAACAACTATCGTGTAAACAAAGACGAAATCTGGGAGGGCTACGGAAGCAGTGTGACCAGATGGGATCCGGATGTTAATAACTTATTAGAAAACTGGTTAGCAGAAAACTATATGGAAGATCCGGCAGATGGAGCAGATACATATAGAACAACTACATTTACATTAACAGATCTTGAAAAAGAACCAGTTGTAAATGTAACTCGCCAGAAGGAAACAGACTTTACAACAACAGTAGATTACGATGCAGAGACAGGCACAGCTGTAATCACTGTAAAAGCAAATGGTTATGTATACTTTACAATCGGTGAAGAAAGCGATACAACAGTAACACCAGATAAAGTTGATAAATCAGCTCTTGAGTCAGCAATTAACAATGCAAATAAGAAAGATAAAGATGATTATACATCATCAAGCTGGAAAGCATTAGAAAAAGCATTGGAAGCAGCAAAAGCTGTGTATGCAGATACTAACGCAACTCAGACTGAAGTAGATACAGCAGCACTTGCATTAAATAATGCGATTGCTGGTCTGGAATCTTCAAGACCAACTACAGTTGTTATCACAAAGAAAGAAGAAAGCAAAAAGAGCAGTTCCTCAAGCAGCACAGGTACAACAGCAGCTGCTACAACACCAACTGCTACAGGCGACAGCACAGATATTGCTTTGATGATTTCTTTACTTGGAATTTCAGCAGTGGCACTGGTTGGAATTTTCTTCAAAAAAAGAAAGGCATAACCGGTTCGGCTGGTGTTGATTTTAGAAAATGGCTGAGGCGCTGGAAACAGCGCTAAAGCCATTTGGATATTTAAGAAGTTATACGAGAGGAAATATAATGAAAAGTAGAAGAATAAAAATACTTTCCATTCTGTTGACATTGTGTATGATAGTAGGCATGTTGCAACCGGCTGCGGTGTATGCGGCAGAAACTACAGACACAGGGGAGACAGTGATTGCTGAAGAAATTGATGATTCTGTAGATGAATCGTCATCAGGTGGGGGTAATGACGCAGAAACACCAGTTGACGCAGAAACACCGTCTGAAACAGAAACACCGTCTGACGCAAAGTCACCAGCTGTTGAAGAAGCAACGGGAGTATCAGATGTAGAAGCACAGATAGCAACGGCATCTGAAACTACAGTTACTATAGATACTTATCTGTCAGATTTAGAATGGACAGAGCAGTCCTGCGGCGGCAAGAGTGACTTCCCGAATGGAACAGCAAAAAACACTAATATAAATGGTGCTCCAATGCAGCTGGTAGTGGATGGAACTGCCCAGACATTTGCAAAAGGACTTGGTATCCATGCACCATCTTCTGTAACATACAACATAGCAGGCAAGGGATATATGAAATTCCAGTCATATGCAGGGGTAGATTACAGTAGAGTAAATGATTATAACAATGGCGAAGCTGTAATTGGTAACTTCATCGTAAAAATTGATGGTGAAGTAGTAGCTGAAAGCGGTGAAATGAACCCTTCAATGGATGCACACTTCTTTGATGTTGCAATTCCGGCAGATGCTGAAACGATTACATTAGAAACAGAGATCGGTTCCGCTCAGGACTGGTCTGACTGGGGTGATTGGGCAGATACTTAAGACTTTATATGGCTGGTTCTGATAAGGGAACAACAAACCATGTTTGTGAAATCGAAGCATGGGGATGGGAAATCGAATCAGATCCTGTACCGGCTACAGGCGTAGAAATCACAGCGACAAAAATCTCTTATGAAGAAGGAACAACCATTAAGGAAGGCAGAAAAGCATATCTTTCCGCTTCTGTACTTCCAACAGATTCTACAGAAGATATCGTTTCCTGGTCATCAGCAGACGAATCTGTCGCAACTGTAGAATTTGACGGCGATGAATGTGTTGTAACGGGTGTGAAGGCTGGAGAAGTTGCGATTACAGCAACAACTACAGAAGGCGCAGAAGGTACAATTACAATCAACGTTCTTGAAAAGAAAGAAGCAGCAGCTCCACGACGTGTAGTTGATGCAGACCACATTTTATACCTTGAAAACTATTACTGGAGTGACGATTTTGCAAACAAGAGTGGAATTTCCGGTAATGTGGCACAGGAGGATCGTGTAGACAGCCCTGTCATGCTTTGGGAAACAGTTCCTGATTCATTAAAGGACAATACAGTCATTCTCCTGATCGCAGAACGAAGCTTAAATAACACTGACGCGATCAAACAGTGGATCAAAGACAATGTAGAGCTTTGTAATGCAAACAACATTCCATGTGCAGTTCAGAACTTAAATGGTGAAACCGACATGAGTAATCCGATTCCAATCGAATTCTATGAAGAACTTGCACAGAACAACCCATACCTTGTAGGATTCAACGGTGCAGAACTTTACAACCGCTTCAACGGTGATGCAAGAGAATACATGGTTGACCTTATTCAGATGGGTGTTGAAAATGGCGTTCATATGATGTGGACAGATACAAATATCTTCGGCGAAGATGGTGTATTGGTAGACTGGTTAGAAGAATGCCAGGATCTCTCAGATGTTATGAGAGCAAATAAAGATTATATCTCATTAATGTACAAAGAATCTTACGGAAGACCTGATACAGAAGCTTTATACATTGGTCTGTGGTTAACAGATTATATTGGCAACTGGGGTATTGCATCTGACTGGTGGCACTGGCAGTTAGACTCTAACGGTGCATTGTTCGATGCAGGTTCAGGCGGAGATGCATGGAAACAGTGTCTCACATGGCCGGAAGCTATGTATACAATGGATATTTTAAGAGCGGCAAGCAATGGTGCTACATGCTTCAAGTCAGAAGCTCAGTGGTACTCAAATGCTACAAAGGGAATGAGAACACCTGCATATCAGTACACAATTGCTCCATTCCTTGAAAAACTTGCAAGCGGTGAATACAAGATTCCAAGTAAGGAGGAAGTATTAGCTGATACAAAAGCAATCGTAGTTGGACGTAAGAACTGGACAAACTTCAATTATGATACAAGTTATTCACAGTTATATCCGGCTACAGATAAATACGGTATCGTTCCATTCGTTCCGGAAAATTGTCCGGCAGAGGAACTGGAACAGTTTGAAAATGTATTTACAACTCCAATTACAAAGGATAAAATGGATGAAATTTACACAACAGACGTAACAGGCGGAACAGCATACTGTGAAAACTATGGTGATACATACTACTTCATGAATTCTTCAGAAGATAAGGTTGTAACACAGAACGCAGTGATCACTGTAACATGCGATGAAAAACCTACAGCAGTCTTTGCAGCAGATAACGAATACACAAGACCTTATGAATACACAGAAGATTGGAATGCTGATACAAAGACATACACATTGACTGTAAAACATAATGGTATTGTAGATGTTGATCTTATTACAAACAAGGTTGCAGCAACGACAATTACTGTAACACCTGAGACAGCAGACCTGAAAGTTGGAGAAAACGTTCAGTTAGAAGCTGCATTAAATAATGGTTCAACAGCAACTGTCACATGGAAATCTTCTGACGAAGCAGTAGCAACGGTAAACGGCGGAAAGATCACAGCAGTAAAACCTGGTAAAACAACAATTACAGCTACAACATCCAATGGCTTAACAGCTGCGGTTGAATTAACTGTAACAACAGATCCAAATCCAAGTAAAGAAATTGCACAGTCCGGAATCAAAGCGACAACAGACAGTGCATACGGCGGAACATCAGAGGGTCCTGCATCTAACGTATTAGATGGTAATATGGGTACAATCTGGCACTCAAATTACGCTCCAAAAGATAAGCTTCCTGTATACATCGAGCTTGATCTTGGCGCTGAATATTCTGTGAACAAGATTGAATATGTACCAAGAAGCGGTGGTGGAAATGGTACGATTACAAAATACAACCTGTACATCGATGGAGAACTCGTTATCGAAAATGGCACCTGGGAATTATCAGAAGATGTGAAAGAAATCACATTTGATACTCCTGTAAAAGCTACAAAGATTAAACTTGAAGTTCTTGAAGGTAAAGGCGGATTTGCATCTGCGGCTGAAATCAGAGTATATCAGCTTGCTGGAATTTCTTCAGAAATTTCACCGGATACAGCGGCACTTGCAGCAAAAGTAGATCAAGCAGCAGCATTAGATCTTACAAAATATGAAGATGGTACTGCAAAAGAAGCATTTAAATCAGCACTGACAGCAGCACAGGCGCAGGCTGCAAACCCAACAGATCAGTTTGCGGTAGATAAAGCTCTTGCAACCCTTGAAAAAGCACAGGCAGCTCTTGTGAAAATTGCTGATACAACAGAAGCAGAAGGTGACGACCAGAAGAAAGGTGAAGCATCTGGAAACTCTGGATCATCCGGCTCGAAAGGCTCAGCTAACAAGAAGGATCTTAAGAAAGCAATTACGAAAGCTGAAAAATTGAATGAATCTGACTATACATGGTATAGCTGGGATGACCTTGAAACTGCTCTGAAAAAAGCAAAAGAAGTATATGACGACAAGGGGGCAACACAGGGAGAAGTTGACAAAGCAGTCGTATTATTAAATGCTGCATTTAGTTCACTTCGTACCACAAGCACATTAGTTGAAGGATCTAAACCTGCTTCTACATCGCCAATTGCTACAGGTGATAGTGCAAACATTGTTCCGATGATTGCGTTACTTGGAATCGCAGCAGTTGTATTTGTAGGCATTACGTACAAAAAGAAAAAATCATAATAGTTAATTTTTCCAAGAGAGGTGCCCCTATGGGCACCTCTCAGAGTTTTATTGGCGGAAAGTGAGAAGAGTATGAGAACTCAAGAAACGGTTATAAAAAGAATATATCAAATTTGATTTCCACAAATCTGATTTCTATGATACTATATATAGCGACACTCATTACATTGATTTTGTTTATGGGCAAGGGTCATACACCAGCTGCAAACGGTAAGATCTATGTAAAATCCAGATAAGCAGGTAAAGGATTTTGAAACAGGGGAAAATTTCGGTTACAACAATTACAGTAGCACTGGCAGGGGTATTTTTATGCGGAATCGGTGTGGGAATCAACAGTAGTGCAGGATTAGGAAATGATTCCGTAGGATTATTCTATGATGGTATCAGAAGCTTTTTGGGATTGACAGGTGAACAGCTTGGGAGGGCTTCCAATATTGTAAATATCGTGCTTTTGATTCTTCTTATTCTCATTGGAAGAAAGTATGTGAGCATTGGTACTTTTGTGTATCTTCTGCCATATGGTTTGCGGGCGCTGTGACTTTGGTCACAGCAGTTTGCGTAGGGCCTTGTATTCAGTTCTTTCATCAGCGATTTGTCAAATTATTAGTAAAAGAAGATTCCGGGTACTAAGAGCCGGACAGGAAAGGAGCATAAATCATCATGCAAAAATATGAACGTATCTTTGTAGTCGTTATGGATTCCCTTGGAGTTGGTGAAATGCCTGACTCCCCGGATTTTGGTGATGTGGGAGTCAATACACTGGGACATATTTCAGAGGCTGTAGAAAGTTTTGAAATTCCCAATTTAAGAAAGCTTGGTATGGCAAACCTGATTCCGTTAAAACAGGTTCCTCCAGTGGACAGACCATTAGGCTACTATGCAAAAATGAAAGAACAGAGTCTTGGAAAGGATACGATGACGGGTCACTGGGAAATGATGGGGCTGGAGGTTACGACTCCATTCAAAACATTTACAGAGACCGGATTTCCACCGGAACTGATTCAGGAGCTGGAAGAAAGAACCGGCAGAAAAGTCATTGGAAATAAAAGCTCCAGCGGAACAGAAATTTTGGATGAGCTGGCAGAAGAAGAGATTGCAACAGGTCACATGATCGTATATACTTCTGCAGATTCTGTTTTACAGATCTGTGGCAATGAAGAAACCTTCGGTCTGGAGGAGTTATATCGCTGCTGTGAAATTGCACGTGATATTACGATGAAGGATGAATGGAAGGTTGGACGTGTCATTGCAAGACCTTATGTGGGAAAGAAAAAAGGCCAGTTTAAACGTACCAGCAACCGTCATGATTATGCATTAAAGCCATTTGGAAAAACAGCGATGGATGCATTAAAGGAAAATGGTTATGATGTAATCTCTATTGGAAAGATCAAAGATATTTTTGATGGAGAAGGTGTGACAGAAGCATTCAAGTCAAAATCCTCTGTTCATGGAATGGAACAGACCATTGAAGTTTCAAAAAAAGACTTTAAGGGACTTTGCTTTGTAAATCTTGTAGATTTTGATGCTCTCTGGGGGCACAGAAGAGATCCGAAGGGTTACGCAGAAGAAATTGAAAAATTTGATAAAAACCTGGGGGTTCTTTTAGAAGAACTGAGAGAAAACGATTTATTGATCATTACTGCGGACCATGGAAATGATCCTACCTATACAGGAACTGACCATACAAGAGAAAAAGTACCATTTTTGGCATATTCGAAATCCATGGAGGGTTATGGCTTACTTCCGGAAACAGATACTTTTGCTGTGATCGGGGCAACTGTAGCAGACAACTTTGGGGTGAAGATGCCTGAAAATACAATTGGTACGTCATTATTAGACAAAATAATTTAATTAATCCATTTTTTACGGAAGTCGGAGGCACTTATGCCCTCCGACTTTTTAAATTGCTTATTCATATAGCTGGTATCATAAAATCCACATTTTAAAGCAATTTCTTCCAGCGGCAGAGTGGAAAATCGAAGCAGTTTCTTTACCATCGTGATACGTTTTGAAATTACATAAAGATTTGGAGTAATCCCGAAATGGTTCTTAAATTCTCTGGAGAGATGGTATTTACTGATGAAGAAATGCTTGGACAATTCGTCCAGAGAAAATTTTTCCGTATAATGTTCATCCAGATATTGACGCACTTCAAGCAGTTTTTGCCTTGCTGCCCCCTGTTCCTCACGGCTATTGTTAACATCCTGAAGTAAAATCGACAAAATGTCCATAATCAGGCGGGAGGAAGTAATCTCAGCAGATAAATCAGATCTCGTATTTACATCTAACAGGCTGTCTAATTTTTCCTTCAGTTCCTGAAATGCATGCGGCATAAAAGCAGGTTCTGAAGCTTGGGAAAAATATCCATAATATTCCTTCGAAGTCGCTCCATTAAAATGTACCCAGATCAGTTCCCAAGGGTCAGTGCTGCTGCTCTGATGATAGTAAGGAACCATACAATCGATAAAAAAACAGGAGCCTGCCTGCAGTTCATAAAATTCTCCATCATACATGAGTGTCCCGCTTCCGGATAAGACCAAAACTACCAGATAGGATTCCAGATTTTTACGAAAAGCACGGTGGCTTTCCTTTAATTTAAAGTATCCGGTTTCCTGTACATAAAAGAATGCAGAACGTGCCAGACTGCTCGGTGTCTGGATCATACGTCTTGAATTTTCGCTGTAAGAAGCTGGAAATTTGTCAAAAAAATTCTCCATAATCTGATTTCTCCCTTAAAAATGAATAGCAATATAATACCGATTAACAGCAAAATACTAACTTGTAGATAATAATATACAAGAATATACTTTAGAACGCAATGAAAAACTGAATGCAATAAAATACATGACATAAGAAAGGACAAAGGAATGTATTATGTACTTTTATCAGGAGGCAGCGGAAAACGACTGTGGCCACTGTCAAATGATGCAAGACCTAAACAATATTTAAAATTAGTGAACAGAGAAATCAATTCTATGGAACATTGCTCCATGCTTCAGCGTGTATGGGAGCAGCTAGAGAATGCAGGGATTGACAAAAATACAATTATCACAGCAGGAGAAGAGCAGACAGAGCTCATTAGAAGCCAGATTAAGAATGCGAGGATAGCTGTGGAGCCCATGAGAAGGGACACTTTTGGAGCGGTAATTTTGTCCTGTGCCTATCTTTCCGGTCATGGCGGAGCTTCGGAGGATGATTATGTGACGATCATGCCGGTGGATCCATACACGGAAGGCGCCTATTTTGAAACAGTAAAGCAGCTGGAAGCAGTGATGAACGCATCAGATGCGGAAGTCGGGCTTATGGGAGCGGCACCATCCTATCCAGCTACGAAGTATGGATATATTTTGCCTGGGGAGAAAAAAGAAAATTATTTTGAAGTGAAAGGATTTTCGGAAAAACCGACGGAAGAGAAGGCGGAACAACTTTTTGAGCAGGGAGCCTTTTGGAACTGCGGGGTCTTTTGTGTGAAAATCGGTGAAATGCTGAAACGGGCAAAAGCATATGGCGTGCCGACGGATTATGAGGGCATTTGCCAAAACTATGAACGTTTGCCGAAAATCAGCTTTGACTATGAAGTATTGGAGAAAGCAGGGAAGCTTGCAATGGTAAAATTTCAGGGATACTGGAAAGATCTTGGAACCTGGGATGCCATGGCTGAGCAGATGAGTACAGACAGTATTGGAAATGTGGTGCTTCATGAGTCCTGCAAAGATACACAGGTCATTAATGAACTGAATGTGCCTGTAGTTGCTATGGGAGTCCGTGATCTGGTAGTTGTTGCTGCGCAGGATGGGATTTTAGTGACTGGGAAAGGACATGCGGCAGAACTAAAGGAAGTGACTAAAGGACTGGTTTCTCGTCCAATGTTTGAAGAGCGCAGATGGGGAACTTTAGAAACCTTAGACGATACAGAAACCGATGGTATCTGTACACTGACAAGAAAGATAAAGATTTATGATGGAATGACTTCCAGCTACCATTATCATGAAAAAAGAGATGAAATATGGACCGTGCTGAATGGAAGCGGAGAACTGATTCTGGAAGGAAACAAAATTTTGCTGACACCTGGAAAAGCAATCTGTATCAGAAAAAATCAGCGTCATGCGGTAAAAGCGTTTCAGGATTTTGAATATATTGAAATCCACGTAGGAACTGTCGTAGGAAATGATGATATTAACAGAATTACTTTTGACTGGGATGCCATAGAGCTTAGCCATATTTTATAGAGGATAAGGAGAAAACATTATGAATAAAACAGCGTTGATTACGGGAATTACAGGGCAGGACGGCTCTTATCTGGCAGAGTTTTTGCTGGAGAAAGGCTATGAAGTTTATGGGCTTTTTAGACGGGGATCCACAAATACAACGAAGCGAATTGAACATCTTTTAGAAGAGAGAGCAGAAAGTGATGAAAGACTGCACCTGGTCTATGGTGATATGACGGATTCCATGAATCTGGTTCGTCTGGTACTTAAAATCAAACCGGACGAAATTTACAATCTGGCTGCACAGTCCCATGTGGCAGTGTCCTTTGAAGAACCGGAATATACCGCCAATGCAGATGGAATCGGTGTACTGCGTATTTTAGAGGCGGTAAGGATTGCGGGACTGATAGAAAAAACGAGGATCTATCAGGCATCGACCTCGGAATTATATGGAAAAGTGGCTGAGATTCCACAAAAGGAAACGACCCCATTTCACCCACGTTCTCCTTACGGGGTGGCAAAGCTTTATGGATACTGGATTACAAAGCATTACAGGGAAGCCTATGGAATGTACGCGGTAAACGGAATTTTATTTAATCATGAATCAGAACGCCGCGGGGAAACCTTTGTGACAAGAAAAATCACTCTGGCGGTGGCAAACATTGTAAAGGGAAAACAGGAAAAGTTATATCTTGGAAATTTGAACGCAAAACGTGACTGGGGCTATGCAAAAGATTACGTAGAATGTATGTGGCTGATGCTGCAGCAGGATCAGCCGGAAGATTTTGTAATTGCCACCGGAGAGACCCGAACGGTAAGAGAGTTTGTAGAGGCGGCATTTGCCTGCGCGGGAATTTCTATCCGCTGGGAAGGAGAAGATGTCCTGGAAAAGGGAATTGATACCAAAACAGGAAAAGTACTTGTGGAAGTATCGGCTGAATTTTTCAGACCGGCAGAAGTGGATTTATTACTTGGGGATCCGACAAAGGCGAGGGAAGTTTTGGGATGGAATCCCAGAAAAACATCTTTTGAAGAACTGGTAAGGAGGATGGTAGAGCATGACCTTGGACAGAACTAAAAAAATTTATGTGGCAGGACATCGGGGGCTGGTAGGTTCTGCGCTGATACGCAGGCTGGAAAAAGATGGATTTATAAACATTGTAACAAAAACTCATGGGGAACTGGATTTGACCAGACAGTCTGATGTGGAGGGATTTTTTGCAGAAGAAAAACCTGCTTATGTGATCCTGGCAGCTGCAAAAGTAGGCGGTATTCATGCAAATGATACCTATCCGGCAGATTTTATCATGAAGAATCTTCAAATAGAATGCAATGTGATTGATGCGGCATATAAAAACGGAGTAGAAAAATTGCTGTTTTTGGGCAGCTCCTGCATTTATCCAAGAGAATGTCCGCAGCCAATCAAAGAGGAATATTTACTCAGCGGATATCTGGAAAAGACCAACGAAGCTTATGCGCTGGCAAAAATTGCAGGGCTTAAGATGTGCGCCTATTACAATCAGCAGTATGGTACGGACTATATCAGTGTGATGCCTTGCAACCTGTATGGCATCAATGACAATTTTTCTCTGGAAAATTCCCATGTGCTTCCGGCTCTGATGAGAAAATTTCATGAAGCAAAAGTGAAAAACGAACCGACAGTGACTGTCTGGGGCAGTGGGAAGCCTTTGAGAGAATTTTTAAATGTGGATGATCTGGCGGATGCCTGCCTGTATCTGATGGATCATTACTCGGGAAATGAGTTCTTTAATGTAGGTTCCGGAAAAGAGATCACGATTTTGGAATTGGCAGAAATGGTGAAAAAAGTGACCGGGTATCAGGGCAAAATCGTGATGGACAGTTCAAAACCGGATGGAACGCCAAGAAAGCTTACGGATATCAGCAGATTAAAGGCGATGGGCTGGAAGCCAAAGATTGATTTGGAAGAGGGATTGAAACAGACCTATGAATGGTACAAAACCAATAAAGCTGAAACCAATTAAAAAAGAGTATATATGGGGAACAGAGGAGTGGCTGTTATCTTATCTGCAGAAAGGTTTTGAAAATGCGCCGTTGTTAGTGAAAAAGATTATGGCGAGAGATTCGTTATCAGTACAGGTGCATCCGAATGATGCCTATGCAAAAGAAAATGAAGGCTGCAGTGGAAAGACAGAAATGTGGTATATCATGGACTGCGAACCATGCGCCTGTCTTTATTATGGATTAAAGCATCGGATTTCAGCTAATGAGTTTTTGAAACGGATTCAAAATGGAACGATTACGGAGGTGTGCCAAAAGGTGCCGGTCAAAAAGGGGGATGTATTTTACATCCCAGCGGGACTGGTGCATGCCATTGGTGCGGGAATCACGGTGGCAGAAATTCAGCAAAGCTCCAATATTACCTACAGAGTTTATGATTATGAGCGAAAGGATGCGAACAATCAGCCAAGGAAATTGCACATTGAGCAGGCGGCGGAGGTAGCAGGATTTTTGCCGCCGCTGCAGGGGCATCGACCGATGGGGCTGACAAAACAATGCGATGGCTATACGAAAACATTGCTGGTTCAATGCCCATATTTTACGGTTCATCGGTATGAGATTCAGAAAGGATATTCCGGATGTGTGAAAGATGATTTTTTGAGTATCTATGTAACAGGAGGACAGGGGCGATTAATTACTCCTTATGAAAAACTTTCGCTGACAGAAGGAGATTGTATTTATCTGCCCCGGAATATGGGCGCTTATCAGGTGATTGGAAACGTGGAATTACTAATGAGTGAGGCATAAAAAATGAATTTGAAGTTTGGGACAGGAGGGCTTCGGGCGACGATGGCGCCGGGGCCGGATCATTTGAATATGGAGACTATCAGGGAAGCGACGCTGGGCGTAGCTGCCTATGCAAAAACACTGAAACTGACGCCAAAGATTGCGATTGCTTATGACAGCAGAAGAAATTCGGAAAGCTTTGCAAAAGAGACTGCAAGAGTTCTGGCAGTTAAAGGGTGTCAGGTGTTTATTTATCCAAAGCTGATGCCTACACCGGCACTTTCTTTTGCAGTGCGTGCCTTAAAATGTGATCTGGGAATTGTGATCACTGCAAGCCATAATCCAAAGGATTATAATGGATATAAAGTTTATGGGGCAGATGGATGTCAGATTACCGGTGAGGCTGCGGAAAGGATTCAGAGAAAAATTAAGCGAGCAGGCGGAAACGAGATTTCTGACTGGAGGGAGTTTCAGGATCTTTTAAGGGAAAGAAAGATTAACTATATTGGTGAAGACATTACGAATCAGTTTTTGGATTCTATCAAAGCACTTCGTACTTGCAAAGAACTGAAAACAGATTTGAAAGTGGTCTATACGCCCTTGAATGGTACGGGGGCAGATCCTGTGACTGCAATTCTGACGTCGATTGGAGTAAAAAATCTTTTTTTCGTACCCGAGCAGATGTATCCAAACGGGGAGTTTCCGACTTGTCCTTCCCCAAATCCAGAAAATGCGGATGCGCTGAAACTAGGAATTTCTTATTGTAAGAAAGTGGATGCGGATATTTTGCTTGCAACAGACCCTGACAGTGATCGCGTAGGTGTGGCAGCGAAAAGAGATGGTGAATATGAACATCTGACAGGAAATCAGGTGGGTGTTTTACTATTAGATTATCTTTTGAAATGGCATACAGAAAATGGGACATTGCCGGAAAATCCACTTATTTTGAAAACCATTGTGACTACTTCTATGGCAGAAAAGATTGCGGCACATTATGGTGTTAAGGTGATCAATACATTGACAGGATTTAAGTATATCGGAGAAAAAATCGGATATCTGGAAAAGCTGGGAGAACTGGAACGGTTTGTTTTTGGATTTGAGGAAAGCTGTGGGTATCTGATCGGACCTTACGTGAGAGATAAAGATGCTGTTGGGGCGGCGATGGTGATTTGCGAGATGGCAGATTATTATAAGGCTCAGGGAAAGACTTTGTGGGATGTGCTGGAGGAGTTGTATAACACTTATGGGCATTATCAGACGGAATTAAAGACTTTTCAGTTTGGAGAAAACGAAGCCAAAGAGTATATGAAAAGATTACGAAATGATTTGAAGAAAGGGTATGTACAAATTTCTTCCGCCAGGGTGGTGAAATATGTGGATTATCTGGATGGAATAGATGGACTGCCCAAAGCAGATGTCATAAAAATGTGGATGGAAGACGGGGCAGAAATCGTGGTCAGACCTTCGGGGACAGAACCGAAGATAAAGGTTTATTTGGAAACAGAATAAAGAAGTAGGGAAGTGGATATGGGTGCATAAAGAACAGGCTTTATTTCCCTTTTCATGATGGATTTTTTAAAGAATTGATGAATCCGGAGTATACGCCGGAACGATTAAACGACTTTTTATCCTTACTTCTAAAAATGAAAGTAAAGGTTAAGGCGGTTTTACCAAATGACTCTACAAGAATTACTGATGAAAGTTCCTTGCTTATCACAGATATTGTCGTAGAATTGGAAGATGGAAGTCTGGCGAATGTAGAAGTACAGAAAATCGGGTACAATTTTCCGGGACGGCGCTGCGCCTGCTATTCCGCAGATATGCTTTTGCGCCAATATAAAAGAGTTCTTTGGATTTTTGGGAGTTTCCTTCGAACTATCTACATTATTTTTCGCAAACCTCCAATACGGGTCTGGAAATTGAAATGCTGCAGAAGTTTCTTCTGATTCCGCTTGACATCTTTTTGGAAAATCAGCACAATAAGAATATAAGTAACAGGTTGGATGCCTGGCTTCTGTTCTTCGCATCAGACGACCCGGAAGACATTATCCGATTGGTAGAAGAATATCCGGAGTTTCAGGCAATATATGAACAGGCATATCAGATTTGCCGGAATTTGGAGAATGTCATGGGTATTTTTTCAGAAGAACTTCGAATATTGGACAGAAATACAGTTCAGCTAATGATTGATGAAATGCAGGAAACACTGAATGAGACGAAAGCAGAACTGGACAGTGCAAAGGCAGATTTGGACAGTGCAAAAGAAGAACTGCAAAAAATCTCAAGAGAACGTGATGCATTGCTGGCTCGATTACAGCAGTTCGAGTGCGGGAATAAGAATTAAGTATCTAAAAAGGAGGGGCTCCCTCCTTTTTCTATTGGACAATTAAAATGAAATGTAGTAAGATATATAAGTCAAATTGCGCTTAAAAATATTTTACATTGATATAAAGGAGAATGACTTATGAAACTTGGTATCGTAGGTTTACCAAACGTTGGTAAAAGTACATTATTCAACTCATTAACAAAAGCCGGTGCAGAATCTGCAAACTACCCATTCTGTACCATCGATCCAAACGTAGGTATCGTACCTGTTCCGGACAAACGTTTAAAATTACTGGGAGACTTCTATAACTCAAAGAAAGTAACTCCTGCAGTTATCGAATTCGTAGACATTGCAGGTCTCGTAAAAGGTGCATCCAAGGGTGAAGGACTTGGAAACCAGTTCCTCGCAAACATCCGTGAAGTAGACGCGATCGTACACGTAGTTCGTTGCTTCGAAGATTCTAACGTTATCCATGTAGACGGAAGCATCAATCCGCTTCGTGATATCGAAACCATCGAACTGGAACTGATCTTCTCTGACCTTGAAATTCTGGAACGTCGTATCGCAAAAACAACAAAAGTTGCAAGAAACGATAAGACAGCAGCAAAAGAATTAGAATTCCAGGAGAGAATCAAAGCACACTTAGAAGACAGCAAACCAGCAAAAACAATGGAACTGGAAAATGAAGACGAAGAAGCCTGGATGTCAGAATACAATCTTCTTACATGGAAACCGGTCATTTTTGCAGCGAACGTAGCAGAAGATGATCTGGCTGATGACGCAGCATCCAATGAAAATGTTCAGAAAGTAAGAGCATTGGCAGCAGAAGAAGGCAGTGAGGTATTTGTAATCTGTGCGCAGATCGAACAGGAAATCGCTGAGCTTGATGATGAAGAAAAAGCAGAATTTTTAGAAGATTTAGGTCTCTCAGAATCCGGTCTTGAAAAACTCATCGCAGCAAGCTACCACATTTTAGGCCTTCAGAGCTACTTAACATCCGGAGAAGATGAAACCCGTGCATGGACAATCCCAATCGGATGCAAAGCTCCACAGGCAGCAGGTAAGATCCACTCAGACTTTGAACGTGGATTTATCAAAGCAGAAGTCGTAAATTATCAGGATCTTTTAGACTGTGGCTCTTATGCAGGTGCCAGAGACAAGGGTCTTGTACGTATCGAAGGTAAAGAATACGTTGTAAAAGATGGCGATGTAATCCTTTTCCGTTTCAATGTATAAGAGTAAGAGGTCTTGACTATGGATATGCAGATCAATTTCCCAAATCTGGGGATTTATCTTGAACATGTAGGAAAAAGCTTCAGTGTGTTTGGATTTGAGATTGCTTACTATGGAATTACTATGGCAACAGGAATTCTGGTAGGTTATCTGCTAGCCGCAAAGGAAGCAAAGCGTACAGGTCAGAATCCAGATAACTATTTAGACCTTCTGCTGTATGCAGTTTTCTTTGCACTGGTCGGAGCACGTCTCTATTACGTAATCTTTAAATGGGATTATTATGGAAAGAATTTGACACAGATTCTTAATGTGCGCCAAGGTGGACTTGCCATTTATGGTGGAATCATCGGTGCAGTGATCACTGTATATTTCTTTACAAAAAAGAGAAAGCTTTCCTTTACACAGATGGTGGATACCGCCTGCGTAGGTCTGGTAGCAGGCCAGATCATTGGAAGATGGGGAAACTTCTTTAATCGAGAAGCCTTTGGTGACTACACAAACGGACTTCTGGCGATGCAGCTTCCGGTTTCTGCAGTTCGTTCCGGCGAAATTACCGAGAAAATGTGGGAACATATGGAAGTAATCGATGGAATTCAGTACATTCAGGTGCATCCGACGTTTCTTTATGAAGGACTTTGGAATTTTGGAGTCATCCTTTTCCTGTACTGGTATCGTGATCGTAAAAAATTTCAGGGTGAATTAATGCTCTGGTATCTGGTGCTTTACGGAGCTGGAAGATTCTGGATCGAATCTCTTCGTACAGACCAGCTGCTGATTCCGGGAATTGGATTCCCGATTTCCCAGCTTTTGGGAGCGGTCATTGCAGTATGCGGACTGATCGCTATTTTTGTGGGACATAAAAAAGCAAAAGAAAATAAATAATTGAAAAAACTTTCGAGGCCGTAAGGTCAGTAATTTACTGACTTTGCGGCCTTTTTCTTTGTCTATTTTTGCCAGAAAATGGAAGTCTTCCTGTGGAAAACTATAAAAATTAGAAAAAGTTCTTGCAATACAAAAAACTCTGTTATAAACTAGGCTTGTGGAGAAAAGTGGTGTAAAGTGCCATCCAAGGGGAGAAAAGTGGAGGACTTTCATCGGAAGAGGTGGTTTTATTGTTAAATGGAGAATTTAACCATACGATAGACACCAAAGGCAGGCTTATTGTTCCATCAAGATTACGTGAGGGGTTAGGAAACCAGTTCATGATGACGAGGGGATTAGACGGCTGCTTATTTTTGTTTCCGATGGATGAGTGGAAAGCCTACGAAGAAAAGCTGAAAAAACTGCCAATGGCGGACAGAAATGCAAGACAGTTCAGCAGATTCTTTACAGCTAGTGCCACACCTTGCGAAATTGACAAGCAGGGACGTTTTATCGTACCTTCCAATCTCCGTGAATTTGCAAAAATCGAAAAAGATGTCATTTTTGCCGGCATGTTGACCCGCGTTGAACTGTGGAGTAAGGAACATTACGAAGAAGTCAATAATTACGATAATATGGATGAAATTGCCCAGGGATTAGGCATTACATTTGAATTTTAGTAAGTAGAGGAAAATGCATGGAATTTAAACACAAATCAGTTTTACTTTTCGAGACAATTGATAATCTGAACATTAAACCGGACGGTATTTATGTAGATGGAACCCTTGGCGGAGGCGGACATTCCTTCCAGATCTTAAAGAGACTTGGCGATGGCGGTCGCTTAATCGGTATTGATCAGGATGAAGATGCCTTAAAAGCAGCGGGTGAAAGGCTTGCGATCTTTGAAGACAAGGTGACTACTGTCAGAAGTAACTACTGTCATATGAAACAGGTCTTACATGACCTTGGAATTGAAAGAGTATCCGGAATCGTACTGGACCTTGGAGTTTCTTCTTACCAGTTGGACGAGCCGGAACGAGGATTTACCTACAGAGAAGATGTCCCGTTGGATATGCGAATGGACAGAAGAAATCCAAAGACAGCAAAAAACATTGTCAATGAGTACAGTGAGATGGAGCTGTTCCGCATTATCCGTGATTACGGAGAAGATAAATTTGCCAAGAATATTGCAAAGCATATCGTGGCAGCAAGAGAAAGAAAAGAAATCGAGACTACCGGAGAGCTGATTGAGATCATCAAAGCAGCAATTCCTGCAAAGGTGAGAGCGAATGGCGGGCATCCGGCGAAAAAAACGTTTCAGGCTATCCGCATTGAATTAAATGCAGAGCTTGAAGTGCTCCAGAATTCTCTGGATGATATGATCGATCTTTTGGAAGACGGTGGAAGAATCTGCATCATCACCTTCCACTCCTTAGAAGATAGAATTGTAAAAACAATTTTTAAAACAAACGAGAATCCTTGTACATGCCCAAGCCACTTCCCGGTGTGTGTGTGTGGTAAAAAACCGAAGGGCAAGGTCATTACAAGGAAACCGATTGTTCCAAGTGATGAAGAATTAGAGTATAACAGCAGAGCGAAGAGCTCAAAGCTGAGAGTATTTGAAAGAATCAGAGAAGATTAGAGGTGTTTTTGATGGCCCGTAGAGCTGTAAACGAAAGAAAAACTATATATCGTACAGAAGTACAGGGCAATCTGGCAAGAAACCTTCATGTCGTACCGAACCGTCCGGAAAAGGTAAACGGACCGGTGGAGGTACCGAGAAGAAGACGTAAGCAGGAAAGAAGTACCCTGAGTATTCCATATTGTATCTTTTTGGCAGCTGCGTGTGTATTGACCTTGTCTTTGGGGGCATATTATTTACAGATGCAGGCGTTGTCCACAAGCAGTCAGAAAAAGATTGCTTCTTTGGAAAGCGAGCTTGCAGAGATGAAAAAAGTCAATGCAGATGAATTGAACCGCATCGAAAGTTCTGTGAGTCTGGAAGAAATCCGGGACATTGCCATGAACGAGCTGGGGATGGTCTACGCAACACAGGAAAATGTTGTACTGTATAAGAACACAACTCAGAACTATGTAAGCCAGTACAATGAGGTACCACAGGAGGAAGATTCTTTCATCAAAGGTATTATAAAGTCAAAGTAGGGTTAAAGCGTGACGAGCAAAGAATACAAGAAAAAGCGAAAAATTAATAACAGAATGAAACAAAAGCTGGCACTTATCTTCGTTGTGATCGTGCTGGCTTTGGTTGGTTTAAGCGTGCGAATCGTATATATCAATGAGACTAATGGAGATAAGTATACTAAAAAAGTATTGCAGCAGCAGGAAAGCAACAGTCTGACTTTGGCATACCGCCGCGGTGATATTTATGATCGTAACGGTACAGTACTTGCTACCAGTGAAAAGGTATATAATGTAATTTTAGATCCAAAGGTCTTAACAGATCATGAGGAACTGAATAAAGGCTGTGTAGAAGCAACCCTGACAGCTCTTTCAGCGCATTTCAGCTATACAAAATCAGAACTTCAGACGATTTATAATGAAAAGAAATCCAGCAGCTATGTTGTACTGGAAAAGCAGCTGACAAAGGATGAGATTTCGAAATTTCAGGCAGAAATGGAAGAAAGCGGCTCAAAGATCAAGGGCGTCTGGTTCGAAGAAGGCTATAAGAGGATGTATCCATATGATTCTCTGGCATGTAATGTCATTGGCTATACAGTATCAGGAAATGTTGGCCAGTACGGAATTGAGGAATATTATTCCGGCACTTTAAATGGAACCAATGGGAGAAGCTATACTTACCTGAATGAAGATCTGGAATCTGAAAAGATAATTCACGAGGCTACAGACGGTTATAGTGTCATGTCCACGATTGATGTGACTTTACAGGGATTTGTGGAAGAAGCTATCGAAAACTTTATGAACAAATATGCCAATGCTTACCGTGAAGGTGATGGTGCGAAGACAGTGGCCTGCGTTATGATGGACCCGAGAAATGGAGAAATCCTTGCCATGGCAAGCAACCGTAAATACAATCTGAACCAGCCATATGATGTGGTGGCGAATGGTCTGTACACTGAGGAAGAGGCTGCCACACTGACGGACGATGAGCGTCTGGATGCATTGAATGGGTTATGGCGAAATTTCTGTGTCAGCGATACCTATGAACCGGGTTCTACAGTAAAACCGATGACAGTTGCAGCTGCATTGGAGTCAGGTTCTATCAGTGAGACAGAAGGATATTACTGTGATGGCTCACAGACTATTATTGCGGGACAGAAGCCGATTCATTGTGCGAAGCGTACCGGTCATGGAATGATCACATTGGAAGGCTCTTTAATGTTTTCCTGCAACGATGCTTTGATGCAGATTGCAGCGAAGATGGGATATGATAATTTTGTAAAATATCAGAGACTGTTCAACTTTGGACTTCGTACAGGTATTGATCTTCCGGGAGAATCAAGAACTGATACAGTTGTGTACTATATTGGAGATGATGCTCCATATGAAAATCTCCAGATTGGGCCAACAGAGCTGGCAACATGTTCCTTTGGACAAGGCTTTAACGTCAGTATGATTCAGGTAATCAGTGCATTTTCTTCCTGCATTAATGGAGGATATTATTATCAGCCTCATGTTGTAAAGAAAATCATGGACAGCAATGGTGGTACAGTAGAGGAAATAGAAGGAAATCTTCTTAGAACGACCATTTCTGAGCAGACAAGCGCAAAAATCAAACAGTATTTATATAACACCATGTACGGTGAAAAGGATGCCAACGGAAACAACGCTACAGGTAAAAATGCCCGTATTGCAGGCTATGCAATGGGCGGTAAGACTGGTACAGCCCAGAAGATTCCTCGTGGCGATGGAAACTATCTTGTTTCCTTCATCGGATATGCACCATATGATGAACCTCAGGTAGTATGCTATGTTATCGTAGATGAGCCAAATGCGGCATATCAGCCGACCAGTTCCTTTGCCCAGGAAATCTGGAAGAAAATCATGCAGAAAGCACTTCCTTATTTGAATATTTACGAAACGGAAGAGCCGCCTGCAGATATGATCGATGAGTATAATGCAACTCATGCACAGAAAGCGGAAGCAGAAGAAGAAACATCAGAAGAAACCACTGAACAGACCGACAGCGATGAACCGATCATTGATCCACAGACTGGAGAAGTGGTAACACCGCCAGATCTTTCGGGCGATGAGAGTATTGATCAGGAGACCGGATTATTGAAGGATTTATCTCAGGATGACGATTATCCGAGTGATATTCTGACAGATGTTCAGCCATCCGTAGACGAAACTGAATAAATATTTCAAAGACCTCATAAAATGAACAAACGCTTTATGAGGTCTTTTTATGTTTGATAAAACGAAAACTTATCATAGAAGAAAAATTGTGGTCGTATTTTTTATGTGTGCGTTTATGCTGGCGGGATTAATGGGAAGATTGGTATATCTTATGGTATTTCGCTCAGACTATTATCAGGAAAAGGCGGACGATCTTCATGAGCGTGAGCGAAGCATCAAAGCGGCCAGAGGGAAGATTATCGACAGTACGGGAACCGTGCTTGCAACGAACAGGACTGTTTGTACGGTATCTGTCATTCACAGTCAGATCAAGGACCCGGAAACGGTGATTTCGGTACTATGTAAGGAACTGAATCTTTCGGAAGAAACTGTCCGGAAACGGGTGGAAAAAGTCAGTTCCATCGAGAGAATCAAAGCAAATGTGGACAAAGAGACGGGAGATAAGATCAGAAGCTATGATCTGGCAGGTGTAAAAGTAGACGAAGACTTTAAACGATATTACCCGTATGATACCACTGCATCAAAGGTACTTGGATTTACGGGAAGTGACAATCAGGGGATTATTGGACTGGAAGTATATTATGAAGAATATTTAAAAGGGATTGATGGGACTATTTTGACGCAGACAGATGCCAGAGGAATCGAGCTGGACGGAGAGGCGGAGGAACGTGTGGAAGCGGTGCCGGGCAATAACCTGCATGTAACACTGGATTACAATATTCAGATGTACTGTGAGCAGGCGGCGAAAAAGGTTTTGGAAGAGAAAGAAGCGGAATATGTCTCTATTATTATCATGAATCCAAAGGATGGGTCTATCTATGCAAATGTGAATGTGCCGGAGTTTGATTTGAACAATCCGTTCGTACTGCCGGAAGGGACAGATACTGCTTCTATGACAGACCAGCAAAAAAATGACGCATTGAATCAAATGTGGAGAAACCAGAGTGTCAATGATACTTATGAGCCGGGATCTACCTTTAAAATCATTACCTCGACCATTGCATTAGAGGAAGGCGTGGTGTCTGTTAATGATACATTTTCCTGTCCGGGTTTTGCGATTGTGGAGGATCGAAAGATCAGATGCCATAAGGTAAGGGGACATGGAACGGAGACTTTTATTCAGGGGATCCAGAACAGCTGTAAGCAGGTGTACACCATTTGGATTTTGGTTCCAGAGTTGGAGAATTCCTTGAAAAATGGGGATTTCTTAGAAGTGTAAGGAAAAATCATTTGATTGATGTTGAGTCCAGTATAACAGAATTTCCACTGTCCGTAAATTTTGTTTTATTGGTTTAGTAATTGAAGACTAAGAATTTTGAAAATATTGACATGAAAAAAAGATAAAAATGTAAGGCAGTAGGACACTCATAAATGAGGTGTTCTTTTTATTTTTAGGAGATTACATGTTGGAAATTTATGTATTTATCTGATACAATCTGGTCCTATGTCAAGATTTAGTACAAGTTAAAATGAGGTTTTCCCCATTTTAACCTGCCATTAGCAATTCGCCCTGCTGCACTCTACGATACAGTTCTTCGTAGTCATTTGGTGACATGTAATCACAGTGACTGTGAATGC
>JAGAQG010000055.1 GCA_017622875.1 Lachnospiraceae bacterium
AACTTTCTACTTTCCAGTCTGCAATGCCTGTTAAAGTGCGCCTAAAAATGAAAAGTTGCTACTTCATCTGTGAAATCCTGCCAAAGCAGGATTTCTACCGCTTTCAGTTCAAGATTGCGGAACTTGTTTCGCAATTACCTACTATTTAGAAAATATTCTAATTAGATATTTTTCTAAATAGTAACGCAAAAAATTTTTCATGTCAATAACTATTTAGATTTTTTTCTAAATACAGTCCACTGCAAATACTTAAACAATTTCAAAAACTTCTCTGTCATACGGTACGAACAGATTCCCTGAATAAAATTGTGTCCCTTCTGCCAGATAGCGTTCTTTACGCTCCGCCATATTTTTATCCTCTGTATGATACAAAATCAAATTTTTCACTCCCAGATGCTCTGCCATCTCGCAGGCGTCCTTTACTGTGCTATGGTGTTTTTCATAAGGTTTAAAATATTCTCTGTCTTCATACATACAGAATGCTTCATGTAACAGCCAGTCACATTCCCTCGCAAACTTTTCCGTGTCTTCCCGAAGCGGTTCATCCCCACAGCAGACCAGACTGCTTCCATCCGGTGTCGTCATGAAAAATCCAAACTGCTTCATTTTCGTGGATTGAATATCAAAAAACTTTACCTGGCATCCTAAAATTTTCTGCTCTTTTTCATCCTCGATATTAATAAAATGGATTCTCTGATCAAACTGCCTTGTCACATTTCCCCAAATTGTCAGATTGCAAATATTTCGAATGATCTCCTCCAATTCCTTATGGCAAAAAATGCGCAGATCCCCCTCATAAAATCCACGATAAATCTTCGTTCCAATCATTCGAATCATCCAGATAATCCCTAATAAATGATCCGTATGCCCATGGGTCACAAAAATATCGTGAATATCCGAAAGTTCAATCTTTTCCTCATCCAGAATTTTTAAAATCTGGTTTCCGCCTCCCGCATCCACCAGAAAATATCCCTTTTCATTTGATAACGTAAAACAGGTATTATAACAATGAATCGCTGTCGCATTCCCGGTTCCAAGCATTGTTAATTTCATTTTGAGCTCCTCTTAAACAGTCAGTTCATCAATCATCGCCTGAAGCTGTTCATAAAATCTTCCAATATGTAGTCCATCAATGAATCTGTGATTAACTTCCAAAGACATATTCAGCTTTTTGCGTCCGTCCACATCCACAAATTTTCCCCATGCAAGGCGTGGTGTTGCATCATCCACATCAAAATTTCGTTCATTGGTAAGTGCTGTCAGCTCAATCCAAGGCAGACAGGAGAAGAAAATCTGATTATTGGATTCTTTCGAATAATCCAGAAAGAACTTCTGAGCTCTGCTCGTCTCCTTCGCAAGCCTACAAAATTCATCTATACTGCCTTCACATTCCATTGTCACAATGTGGAAATATTCTGAGCCCTTTTTCAAGTCCGTAAAACTAGGAATCCTCTCATCCAGAAGTGCAACTTTTTTATCATCAATCGTATAGCGGAACGCTTCCACTTCATTCATCGCCTTTGTGCAAAGATAGGTCAACGCATAGTAAAATGACAGGTGATGTTCTTTCACATAATAATAAAGATTTGTCACATCCACACCAAAATTCACACTATAAAACGGGTGAGACACCCCTGAGAAAAATTCAAATAAATCTTTTCTAGGCCATTCATTTACATCAATATATTTCATCTTCAATTCCTCTTTTTGTTTATTTTATCCCCGGGAGAAAATATAAGAATAGCGGGAGAAAGTCTCCCGCCGTTTTTTACAGGTTTGCTTTAATTTTTTCAATCATTTCATCGTATTCTGCATCTGTCAGATATTTTCTATCTGGATTCATCGCAAATACGCCGCCCCATTCAAATGGATCATCTTCATATTTTGGTACAAGATGAAAGTGTAAATGACATCCTGTATCACCATATGCGCCGTAGTTTACTTTTTTAGGAGCAAATGCTTTATGAATTGCATTTGCAGCTTTTGCGATGTCTGCGAAATAACGATTTCTTTCGTCTTCACTGATGTTAACTAATTCACTTACATGATCTTTGTAAGCAACAATACATCTGCCTGGATGGCTCTGTTCTTTGAAAAGGATCAGCTGGCTTACGTCAAGATCACAAATTTTGATTCCAAATTTTGCCAGGAGTTCTCCTCCCTGACAGTATCCACAATTCTGCATAGTATTTTCCCCCTTAATATCAGCCCGTCTTAGGCTGTTCATGATGATATTATACCCTTTTCCACGATTATATGACAATAAGAATCTTTTATTTTCTCCAAGATTTCGGCAAAAAAAGAAAGCCTTCCGGCTCCGTTAAATTATTTAGAACGACCACTATTTTGTATTTTCTACCTCAATAGCGGTCGTTCTAATGAACTTCAATATTCAATGGTTTTTCCTCTTTTATGTAAAACTTATATCATGCTGTTATCGGTCCGCAAATCAATTTTTTAATCTACTGGCTGTTTCTATACTTGTTTTACATTTTTTCCTTTTCTTTTTAAATTAATTTAAAATTTTTGTTTTTTGAATCATCTATGTTCAATTTTTTATTTTAATTCCCAACTCGTAAATCTCTATTTACTTAGAAAGTTTTATGTGTAGATTTTTCTTTTCATTCTTATAATTTAAAGTGTTTATTCTAAAACTCATAAAATAAATTTCTTTACACTTATTTTATCTTTAAATTATAGTGGTAACTATTCAATATGAGCGCCAGCTTTCTACATCCCTTTTTCTTTGCCATTTTACCATTTCTTTTTCTTAAGATTGACATCTTTTCTTTTTTATGGTTTCCTGTTGGCTCTTATGCTCATTTGCGATTAAAAGGTCTTTCTTGTTAGGAACTGCTATGCGATACCACTCTCATATTGAGGTAAATTGTCGATTGGTCCCATTGGTGTTTTTATACCTCCAATCCTCCTCTTTATGGTTCTAATTACGCTTCCGATTCTTTACCTAATTTTTCTTTTCTGATTTTTAACTATTCAGCTTTCTCGTCACCGATTAGTTTTTCTTCTAAGATTCTCTAGGATTTTTTTGTTTGGTTTGTAATTAGTGGTGTTTTGTTGTTGAATTTATATTAGCATAACGCCTTTTAATTGTCAACACATTTTTGAAATTATTTTTAAATATTTTGATAATTCTTTTTAACACTATATATTGTATATACAATTCAGTCTTTTAATATATTTTCCATGATTTCATCTCTTACGTACAATAATGTATCTACGAACTGACTTGCAAACTGGGAAAACTGATAATCAGAACGGTAAATTAAGGCATCTTTAAATCGAATCTTACTGTCACTGCATTTTCTCTGAATCAGATCATTGCTCTCTAAGATTTCCTCCGGAAGCGGGGATACCCACATATAAGTTGTCGGTACATTTCTAAGCAGGTCGAACTGGCTTCCTCGTTCATATAAATAGATTCGTTTATTGATGTCGCCTGTCGGATTGGTCTTATCGTAATTTTCATCTCCGTGAACAAGCTCTGTATATTCTTCAATATCATCGCTGACAATTTCTTCTTTTTCAGCAAGCGGATGCTTTTTTGACATCAGAAGCAGATATTCTGACTCCCAGTAATCTTTTGATATCAGTCCTTTACGCTCGAGAGATTGCTGAAAATCGATTTCATATGGCTCTGTATAACGAACGACACCCAAGTCAAATCCATGATAAAGAATATTGTCTGCTGCTTCTACCGCATTGGTCTCTCTATAATTGATCCTGATTTCCGGAGTACTTTGAATGTCTTTGATAAATTTTGTGAAAGCATAGGTAATATAAGTTGCTCTTGGAATAGAAACTTTAAAGGAAACCTTGTTTTCCTTACACTCTCTTAATCCATCTTCCATCTCATCCATTTTCTGAAAAATGGCATCTGCATATTCCAGAAATACCTGGCCTTCCTTTGATACAATAACACCCTTGGGTGTTCTTACAAAAATTTCAATTCCAAGGCTATCCTCCAGTTCCTTGATTGATTTACTCAAATTCGGCTGATTCATGGATAATTTTTTTGCAGCTCTGGAGATGGAGCCTGCCTTATAAACTTCTATTGCATATTTCATTTGAACTAAACTGATATCAAGCATTCTTCCATCTCCTAAACATTCATCTATCATTATCTCTGAATTTCTAACAGCTTATGTTTTAATTCATTTTCCATACGCTGCATCTCTGCTTCTGCTTCCTGACGTTTCACGCGGCCTTCCTGCTGAATCTTCATCACTTCATCTAAGGTTGAAATTAAAGATTCATTGGTCGCCTTTAAGGTTTCGATATCTACAATACCGCGTTCTGATTCTTTTGCTGTTTCTACAGATGCAAGTTTGAGTTTTTCCGCATTTTTCTTTAAGAGCTCATTTGTCACATCTGTTACCTGTCTCTGTGCTTCTGCCGCCTGAATGGAATGTTCTACACCAAGAGCAATTACCATCTGACTCTTCCAAAGCGGGATTGTATTAACTACGGTAGACTGAATCTTTTCTACCATGATCGTATCATTGCTCTGTACCATACGGATCTGCGGTGCTGTCTGCATGGAGATTGCTCTGGTAAGCTCCAGATCATGCAGCTTCTTTTCAAAACGATTGCACATATCGTCCAGATCCTTCGCAGCCTGTGCGTCCTCTGCAAGACCAGTTGCCTCTGCTTTTGCACGCAGCTGCTGAAGTTCTGTAGAACGAACCTCCTGCAGCTTTTTCTTACCTGCCAAAATGTACATGGTCAGCTCTTTATAATAGGTCAGGTTCAGGTCATACATTTTATCCAGCACTGCAATGTCTTTCAAAAGCTGTACCTGATGTCCTTCCAATACCTCGCAGATTTCATTTACATTGGTTTCTGCTTTGGCATATTTTGCTTTCATAGTCTCGATTTTGTTGGAAGTCTTTTTAAAAATACCAAGAAAACCTTTTGTCTCCTCTTCATCAAAGGATTTTAATTCTGTGACCACATTGGAAAGAAGTCCGCCTACTTCCCCTAAATCCTTTGTTTTCACATTTTCCAGAGCAGTTTCAGAAAAGTCTGCCATCTTTTTCTGTGTACCTGCACCGTACTGTAAGATCATCGTAGAATTTGTCAGATCGATCTGTGTGGCAAAGGATTCTACCATCGCTTTTTCTTCTTCTGAAAGCATACTGTCATCCAGTTCCTGTTTTGCTTCTTCTACCACCACCGGTTTTTCCACCGTTTCTGCAAATGGGTCCAATGTTAATGTAGGAGCCGACTGCATTGTTTCAAATTCTTTTGTCATTTCACTTATCCTCCAAATTTATTTTCTTTTTAATCCGTCTTCCTTTAAACCTTCCTGGGCAAGCATGGTGTTCAGCACTGAAATATCAGAGGATACATCCCATGCGGTTTCCTGAAACAGATCATCCAAAAGCTTTTCAAACGCAGCATTCAACGTATCCAGCGTTGCTTCTATTTCTTTTTTTGCTGACTGGATATTCTCCCCTCCGGCCGGCTGTGCATCCATTTCCGCATAGGCTTCCAAAAGCTTCACCGTCGTCGGCAGATAATAGTCCATCAGCTTCTTGATGTCTGATACGCATTTCGGATTCTGTTCTACACGGTCGAAAATCTTGTCCACCAGCATTTCGATGCGATAAATCTTTGCGGAAATCTCTTCTCCCGGAATGTCATCATTGCATTTGCGAATTTTTCGCACATATTCTTCTCCCTGCATGATGACCTTCTGAACCTCTGGAGATAAATGCTGCCTTGAAGCATTCTGTTCTTCCCAGGCTTTTCGTTCAGCTTCCTTTTGCAGCGCTTCCTTCTGTTCTGCTTCTTTCTGCTCAATTGCTTTTCTCTGCTCTAACTGGCAATATTGATCATACATTTTGTCTGTTACCATCAGACAGGTCTTCTGTTTGTCCAGATGTCCCTGACCAAACCACCTGTTTTTGATCATATATTCTAAATCTTTAATGACTGCCTTGTCAGATTTTCCTACCTTTGCCGCCAACTCGGAAATATTGCAGTATTCTCTCTTTCCGATGGCTGCAATATAATTTTTCAGTCTATCAATCCTTCCAAGCTTTTTTGCACCATAGGTTCCAACACCAAAGCCCAGAGCAGACATAACAAGTGAAAAGGCACTGAAGGTACCGGAAATCAATCTCGGTCCCAGACCAAAGGTGCTGTCAACGATCAATGTGGTTGCCAGTAAAACAATAAATACGAACAATTGAATTGCACCAAATGAAAATCCCAGTACCGCAGGCAGAATTGCACCCACTTTTGATGGAAGCTTTACTTCAAAAGTTCCTTTACTCAATCTGGTCTCCTGCGTTGCGTTCGTATACTGCATCCCGGAACTCTTTTTTGCGCGCTGCTCATCGGTCGTATAGGTTTTATAACCCTTATATTGTGTCTTCGTAGAACTGCTTGCTTTTTTTACACTATCTGCAACTGTATCCACTGCCTGATTGATCGTATCACCGATTACCTGGCTCAATTTTTCGTAATTCTGAGTTTCTACCGCGTCCTGTACTGTTCTGCGGATCTCCTCTCCCAGCTTCTCCCAATTGTTACTGCTCATTTCATGCTGCCTCACTAGAATCATTTCTAAATATTTTTCATTTTATCACATTCCGTCTTTCTCTGCATTAGAAAAGTGTGCTATGATATGCGTAGTTTTTAATAAAGGAGAGAAAACCTATGCCAGTATTTGACTTTAGCAGTACACCGGATGCAAAAAATCCATCCATTTGTACATATACGACTTTCCAATCAAATGAATCCAATCCGTCTGCAGAACACCCGATCATGCTGATCGATAATAAAACGCAGGAATGGAAGCATCATTCCTGTGGCGTCTTCACCAATCCAGTGAAGCGCACAACCTTTGAATTTCAGTCAGACAATGGTACTGTCAGTGCGGATATCTTAAAAATCGATTCCCGTTTTGTCAGCCTTCTTAAATGGCTTGGCGAAAACCACATCAATGTACGCCTTTCCGGCGGCAACAGACCTGACGGTTATGCAGTTTATAAGATCAGTGAGATTGCCTATGGTGGCGGTACAAAGCTTTCTGCTGAAAATGGTTTCCTGCAGTTCATTATTGAACGACTGCTTGCAAGCTCCGCTCCGGAGAATTTAGAAGAAAGCGATGAATTAGATGAGACCGGCGATGATATGAAGCTGACAAGTCTTCAGAGCATTACCGATTTTATGACCTGTGCAGGAAAGACTCTACCGGACAATATTCGTCTGTGGGCACGCAGAAACCTTGCGGTCGCACGTTCCCATGAAGTGACTCAGGAAGAAAGACGCCATGCTCAGCGTGCACTTTCCATCATGATGAATATTCAGTGGAAAAATAATTATTTTGAATCCATTGACCCGGTAGAAGCCCGTCGCATCCTTGATGAAGAGCTTTACGGTATGGAAAAAGTAAAACAGCGAATCATTGAGACCATCATCCAGATCAACAGAACCCATACTCTTCCAGCCTATGGACTTCTCCTTGCAGGTCCTGCCGGTACAGGAAAATCTCAGGTTGCTTATGCAGTTGCACGTATTTTGAAGCTGCCATGGACCACTCTGGATATGAGTTCTATCAACGATCCTGAACAGCTGACTGGAAGTTCCCGTATTTACTCCAATGCAAAACCGGGAATTATTATGGAAGCATTTTCTATGGCCGGCGAGTCGAACCTTGTATTTATTATCAATGAGTTAGATAAAGCTTCGAACGGAAAAGGCAATGGAAATCCTGCTGACGTACTCTTAACATTGTTAGACAATCTCGGTTTCACAGATAACTATATGGAATGTATGATTCCGACTGTTGGTGTATATCCGATTGCAACCGCAAATGATAAGGATAAGATCAGCGCACCGTTGATGTCACGTTTTGCGGTCATCGATATCCCTGACTACACACCAGAAGAGAAGAAGATCATCTTCTCCAAATTTGCACTTCCAAAAGTTTTAAAACGCATGAGTCTTCGCGAGGAGGAATGTATCGTATCTTCTGAGGCACTTGATGCGGTAATTAAAAAATATGAAAATACTACAGGTATCCGAGATCTGGAACAGGCTGCAGAACACATTGCTGCTCATGCGCTTTATCAGATTGAAGTCAACCATGTCTCCAAGGTAGAATATACTGCCAAAATGGTAGAAGAATTACTGTCCTAATTTAAAGGAGGTTTTCTATGCTGAAACCAAAGATTGATCCATCTGCTTTTATTGCGAAAGGAGCTGTGGTGCTGGGAGACGTGACCATTGGAAAAGACTGCAGCATCTGGTACAACTCAACTGTCAGAAGTACGGAATCTTATATCACGATCGGAGAAGGTTCTAATGTACAGGATAATGCCTGTATTCATGTGGATTTTGAGCACCCGACGATCATTGGTTCCCATGTGACCATAGGCCATGGTGCAATTATCCATGGATGCTCTATTGATGATAATTCACTCATTGGTATGGGCGCAATCATCTTAAACGGCGCTAAAATCGGGAAGAACTGTATTATTGCTGCGGGCGCCTTGGTTACTCAGGGGAAAGAAATTCCTGACAATTCCCTTGTTATGGGGTCTCCGGGAAAAGTTACCAGACAGGTAACTCCAGAAGAAGTTGAAAAGAACATCAAGAATGCGGAACATTATATTATGGAACGCTTAACCTACGCGGTTCTTGATCAACTGTAATAAATAAAAAATCTCTGTCACACAGATCAAAAGTCCATGTGACAGAGATTTTCTTTACATACACCTCATATCTCTTGACAAGCACCACGCTCAGTTAGACAACAAAAAAAGATCCTGAAAATCAGGACCTTTTCAGAGGCGACAACCGGATTTGAACCGGTGATCAGGGTGTTGCAGACCCACGCCTTACCGCTTGGCTATGTCGCCATATGACTCCTACGGGAATCGAACCCGTGTTACCGCCGTGAAAGGGCGATGTCTTAACCGCTTGACCAAGGAGCCTTATTCTTTTGTTTAAAAAAATCTTACTTAGTATCGTACTGCTAAGTAAGATTTGAACTCCCCGAGTAGGACTTGAACCTACGACAGCGCGGTTAACAGCCGCGTGCTCTACCGACTGAGCTATCGAGGAAAATATCTCTGCTACGCAGAGCTACCGAAGAAGCAAGCTTCTTCCATGCTTTAAGCATGCCCGAAGGTTGTACCTTCAAAACTTCATACAGAACATTCCAAACCATTCTTGGTCAAGCCTTCGACCTATTAGTAACAGTCAGCTCCGTACATTACTGCACTTCCACCT
>JAGAQG010000005.1 GCA_017622875.1 Lachnospiraceae bacterium
GCGATTTTATCAAGGAACACTGTACAGGTTTAATAGATGTAGAGAATGTGACCGTGGAAAATCATCCACAGTTGCCGTTTTAGCATGCAATAAAACACAAGGCGATGGATAATTCTATACGGTGTCTTATTCATCGCTTACCAAAAATCATAGAAATTGAGGGAATGCAATGAAAATTAATGAAGTAATCAAAGAACGACGTAAAGCATTGGATATGACTCAGGAGCAGATGGCTGTTTATCTTGGAGTAACAGCACCGGCGGTTCACAAATGGGAAAAAGGAACCAGTCTGCCAGATGTGGCAATCCTGCCGGCACTTGCAAGAATTTTGAAAATAGACTTAAATACCCTGTTTGCCTTTGAAAAACAACTTACAGATGAAGAAATTAATCACATTTGCAAGGAAATAACATCGAAAATTCAGGCAGAAGATTACAAGGCGGGCTTTGCTTATGCGATGGAAAAAGTAAAAGAATATCCAAATTGTGAGAAATTATTATATTATCTCGCCGCTACGCTGGATAGCAGCCTGATGCTGTTTTGTGTGGAAGAACAGGAACAATACAGAGAAAAAATTGATTCCCTGTATGAGCGCTCGGTGGAAGGAGAGGACGAAAAAATCCGATATTCTGCGATTCAGGTGCTGATTTATAAAGCTCTCCAGAAAAAGGAATTTGAAAAGGCAGAAAATCTTTGGGCGAATCTGCCGGATATCACCATTGATAAAAAGATGATTAAGGCCACAATTTGCGAAAATCAGGAGAATTACCCGGAAGCAATTAAAATTCTGGAAGAAAAGCTGTATTCTGGTGCAGCACAGATACAAAACTGCCTGATCAATCTGATGCTTTGTCTGGAAAAGACAGAAAAGTGGGAGGAAATGGAGTTTTGTGCTGAAACATTAAAACAGATCATTGATGTGTTAGGACTCTGGAAATATGGAAAACATATGGCAGATTACGAGGTAGCAGTTGCGAAAAAGGATAGGGAGAAAACACTGAAAGCACTGCGTCTGATGTTGGAATCTTTGGAGGAAGAATATGATCTGCGGGCATTTCCACTGTATCAGGAGTTAAAATTGCAGGGAAGCGGCAACTCGAGTATAAAGTTTACGGTTGATTCCCTGGTGAAAAAATTGAAAGCTGCAAATGGTCTGGATGGAGAAGGCTTCCTGAAGGATGATTGGGAGTTGAAAGAAATTCTTAGTAGATAAAATGGCGCTCCGATTGGAGCGCCCTAAATTAATTATGCCATAAAATCACGATTACTCGTATAATGGGAATTTCTTAGTCAGTGCAAGTACGCGTTCTGCGATATCTTCTTTCTTATTTTCAAAATCGAAAATACAGTCAGCAATACAATCTGCAATGATTACCATTTCTTCTTCGCCAAATCCACGAGTAGTTACAGATGGGGTACCTAAACGAACACCACTTGTTACAAATGGGCTGCGTTTTTCGCCAGGAACTGTGTTTTTATTAGCTGTAATATGTACTTCGTCAAGATTCTTTTCCAACTGTTTTCCAGTTACTTCAGAATCAGTTAAATCAACTAACATTAAGTGGTTATCTGTACCACCGCTGACGATTTTTACGCCGCGTTCCATTAAACGAGCTGCTAAAACAGAAGCATTTTTAACAACATTCTGAGCATATTCTTTAAATTCAGGTTTCAGGGCTTCACCGAAGCAGACTGCCTTTGCAGCGATGACATGCTCTAATGGGCCGCCCTGTGTTCCTGGGAAGATTGCTTTGTTGATCTTTTTAATAAGTTCTTCGCTGTTTGTGAGGATTAAACCGCCACGAGGTCCGCGAAGTGTTTTATGTGTGGTAGTTGTAACAACATCTGCATATGGAACCGGGTTCTGATGAGCTCCACCAGCTACAAGACCGGCGATGTGTGCCATATCTACCATTAACATTGCACCATTGCTGTGAGCAATATTTGCAAGGCGTTCAAAATCTAATGCGCGGCAGTAAGCAGAAGCACCTGCAACGAGAAGCTTTGGCTGTACTTCTTTTACCTGAGCTTCTAAAGCATCATAATCAAGGAAACCGTCTGCATTAACACCGTAAGAAACGAACTTATAGTTCTTACCGCTCATATTTGCAGGACTTCCGTGCGTTAAATGTCCGCCTTGGGATAAATCCATACCCATAACTGTATCGCCAAGTTCGAGAATTGCAAAGTAAACAGCCAGGTTAGCCTGCGCGCCAGAGTGTGGCTGAACATTAGCATATTTTGCACCGAAGAGTTCACATGCACGGTCGATTGCAAGCTGTTCCACAACATCTACATGCTGACATCCGCCATAGTAACGGTGTCCCGGATATCCTTCTGCATATTTATTTGTTAATACACTGCCCATAGCTGCCATAACAGCAGGGCTTACAATATTTTCTGAAGCGATTAACTCGATGTTATCGCGCTGTCTCTGTAATTCATTATTCATTGCTGCTGCAAGCTCTGGATCATATCCTGCAACAAATCCAATGGAATCCATCATATCCTGAAACATTTTTCATATCTCCTTCTGTCTGTATCACTTTAATACGTTAAAAAACGAATATTGGATTCATTATACCTTGTAATGAATGATTTGCCAACCATAAATTTCACTAATAATGAAAAATTATCTCATTATAATATATACTGTATAAATGATATAGGCTGCAACGCAAATGATGCCTTCGATACGATTGGTCTTTTTGTCAGTTCTTGCAATGATAAAAATAAGCATTGTAAATGTAAAGCCTGAGAAATGTAAAAAATCTGGAAAATCTTTGTCAAAACTTAACTATTACTGTTGACGAAACTATATCATTTGGTTATAATTCAAAAGTATGTAGTTTTAAAAACTACATAGAAGAGTAACGAAAACTGTGTATACATAAAGGGGAAAAATATGAGCGTAAAAATTGTAGCAGATTCCGCGGCCAATATGCATACTCTGGAAGGCATAGATTTTGCCAGTGCACCATTGACAATCAGAACCGCAGACAGAGAATTTGTAGATAATGCATCTTTAGATATCCTGGAGATGGTAGATTATCTTGGAAAATATAAAGGAAAATCCGGCAGCGCCTGTCCAGGTGTTGGAGATTGGCTGGAAGTATTTGGGGATGCCGATGAAGTTTACTGTGTAACAATTATCAGTTCTTTATCTGGCAGCTATAACGCAGCCATGACTGCAAAGGCACAGTATGAAGAAGAACATCCAGGGAAAAAAGTCTTTGTCCTTGATTCAGTTTCTGCTGGTCCGGAACAAAAGCTGTTAGTTGAAAAGCTCGGAGATCTTATATTAAAAGGAAAAGATTTTGAGACTGTTTGTAAGGAAATTACAGACTATAAGGAAAAGAGAAGCTGCCTGTTATTCTGTCTGGAATCTTTAAAAAATCTTGCGAATAACGGGCGTACCAGCCATGCAGTAGCGGCACTCTGCAGCGTGGTAGGTATCCGTGTAGTAGGTGACGTAAAAGACGGTCTCCATCCGACAGATAAATGTCGTGGCGAAAAAAAGGCCATCGCTACCTTATTTAAAAATATGAAGGAAAAAGGATATGTGGGCGGTACAGTAGTCATTGACCAGTGCTTTAATGAAGGTGCAGCAAATGCATTAAAAACAGCTGTTCACTCAGAATTCCCAGATGCAAATGTACGTATCGAAAAAACACTCGGTCTTTGCAGCTTCTATGCTGAAAAAGGCGGTCTGATGATTGGATTTGAAAGAGGATAGAACTTGGAAAGAGGGTAGCAATACCCTCTTTTTTGTGATATACTAATACAGTTTGAGAAACAATAATTTTTGGGAGAAGAAAAGACAAATGAAAACAAAAAACTTTAAAGCACTTTTACCAATCGGTGTGTTTTTAGTAATGTATCTTGGCCTTGGGATTTTATTTGAATATGTAATGAAGATTCCAATGGGCTTTTATAACATTCCGATTGTTGTAGCATTTCTTGTAGCACTGTTAGTAGCATGTTTGCAGAATAGAAAATTATCCTTTGATGACAAACTGGATATCATGGCGAAGGGTGTTGGTGATAAGAATATTATCACGATGATTCTTATTTTCATGGCAGCAGGTATCTTCGTAGGCGTTGTTGGAAGAAGCAGCGCAGAAAGCGTAGCTTACTTTATGCTTTCTATCATTCCTGCAAAATTTTCTGTATTGGTACTTTTCGTAGTCAGCTCTTTCGTTTCCGTAGCGATGGGTACTTCTGTTGGTACGATTACACTGATTACACCGATTGCAGTTGCTCTTTCAAGCAGCACAGGATTTTCAATGCCTCTATGTATCGGGGCAGTTGTTGGCGGGGCAATGTTCGGCGATAACTTATCCTTTATTTCTGATACGACGATTGCAGCCTGCAACGGACAGGGATGTGCCATGAAGGATAAATTCCGTGAAAACTTCTGGATCGCACTGCCGGCAGCTTTGGCAACCTTAGTCATTTTATTCATACAGTCTTCCGGTGCAGATGTAGGTAACGCAGTTGTGGGAGAATATAATCTGGTTCAGATCATTCCTTATGTACTTGTATTAGTGGGCGGCATCATCGGTATCAATGTATTTGTCGTTCTTTTGATTGGTATTGCAACAGGTTCCGTGATCATGCTTGCAACAGGGGCAACGGCAGCGACAGATCTTTTGGCAAATATGGGCTCCGGCGCAGCTGGAATGTTCGAAACAACGATGGTTGCGATCCTGGTATCTGCAATCTGTGCACTTATTGCCGAGTATGGTGGATTTGAAGCACTGCTTGACCTGATTAAACATGTATTTAAAGGAAGAAAAGGCGGAGAGCTTGGCATGGGTCTCTTGGTAGGCCTTATGGATATTGCAACTGCAAACAATACAGTAGCAATCGTTATGGCAAACCCAATTGCAAAAGAAATGTCAGATAACTATGGCATTACATCCAAGAGAGCAGCATCTTTACTGGATACTTTCTCTTGTATTTTTCAGGGAATTATCCCTTACGGTGCACAGATGTTGGTAGCAGTTTCTACAGCAGTAGAACTTGGATACGAAGTCAGCGCATTTCAGATCTTACCGCATCTGACTTATCCATATATGCTGTTGATTAGCTCCTTACTGTTTATCTTTGTGATTCCATCTAAGAACAGTAAATAATGAGTTTCCTGAAAATTTTATGTGAATTTAAGAGTTGGAAAATAGCAACAGGCTGCAGAGGTTATCCCTGCAGCCTGTATTCTGTTGGTGTACAGCCGTAGATTTTTTTAAAGGATTTGGCAAAATAGCTCATTTCCTGAAAACCGCAGAAGTTTCCGATATCTACGATTTTTAAATCTGTAGAGGTAAGAAGAGCAGCGGCTTTGTGAATGCGGAACTGCTTCACATATTGGATTGGTGTATTGCCGATGGTATTGTGAAAACAGCGTAAAACTTCACTTTCACTGATCATGGCGCAGTCTGCCAGATTTGCGATAGTAATCTCATCGGAGAAATGTTCTGAGATATACTGCATCATCAATTTCATACGTTCTCCATCTCTGAGAGCTTTCGGGGATGGGGAATTTTTTTGTCTGGAGCTGTTGGTGCAGATGACCAAAATTAATTTTGACAGGCTTTCACGGACTGCAAATTCATAGCCCATGGTTTCTTTTGCAAAACACTGCCATCCGTATTCCAAAGCATTCAGAACCTCTTTCTGCCATGGAACTTTCTGGTCAAAATAGAATCCCTGCAATGCTTTATTTTCTATCAATGGATGCAGATAACGATTCCAGAAAACACTTTCAAAACTGCCCCCGATAAGTGCAGGGTGAAATACAAAGGAATGGTAGCGGCAGGCTGGCGTATCAGCATGGAACCCGGAATGAAGTATTTCAGAATTGATAAAAAGCCCGTCTCCTTCTTTCAAGAGATATTTCTCACTTCCTGTGGTAACGACAGAGGCTCCTTCAGCCTGAATGATAAATTCAAATTCCTTATGCCAGTGCCACTCTACGTCTTCCTCATACAGATCGTCATTGTAGACGGCTGCCGGAAAGGCAGCATTTCCGTGCTCAACTAATTCTAATCCATGTTCGTCAATGTAATTTAGACATTCAGAAACTGCCATAAAATGTTTCCTCTCTTTTTGGAGATTTTGTCCTATGTTTTGCTTCTATTTTGGACGTATTGTTCTAACTTTGAAAAATATTTGATGATATAATCATATCAATTCAAAGGAGATTATACAAGATGGTACATTTATTATTAGCATTTATTTACATGGCATTTATCAGCCTTGGACTTCCGGATGCTCTTTTAGGGTCTGCATGGCCGATCATGCATCTGGAATTTAATGTTCCGGTATCTTTTGCCGGAATCATATTTGGAATCATTTCTGCCGGAACCATTGTTTCCAGCTTATGCAGTGATTACCTGACAAGGAAATATGGTGCAGGAAAAGTAACAGCAGTCAGCGTAGGGATGACAGCAGTGGCATTGCTTGGCTTCTCTTTTAGCGATGCATATTGGCAGCTGCTTCTCTGGGCAATTCCTTATGGACTTGGTGCAGGAAGTGTAGATGCCTGTTTGAACAATTATGTAGCGATTCATTATGAAAGCCATCATATGAGCTGGCTGCATTGCATGTGGGGACTTGGAGCATCTGCAGGACCATACATTATGAGCTATGTTCTGACAAATGGTCAGATTTGGAATATGGGATACCGCTATGTTGGTATACTGCAGGTGGTACTCTCGGCATTACTGTTTTTGTCCCTTCCTCTATGGAAGAAAACTTCAGGTGTAACGAGCAGTACCATGCAGGAAGAGCCGGAAAGCTTATCACTTCCAGAAATTTTAAAGATTCCGGGGGCAAAAGAAGTCCTTGTGATGTTTTTCTGCTACTGTGCATTGGAGCAGACTGCCGGACTTTGGGCAAGCAGCTATTTGGTAATGCATAAAGGAATTTTAGAAGAGATTGCAGCACAGTTTGGAAGCCTTTTTTACATTGGTATTACAGTAGGAAGATTTATTAGCGGATTTATTACTTTTAAATTAAATGATGACCAGATGATTCGCCTGGGACAGGGGATTATAGGAATCGGTATTTTGACAATGTTCCTGCCGCTTGGAGATATGGCGGCGTTGGCGGGTCTTGTAATTATTGGCCTTGGATGCGCACCAATTTATCCTTGTGTCATTCATTCTACACCGGATCATTTTGGGGCAGATAAATCTCAGAGCATTGTAGGAATGCAGATGGCAAGTGCTTATGTGGGAACTCTTTGCATGCCGCCACTGTTTGGCCTCATTGCAAATCATATCAATGTAGCATTGCTGCCGGTATATCTGTTGGAAATTTTAGTGTTAATGTTTGTAATGCATGAGAGATTATGTAAGGATTCAAAATAGTGCAGTTAAGAGCAGCAGGTTTTATCCGGAAGGGTAGAACCTGTTTTACTATGTAATTTTATATTTTCATAGATTATAGATTGTAAAACCGCCTGCAAATGGAGTATACTATCCAAATAGGATGAAAATGGGAATCCTTCGTGAAAATGTGAAAAGAGGAAGAATCTTACCTATGAAAAAGCAGGAATTTTTAGAGGGAGTCCGTGACGGACTTCCGATTTGTCTTGGATATTTTTCGGTGTCCATGGCATTTGGTCTGACAGCAGTATTAAGCGGTATTCCAGTCTGGGCGGCAGTTTTAATTTCCTTAACGAACCTGACAAGTGCAGGGCAGTTTGCCGGAATGAACCTGATTGCAGCTTCTGGAGCACTGGTAGAAATCGGCTTAACGACCCTGATCATTAACATTCGATACTTTTTAATGTCAATTTCCGTATCTCAGAAAGTAGAGCGCAAAATGACAATGAAAGAGCGTCTGGCGGTATCCTTTGGTATTACAGACGAAATCTTTGCGGTCTCCATGCAGAGAGACCATGAACTGACCACAGCCTATATGGCAGGACTTATCCTGACTCCAGTGATTGGATGGACAGGCGGTACACTGGTAGGTGCAGTAGCTACGTCCCTGATGCCGCCAGTACTGTCAAATGCATTTGGTATTGCACTTTACGGAATGTTTATTGCAATTATCATACCGCCTGCAAGAGAACATAAAAATGTACTTTTTGCAGTTGTACTTGCCATCGCAGCAAGTGCGGCCTGTAAATATCTTCCGGTGATTAAAAATCTGTCCAGCGGCTGGACAATCATTTTGATTACGGTGGTTGTCTGCCTGATCGCAGCATGGCTGTTTCCGGTGGAAGAAAGTGAGGGAGAATGATGAGTACAGGATATATAATTGCGGGAATCGCAGTGATGGCGTTAGTTACCTATCTCGTGCGAGTGCTCCCGATGGTAATTTTCAGAAAAAAGATCACGAATGTGAGAGTCAAATCATTTTTATATTATGTGCCATACGCAGTTTTATCTGCGATGACTTTCCCGGCAATCTTTTCAAGCACAGGCACTTTGCCGAGTTCGGTTGCAGGGTGTACCACAGCGGTCGTTCTGGCATATTTCAAAAAAGGATTATTAACAGTGGCAGTGGGAGCTGCGGCAGCAGTTTTTCTTGTGCAGATGTTAGGATTTTAAAAATTAAAAATATTGAGGGAAGAGAAAGAAGATGAAACTTTTATTAGCAATTTTATTATTAATTGTAGGATTTGTCATGCTCATTAAAGGCGCAGACTGGTTCGTAGACGGGACGGCAGGAATCGCCGCAAGATTTGGAATTCCACAGCTTGTCATCGGACTTACGATTGTAGCTATGGGAACCAGTGCACCGGAAGCAGCGGTAAGTATTACAGCGGCAATGTCCGGCAACGCAGGAATCACGATTGGAAATATTGTGGGAAGCAATATTTTAAATGTGCTTCTGATTTTAGGTATTACCGCAGCAATCACAACTGTCGCAGTTCAGCATTCCACAGTGAAATGGGAAATGCCATTTATGCATATCATTACAATTGTACTTGCAGTACTTGGTTTTACAGGTGGTAAAATCGTTTTATGGGAAGGTATCGTGCTTTGGGCATTATTCCTTGTGTATCTTGGATACCTTTTCAGAATGGCGAAAAATGGAAATGATGACGAAGAAGAGGGAGAACTGCTTCCGCTCTGGAAACAGCTTCTGATGCTGGCAGTGGGTATTGTCTGTATTGTGTTAGGAAGTGACCTGACGGTTGATAACGCAACCATTATCGCAGAAACTCTTGGTATGGACGATCGTCTCATCGGTCTGACCATCGTTGCATTTGGCACTTCATTGCCAGAGCTGGTAACTTCTGTAACAGCAGCCAGAAAAGGAAAAGCAGATATTGCCATTGGAAATATTGTAGGAAGCAATATCTTTAATATTTTATTTGTTGTAGGTACAACTGCACTGATCACACCGGTAGCCTTTGCAAAAGGATTTTTGATTGACTCTGCAATCGCACTGGCAGCAGGCCTGATCCTCTGGTTTGGTGTTATGAAAGAGCATAAATTAAAAAGACCGGTTGGTATTATTATGTTGGTGGCTTATGCAGCATACTTTGTGTATTTGATGATAGGTTAAGGGAGAGATTTGATGACTCCAAAGGTTAGTATTATTATTCCGATTTATAACGCAGAGCAGCATTTGCGTCGATGCATTGAAAGTGTTTTAAAACAGGACTTTGAAAATTTCGAATTAATATTGGTGGATGACGGAAGCAAGGATTCTTCAGGACTCATCTGTGATGAATATGCAGAGAAAGATGAAAGAATCCGTGTGATTCACAAACAAAACTCTGGTGTTTCTGACAGCCGAAATCTGGCAATCAAATCAGCGCGGGGAGAATACTTACAGTTTTTAGACAGTGATGACTGGATTACACCGGATGCCACAGGGCTTTTAGTGCATAGTGCGCAGGAATATGACTGCGATATGGTAATCTCAGATTTCTATCGTGTAATTGGAGAGCGTCTCGCGCATAAAGGAGATATTCAGGAGGACGGTGTTCTGACCCGTGAAGAATTTGCACTTCAGATGATGGAAAAGCCGGCAGATTTCTATTACGGTGTGCTTTGGAATAAGCTTTATCGAAGAGCTATCATTGAAAAATATGGACTTTCTATGGATAAGGACATTAGCTGGTGTGAAGACTTTATCTTTAATATGGAGTATATCCGCCATGTGAGAAGTGTATATGCTTTACGTGTGCCGATTTACTATTATGTAAAAACACCAGGCTCCCTTGTTTCTCAGGGAACCAGCATTTCAAAGACAGTCCGCATGAAGCGTACCGTATTCAAATGTTACAATGAATTCTATAAAGATGTATTTGAGGAAGAGGACTACGAAAAACGCCGTCTGCAGGTATACAGATTTCTGATTGATGCTGCAGGAGATGGGGCAGTTGGACCGATGGTATTTCCTGGCAGCATGAGACTTGGGGATGAAAGAGTGTCAGTCAGTGTCAGTATTACTGAAGGCGCAGGAATTCTTTTTGACACTTACAGAGAAAGCAAACTGCTGGACCGCTATCTGGAAACGGTAGCTTTAAAGCATGATCTGAATTTTGAAGATGTAAAATTGATCTTTTATTTAAGTCAGACGGATGAAGCCTGTACATTGAAAGAAATATCGTCAGTGACTCATATTAAGCGTCGTACACTGATGATGTCTATTCAGAAATTGATTGCAAAAGAACTGGTAAAGTTAAAGGAAGCAGTTGATTTGGAGAAAAAGAAATCTGAGAAGTCAGACTACAAGATGGAGCTGGAATTGTTAAGCGCATCAGAGCCAATCATTGGAGATCTTCTGATGGCTAAAAATACTTATTTACAGGTGAAATATTCCGGTCTCAGTGAAGAAGAGATTGAACAATATGAAATGCTCTCGGAAAAAATGCGTGCCAATATAAGAAAGGCACTGTGATATAGAAAGGGGAATTAAATAATGAAAAACGAGGTATTAAAGCATGTTGACCATACATTGTTAACTCAGACAGCAACATGGTCAGAAATCAAAATGATTCTCAACGATGCAATGGCATATGGAACAGCATCAGCATGTATTCCGCCAAGTTATGTAGCACAGGCAAAAGAATATGTACAGGATAAACTGGCAATCTGTACAGTAATCGGATTTCCGAACGGTTACATGACAACAGCTGCAAAAGAATTTGAAACAAAAGATGCAATTGCTAACGGAGCAGACGAAATTGATATGGTAATCAATATCGGATGGCTGAAAGACAAAAAATATGATCTTCTTGAAAATGAAATCCGCACATTGAAAGCAGCATGCGGGGACAAAATCTTAAAGGTCATTATTGAAACATGCCTTTTAACGGATGAAGAAAAAGTAAAAATGTGCGAGATCGTAACAGCAGCAGGGGCTGATTACATTAAAACATCTACAGGATTTTCCAAAGCAGGTGCAACTTTTGCTGATATTGAACTGTTTGCCAAAAATATCGGACCAAATGTGAAAATGAAAGCAGCAGGAGGGATTTCCTCTATGGATGATGCAGAAAAATTCTTGGAACTTGGAGCGGACAGACTGGGAACAAGCCGTATCATTAAGATTGTAAAAAATGAAGAAGCGACAGGTTACTAAGACTTGGATTTATAGCATAGTTATGGAAAAATGATGATTTATAGGAGGGCATTATGCGGGAATTAGAAAAGCAATATCATATTCAGTGCGTAGAAGGTGACGTAGGACGTTATTGCTTATTACCTGGAGATCCGGGACGCTGTGCAGCAATTGCAAAGCATTTTGATGATCCTGTGCTTGTATCTCAGAACCGTGAATACACTGTCTATACAGGGACACTGTTGGGAGAAAAGGTAAGTGTCTGCTCTACTGGCATTGGCGGACCATCTGCTTCTATTGCGATGGAAGAACTTCACAACATCGGTGCAGATACATTTATCCGTGTAGGTACCTGTGGCGGTATCGACCTTGACGTTCAGTCTGGTGATGTAGTAATCGCTTCTGGAGCAATCCGTTTTGAACATACCAGTATGGAATATGCTCCAATCGAATATCCTGCAGTAGCAAATTTTGAAGTTTTATCAGCACTTGTAGAAGCGGCTGAAAAGCTTGGCAAAAAGTATCATGTAGGTGTTGTCCAGTGTAAAGATGCTTTCTATGGACAGCATTCTCCACACAAAATGCCGGTTTCCTATGAACTTCTTCAAAAATGGGAAGCGTGGAAACGCCTTGGAGTAAAGGCAAGTGAAATGGAATCAGCAGCGTTATTTGTAGTGGCAGATGCATTAAAATGCCGCTGCGGTTCTAACTTCCATGTAGTATGGAACCAGGAAAGAGAAGCGGCTGGTTTAGATCAGAACATGAGCGAAGATACATCACAGGCGATTATCGTAGGGATTGAAGCGCTGAAAATTTTGATTGAAAAAGACAGAGCAAAAGAAGTATCTGTAGGGAAGGAAAGAAACGAATAGGAACACAGATATGGCAAAACTTTATTTTTACTATGGTGCAATGGGCAGTTCGAAAACAGCCAATGCATTGATGACACGATTTAACTATGAAGAAGTAGGACAGAAGGCATTGCTTTGCAAACCGGCAATCGATACCAGAGATGGCGTAAAGGTCGTGCATTCCAGAATTGGTCTGCAGGAAGAGTGCATTTTATTAGAAGAACTAACAAAATATACTGAAGAACAGATTAAGGAATATGATTGTATCATCGTTGATGAAGTGCAGTTTGCAACAGGAGAACAGATTGATTTCCTATCTGATATTGTAGATTTTATGGATGTACCCGTCGTATGTTATGGACTTCGTGCGGATTTTCAAAATCGTCTGTTTCCGGGAAGTGAGCGTCTTGTGGCAATCGCAGACTGTATTCAGGAATTGAAGACTGTTTGCTGGTGTGGAAGAAAAGCCACCTGCAATGCACGTTATAATGAAAACGGAATCGTAAGAGTTGGTGCGCAGGTCATGTTGGGTGCGAACGACAGCTATAAGGCTCTTTGCAGAAAACATTATAAATTAGGAAAACTGACACCAGAAGATTAACTGCATGTATTATACAAGTAAAAAATATCAGCCCGCCTTGTTTCCAAGGCGGGCCGTTTTTGTTTCAATGATTTATTTGTCGTGGATTTCGCTGTGTAATTCCTGTAATGATTTTACTTCGCTGCTTCCATGAGCTTTGATACATTTGATGCCTTCAGCAGTAGCTTTTGCAGCTGCCATAGTAGTCATGTAAGGGATTCTTCCCTTGATTGCTGCTTTACGTAAGTAGCTGTCGTCAGAAACACTTTCTTTTCCTACAGGAGAGTTGATGATTAAATCAACTTTGCCGTTTGTGATGATATCCAGTGTATTTGGACGGCCTTCAGAAAGTTTTTTGATCTTTTCAGCTGGAATTCCTTCAGCAACGATTGTATCGTAAGTAGAACCTGTAGCAATGATCTTAAATCCTGCTTCGTGGAAGCTCTTAGCTACTTCTGGAAGTTCTGCTTTATCTTTTCTGTTTACGGAAATCAGTACAGTTCCTTCTAATGGAAGTTTGGACTGTGTAGCTTCCTGAGCTTTGAAGAATGCTTCACCGTAAGATTTAGATAAACCTAAAACTTCACCTGTAGAACGCATTTCCGGTCCTAAGATCGGGTCTACTTCCTGGAACATGTTGAATGGGAAGACAGCTTCCTTTACACCGTAGTTTGGAATTACCTGTTCTTTTAATTCAGGTACTGGTGAAGGTTTTCCTGTCAACTCGGAAGTAATGATTTCTGTAGCAAGCGGTACCATGCGGATGTTACATACCTTAGATACCAATGGTACTGTACGGGATGCTCTTGGGTTTGCTTCCAGTACATATACTTTACCGTTTTCGATTGCGTACTGCATGTTCATAAGACCTTTGACGTGCATTTCTTCAGCAATCTTACGAGTATATTCTTTAATTGTCTTAACGTTTTCTTCTGAAATGTGTACAGATGGAAGGATACAAGCGGAGTCACCTGAGTGAACACCTGCAAGTTCGATGTGTTCCATAACAGCTGGTACAAATGCATGTGTACCATCACTGATTGCATCTGCTTCACATTCTAATGCGTGATTTAAGAAGCGGTCGATGAGGATAGGTCTGTCTGGTGTTACACCTACAGCAGCATTCATGTACTGTGTCAGAGATTCTTCATCATATACAACTTCCATACCACGTCCACCGAGAACGTAGGAAGGACGAACCATAACTGGGAAACCGATCTTGTGAGCGATTTCTAATGCTTCTTCAACGTTAACAGCCATTCCTGATTCCGGCATTGGGATTTCTAACTTGTCCATCATTTCACGGAAAAGGTCACGGTCTTCTGCCAGGTCGATAACTGCAGGAGAAGTACCTAAGATCTTTACGCCGTTCTTTTCAAGATCAGCAGCCAGGTTCAGAGGAGTCTGTCCACCGAACTGAGCGATAACACCAACTGGTTTTTCTTTCTTGTAGATGCTAAGAACATCTTCCAGTGTTAATGGTTCAAAATATAATTTATCGGATGTATCGTAATCTGTAGAAACTGTTTCAGGGTTACAGTTTACGATGATTGTTTCAAATCCGAGTTTCTTTAATGCTAATGAAGCATGTACGCAGCAGTAGTCGAATTCGATACCCTGACCAATACGGTTTGGACCGCCGCCTAAGATCATAACCTTTGGCTTATCTTCTGAAACAGGGTTCTTGTCTTCTGCATTATAGGTTGAGTAGTAGTAAGCGCTGTCCTGTGTACCGCTTACGTGTACGCCTTCCCATGCTTCTTCCACACCCAGTTCAATACGTTTGTTACGGATATCTTCTTCTGGGATTTCAAGGATCTGGCTCAAATATTTATCAGAGAAACCATTTTTCTTAGCAGAGATCAATGCTTCATCTGTTGGAAGGCTTCCTTTGAATTTCATTAAAGCTTCTTCTTCTTCAACGAGTTCTCTCATCTGATCAATAAAGTAATGTTTTACTTTTGTCAGTTCAAAGATTTCATCGCTTGTAGCACCCTTACGGATTGCTTCATACATAATGAAGTGACGGTCGCTGGATGGTGTGATGAGCTTCTTTAAAAGCTGTTCTTTTGTCATGGAATCGTAATTCTTTGCATGACCAAGACCATAACGTCCTGTTTCCAGGCTTCGGATTGCTTTCTGGAACGCTTCTTTATAAGTTTTACCGATACTCATAACTTCACCTACGGCTCTCATCTGAGTACCAAGCTTATCTTCAACGCCTTTGAATTTTTCAAATGCCCAACGTGCAAACTTGATTACAACGTAATCTCCGTCTGGAACATATTTATCTAATGTACCATATTTACCGCATTCGATGTCCTTTAATGTAAGACCTGCAGCGAGCATTGCAGATACTAAAGCGATTGGGAAACCAGTAGCTTTAGAAGCGAGTGCAGATGAACGGGATGTACGTGGGTTAATTTCGATAACGATAACACGGTCAGATACCGGATCATGAGCGAACTGTACGTTTGTACCACCGATAACGCCTACTTTATCAACAATCTTGAATGCCTGTTCTTTTAAACGATCCTGGCATTCCTGAGAAATTGTTAACATTGGTGCGGAACAGAAGGAATCTCCTGTGTGGACGCCCAATGGGTCGATGTTTTCGATGAAACATACTGTGATCATATTGCCTTCACAGTCACGTACAACTTCTACTTCAAGTTCTTCCCAGCCTAAGATGGATTCTTCAACGAGAACCTGTCCTACTAAGCTGGCCTGAAGACCACGTGCGCAGACTGTTTTTAATTCTTCTTTATTATATACAAGACCGCCGCCTTCGCCGCCCATTGTATAAGCTGGACGAAGTACAACCGGGTAGTTTAACTTGTCAGCGATTGCAAGTGCTTCATCAACTGAGTAAGCAACTTCACTTCGAGCCATTTCGATTCCAAGTTCATTCATTGTTTTCTTGAATTCGATACGGTCTTCACCACGTTCAATAGCATCTACCTGAACACCGATTACTTTCACATTGTATTTATCTAAAATACCTGCTTTATATAATTCAGAGCTTAAGTTTAATGCAGACTGTCCACCAAGGTTTGGAAGGAGTGCGTCTGGACGTTCTTTAGCGATGATCTGCTCGAGTCTTTCCACGTTCAGCGGTTCGATGTAAGTTACATCTGCTGTTTCCGGGTCTGTCATGATTGTCGCAGGGTTTGAGTTTACCAGTACGATTTCGTAGCCGAGTTTACGAAGGGCTTTACATGCCTGAGTACCGGAGTAGTCAAATTCACAAGCCTGTCCGATGATGATAGGACCTGAACCAATAATAAGTACCTTATTAATATCTGTTCTTTTTGGCATAACCATAATCCTCCACATTTTTATTCAATCTATATTATAATAAAATGGGTGTAAGTTACAAGATTTTTTTGAAAAAAATATGACATTCGTGATTTTTTTTGATAATCCCTGAAAAAAAGAGATATTTTGTGAAAATAACTTGAATAAATTTTAAAATTGGAGAAACTGGTAAAATCTTGCAAAAAAGATATAGGGAATGACTATAACAAGATATTATTTATATATATTAGACTAATACTTCGTTGAATGCTATGATTGCTTCATCAAAAAATTGCGACAGGGTCGCGGAAAAGAGGACATTATGGCAAAGAAGACGAGAGAAGAAAGACATTTAAGATTTGAAACATTGCAGCTGCATGTGGGCCAGGAACAGCCGGATCCGGTAACTGACGCAAGAGCAGTTCCAATCTATCAGACATCTTCCTATGTATTTAAGGATTGTGCCCATGCGGCAGCAAGATTTGATCTGAGTGATTCGGGAAATATTTATGGACGACTGACAAATCCAACAGAGGATGTATTTGAAAAAAGAATTGCTGCATTAGAGGGCGGTGTGGCAGCCCTGGCGGTGGCATCCGGTGCTGCAGCCATTACGTATACATTTCAGAATCTGGCACAGGCAGGCGATCACATTGTAGCGGCAAAAAATATTTATGGCGGAACTTATAATCTTCTGGCGCATACACTTCCGGAATATGGAATTACAGCAACGTTTGTAGATCCATTTGACTATGAAAAAATTAATTCAGCGATTCAGGAAAATACAAAAGCAGTATTTATTGAAACTCTGGGGAACCCGAATTCTGATATCGTGGATATTGAGAAACTTGCAGAGATTGCACATGCACATAAGATTCCATTGGTAATTGATAATACATTTGCGACACCGTATCTGGTACGTCCGATTGAATATGGTGCAGACATTGTGGTTCATTCGGCTACGAAATTTATCGGAGGGCATGGAACGACAATCGGTGGCGTGATCGTGGATAGCGGAAAATTTGACTGGGAAGCAAGCGGAAAATTTCCTGCACTCACTGAGCCGAATCCAAGCTACCATGGCATCAGCTTTACAAAAGCGGTAGGTGCGGCAGCTTTTGTGACGAAGGTCCGTGCAATCCTCCTGCGAGATATGGGCGCAACAATTTCTCCATTTCATGCATTTTTCTTCCTGCAGGGACTGGAAACTTTATCTTTAAGGGTAGAACGCCATGTTCAAAACGCTTTAAAAGTGGTAGAATATTTAAGTAATCATCCACAGGTGGAAAAAGTAAACCACCCATGCGTTTCAAAAGATCCGGTACAGCAGGAACTTTACAAAAAATATTTCCCGAATGGCGGCGGTTCGATTTTTACCTTTGAGATCAAAGGCGGGGAGGCGGAAGCGAAGGCTTTTATCGATAATCTGGAGCTGTTTTCTCTTCTGGCAAATGTGGCAGACGTAAAATCTTTGGTAATTCATCCGGCATCTACCACACATTCCCAGTTAAATGAAAAAGAGCTCGAGGAACAGGGAATTAAGCTGAATACGATTCGTTTGTCTATCGGAACAGAAAATGTGGATGATATTATCGAGGATTTAGAGGAAGCGTTCAAAGCGATTCGCGAATAGAACAAGAATCTTCTGATTTTAAAGGAAGCAGAAAATGACACTGACACAGTTAAAATATGTGGTGACCGTAGCAGGCGAAAAATCTATGAATGAAGCGGCGAAAAAGCTGTTTATCTCTCAGCCTAGTTTGTCAACTGCCATCAGGGAGCTTGAAACGGAAATCGGTATTGAGGTTTTCAGGAGAACCAGCAGAGGCATCGTGGTGACACCGGAGGGCGAAGAATTCATTGGCTATGCCAGACAGGTCACGGAGCAATGTGAACTTATTGATACAAAATATATCCAAAAAGAGAATGTGAAACGCAAATTTGGGGTTTCTATGCAGCATTATACTTTTGCAGTCAATGCTTTTGTGGAGATGGTAAAGCAGTTCGGCATGGAAAAATATGAATTTGCGGTGAGGGAGACGAAGACCTATGAAGTGATCGAGGATGTAAAGAATTTCAAAAGTGAGATAGGTGTCCTTTATGTGAATGAATTTAATTATAAGGTACTGAATAAACTGTTTACAGAGTATGAGCTGGAATTTCATGAACTTTTGAGATGCAGTATTTACGTATATTTATGGAAGGGGCACCCGCTGGCAGAGCAGGAAGAGATTACGCTGGAAGAGCTTGAAAACTATCCGTGTCTGTCGTTCGAACAGGGAAATTATAACTCATTTTATTTTGCAGAAGAGGTATTAAGCAATTATCAGTATAAGCAGCTGATTAAGGCAAATGATCGCGCGACACTTTTGAATCTGATGATTGGGCTGAATGGATATACTCTTTGTTCCGGTATTATCTGCGAGGAACTGAATGGTTCGGAGTATTGTGCAGTGAAATTAAAATCTGATGAAGTAATGTCTATTGGATATTTGAAACGAAAGGGCATTGCCCTTAGCGAACTGGGGCAAAAATATGTAGAAGAGCTTTCGAAATATAAAGACAAAGCTTTAGGATAAATGTGAATATGAGGAGGAAATTGTGATGAGTGATATTAAATTAAGTGCATTGGAATTGGTGGGAAAGACACCACTTTTAAAAATCAGCCGATATAGTGAGCAGGTAGGGGCGACAGAGGCGAATGTTTTAGCAAAATTGGAATATTTAAATCCGGCAGGTTCTGCGAAAGACCGTGTGGGTCTTGAAATGATTGAGGATGCAGAAAGAAAGGGACTTTTAAAACCAGGAGCTACCATTATAGAACCTACTTCTGGAAATACAGGAATCGGTCTTGCTATGGCAGCAGCTGTGAAAGGATATAAAGCAATTCTTACGTTACCGGAAACTATGAGTGAGGAAAGAAGAACTCTGCTTCGTGCCTATGGGGCAGAGCTTGTTCTGACAGAAGGTGCGAAAGGAATGGCGGGAGCCATTGCAAAAGCAGAGGAGCTTCGGGATTCCATTCCGGGAGCGATCATTTTAGGTCAGTTTGACAATCCTGCAAATGCGGATGCTCACAGAAAGACAACAGGTCCTGAAATCTGGGAACAGACAGATGGTGCAGTAGATGTTTTTGTGTCCGCAGTGGGAACCGGTGGAACTATTACTGGAGTGGGAGAATATTTGAAATCCATGAATCCTGCGATTCAGGTAATTGCTGTGGAGCCGGCATCCAGCCCGGTATTATCCGGTGGTCAGGCAGGACCTCATAAGATTCAGGGAATTGGTGCGGGATTTGTACCGAAGGTATTAAATACAGATATTTATGATGAAATCATTACTGTAGAAAATGATGATGCATTTAAGGAAGGCGCGAGATTTGGAATTACAGAAGGGGTTCTTGTGGGAATTTCTTCCGGTGCAGCATTGAAGGCGGCAACAGAGGTGGCGAAACGCCCTGAAAATGTGGGGAAGAATATTGTGGTGCTTTTGCCGGATTCAGGGGACAGATATTTATCTACACCGTTGTTTAAACAGTAATCTTGTTATGAGAGATTCAAACCAATGAATATGAAGTGATACAGAACTCCAACAATTTTGTGAAGAATTGTTGGAGTTCTGTAATTTTGAATAGCGCCAAAATAAGGAAGAATAGGTCCTGAATTATAATTTTTGCTTTTCGTTTAGAGGTATATCATGTAAGATGATAATATGAATTGAAAGGGAGAAAAGAATGAAACTATACATTACACGTCATGGAGAAACATTGCGTAACTCAGAACAGCGAGTGCTTGGCCGTACTGATGACCCATTAAGTGAAAAAGGATTAAAACAGGCGGCAGAACTTGCAGAGAAAATGAAAGATATCGAAATTGACATGATTTTTGTGTCTCCACTGTCCCGTGCAAGACAGACAGCGCAGGCGGTGGCAGATGTTAAAGGCTTGATACCAATCGTGGATGAAAGACTGATCGAAACAAATTTTGGCGACTTTGAGGGTGTTGACCGCTGGTGCGAGGAATATCAGGCAGCCAAACGTGATCATTTTAAGAGATACCCAAATGGAGAATCTTATTTTGATATGGCATACAGGATTTATAACTTCCTGTTTGAAATCAGGGACAAGTATCCGGATAAAAAAGTGCTGGTGGTATCTCACGGAGGAGTCTGTCGCATTATCTGTAATTATTTTTGCGATATGGAAAATGAAGAATTTGTGCAGCACGCTTTTCCGAATTGCGGCTTGGAAGAGTTTGAATTATAATATATTTAAAAATATTGAGGAAACATTTTTGAAATTCGTTAAAAATAACAGGAAAACATCTTTTGTTTTCGTAATTTAAGGAGGTAAACTATGGTTAAACACATTATTTTATGGCAGTTAAAAGATGAACTGTCAGCAGAAGAAAAGAAAGTCATCAAAGCAGAAATGAAAGAAAGTCTGGAAGGTCTGGTAGGAAAAGTTCCGGGACTTTTAGAGGTGAAAGTACAGATCGAAGGTCTTGCATCTTCAAACGCAGAAGTCATGCTGGATACAACTTTAACTGACGAAGCGGCATTAAAAGGCTATGCGGTACATCCGAAACATGTTGCAGTTGCAGACAGCAAGGTGCGTCCGTTTACAAAAACAAGAATGTGTTTGGATTTTGAAGTATAAAGGAAAAAACAATGTTAAAAATTTGCCCGTATCATCATTATAACCTGTCTAAAATAAAACAATGGTTGGATGAGCAGTCGTCCTGCGGCTGGGAACTGGAGAACTGGGGCATATTTTTTGTGAAATTTAAGGAAGCGCAAGGAGCAGAACCTTACATCTATCAGCTGGATATGGATGATTCGCAGGATGAACCATCCATGTTTCGCAGAGAGGAGCTTTCAAAATGCGGCTGGGAGTATGTAGTCAGCATTGGAAATACCAGAGAACATATTTATCGGCATAAGGATAAAAATGCAAAGCAACCGAAAAATGAATCTTATATTGCGTTCAATTTGAAAAAGCTAAATAAAGAATTGTTCTGGTCAGGGATTTTCGTGCTGTTCTTGCTTTGCCTGTTTTTGGGTGTTTATATAATCAGGAATGAATTTTTATTGTTGCAGATGATGCAGCAGCGGATGGAAAGGCTGGCACTTTACATATTTTGGATATTTTTGATAATCATCCAGACGATAGGAGAAATTTGCCAGAATGTGAAACTGCATAAATATCTGGAAACATACGACGAAGAGCTGCGTCCGGAGAAAGAAAGGGTAGAGGCTTCATATGGTTTCTATTTTCCAGCAAAACTTTTAACCTGGCTGGCTTTGGGAATTTCCGTGATTACGATACTGGGTCTGGATAACAGACAGGAGGTGCAAACTCTTTCACAGGCAGATTTTTCTTTAAAATATGTGGATCTGGCTGAGCTTGAAGGTGGGGATTTCAAAATAGCGGATATTTTCTGGGACGAATATCCGGATGTGAATTTTGGAAATCGCATTGAATACATTCACGCACCGTTTTGTAACAGTTATTATGAAATTAACCAATATATGGAATATAGCGGACAAGGTACAGGTACTCAGATGGAGGGTCTGTACTGGGATGTGAAAAATGAAAAAACAGCCCGGAAGCTGTTCGAGCAGGTGGTCGAATATTACATCAAATATTCGCAGGGTTACTATAACGTATTTCGTAAAGGACAGTATAATACGGAAGAAAACTGGGTGAAGCTGGAAGTTTCGGATGAACGTTTTACAGAGATTGCAGCGGTGGAAGGTACAGGGTATCGCTTCGAAGGTAATAAACAGGTATTTGTAAGGATTGGCAATCAAATTGTCTGTTTAAGATATTTTGGCGAATCGGATGTGGAAACGCTTATCGAAGCGATTGCGGCAAAGTTTCTATAATCAAAAGAATAATTTGGAGCGGGAGATGTAAGTGTCTTCCGCCTTTTTCTGTATATATGACCATATTTATTTCAAAACACTGAATTTTCAAGAGTTTTCAAGAAATTTCTTCTTCAAATTTACAGGGTTTTCTTGTATAATGGCATACATATTGAGTTTTGGAGAGGATAAGATTATGTTAGAACTTATTACAAAAGTGAATGATGCGGTCAATGCTTTTGTCTGGGGTGTTCCGGCAATGGTCTGCATCATCGGTGTAGGTATCCTGTTATCTGTTAGAACAGGATTTATTCAGTTTAGAAAATTCCCATATGCTATGAAAGCAACTCTGGGAAAGGTATTTAAGAAAAGTGAAGCAGGACATGGTTCCATTACCCCGTTTCAGGCGGTCTGTACCGCGCTTGCAGCGACTGTAGGAACCGGTAATATTGCAGGTGTGGCAGGAGCCATCGCCATCGGCGGTCCAGGTGCAGTATTCTGGATGTGGATTTCAGCTCTTCTTGGTATGTGTACAAAATTTGCCGAAGTAACACTGGCAGTGCATTTCAGAGAAAGAAATGAGCATGGCGATTATGTAGGCGGACCAATGTACTATATCAAAAATGGTCTGAGCAAAAAATGGCATTTTCTTGCAGTGCTTTATGCATTGTTTGGCGTATTGACTGTATTCGGTACAGGGAATGCAACACAGGTAAATACAATTACAACAGCGATCAATTCTGCATTATTAAACTATAATGTGATCAATGAATCGTCTCAGGGCACGGTAAGCCTGATCATTGGTATTGTTATTACAATTGTTGTAGGAATGGTACTTCTTGGCGGTATTAAACGTATTGCCAAAGTTACAGAAAAACTCGTACCATTTATGGCAATACTTTATATTATCCTTGGTTTGGGTGTTGTAATTTTAAATATTGATATTGTACCATCAGTATTTGCTTCTATTATTTCAGGTGCATTCAATCCATCAGCAGTAACTGGTGGTGTTGTTGGAACAATGATCGTCAGCCTGCAGAAAGGTGTTTCCAGAGGTATCTTCTCTAATGAAGCCGGTCTTGGTACAGGTTCCATCGCTCATGCAACCTCTGATACAAAAGATCCTGTAGAGCAGGGTGTATTTGGTATCTTTGAAGTATTTGCAGATACAATCGTAATCTGTACATTAACAGCACTCACAATTCTTTGCAGTGGCGTCACGATCAGTTATGGCGTGGCAGCAGGTGCAGAGCTTACAATCAGTGGTTTTACAGCTACCTACGGAAACTGGGTATCTATTTTTACAGCAGTTGCAATGGTTTGTTTCGCGTTCTCCACAATTTTGGGCTGGGGACTTTATGGAGCAAGATGTATGGAGTTTCTTGGTTCTGCGAAATTTATCAAACCTTTTATGGTAGTTTATTCCTTAATGGGTATTGTAGGAGCAACCATGGATTTAGGACTGTTATGGGGAATCGCTGATACATTCAACGGTCTGATGGCAATCCCGAACTTAATTGCCCTGTTCTTATTATCAGGAACAGTGGTAAAACTTGTTAAAGAGAAGTTTTAATGAAAGAATTAATCAGGAAAAATGGTTTAAAATATTTTACGTATATTACGTTGGCGATGCTGTATTTTACAGCAGTTTGCTTTTCCCATCCTCAGGAGCTTGCAAGCGGTCTTCGGACGATCATTTTGTCCAGAGATGCTCTGGTGACGGACTACTTTGAACTGGTAGGTTATGGTCCGGCATTTCTAAATGCAGCTCTGGTCATGACGATTTCTCTGGTCATGATTGAATATGCAGAGCTGCCATTTACCGGACTTACAATGGCTGCGGTGTTTATCAATACAGGTTTCGGATTTTGGGGAAAGAATGTAGTAAATATTCTGCCAATTCATTTGGGTACGATTCTATATGCAAAAGCACATAACGTCTCTATGAGCAGATATACTTATACCGCATTGTTTGCCACCTGTCTGGCACCGTTCGTAACGGAACTGACTTATATTCTGCCATTTGGGCTTTGGAAAAATCTTGCGTTCGCGATTTTGGCCGGGATATTCATTGGATATATTCTGCCGCCGTTGTCTCAGCATACAGCCTCTATGCATATGGGTTACAGTTTGTTTAATGTCGGATTTTCAGGCGGTACTTTAGCCTTTGTGATGTTCTGTGTGCTGAAATCCCTTGGAATCAGCAGCGAATCAGTGTTTATATGGAAAGCGGAACGCCATCCAATGCTGATTACGGGAATCTATGTTTATCTTGTGGCAGCATTTTTACTGGGACTGTATATTAATGAAGGAAAGCTGAAAAATCTTTTAAAGATCTTTAAACATCCTGGACGAGCTGTTGCGGACTTTGTTCTCATGGATGGACCAGGTGCAACGTTAATGAATATGTCATTGACTGCAACGGCCGGCTTGACCTATGCGATGCTCATTGGTGCTGATTTTTCAGGACCGGTACTGGGGTGCCTGTTTACGGTCTTTGGATTTGCAGCTTTTGGTGCGCATCTTAGAAATTACCTTCCGGTGCTTCTTGGTGTGTATCTGTCTACATTTTTCAGTCAGCATTCGCCAACGGATGCGGGAATTCTCATTGCGGCATTTTTTGTGGTTGGTATTTCGCCGATTGCCGGACAGTTTGGTCCGATCTGGGGAATTTTATCCGGAATGCTCCATGCATGTATTGTCATGTGTACTTCTGCAATGTATGGGGGATTGAATCTCTATAATAATGGATTTAGCTGTGGTTGGGTAGCCATTGTGATGATACCGACGATTGAAAGTTTCATGAGAAGCTATGAAGTTCGAAAACAGAAAATAAAAGAGAAAAAGGAGAATAGAAAGCAATGATTCATGAACGAAGAAAAGTGACTAAAATTGTAGAAGAATTGACAATTTTCTTTTTTTCAATGGGTGCAACCAAAATGAATTCCGGCATCGAATACGATGGAAACGCTGCAAATATCACTTTTACATCCAACTTTCTTCCTGAGAACAAGGAAAAGGTAGCAGATTTGGAAAAATATTTTAATGAACCCAAAAATGCAGGGATGGAGGATATTTACTGGGAGCTTGCAGGCAGTGGCGATCCGGGAGAACCGGGGCAGCTTCTGCTTCTTGGAATGATGGTCGATCAGGCGGAAGTAAAAGTAGGGGAAACTACTGCAGAATTAAAATTATACAAAAATCTGATAGAAAGATTATAAGATTTCTAAAGCGCTCGATTGTACAATCGGGCGTTTCTTTGTTATAATAAACGGATAGAAAATTTTTAGGAGTGTAATTTATGATCAAAGTAATCTTATGGGATATAGATGCCACTTTACTGGACTTTCTTGCAGCTGAAAAAGCAGCGATTCGTTTTTGCTTCCATAAATATGGTCTGGGAGAGTGTACGGATGAAATGCTGGGATGTTATTCCAAGATCAATAAAGGATACTGGGAAATGTTAGAACGGGGAGAAATGTCAAAAGCAGAAATTCTCGTGAATCGATTTAAGGATTTTTTTGCCTTAGAAGGCATTGAAACTGACTGTGAAAAGGAGTTTAATGATACTTATCAGGTAGCGCTTGGAGATACCATCTGTTTCCATGATAATGGTTATGAACTTCTTAAGAAACTGGCTAAGGACTATAAGCAGTATATCGTTACAAATGGAACTTTTGTGGCACAGGAGAAAAAGCTTCGAAAATCAGGGATTGGGGAACTGGTAGACGATGTGTTCATTTCTGAATTGATTGGATTCGAGAAACCGAATCCCCAGTTTTTTGACTATGTGTTTAAAAAAATCGGACATTATGAAAAGGATGAGCTTCTGATCATCGGAGATTCCCTGACCAGCGATATGCAGGGCGGAAACAATGCAGGCATTATCTGCTGCTGGTATAATCCAAACCACGCAGAAAAGACAAAGAATGTAAAAATTGACCATGAAATTGACAATTTATGGCAGTTGGAGGAGATTTTGAAAACCTATGAATAAAAAAGAGATTTTAGAGATCAGAAAACAGTTTACGCCGGCCAATTGTGCAATTACACGCATCTGTGGCTGCTATGTAAATCATGAAAAAGAAAAGATCTGTCAGTCCAAACAGGCATTTTTATCCATGCCGGAGGAAGAGGCGTTCAAATATTTTGATATTTTTAAGCACACTCTTTCCGGAACTCTTGGGAAAAATATGATCAACATGGAATTTTCTCTGGATTCAGAAATGCAGGGCGGACCGCAGGAATTTTTGATGAAGCTGCGTGAGAGCGAGCTGAAAGATGATATGCTGGTGGAAGAATTCTATGATAAGATTATCGAACATTTTCGTTATGGAGAAAACTATTACATCGTATTGATCTATGCAGCGTATGATGTTCCGGGAAAATCTACAGATGGTCTGGAAATGGATGATGCTTCGGATACTGTATTTAAGCATATTTTATGCAGTATCTGCCCGGTGAATTTAACGAAGGCGGCATTATTTTATAACCCGGAAACCAATCTGATGGAAGACCGTGTGCGTGACTGGATCGTGGAAATGCCAATGAATGGATTCTTATTTCCTGCATTCAATGATCGTGCGACAGACGTACATAATATGCTCTACTATTCCAAAAATCCGGAAGAGCTTCAGCCGGAGTTGATCGATCAGGTATTTGGTGCTGGAATTCCGGTAACTGCAAAAAGCCAGAAAGAAATCTTTGATGCGGTGGTTGCCGAAACTCTCGGAGAAGAATGCGAATATGAAGTAGTTCGAAATCTGCATGATAATTTGTACGAAATGATGGAAGAACACAAGGAAGCACCGGAACCATTGGAGCTGTCTAAAATGGATGTGAAAAAGCTTTTGGAAAAGAGCGGTGCACCGGAAGAAAAAATGCAGGATTTTGAGAAGGAATTTGACACTGTGGCAGGAGAGCGTACGACCCTTCTTGCCAGCAATGTGGTAAATGTAAAGAAATTCAGTGTGGAAACACCGGATATTGTCATCAAAGTCAACCCTGAGCGAGCTGACTTGATTGAAACAATGGAAATCGAGGGAAGAAAATGTCTGGTCATTGCCATCGATGATCACGTAGAAGTCAATGGCGTATCAGTGAAAATATAAAAGTGCTTCAGAAAAATCTGAAAATTTACAAAAGAAATAAGGGATATTTGTGGGTAAAGAGAAAAAGAGTTATGAAATGAATATGTGTGAAGGGCCGCTGGTAGGAAAAATGCTGGTATTTACAATACCGCTGATGTTTTCCGGAATCTTACAGCTTTTGTTCAATGCGGCAGATACCATTGTGGTGGGGAGATATGCAGGACCACAGGCGCTGGCGGCGGTAGGTTCTACGACCTCATTGATCAATCTTCTGGTCAATATGTTTATGGGCCTTTCTGTAGGTGCCAATATTTTGGTATCCAGATATTATGGAGCCAAAAAGGACGAGGATATTAGAGAAACGGTACACACGTCTATTACTTTTGCGGCACTGGCCGGTGTGGTTCTGGCGGTGCTTGGGAATATTTTTGCAAAACCGCTGCTCGTTCTGATGGGGTCTCCGGATGATGTCGTTGACCTTGCAGCAATTTACGTAAAAATCTATTTTACAGGAATGCCGGTCATTCTGGTCTATAATTACGGGGCGGCAATCCTGCGTGCCATCGGCGATACTAAGCGCCCATTGTATTACCTGACTGTTGCAGGTGCGGTAAATGTTGTTTTGAATCTGGTGTTTGTCATTGGTTTAGATTTAAGTGTAGCAGGCGTTGCTTTGGCGACAGTAATTTCCCAGTGCATTTCCGTAGCCCTTCTTTTGTGGTGCATGTGCAGAATGGAAGGAAGCTGCCGTTTAGAACCGAAAAAACTGGGAATGAATAAAGAAAAGGTAAAACTGCTTTTGCGTCATGGACTTCCGGCAGGTCTGCAGGGCTCTGTATTTTCTTTCTCTAATGTGCTGATTCAGTCATCGATCAACTCCTTTGGCTCTGTTGCCATGGCTGGTTCCAGTGCGGCGGCAAATATTGAGGGATTTGTATATACAGCCATGAATTCCTTCCAGCAGACAGCGCTTTGCTTTACAAGCCAGAATCTTGGCGGCGGAAAATATGATAGAATCACAAAGGTTCTCAGAAACAGTGTCCTGATGGTAACGCTTGTAGGAGTTGTGATGGGTGGAGGCTGTTATTTCTTTGGGGATCCGCTCCTTCATATTTATTCCTCAGACCCGGAAGTTATTTCCTATGGTCTGACACGAATGAAATGGATCTGCCTGCCGTATTTTGCCTGCGGTATTATGGATGCGCTGGTAGGGATGCTGCGAGGACTTGGATATGCAGTGGTTCCTATGGCAGTGTCCATCATCGGTGCCTGTGGTTTTCGTATTTTATGGATTGTTACGGTATTTTCAAGATTCCATTCTCTGGATGTACTGTACAGCTCCTACATTATCAGTTGGATCATCACAGGCGGTACACATTTGATCTGCTTTATTATTGTATGGAGAAAATTAAAAAAGAGGCTGAAGACTTCTTCTAAAGCATAATAATTTAATAACAAGGAGCATTGATATGAAAGCTTATGAAAGATTGTTGAAATATGTAGTGATTGATACCCCAAGTGACCCTGCTTCAGAGCAGACACCATCTTCTGAGTGTCAGTTTGATCTGGCAAAGGCATTGGTGGAAGAGTTGAAAAGTCTTGGAGTTGAAAATGCATCTGTAGATGAGAAATGTTATGTTTATGCATCTATTCCTGCAACGGAAGGATATGAAAACAGCAAACGTCTGGGATTTATTGCCCATATGGATACAGCACCGGATTTTAATGGATTTGGAGTAAAGCCACAGGTCATTGAAAACTATGATGGACAGGATGTGGTGCTTGGAGAAAGCGGACGTGTGTTGAAGGTAAAAGATTTTCCAGAGCTTGTCAATATGAAAGGCCGTACACTTATTACCACAGACGGGACTTCCCTGCTTGGCTCTGATGATAAGAGTGGCGTTGCAGAAATCATGACCATGGTGGAACGTATTCTGAAAGAAGATATCCCTCATGGAAAAATCTGTATCGGATTTACACCGGACGAAGAAATTGGTGCGGGTGCAGACCATTTTGATGTAGAAAAATTTGGTGCAGACGTTGCTTATACGCTGGATGGCGGTATGGAAGGTGAAATTGAATATGAGAACTTCAATGCAGCAGGTGCCACATTTACAGTAAATGGAAATAATGTACACCCGGGCAGTGCGAAAGATATTATGGTCAATGCGCAGCTGGTTGCTATGGAAATAAACGGAATGTTGCCGGCAGATGAAATACCGGCAAAAACAGAAGGATATGAAGGATTTTTCCATCTGACAGATATGGAAGGCAGTGTAGAAAAAGCAAAGCTTCAGTATATTATCCGTGATCATGACCGCGAAAAATTTGAAGCCAGAAAAGCATTGGCAGAAAAAATTGCGGAATCAATGAATGAGAAATATGGTGCAGGAACTGTGGAATTAGCAGTGAAAGACCAATATTATAATATGAAAGAAATGGTAGAACCGCATATTCACCTGATTAACTATGCGAAAGAGGCAGCGAAAGAAGCAGGGTTAAATCCAAAGGTAGTACCAATTCGCGGTGGTACAGATGGAGCACGACTTAGCTTCATGGGACTGCCATGTCCGAACCTTGGAACCGGCGGATTCGGATTCCATGGACCATATGAACATGTAACTGCAGAAGGAATGGATTTTTGCGTAGAAATGATACTAAAGATTGTGGAAAAATATACAGTTTCGTGTTAGGATATATGCAATACGCTAACGTGTGAAAGCGATGAGGAGGACAAATGATGAGTACTTATATTGGATTTATCGGATGTGGAAATATGGGCAGTGCTCTTGCCAAAGCAGCAGTGAAATCGGATATGATCACGCCCGGACAGATCTGCCTGGCTAACAGAACTTCTGCAAAAGCGGAAAGACTGGCAGAAAGTCTTGGGGGTGCAGCTGTGGGATCAAATAAAGAAGTGGCAAAGTATTGTCAGTATATTTTCCTTGGTGTAAAGCCGCAGATGATGAGCGGAGTACTGGAGGAGATTGCACCAGTATTAAAAGCCAGAGAAGATCGCTTTGTCCTTGTTACGATGGCGGCTGGGCTTACCATGAGCAGCATTCAGGAGATGGCAGGAGGAAATTATCCGATTATCCGACTGATGCCAAATACTCCGGCGGCAGTTGGAAAAGGGATGATTCTTTATTGCAGTGCAAAAACACATTTGGATGAAATGGTAACATTTTTGCATATTATGAAGGAAGCAGGAAAGTTTGATGAGCTGCCGGAAAATCTGATCGATGCAGGAAGCGCGGTAGCAGGATGCGGCCCGGCATTTGCGTATATGTTTATCGAAGCGCTGGCTGACGGTGGTGTGGCATGCGGGCTTCCGAGAGCAAAGGCCCTAGACTATGCGGCACAAATGCTTCTTGGCTCTGCAGAAATGGTATTGAAAGGCGGAGAACATCCTGGAGTGCTGAAGGATGCAGTTTGTTCCCCGGCAGGAAGTACAATTCAGGGCGTGCGTGCACTGGAAGCAGGCGGTTTTAGAGGAGATATTTTTGAAGCTGTTGTAGCGGCTTATGAAAAAACAAAAGAGTTAGGAAAAAAATAGGGTATGAGAATTGTAGTAAAAGTAGGAACGTCTACTTTGGCGCATCCTACAGGGAGACTGAATATTCAGCGAGTGGAAATGCTGGTAAAAGTATTAAGTGACCTGAAAAATGCAGGTCATGAAATGGTATTGGTGTCATCCGGAGCCATTGGAATGGGCGTCGGTAAATTAATGTTACCGGGAAAACCAACAGATATGCCGACGAAACAGGCGGCTGCAGCGGTTGGCCAGTGCGAACTGATGTATACCTACGATAAACTTTTTACAGAATATAATCATACGGTGGCACAGATTCTGTTAACAGGCGAAGACATTGAAGATGAAAAGAGAAGACACAACTGTGAAAATACATTGAGACGTTTGATTGAGCTTGGAGCGCTTCCAATCATTAATGAAAACGATACTGTTGCAACGGAACAGATTGAAATTGGAGACAATGACACGTTGGCAGCAATTGTGGGCAGAAGTGTGGAAGCAGATCTGATCATTCTTTTGACAGATATTGACGGACTGTTTACGGCAGATCCGCATAAGGATCCAAATGGAAAGCTGATTCCGAAGGTAGAAGAAATCACACCGGAAATCATGCAGCTTGCAGGCGGTGCAGGTACAAGACAAGGAACCGGCGGTATGACAACGAAGCTTTTGGCAGCTCAGATTGCTACAACTGCAGGATGCGATATGATCATTGCCAATGGTAAGAAACCGGAAATTTTATATAAGATTATCGATGGAGAAGCAGTAGGAACCAGATTTGTTGGAAAGAGATAGTGGGGGAAAACGATGACTACTCATGAGATTTTAAAGGCAGCAAAAGAAGCGAAGACTTCGATGATGTTAGCTGATACAGAAACAAAAAATGCAGCACTGATGGCGATGGCCGATGAGCTGATTACGGGAACTGACGAAATCCTTGCAGAAAACGCAAAGGATTTGGAAGCCTCCAAAGGGGTGATTTCTGATGTGATGCTTGACCGTCTGGCGCTTTCAAAGAGCAGAATTGAGGGCATGGCACAAGGCATCCGGGAAGTTGCAGAGCTTCCGGACCCGGTAGGAAAAGTGCTTCGAAGGGTGGAACGACCAAACGGGCTGGTGATTGAAAAAACAGCAGTTGCCATGGGTGTGGTTGCGATCATTTATGAAAGCCGCCCGAATGTAACTTCTGATGCAGCGGCATTGACATTAAAGAGCGGTAATGTGTGCGTACTTCGTGGCGGAAAGGAAGCATATCGTTCTGCAGCAGCAATCGTAAAATGCTTAAAGCGTGGGCTTGTAAAGGCTGGTATCTCTGAAAATGCGGTAAATCTGGTAGAAGATACTACAAGAGCATCTGCAACAGAGCTGATGACAGCTGTTGGATATGTAGACTTACTCATTCCACGCGGCGGTGCCGGTCTGATCCGGGCATGTACAGAAAATGCAAAAGTACCATGTATCCAGACTGGTACAGGTATCTGCCATGTTTATGTAGATAAAGATGCTGATCAGGAAAAAGCATTAAAGATTATTAAAAATGCAAAGACCAGCAGGCCGTCGGTGTGCAATGCAGAGGAAGTCTGCGTGGTACATAAAGATATTTATGAAGAATTCCTGCCAAAATTAAAAGCAGTGCTGGATGCAGGAGAACATCCGGTAGAGCTGCGTCTTGATGAACGTGCGGCGAAGGTCATTGATGGAGTACCGGCGGGAGAAAATGATTTTGATACAGAATTCCTTGATTACATTCTTGCAGTGAAGGTTGTAGATAGTGCAGAAGAGGCGATTGCACATATCGGTACTCACCACACAGGACACAGTGATGCAATTGTGACTGAGGATAATGAGACGGCAAAGAAATTTATGATGGCAGTGGATAGTTCTTCTGTTTATCACAATGCATCGACAAGATTTACAGATGGCGGCGAGTTCGGCCTTGGATGTGAAATGGGCATTTCTACCCAGAAGCTTCATGCCAGAGGTCCCATGGGACTGGAAGAGCTTTGCTGCTACAAATATATGATTTATGGAGACGGACAGATTCGATGAGTATATTAAATGTTGAACACTTAACCCACGGATTTGGGGACAGAGCTATTTTTGATGATGTTTCCTTCCGCTTGTTAAAAGGGGAACACATTGGGCTGATCGGTGCTAATGGAGAAGGTAAATCCACCTTTATGAATATCATTACCGGGAAGCTGATGCCGGATGAAGGCAAAGTGGAATGGTCAAAAAATGTGCGTGTTGGATATTTAGACCAGCACACAGTTTTGGAAAAAGGAATGACGATTCGTGACGTACTGGCAAGTGCATTTCAGTTCCTTTTCGAAATGGAACAGGAAATGAATGCTATGTATGATAAGATGGCGGATGCCACAGACGAAGAAATGGCAATGTACATGGAAGAGACTGGCGTGATTCAGGAACTTTTATCCGCCCATGATTTTTACATGATCGATTCCAAGGTAGAGGAAGTCGGACGTGCCCTGGGGCTTGCAGATATCGGACTTGAGAAAGATGTATCTGAACTCTCCGGTGGACAGAGAACAAAGGTACTTCTTGGGAAGCTTCTTTTGGAAAAACCGGATATTCTGCTTCTGGACGAACCGACAAACTATCTGGATGTAGAGCATATTGAATGGTTAAAGAGATACCTGAATGAGTATGAAAATGCATTTATTTTGATTTCTCATGATATTCCATTCTTAAACAGTGTAATTAACTTGATTTATCACATGGACAACCAGAAACTGGAACGTTATGTGGGGGATTATGACAAATTCCAGGAAGTTTATGCAATGAAGAAGGCACAGCTGGAAGCTGCTTACAATAAGCAGCAGAAGGAAATTGCAGACTTAAAAGATTTTGTAGCAAGAAATAAAGCACGTGTTTCCACAAGAAATATGGCTATGTCCAGACAGAAAAAGTTGGACAAAATGGACGTTATTGAACTGGCACACGAAAAACCGAAGCCGGAATTTAACTTTAAAGAAGCCAGAGTCCCTGCAAAATATATTTTCCAGACGGAAAATCTGGTCATTGGATATGATGAACCATTGTCAAAACCGTTGACGCTGGAAATGGAACGAGGTAAGAAGATTGTTCTGACTGGTGCCAATGGGATTGGTAAGACAACACTGCTTAAGAGTATTTTAGGACTTATCGAACCTCTGGAAGGTAAGGTAGAGCTTGGGGATTATTTAAGCATTGGTTACTTTGAGCAGGAAATGAGTCAGGATGTACAGACGACCTGCATCGAAGAGATCTGGCAGGAATTTCCGGGATTTACCCAGTACGAAGTGCGTTCTGCACTGGCAAAATGCGGTCTGACTACAAAGCATATTGAAAGTAAGGTCAAAGTATTAAGCGGTGGAGAACAGGCAAAGGTAAGACTTTGCAAGCTGATCAATCGCGAGACAAATATTCTGGTGCTAGACGAACCGACCAATCATCTGGATGTAGATGCGAAGGATGAATTGAAACGTGCATTGCAGGCATATAAGGGAAGTATCTTGATGGTTTGCCATGAACCGGAATTTTATGATGGACTGGCAACAGAGGTTTGGGACTGCAGCCAGTGGACAACAAGATTATAATAAATTGAATTATGGATGTTTGAGATTTTTGTTCCGGAACTTAAAATTTCAAAAGAACAGGCGCGATTCGTCTGTTCAGCGATTATGCAGCGAATCCCCAGGCGCTTTTGCGTCTGGGGATTTTTTGAATGGTTTTATCTTGCGGGAATCTCAAATTCCTGCACACCCATATATCCAGGGCCGGCATCATATTTATTATAGGAAATAACTACGTTTCCAGCACTGTTAATATAGAAAGGAGTCTCTTCGGAAACACCGATAAAATCAAATCCGTCGATTCCGTCGGTGCTGTCATTGATGCCCCAGTAAATGAGCCCTTCCGGGTCCTCTGCGATGCGTTCCTGCATCTGTGCATAAACCTGGTCAGCGGCATATTCATATGCATCTTCCCCAAGCAGGTCAACTAATGTCAATTCTTTACCTGTGACAAGGTCAATGTTGTAAAAATGCCTTTCTTCCTGAAAGTTGAACCATGAAATCCATGCATCTACAAGCAGCGACAATGTAGTCTCACTCTGATGCTTCACTTCATAATTTACATTTATATCAATAGAGCGTTCTGCCCATTCTTCCTCGGTTCCGCCGGTCTCAAGAAAAGCTTCCTTATATTCATCAATTTCGGCATATTTCTGTGCTGTAAATTCATCTACTAAAGTTTGGATTTGAGTATTAATGTCTGTAATCGCGTTTTGTACCTCTTTTGCGGCAGCTTCTTCCACCTGCACTTCAGGAACCTCTACAGTAGTTGTAGTGTTATCGGTAGTTGTCTCATAAGAACGAACGGTAAGAACCTTTGCGACGGTTCCGATAATCGGAAGTTCGGACATTTCCATGGCAAAGCTTTCGCTTGTATTGAGCCCTACGGTAAAACATAAGAATAATGCAGCAGCTGCAGTGGCAGCCCATCTGGAAAATTTAACTACATTTGCAGTCTTTTTTTGAGGTGTTGGTGTGTTTTCTAAAGCTTCTCTTAATCGGTGATCTAATTCTTCGGGAACAACGATGTGATCGTAAATGTCTTTCGCATCTTTTAAATCTCTCATTGCACATCCTCCTTAACAATGGTTTTTAGTTTCTTCAGTCCAGCATAAAGTCTGGACTTGACGGTGTTTAAATTGTATCCAGTGATTTGCGAAACTTCCTTTAAGGTATATTCTTCATAATAATGAAGGAATATGATTGTCTGGGTTTCGTCCGGCAGCTGTCTCACTGCCTCATAGAGCTCTAGTGAAGGTTCAAAAGCCTTTTCAAGATAAATCTCATCCTGAATATCAGCAGGCTCGACCAGATTCTCCCGTTTGGCTTTCTTTAGGGCCTGCAGGCATTCGTTGGTAAGAATGCGGTAGAACCAGGTCTTCATGGCCTTGGGATTTCGCAGGGTGTGAATCTGCTCAATGGCTTTTACAAAGCTGTTCTGTACCATATCCATAGCCATTTCTTTATGATGTACGTAAGTAAATGCATATCGGTAAAACTTCTGCTGATTATCCAGAAGGAATTCGGTAAGTTGTTCTCGCATGCGATCGTTTCCTTTCTGTTTCTTTTGTGTTCCTTTACTTTATAGATGATATAGGAAGCAAAAAAGTTTTAAAAATAAAAAATGGGAAGCATTATTTTGCTTCCCATCTTCCGCTTGCGCCGCATGGCAGCACAAGTCCGTTGCTTGAAACAGGAAGTCCCACTTCCTGAGAATCGATTGTTCCGTTCCATTTTTTGAGTTCTGTGCCTAACATATAGGAAAGAACTGCAGGCTGTAATCCTGTCGTGTAGGAGTTGATCAGGAAGAACAGCGGCTCATCACTCAGTACCTGAGTACATAATTTGACAAAAGAATGAATGGAATCTTCAATCTTCCAAATCTCGCCCTTTGGTCCTCTTCCGTAAGAAGGCGGGTCCATGATAATGGCATCGTAGTGATTTCCGCGTCGGATCTCTCTTTCAACAAATTTTACACAGTCATCCACGATCCATCGAATCGGCGCTTCGCCAAGTCCTGAGGAACGTGCATTTTCTTTCGCCCATGTAACCATGCCCTTGGAAGCATCTACGTGGGTCACGCTTGCGCCTGCGGCAGCTGCTGCCAAAGTAGCACCGCCTGTGTATGCGAATAAGTTCAAAACTTTAATCGGCCTTCCTGCATTTTTGATCTTTTCTGAGAACCAGTCCCAGTTGGCTGCCTGCTCAGGAAAAAGACCTGTATGTTTAAAACTAAAAGGTTTCAAATTGAATGTCAGGCTCTTGTAGTTGATTGTCCACTGTTCCGGAAGATCAAAGAATTCCCATTCGCCGCCGCCTTTTTTGCTGCGGTGATAATGGCCGTTCATTTTTTTCCATCCTTTATGAGTTTTTGGAGTATCCCAGATTACCTGTGGATCTGGACGTACCAGAAGATAATCTCCCCAGCGCTCTAATTTTTCTCCTTTTGAAGTATCAATGACTTCATAATCTTTCCATCCGTCTGCAATAAACATAAAAATAAAATCTCTTTCTTCTATATTAATATAATGTAAATTCTTTTGCTGCAAAGACATCTTACCAAGGATTTTGCGGAAATGCAAGCATATGCATAAGATGGAGCGATTCGAGAAAACGTGTTTTAGAAAAAATAGAAAAAATTACACTTTAGTGTGGTAATACGATAAAATATCTGTTATACTGTACAAGTATTTTATTCAAAAGAGGAGAGAAAATATTATGAATAGTACATTGATTTGGATTTTAGTCACCTTTATTGCTTATATGGTGATGATGCTGCTCATTGGTGCAGCGTACATGAAGACAGGAAAAAGCTCGGAAGAGTATTTCCTTGGCGGAAGATCTCTTGGCGGATGGGTCGTAGCTCTTTCGGCACAGGCTTCTGATATGAGCGGATGGCTCTTAATGGGGCTTCCGGGAAGCGTTTATGCACTTGGTACAGGTCAGTGCTGGATCGCAGTTGGTCTTTTCCTTGGTACGGTTGCCAACTGGCTCATCATTTCCGGCAGACTTCGCCACTATACGATCATTGCGAATAACTCGCTGACATTGCCGGCATACTTTGAAAATCGTTTCCATGATAAGAAACGTATCCTGTTAGGGATTTCTTCGGTAGTTATTGTGATTTTCTTCCTTGTGTATACAGCATCTGCATTTGCATCAGGTGGAAAACTGTTCAGCAGCGTATTTGGCTGCAGCTACCATCTTTCTTTAACAATCAGTGCTGTGATTATTCTGGCATACACATTTATGGGCGGTTTCATGGCTGTTTGTGTGACTGACTTTGTTCAGGGAATGCTGATGGTCGTTGCACTTGTAACAGTTCCGGTCGTAGCATTTGCCATGATGGGCGGAGATGTAGCAACAGGTCTTGCGCAGACAGGTGTCAATGCTGCAAACTTCTTAAATGTTATGAAGAATGGTGATAACAACTTTACAGCGGTAGAAATCATTTCCCAGCTCGCATGGGGACTTGGATACTGTGGTATGCCACATATTCTGGTGCGTTTCATGGCAGTTAAAAACCAGAAAGAATTAAACAAATCAAAGGGTATCGCAATCGTTTGGGTTATCATTTCTCTTGTAATGGCAGTTGTAATCGGCGTTATTGGACGTGCTTACCTTTATCCTACGGTATTAGGCGCTGATGGAAGTTCTACAGAAACCGTATTCATTGATATGATCACCAGATTATTTACGCAGGATTTAAGACTTCCGATCATTGCAGGTCTTTTCCTTTGCGGAATCCTGGCAGCGATCATGTCTACAGCGGATTCTCAGCTCCTTGTAACAGCATCTTCTATGTCAGAAGATATTTACAAAGGAATCATTAGGAAAAATGCATCAGAAGACAATGTTATGAAAATGAGCCGTTATACGGTATTAGCAGTTGCAGTCATTGCATATCTCATTGCCTGGGATCCGAACAGCAGTATCATGGGTCTGGTATCCAATGCATGGGCAGGACTTGGTGCAGCGTTTGGCCCGACAGTTGTAATGTCCCTTTTCTGGAGAAGATGTAATCTTCAGGGTGCTATCGCAGGAATCATCTCCGGTGGTCTGACAGTTATCATCTGGGATTACATTCCATTGGTAGGAGGACAGACACTTGGAACAGTGACAGGTCTTTACTCACTTGCAATTGGTTTCCTGATTAGTATTATTCTGATCGTGATCGTGAGCCTTTGCACAAAAGCTCCGGATGAATCAATCCTGGCAGAGTTTGACCGTGTGGTATCTGACGAAGAAATTTAGAATGATAATATTGTTTCCTATTATAATATGAAGAGTAAGCGGCAGTCATTTGGACGCCGCTTACTTTTTTCTTGAATAAATCCAGAAATTGTGTTAAAAATAACAAGGAATTCCAATATTTTGTAGGGAGAAAAATGGTTGTGCAAAATGCACAAAGAAACAAATAAAACTTCGTATAATTCGTGAAAAATTTTAGGTAAGAAAATTGACAAAAACTCTTGCAAAAATCAAGGTTTTCCCCTATAATAAGCACTGTTGTGACATTGATAGCGTAGAAGCGTGAGGTTGCTGTTCGGGAGAGCAATCTACCGGCAGGTTTTCCGTGGAGCGAATGTCAATTTTAGAAAAACTGGCGACAAGTCACTGTACCAAATTTATAATTCATGTTTTGATGAATGAGGAGTTAGTGTGGCATACTGCGGAAGTATGCGAGGAAACACACGGACATGTGTACAGTCACCACTTGTCGTACGATAGTTAAAAGTACGAAAAGGAGGCGACTTTTTTTATGGCAACTCAGGTAATGAGAATCACATTAAAAGCGTATGAACATCAGTTAGTTGATGCATCTGCTAAAAAAATTATTGAAACTGTAAAGAAAAACGGAGCACAGGTGAGCGGACCAGTACCTCTTCCAACTAAGAAGGAAGTTGTTACAATCTTAAGAGCCGTTCATAAATATAAAGACTCCAGAGAACAGTTTGAACAGAGAACTCATAAGAGACTCATTGATATCATTGCTCCAACACAGAAAACAGTTGATGCATTATCAAGATTAGAAATGCCAGCTGGTGTTGATATCGATATCAAAATGAAAACAAAATAACAACAGCAAATCGCTGATTGTTGAAGCCGAACCCACTCGGTGAAAAACACTAAATTATTTATCCTGCGGCTAGAATGAATGCTTAATGTATTCCGCTGTAGAGAAAACAGGAGGTATAAGATGAAGAAAGCGATCTTAGCAACAAAAGTCGGAATGACTCAAATCTTCAATGAAGACGGAGTATTAACTCCAGTTACTGTATTACAGGCTGGTCCATGTGTTGTAACTCAGATCAAAACTGTAGAAAACGATGGATACTCAGCAGTACAGGTTGGTTTTGCTGACAAGAGAGAAAAATTAGTCAACAAACCATTAAAAGGACACTTCGATAAAGCAGGTGTTTCTTATAAGAGATATATCAAAGAATTCAAATTTGAAAATGCAGCAGACTATGCATTAGCTCAGGAAATCAAAGCAGATATCTTTGAAGCTGGAGATAAAGTAGACGCTACAGCAATTTCAAAAGGTAAAGGATTCCAGGGTGCGATCAAGAGACTCGGTCAGCACAGAGGACCTATGGCTCACGGTTCTAAATTCCACCGTCATCAGGGTTCTAACGGTGCTTGTTCTGATCCAAGCAAGGTATTCAAAGGAAAAGGAATGCCAGGTCACATGGGAGCAAAGAAAATCACAATCCAGAACCTTGAAATCGTAAAAGTAGACGTTGAAAACAACTTACTTTTAGTAAAAGGTGCTGTACCAGGACCAAAGAAATCTTTAGTTACAATTAAAGAAACGGTAAAAGCTGGTAAGTAAGCTTTTAAAGAAAGGAGGACGCACAGATGGCAAATGTATCTGTTTACAATATGGAAGGCAAAGAAGTTGGAACTATCGAACTTAGCGATGCAGTATTCGGTGTAGAAGTAAACGAACACCTCGTACACATGGCAGTTGTTAGCCAGCTTGCAAATAAAAGACAGGGAACACAGAAAGCAAAAACTCGTTCTGAAGTATCCGGTGGTGGTAGAAAACCATGGAGACAGAAAGGAACTGGTCATGCTAGACAGGGTTCAACAAGAGCTCCACAGTGGACTGGCGGCGGTGTAGTATTCGCTCCAACACCAAGAGAGTACACAATTAAGTTAAACAAGAAGGAAAGAAGACTTGCACTCAAATCTGTTTTAACAGCAAAAGTACAGGAAAACAAATTCATCGTTCTTGACGAACTTAAATTTGACGAAATTAAAACAAAGAACTTCCAGGCTGTTCTTAACAACTTAAATGTTAACAAAGCTATGGTAGTTATTAATGATAATGATAAAAACGTTGTAATGTCCGCTAAGAACATTCCAAACGTAATCACAGCTCAGACAAATACAATCAACGTATATGATATTCTTAAATACAATACAATGATCGTAACAAAAGCTGCAGTAGAAACAATTCAGGAGGTATATGCATAATGGCAGATTTAAAATATTATGACGTGATCCTCAAACCTGTAGTAACAGAAAAAAGTATGGCAGCTATGGCAGAAAAGAAATACACTTTCTTAGTTCGTCCAGAAGCTACAAAATCACAGGTTAAAGAAGCTGTTGAAAAAATGTTCGAAGGAACAAAAGTAGCAAGTGTTAACACAATGAACCTTGACGGAAAGAAAAAACGTCGCGGCATGACATTTGGTAAAACAGCAAAAACAAAGAAAGCGATCGTTCAGTTAACAGCAGAAAGCGCTGATATCGAAATCTTCGCAGGACTGTAAAATTTACAGCAGATAATTAGTAACAACGAATATGCACATAAAAGTGCGAGAATAAATAACAGAATCGAAAGGAGAGACAGTAATGGGAATTAAAACATACCGCCCATATACACCTTCCAGAAGACATATGACTGGATCTGATTTCTCAGAAATCACAAAAACAACTCCAGAGAAATCCTTAGTTGTTTCTTTAAATAAAAACTCCGGTCGTAACAATCAGGGTAAAATCACAGTAAGACACCGCGGAGGCGGATCTAGAAGAAAATACAGAATCATCGACTTTAAGAGACGTAAAGATGGAATTCCTGGAAAGATCGTTGGTATTGAATATGATCCAAACAGAACAGCAAACATCGCATTAGTCGCTTATGCAGACGGTGAAAAGACATACATCCTTGCACCACAGGGAGCACAGGTAGGCTGGACAATCATGAACGGCCCAGAAGCAGAAGTTAAAGCAGGTAACTGCTTGCCACTTTCTGAAATCCCAGTTGGTACACAGGTACACAATGTAGAATTATACGCTGGTAAAGGCGGACAGTTAGTTCGTTCCGCAGGTAACAGCGCACAGTTAATGGCTAAAGAAGGAAAATACGCAACACTTCGTTTACCATCCGGCGAAATGAGAATGGTTCCATTAAACTGTAGAGCAACTATCGGTGTTGTTGGTAACGCAGATCACAACCTGATCAACATCGGTAAAGCAGGACGTAAACGTCATATGGGTATCAGACCTACTGTTCGTGGTTCCGTAATGAACCCTAACGATCATCCACACGGTGGTGGTGAAGGTAAGACAGGTATTGGTCGTCCAGGTCCATGTACACCTTGGGGCAAACCTGCACTTGGCTTAAAGACAAGAAAGAAAAACAAGAAGTCTAACAAGCTGATCGTAAGAAGACGCGACGGAAAAACAATCAAATAGTTTAAGGAGGATACACAATGGCTCGTTCACTTAAAAAAGGACCATTTGCAGACGCAAGCCTGTTAAAGAAAGTTGATGCGTTAAACGCAGCGGGCGAAAAGACAGTTATCAAAACTTGGTCTCGTCGTTCCACAATTTTCCCACAGATGGTTGGACATACAATCGCAGTTCATGATGGAAGAAGACATGTGCCTGTATATGTTACAGAAGATATGGTAGGACACAAACTTGGTGAGTTCGTTCCTACAAGAACATATAAGGGACACGGAAAAGACGAAAAGAAATCCAGAAGATAATTCGTCACATTTTGAAAAAGGAGGTAAACACTTATGGCAAAAGGACATCGTTCCCAGATCAAACGTGAAAGAAATGCTCAGAAGGACACAAGACCATCAGCTAAGTTATCTTACGCTAGAGTATCTGTTCAGAAAGCATGTTTCGTATTAGATGCCATTAGAGGTAAAGACGTGCAGACAGCACTTGGTATTGTAACATACAACCCAAGATATGCTTCTACATTAATTAAGAAATTATTAGAATCAGCAATTGCAAACGCTGAAAACAATAACGGTATGAATGTTGAAAATCTTTATGTTGAAGAATGCTACGCAAACCAGGCTCCAACAATGAAGAGAATCAGACCAAGAGCACAGGGTAGAGCTTACAGAATCGAAAAGAGATCAAGCCACATCACTGTAGTGCTTAATGAAAGATAAGGAGGGCAATCATGGGACAGAAAGTTAATCCACACGGCATTAGAGTCGGTGTTATTAAAGACTGGGATTCTAAATGGTATGCTGAAGAATCTTTCGCTGATTATTTAGTAGAAGATTACAACATTAGAACATACCTGAAGAAGAAATTATACAGCGCAGGCGTTTCTAAGATCGAAATCGAAAGAACAAATGACAGAGCAAAAGTTATCATCTACACAGCTAAACCAGGTGTTGTAATTGGTAAAGGCGGCGCTGAAATCGAAAAAGTTAAAGCTGAATTAGCTAAATTCACAGATAAGAAACTGGTTGTTGATATCAAAGAAATCAAGAGACCAGACCGCGATGCTCAGTTAGTAGCAGAAAACATTGCATTACAGCTTGAAAACCGTGTGTCTTTCAGACGTGCAATGAAATCTACAATGGGTAGAGCAATGAAAGCTGGAGTAAAAGGTATCAAAACAGCTGTATCCGGACGTTTAGGCGGAGCAGATATGGCTCGTACAGAATTCTACACAGAAGGTACTATTCCACTTCAGACATTAAGAGCAGATATTGACTACGGATTTGCAGAAGCAGACACAACATACGGAAAAGTTGGTGTTAAAGTTTGGATCTGCAAAGGTGAAGTACTTCCTACTAAAGGAAATAGAGAATAAGGAAGGAGCGGAAAAATACTATGTTAATGCCTAAAAGAGTAAAACGTCGTAAACAGTTCCGTGGCACTATGAGAGGTAAAGCCTTAAGAGGCAATATAATCACAAATGGTGAATATGGTATCGTTGCTATGGAACCATGTTGGATCAGATCAAACCAGATTGAAGCTGCACGAGTTGCTATGACACGTTATATCAAACGTGGTGGTAAGGTTTGGATCAAGATCTTCCCAGATAAACCAGTAACTACAAAACCAGCTGAAACACGTATGGGTTCCGGTAAAGGAACATTAGAATACTGGGTAGCTGTTGTTAAACCAGGTCGTGTAATGTTCGAAATCTCTGGTGTAGCTGAAGAAGTTGCAAGAGAAGCGTTACGTCTGGCAACACATAAATTACCTTGTAAATGTAAAATTGTTTCTCGCGCAGATTTAGAAGGTGGTGCTAACAGTGAAAATTAATAAATATGTAGAAGATTTAAAAGCAAAATCAGCTGCAGAATTAAATGAAGAATTAGTAGCTGCTAAAAAGGAACTCTTTAACTTAAGATTCCAGAATGCAACAAATCAGTTAGATAACACAAGCAGAATCAAAGAAGTTAGAAAAAACATCGCAAGAATTCAGACAGTTATCGCTGAAAAAGCAAACGCTTAGTGAAAGGAGACTGTTGTTGTGGAAAGAAATTTAAGAAAAACACGTACAGGTAAAGTTGTAAGTGATAAAATGGATAAAACAATCGTTGTAGCAGTTGAAGATCACGTAAAACATCCTCTTTACAGCAAAATCGTAAAGAGAACTTACAAACTCAAAGCTCATGACGAGAATAACGAATGCCGCGTAGGCGATACAGTAAAAGTTATGGAAACAAGACCATTATCTAAAGATAAGAGATGGAGACTTGTAGGAATTATCGAAAAAGCTAAATAATTTAGCTGTCACGCATTATAAGGAGGTTACCAGCATGGTACAACAGGAAACTAGACTTAGAGTTGCTGATAACACAGGTGCGAAAGAATTACTTTGCATCCGCGTTATGGGTGGTTCTACTAGAAGATATGCAAACATCGGTGATATTATCGTAGCTACTGTTAAAGATGCAACACCAGGTGGCGTTGTTAAAAAAGGTGACGTAGTGAAAGCCGTTGTTGTTCGTACAGTAAAAGGCGCTCGTCGTAAAGACGGATCTTATATCAAATTTGATGAAAATGCTGCAGTTATCATTAAAGATGACAAGAATCCAAAGGGAACACGTATCTTTGGACCAGTAGCAAGAGAGCTTCGTGAAAAACAGTTCATGAAAATTGTTTCCTTAGCTCCGGAAGTATTATAAGGAGGTGCTTACAATGATGAAAATTAAAAAAGGCGATACAGTAAGAGTCATTGCTGGCGCTGACAAAGACAAAGAAGGTAAAGTAATCGCAGTTAATCATAAAAAAGGCACTGTAATTGTTGAAGGTGTTAACATGATTACAAAACACACAAAACCATCTGTAGCTAACCAGCAGGGTGGCATCATCCATCAGGAAGCTCCAATCGATGCTTCAAACGTTATGTATTTAGCAGACGGAAAAGTATCAAGAATCGGCTTCAAAATGGAAGGTGACAAAAAAGTGCGTGTTGCTAAAGCAACAGGTAAAGTTATCGATTAATTGAGAGAGGAGGTCTAGAACGTTGAGTAGACTTAAAGAACAGTACAACAATGAGATCGTAGCTGCTATGATCAAAAAATTCGGATACAAAAACATCATGGAAGTTCCGAAGCTTGACAAAGTTGTTATCAACATGGGTGTAGGCGAAGCGAAAGATAACGCTAAAGTCCTTGAAACAGCTGTTAAGGATATGGAAACAATCGCTGGCCAGAAGGCTGTATTAACAAGAGCGAAAAACTCAGTAGCTAACTTCAAGATCCGTGAAGGTATGGCTATCGGATGTAAAGTTACTTTAAGAGGCGAAAAAATGTATGAATTCGTAGATCGTCTCGTAAACCTCGCTCTGCCACGAGTACGTGACTTTAGAGGTGTTAATCCTAACGCATTTGACGGAAGAGGTAACTATGCTCTTGGTATCAAGGAACAGTTAATTTTCCCTGAAATCGAATACGATAAAGTTGATAAAGTAAGAGGTATGGACATCATCTTCGTTACAACAGCTAAGACTGATGAAGAAGCTCGCGAATTATTAACATTATTCAATATGCCATTTCAGAAATAAGAGTTAGGAGGAGAAATTCATGGCTAAGACAGCAATGAAACTGAAACAGCAGCGTAAACAGAAATTCTCCACAAGAGAATACAATCGTTGCAGAATCTGTGGACGTCCACATGCTTATTTAAGAAAATATGGTATCTGCCGTATTTGCTTCCGTGAACTGGCATATAAAGGACAGATCCCAGGCGTTAAAAAAGCAAGTTGGTAAGAATATACTACAGTAAAGGAGGCATTTTAAGATGATGACAAATGATCCAATCGCAGATATGCTTACAAGAATCCGTAACGCAAACACTGCTAAACATGATACAGTAGATGTTCCTGCTTCTAAAATCAAATTAGCAATCGCTGATATTCTTGTAGAAGAAGGATACATTGCAAAATATGACATCGTAGAAGACGGAAACTTCAAAACAATCCGCATCACATTAAAATACGGTGCAGACAAAAATGAAAAAATCATTTCCGGTCTTAAGAGAATCTCTAAACCAGGTCTTCGTGTATACGCAAGCAAAGAAAACCTTCCAAAGGTTTTAGGTGGTTTAGGAATCGCTATCATCTCTACAAACAAAGGTATTGTAACTGATAAAGTAGCTAGACAGTTAAACGTAGGCGGCGAAGTTCTTGCATTCGTATGGTAAGAAAACCCCGTTGATCGGTGCCTTATAGAGTAAGCTCTATAAGCATGTTACTGAAAACAGAAGGGTAGGAACCCTTCCGAGAATTTAAGTAAGGAGGAAATAGGTATGTCACGTATCGGAAGACTGCCAGTAGCAATTCCAGCAGGTGTAACTGTGGAAGTTGCAGAAGGAAACAAAGTGACTGTAAAAGGTCCAAAAGGAACTCTCGTAAGAGATTTAGCTCCAGAAATGGAAATCAAAGTTGAAGAAGGTCATGTAGTTGTAACAAGACCTAACGACTTAAAGAGAATGAAATCATTACACGGTTTAACAAGAACACTCATCTCTAACATGGTTGTTGGTGTAAACGAAGGTTACACAAAAGTTCTTGAAGTAAACGGTGTTGGTTACAAAGCAGCAAAAGCTGGAAAGAAATTAACATTATCTCTTGGATACTCTCACCCAGTTGAAATGGTAGACCCAGAAGGTCTTGAAACTGTTGTTGAAGGTAACAAGATTACTGTAAAAGGTATTGATAAAGAAAAAGTTGGCCAGTACGCAGCTGAAATCAGAGATAAGAGAAGACCTGAACCTTACAAAGGAAAAGGTATTAAATATGCTGATGAAGTTATTAGACGTAAAGTTGGTAAGACTGGTAAGAAATAAGTAAGGAGTGTGTGAAGATGGTTAGTAAGAAATCAAGAGCGGAAATCCGCGCAAAGAAACATAGAAGATTACGTAATCATATCAGCGGTACTGCTGAAAGACCACGTTTAGCTGTGTTCAGAAGCAATAATCATATGTATGCACAGATTATCGACGATACAGTTGGAAATACACTTGTTGCAGCTTCCACTTTACAGAAAGATGTTAAAGCTGAATTAGAAAAAACAAACAATGTTGATGCAGCAGCATATTTAGGTACTGTTATTGCAAAGAAAGCATTAGAAAAAGGTATTACAACAGTTGTCTTTGATAGAGGTGGCTTCATATATCAGGGTAAGATCAAAGCGTTAGCAGAAGCAGCTAGAGAAGCTGGATTAGAATTCTAAGAAAGGGAGAAATGACACTATGAGACATGATAGAATCGACGCAAGCCAGTTAGAATTAACTGAAAAAGTCGTTACAATTAAACGTGTAACTAAAGTTGTTAAAGGTGGTCGTAACTTCCGTTTCACAGCTTTAGTAGTAGTAGGTGACCGTAACGGACATGTAGGCGCAGGCCTTGGTAAAGCAGCTGAAATTCCAGAAGCTATCCGTAAAGGTAAAGAAGATGCTATGAAGAACCTTATTTCAGTAGCATTAGATGAAAATAATAGTATTCCACATGATTATGTAGGAAACTTCGGTAGTGCATCCGTATTACTGAAGAAAGCACCAAAAGGTACTGGTGTTATCGCTGGTGGTCCAGCGCGTGCTGTTATCGAATTAGCAGGTATCAAGAACATCGGTACAAAATCTTTAGGTTCTAACAACAAACAGAACGTAGTACTTGCTACAATCGATGGATTAAAACACATCAAAACTCCAGAAGAAGTAGCTAAGAAACGTGGTAAATCTGTAGAAGAAGTACTGGCTTAAGGAGGAGAACGAAAATGGCAGAATTAAAAATTACATTAGTAAAATCCCCAATTGGCGCTGTACCAAAACAGAAAGCAACTGTTGAAGCTTTAGGATTAAAGAAACTTCATCAGACAGTTGTAAAACCAGATAACGAAGCTGTAAGAGGCATGATCTGGCACGTTAAACATTTAGTAAAAGTAGAAGAAGCTTAAATTATCAGTTAAGGAGGTGCCACAATGAACTTATCAAATTTACATTACGCTGAAGGCTCTAAGCAGAGCGACAACTTCAGAAGAGGTCGTGGACACGGTTCAGGAAATGGTAAGACAGCTGGTAAAGGTCATAAAGGTCAGAAAGCTCGTTCTGGAGCACCAAGACCAGGCTTTGAAGGTGGTCAGATGCCATTATACAGAAGACTTCCAAAGAGAGGTTTCACAAACAGAAACTCTAAAGAAATCGTTGCTATCAACTTAAGCGCACTGGAAGTATTCGAAAATGATGCAGTTGTATCTGTTGAAACATTAATCGCACAGGGTATCGTTAAGAACCCAAGAGATGGTGTTAAGATTTTAGGAAACGGTACACTCACAAAGAAACTCACTGTTCAGGCTAACGCATTTAGTGCAAGCGCTGTTGAAAAAATCGAAGCACTGGGTGGAAAAGCCGAGGTGATCTAATGTTTAAAACATTAATTAACGCATTTAAGATTGAGGATATCAGAAAGAAACTTATCTATACATTCATGATGCTGATTGTTCTCAGAATAGGTTCCCAGCTCCCGGTTCCGGGAGTTAACCGGGACTATTTTGCAGCATGGTTTGCAGCACAGAATAATGGAGCGTTTAACTTTTTTGACGCGTTTACTGGTGGTTCTTTCTCCAGCATGTCTTTATTTGCACTGGGGGTTAACCCGTACATTACATCTTCCATCATTGTGCAGCTTTTAACTATTGCAATTCCTGCTTTAGAAGAAATGCAGAAAGATGGAGAAGATGGTAAAGAGAAGCTCCAGAAAATTACACGCTACTTAACAATTGTGCTTGCACTCATTGAAGCAGTTGCAATGACAATCGGTTTTGGAAGAAAAGGTTTATTAGCAGAAGTAAGCTTTATCAACGGCTTGGGCGTTGTTGCAGCGTTGGTTGCAGGAAGCTGCTTCGTTATGTGGATCGGTGAAAGAATTACAGATAAAGGTATCGGAAACGGTATTTCCATCGTGCTTTTGATCAACATCGTTTCACGTATGCCGGATGATTTTGCATCTTTATATCAGCAGTTCATGCAGGGTCAATCTGTAGCGAAAGCTGTGGTTGCTGCAATCATCATTCTCGCTGTTGTTCTTTTAACAATTGTTCTTGTAATCTTCTTACAGGACGGTGTTAGAAAGATCCCAGTACAGTATGCAAAGAAAATGCAGGGACGTAAAATGGTTGGTGGCCAGTCCACTCATATTCCATTAAAAGTTAACACAGCAGGTGTTATCCCGGTTATCTTTGCTTCATCCTTACTGAGCTTCCCTAGCATTATTATGATGCTCTTAGGAAAATCAGCAGGTGATGGTATCGGAGGACATATCCTGAACGCATTATCTCAGTCAAACTGGTGTAGTCCAAGTAAACCTTGGTATACAGTCGGTTTACTGGTATATATTTTATTAGTAGTATTCTTTGCTTACTTCTATACATCAATTACATTTAATCCGTTAGAAGTTGCAAACAATATGAAACGTCAGGGTGGATTTGTTCCAGGTATCAGACCAGGAAAACCAACTTCTGATTACCTCGCAAAGATTTTAAATTACATTATCTTTATCGGAGCAATCGGATTAATTATCGTAGCTGTGATTCCAATCTTCTTTAACGGAGTATTTGGAGCAAGCGTATCCTTTGGTGGAACATCTCTGATCATCGTTGTTGGTGTTGTTCTTGAAACACTTAAACAGATGGAAGCACAGATGGTTAACCGTCATTATAAAGGATTCTTAAACGACTAATTATTAGTTTGATGTTTAAAGCCTGCGTGGGGTGTTGACACAGCATCCTGCACAGGCTTAAAATATATACGTTCAGAGACATGCAAATATAGGCGTATATATTTAAAAGGAGAATTAATCATGAAAATTATTATGTTAGGTGCACCAGGCGCAGGTAAAGGTACACAGGCTAAGAAAATTGCTGACAAATATCAGATTCCTCATATCTCTACAGGAGATATTTTCAGAGCAAACATCAAAAAAGGAACAGAGCTTGGAAAAAAAGCAAAAACATACATGGATCAGGGACTTTTAGTTCCGGACGAACTTGTAGTTGATCTTGTAGTAGACAGACTTTCTCAGGACGATTGTGCAAATGGATGCGTATTAGATGGCTTCCCAAGAACAATTCCACAGGCAGAAAGCCTTGATGCAGCTTTGGCAGCAAAAGGTGAAGCAATTGATTATGCAATTGATGTAGATGTTCCAGATGAAAACATCATCAACAGAATGTCTGGAAGAAGAGCATGTGTAGCATGCGGTGCTACTTATCACATTGTTCATATTCCTACAAAAGTAGAAGGTATCTGTGACCGCTGTGGTGAAAAACTGATTTTAAGAGATGATGATAAGCCAGAAACAGTAAAGAAACGTCTTGACGTTTATCATGCACAGACACAGCCATTAATTGACTACTATACAACAAAGAATGTATTAAAGAGCGTTGACGGAACACAGGATATGGAAGACGTATTCAAAGCAATCGTCCGCATCTTAGGAGAATAATTATGTCTGTAACGATTAAATCTGCAAGAGAGATCGAACTGATGAGAGAAGCCGGAAGACTGTTGGCGGAGGTTCATGAAGAACTGGCCAAGTTTGTGAAACCGGGAATCTCAACAAAAGACATTGATAAATATGGTGAAAAATTAATCCGAGACAGAGGATGTATTCCGAACTTCTTAAATTATAATGGATATCCGGCATCTATCTGTGTATCTGTGAATGATGAAGTCGTTCATGGAATTCCAAACAAACACAGAATTTTACAGGATGGCGATATCGTCAGCCTGGATGCAGGCCTGATCTACAAAGGCTATCATTCTGATGCTGCAAGAACACACGCAGTAGGAACCATCAGCAAAGAGGCACAGCAGTTAATTGACGTTACACGCCAGAGCTTCTTTGAAGGCATTAAATATGCCAAAGCCGGTAATCGCTTACATGACATTTCCAATGCAATTGCAGCCTATGCAGAAAGCTTTGGATATGGCGTGGTAAGAGACTTGGTAGGTCATGGAATCGGAACAGCACTTCATGAAGATCCACAGATTCCAAACTTTAAGCAGCTGCGCAGAGGAATCAAATTAGTACCTGGAATGACATTAGCCATTGAGCCGATGATCAATGAAGGAACATGGGAAGTATGCTGGCTGGATGATGACTGGACAGTCGTCAGTGAAGATGGTTCTTTATCAGCACATTATGAAAATACAGTACTCATTACGGACGGTGAGCCAGAAATCCTCACTCTTTTAAAATAATTCGGAGGGAATTATGGAGTTAAGAAAAGGGATGATGGCAATTTCCAAAGCCGGTCATGACAAAGACAGTTGGTACGTTGTACTGAAAGTAGAAGGAAATGCTGCATTTCTGGTAAATGGAATGAATCGTACAATCGAGAATCCTAAAAGAAAGAAACTAAAGCATCTTCAGCCGGTAAATGAAGTACCTGAGAATTTACAGGAAAAGCTTCAAAACAGCAGGGAATGGACCAACGAAGAGATTAAAAGAGCATTGAAACTAAGCCAAACAGGATTAATTTAGGAGGATTTATAAATGTCAAAGGCAGACGTTATTGAAATTGAAGGAACAGTCGTTGAAAAATTACCGAATGCGAACTTCAAAGTAGAACTTGAAAACGGACATATCGTATTAGCTCACATTAGCGGAAAGCTTCGTATGAACTTTATCCGTATCTTGCCAGGAGATAAGGTAACATTAGAGCTTTCTCCATATGATTTATCAAAGGGACGTATCATTTGGAGAGATAAATAAGTTTTTCCAGCTTATTTGTATAAAATGCAGACGAAACAGTTGGAAAAAACTTCATTTTTGTAATAAAAAATACTTGCAAATAGGTCATGCGTATGGTACTATACTATACGCATGATTTTTTAATATTCGTGCACTGTGCTTAGAGTGCGTAAAAATGCAGACAGTATAGTGATACGAAAATACATGTAAAAGCATAGTCAAAGGGAAGGAGGATCACCCATGAAGGTTAGATCATCAGTAAAACCTATTTGCGAAAAATGCAAAATCATCAAAAGAAAAGGTAGTATCAGAGTTATCTGTGAAAATCCTAAACACAAACAGAGACAGGGTTAATAATCGTTAATCTTGTGGTTTATTTTTTAGTGCGGCTGCAGGGACAGTACGTCATTTCAAATTATTAGACTGTTTCTGTTTACTATAAAAAAACACATGTAAGATTATTCAAGGATGATATTGCTTAAAACCCGGAAGAGATGGGCTGCCAGCGCAGTCAGTACGGGAAAGAGTGGGCAGGTACCCACTTGGGCGGAACTCGCAAATACCGCCTCATTTAGGAAAATACGAAGAAGAAAATGGAGGAATAATCAATGGCTCGTATTTCTGGTGTAGACTTACCAAGAGAAAAACGTGTAGAAATCGGTTTAACTTATATCTACGGTATCGGTAGAACAAGCTCAAACAAGATTCTTGCACAGGCAGGAGTTAATCCTGACACACGTGTCAGAGACTTAACAGACGAAGAAGTAAAGGCAATCGCTGCAGTAATCGATGAAACAATGCTTGTAGAAGGTGATTTAAGACGTGAAACAGCATTAAACATCAAGAGACTTCAGGAAATCGGATGCTACAGAGGTATCCGTCATCGTAAAGGACTTCCAGTTCGTGGTCAGAAAACAAAGACTAACGCTAGAACTAGAAAAGGTCCTAAGAGAACAGTAGCAAACAAGAAGAAATAAGGTTTAACAGCACAAGGTGCTGTTTATTAATGAAGAAAGTAGGTTAGTTTAGAAAATGGCTAAAGTTACAAAAAAAGTGACAAAAAAGCGCGTTAAGAAAAACGTTGAACGCGGACAGGCACACATTCAATCATCTTTTAACAATACAATCGTTACATTAACAGATGCTGAAGGTAATGCATTATCTTGGGCAAGTGCCGGTGGTCTTGGTTTTAGAGGTTCAAGAAAATCTACTCCATATGCAGCTCAGATGGCAGCTGAAACAGCTACAAAAGCAGCATTAGTACATGGACTTAAGACAGTAGACGTATTCGTAAAAGGACCAGGTTCAGGACGTGAAGCAGCAATCCGTGCTCTTTCAGCATGCGGTTTAGATGTAACAAGTATCACAGACGTTACTCCAGTTCCACACAATGGATGTCGTCCACCAAAACGTCGTAGAGTCTAATTAGGAGGTTTATTAATATGGCAGTAAATAGAGTACCTGTTCTTAAAAGATGTAGATCTCTTGGTTTAGATCCTATCTATTTAGGAATTGATAAAAAATCTAACAGAGAATTAAAAAGAGCAAACAAGAAGATGTCTGAATACGGTCTTCAGTTAAGAGAAAAACAGAAAGCTAAATTCATTTATGGTGTTCTTGAAAAACCTTTCAGAAACTACTATGAAAAAGCAGACAGAATGAAAGGCATGACAGGTGAAAACCTTATGACAATGCTTGAATCTCGTCTTGACAACGTAGTATTCCGTGCAGGTTTTGCTCGTACAAGAAAAGAAGCTAGACAGATCGTTGACCACAAACACGTTTTAGTAAACGGAAAACAGGTTAACATCCCATCTTACCTTGTAAAAGCAGGCGATGTAATCGAAATCAAAGAAAAATGCAAAGGCGCTCAGAGATACAAAGATATCCTCGATGTAACAGCTGGAAGATTAGTTCCAGAATGGATGGATTCTGATCAGGAAGCTTTAAAAGCAACTGTAAAAGAACTTCCTACAAGAGATATGATCGATGTACCAGTTGACGAAATGCTTATCGTCGAATTATACTCTAAATAATAGGGTAGCGGCATAAATGATAAATCTATTCAAAAAAGGAGGAGCTTTGTAGTGTTCGATTTTAACAAACCAAATATTGAAATCGCTGAACTCTCAGAAGATAAAAGATATGGAAAATTCGTTGTAGAACCTTTAGAAAGAGGCTATGGCACAACACTTGGTAACTCTCTTAGAAGAATTATGCTTTCTTCTTTACCAGGAGCAGCAGTTAGCCAGGTTAAAATCGAAGGTGTTCTGCATGAATTCAGCTCCATCCCAGGTGTTAAGGAAGATGTTACAGAAATCATCATGAACATCAAGAGCTTAGCAATCAAGAACACAAGCGAAACAAATGAGCCAAAAACAGCTTATATTGAATTCGAAGGTGAAGGCGTTGTTACAGCTGCTGATATCCAGGTTGATTCTGATATCGAAATTATGAATCCTGATTTAGTTATCGCTCACTTAAACGGTGGTGCTGATAGCAAATTATATATGGAACTTACTATCACAAAAGGCAGAGGATATGTAAGTGCTGATAAAAACAAAAACGATGAGCTTCCAATCGGAGTGATTGCAATCGACTCTATCTATACACCAGTAGAACGTGTAAATTTAACCGTTCAGAACACTCGTGTTGGACAGATTACAGATTATGACAAATTAACTCTGGATGTTCATACAAATGGTACACTTGATCCGGACGAAGCGGTAAGCCTTGCTGCAAAGGTATTAAGTGCACACTTAAGTCTGTTCATCGACCTTTCTGAAAATGCAAAAACAGCTGAAGTTATGGTTGAACATGACGACAATGAAAAAGAAAAAGTATTAGAAATGAACATTGATGAGCTTGAACTCTCAGTTCGTTCTTATAACTGTCTGAAACGTGCAGGTATCAACACTGTTGAAGAATTATGCAACAGAACACCTGAAGACATGATGAAAGTTCGTAACCTCGGACGTAAGTCTTTAGAAGAAGTGCTTGCAAAATTAAAAGAACTTGGCCTGGAATTAAATCCAAGCGAAGAGTAATTAGTTGACATGCCAGACCCTCATACGATAAGACCGAAGAAGCACGTATGCTGGGCGCAACAATGGAGGATATGAAAAATGGCAAAATACAGAAAACTTAGCAGAACATCCAGCCAGAGAAAGGCTTTACTTAGAAATCAGGTAACAGCTTTATTAAACAATGGCAAAATCGTAACAACAGAAGCAAAAGCGAAAGAAGTTCGTAAAATTGCTGAAGGTTTAATCGCGCTGGCAGTAAAAGAAAAAGATAACTATGAAACAGTAACAGTTACAGCAAAAGTTGCTCGCAAAGATGCTAACGGCAAGAGAGTAAAAGAAGTTGTAGATGGCAAAAAAGTTACTGTATATGATGAAGTAGAAAAGACAATCAAAAAAGATATGCCTTCAAGACTTCATGCAAGACGTCAGATGTTAAAGGTTCTTATGCCTGTAACAGCTGCAGCTGACAAAAAACGCGATAAGAAAGAAATCGACATGGTTGCTAAATTATTCGATGAAATCGCACCAAAATACGAAGGACGTAACGGTGGTTACACAAGAATGGTAAAAATCGGTCTTCGTAAAGGTGATGCAGCTATGGAAGTTCTTCTTGAGCTCGTATAAGATTAGCTATTGAAAGCGGTCGGTAGAAATACCGGCCGCTTTTTTTCGTGGTGCATCCAGTAAAGCTATATGCATGTCAAAAAAATTTAGAATAAATTTATATTTTGGGAGATAATATAAATTGAAGCAGAATATTTTGTTTATATTGAATAAAAAAAGTGTCGATTTTTTGGGAGAAATAGTTAAAAACCACATTGAAAAGAAGAAAAAATTGTGAAAAATATGAAAATATTTCGCTTGTTTGGTGGTAAAGAATAGGTTAAGATTGCTTTATGATTAAATTAAGAAGGGGGATTTTTTCCATGAAGGGAAGAAGAACATGGGCGGTTTTACTTGTTATCGCAATTCTTGCAGTAAGCTGTTTTACAGGCTGCGGAAGTGCTACAGATGGCAAGAGAATCATCCGTATCGGACACAACCAGTCTACTAGCCACCCAAGCCACTTAGGGTTAGTAGCATTCCAGGAATTCATTAACGAAAAACTGGGTGACAAATACGTGGTAGAAGTATATCCAAGTGAATTACTTGGATCCCAGACTGAAATGGTTCAGTTAACACAGACAGGTGCGATTGACTTCGTTATTGCATCTAATGCAATCCTTGAAACATTCAGCTCTAACTATGGTATTTTCAACTTACCATATTTATTCTCCAGTGCAGAAGCTTATCATGCTGCTATGGAAGATTCCAGTCTTACTGATCCAATCTTTTTAGCAACAGAAGATGCCGGCTTTATCGCAGTTACATGGCTTGATGCTGGTACACGTAACTTCTACACAGTTGACAAACCAATCAACTCTCCATCTGACTTAAAGGGTCTGAAGATCCGTGTACAGCAGTCTCCTACAAACATTAAAATGATGGATCTTTTAGGCGGTTCTGCAACTCCTATGGGATTTGGTGAAGTTTATACAGCTCTTCAGTCAAATATCATCGATGGTGCTGAAAACAACGAAATGGCTCTGACAGATAATGGTCACGGTGACGTATGTAAATACTACTCCTACGATATGCACCAGATGGTACCGGATATTCTCCTTGGAAACTATGCATTCCTTGAAGGCTTATCAGAAGAA
>JAGAQG010000001.1 GCA_017622875.1 Lachnospiraceae bacterium
ATCATCATACAGTTTATACAAGCGTTCTTCCATATCCTGATACTTACGGTCATAATGTTTGTCTGTTACATCCAGACTGTCCATCTGTTGTCCCAACTTCGACTTCGCACCATTTAACTGACGAAGTTTCTTACGAAGCTGTTCCAGTTCGGTTTCCAATTCTTCGGTATCAATTCTGGAACCAATCTTCTGACGGATTGCCTGTTCAAACTTCGGGTTTGTAACCAGTTTTCTGATTACTTCTTCTACCGCAGCGTCCACCATTTCCTGTTTCCACTGTCGTCTGTATCCGCATTTATGACCATTTACCGTAGTACGGTGTTTGCAATGATAATAGTAATAATCCTTATATAAGGTTCCGTCTTTTTTCTTCTTACGATTTACATTGCCGTACATCGCAGCCCCGCACACAGGACAACGAAGGATGCTGGAAAGGATGTTTTCATGTTCCTGATTATAAATTTTCTCGCTTTTTACACCTGTTTCCTGACGTTTCCTTTGTGCCATCTGCCATACTTCTTCCGAAACAATTGCTTCATGTACTCCATCATAAACCGGGTAATCGTCCTGTTTTACAATATGATACTGATTACGGGTTCCTGCAATCTTTTCATTCTTACGGCGACCATAAGCGAGTTTTCCGCAATAAACCGGATTGTCTAAAATTGACTTGATAAAATGTGCGGAAAACATATCCAGCGTATTATTCTGGCGCTTTTTCTTTACATAGCCATGCTCATTCAAATACGTTGCAACTGCAGATGCTCCCATTGTTGTATTCACATACTTATCAAAAATAATGCGAATCGCATCGACTTCATCATCTGCAATATATAAATAACCATCTACCAGCTTATATCCATAAGGAGCAAAACCGCCATTCCATTTTCCCTCACGGGCCTTCTGTCTGCGCCCCTCCATAGTCTGAACAAGGATATTTTCACGTTCAATTTCAGCAACCGCAGATAAGACCGAAATCATCAGTTTTCCGCTGTCTTTGGAACTGTCTATGCCATCTTCCACGCAGATCAGATTGACACCAAAATCCTGCATACGCTGTAAGGAACTAAGTACATCGGCTGCATTTCTTCCAAATCGGGAAAGTTTGAATACAAGGACAAATTCCACCTTATCTTTGCCTGACTCAATATCTTTCAGCATTTGCAGAAACTGCGGACGACCTTCTATATTCTTACCGGATTTTCCCTCATCAGAGTATTCACCCGCAACTATCATATCCTGAAATTCCGCATACTTTTTCAGCTTATCTTTCTGTGCATCCAAACTATATCCATCTACCTGCATTGAGGTAGATACTCGTGTATATATGTAACATCTTCTTGTTTTCAATTCCTATCCACCTCCGTCCATAGGGTGATATGTAATTGTGCCACGGCCTGTGGCACTTTTTACTCTAATTCTTTTTCGATTTCTTCGATAGATGGCAAGCTGCTTTTCAGTTCTTCTGGAAGTGCCTTTACCATCTGATTTTTCCACTCAGCTACACCAATCGGATTCTGGTATCCTGCAAGAGAATACTCAACTACCGTCTGATTTTTACCTTTAACCAAAAGCAATCCAATGGTCGGATTATCACTCGGATGACGCAGAATATCATTTACAACATTCTGATACATATTGAGCTGACTGATGAAACCGGGCTCAAAATCACAAGCTTTCAGTTCAATTACCACATAACAGCGAAGTTTCAGATGATAGAACAAAAGATCAATATAAAAGTCATCTCCGCCTACTTCCAGATGTACCTGTCTGCCTACAAACGCAAAACCCTGTCCCAACTCTAAAAGGAAGTTCTGGATATGCTCTGTCAGCTTACGTTCAATCTCAACCTCTCGCCTTGGCATATCAGTACCAAGAAAATCAAACAGATACGGATCTTTGAAAATCTGATTTGCCATATCGGAATCCGCAGGTGGTAAAGCAACAGGGAAGTTATTGACACTTTTTCCTGTACGTTCAATCAATTTGCTCTGAATCTGCAAATCCAGAATCGTACTGCTCCAACCGTTTTCGATGGTTTTATGTGCATACCAGATTCGTTCTTCCTGTGTATCCAATTTGTCAAGCAACATACGATTGGTACGCCATGGAATTTGTGCCACGACCCGTTGCACAATTTCAAAATCCGGCCAGCACTCTGCGAATTTCCTCATATACTTGATATTTCTTGGAGAAAATCCGGACATATCCGGAAACGCATCTTTCAGATCTTTTGCCATTCGGTCAATGACTTTGGCTCCCCAGCCTTCTTCCTCCTGCTTTTGCAGAATAGCTTTACCAATATTCCAATAGAGACAGATCATACTGGAATTTGCATTCAGTACAACCTTTAATCTCTGATTCTCAATTTCTTTTTTGATTGCTTCTATAAAATCCAAATAACTATCACTCATTTCAGAAAGATTTGGAGCAACAGGGAAAATCACTCCTTCTTTATCTTTCCCCATACGTTTTCTGCTATCCATGATTGCTTCCTCCCGTCATATTCCATATGGCATATATTGAATTACTGTTTCAATTATTTGTCCCAACTTAATTATACCATTGATTTTCAGTTTTTCAATATATTCAAAATATAAAAATGGATGCCGACATTTTCGACACCCATTCACGCTGACTTTGTATCTTCTGTTTTAGTTCCTGCTCCACCATCTTCATCTGCATTGATCTCATCGAGGAGCTCTTGCCCATATTTCTCAATCATACGAGCCAGAAAATCCACACATCGTTCAAATGCTATATTCTGTTCCATGAGCCCCTCCTTTCAAATCACTTACCTATGCTCTTTCGTAGACTTGAAAGCCGTGCTATAATATTTAGCAGAACGCTTTCATCAATCTATACTCATTTTAGAACAAACAGTCTCAAGCTTCATTGAGCGTAGATTGAGCGTAAATTGACTATTTTTGAAGGAGGGCTGTCTATGGAATACTTAGATTTCAGTTCAGTCATCACCACCATTCGTAACTATATCAGTGATGCCCACAGTATGAATCAGATTGACATGATGTACCAGTTGTTTGTCAGCTTTTTAAGCTCAGACGAATCTCTGGATTTTGATTTTGATAATGGTCTGGTATGTCGTTGGTTCAATGGACAAGCAAAAATCAGTCCTCGTATCACCAGATATTATATGGATCGCCACAATCGAAATCGACTCGCTACTGATATGCATAGAAACATACTGTCGATAATGTATGACAGTGCTATGGCAGTACAGGAAGTCTATAACATTTTGGTACAGGATACAACCATCTCCGATAAAGCCAAGGATCAGCTTCTTCAGAACTATCCTTGCGAAAGCAAAATGGATGAAGCTGTATTTCTGACTTCTATGTTATGCTTTGGCATGGAGCGAACCTTCATAAAGAGAGATGTAAATACTAAGAATCTGTTATCTGCCGGAAATCTTTCTCCGGCCGTGAAAGATTTTATCTACGATGGCGGTACCCCAAAGCCATGCCGCCATTTCTGCGGACGAGACAACGAGCTTTCTGCTTTACACCAACTGTTGTGCAATCATGGAAAAGTATTTCTGCAAGGAATTGCTGGTATTGGTAAAAGTGAACTGGCAAAAGCCTATGCCAAGGCTCATAGCAAAGAATACACAAATATCCTATATCTCTCCTATACCGGAGATTTGAAACAAGATATTTCTGATATGGATTTTGCAGATGATCTTCCCGATGATGACAATGAAGAACGTTTCCGCAAACATAACCGTTTCCTGCGTACATTAAAAGAGGATACTTTATTTATCATTGATAACTTCAATACTACAGCAACGCAGGATGGTTTGCTGTCGGTTGTGATGAAATATCGCTGCCGTATTCTGTTCACTACTCGTAGCAACTTTAATAACTATTCTTCCATAAATCTGGAAGAAATCGCTGATACAGAAGCATTGATTAAGTTAATGGGCTGCTTCTATTCCGACGCTGAAAAGAATCGCCCGATTTTGGAGCAAATCATCCAGACAGTACACAGTCATACATTGGCGGTAGAAATGTCTTCCCGTTTGCTGGAAAGCGGAATTATGGAGCCAATGCTCCTGTTAAAGAAGCTGAAAGAAGAAAAAGCCGCCCTGGATGCTACCGATACCATCGGCATTTCCAAAGACGGCAAAAGTCGCAAGGCTACCTACTACGACCACATTCACACTTTGTTTTCTCTATATCAGCTTTCCGAAGAAGAAACAGATATTATGAGGAATCTTGCTCTGACTCCATTGTCCGGTGTGCAAAACAGGTTGTTTGCAAACTGGCTGAATCTGCGTGATATGAATACTGTTAATGATCTGATTGAAAAGGGCTTCATTAAGGCAATGGAAGGCCGCATGATTGCTTTGCACCCAATGATGCAGGAAGTGACAGCGGAGGAAACGAAGCCTTCTGTACAGAATTGCCACACTTTATTGGACAGCTTACAGCAGATCTGTCTGCGACATGGAGAAGAAGTTTCTTATTATAAACAGTTGTTCCAGACCATTGAATCTGTAATTGCACAGATTCAAAATAACGATATGCCAACATATCTTCGCTTCTTGGAAGATGTGTTTCCGTATATGGAGAATTACCGCTATTATCAGGGGATGGAATTGGTTATAAATAAACTGTCTGACTTGCTCAAGAACAAGGCTGTAGGCTCTATTGCTGACCGGGCATTGCTGCTCAGTTATCAGGCAGCTTATGAGAAGAAACCAGATAAAGCAATCAAGATGCAGAAGGATGCCATTGCAATGATTTCGGAAATGACTTCGGAGAATGCGTTGCTCCTGTCCAATCTGTATGCAAATCTTGGCGGTATGTATAAAATGAATGGCAAGCTGGAACTTGCTAAAGAAAATATGGAACAGGCAATCCGAATCATATATGAATACGGTCTGGCTTATTACCATGACAGCATTGTACAGATTACAAACTATGCTGTATTGCTTACGGATATGGGACAGCCTGATGTTGGTTTGTCTGCTCTGCGAAAGCTCTGCCGTGTGATTCGAGAATACAATTCTGATACCGGTCTGGATTATGCCAGTGTTCAGGAAGCTATGGGCGGAATTTGCCTGACTATGGGAGAAATCCAACAGGCTACCTCTCATTTCCAGAAAGCTATGGAAATCTATGAAAATGTATTCGAGTTTGATCCAGATATGATTGAAGCAAAGAAACAGGAACTGCTTGGAACATATACGCATGCCGGATTATATCTTGGAAAGAAAATGCTTGAGTAAAGCGAAAATCTGAATTTGTGGAGGAAGATACAATGCAAAGATATGACTGGATACATACCTTTAATGTAAGGGATTTGGGATATACACCAACAATGAATGGGAAATATATCAAGCCACAAAGATTTATTCGTAGTGATGCTCCGCATACGAT
>JAGAQG010000056.1 GCA_017622875.1 Lachnospiraceae bacterium
AAATAATGCTCCTTTTCATCTAATAAGAACATTATACTACACGACAAGAATATAGTCCACTTATTTAAAAATATCTATACTAGTTTTCCGCCAGCTAAAATAGCGTCCGGCTGTTCTCCTGTTCCCATAATAATGGCACCAGAAAGTCCTTCCCCATACATTCCAAGGTACTGGCGAAGCAGAAATGAACCCATACTGTGACCAAGCATAAAATATGGCGCTTTCGGATATTTACCTTCCGTCAGCTTTCTAAGCCCATGAATATCCCCGATAACACAATCATTGCCATTTGGTGCAGCAAAATATCCCATTTTTTCTTTTGAAGCCATAGATTTTCCATGACCAAGGTGGGAATGTCCTGTAACATAAATTCCATGCTCTGCCAGATGAGAAGCAAACTCATCATATCGTTCAATATGTTCTACCATTCCATGTGCAATCTGTAAAACTGCTTTCACTTCTCCCTCTGGAATCCATTCCAATGCGTGAATCTGTGTCATACCATCTTTTGATGGGAAATAAAATTCTTTTTTCATACGGGCCGCCTTTCTGTTTCTTACTTCTTTGGTTCTAACTTGACGAATTCTAATTTTAAGAATAACATAAAATGAAACTGCTGTGAACAAAATCCACAAAATTAGTTCAATAAATTTAGGGGAATTTGAAATGAAAAAGACATTTTTAGGAAAAACAGGAATTGAGGTAAGTATTGCAGGATTCGGGGTCCTTCCTATGGGGCCGAGCCAGTTGGCACTGCCTATAGAAGAAGGAGCAGAAATTATCCGTTATGCTTTAAAGCATGGGATTAATTTTTTAGATACTGCTCAATATTACCGCACTTATCCATATATCAGTAAAGCTTTAGAAAACGGAAAATTTGATGACGTTGTCATCTGTTCCAAATCATTGTGCGAAGACTATGACGGAATGATGGAAGCGGTTTTAGAAGCCAGAGAAGCATTGCATCGTGACGTCATTGACATCTTTTTAATGCATGAAGTTCGCTCTGGTCAGTTAGAATTACGCGCTGGCGCATGGCAGGCATTAAAAGATGCCAAAGCCAAGGGTCTCGTTCGTGCAATCGGTCTTTCCACTCATCATGTAGATATCACAATGGCCGCTGCTTCTATGAATGAGCTGGATGTTGTTTTCCCTCTCATCAACTATGCAGGACTTGGTATCCGAAAAGGAGACGAATTCGCTACGAAGGAAGAAATGATGGATGCGATCAGTGAATGCCACAAGGCTGGAAAAGGAATCTTCTCTATGAAAGCTTTTGGCGGCGGCAGTCTGACGGGACATTATCAGAAAGCTTTGAATTACGTATTCTCTAAACCGGAAATTGATTCTGTAATGATCGGGTTTGGGAAAATCTCCGAAGTGGATGACCTGCTCTCCTATTTAGATGGCTCTATGGACACAGCCTATAATCCGGATATTTCCAAGAAGAGAGTTTACATTAATCAGGAGGACTGCGAAGGATGCGGTTCCTGTAAGGCAGCCTGTCCGGCAGGCGCGATTTTTTATAACGAAAACGGACTGGCCGAGGTTAATCATGAGAAATGTCTGACCTGCGGGTATTGCAGTCCTGTGTGTCCAGTCAGGGCTGTAATTATGTACTAAAAAATGCATATTGCCAATATCATTTAAGGTTATAGAAAAAGAATTCCCGTCCATTTTCAGAAAAATGGGCGGGGCTTTTTTCCTTATCTTATTATTTTATATACAATCATAGGCGTCAACATAGCTATTGCGATGATTGTTACTATGCAAATAAACATTGGAGACACTACGATTCTGTAGTTCCAAGATTCACCTACCAAAATCGACTTTCCTAATATTTCCACAATTCCTACGCCAATAGCAATAATGACAGAGATTATCAAACCATAAGTAAAACCTTCTCCTAAAACCATTGCATTTATCTGTTTTGAGGTCATTCCCAGATTTCCAAGTATATCAAACTCTTTTTTTCTATCGAGATAAGATATTATCATTGTATTTACGAAGACAAAAAATCCAATTACAGCACATCCAACTGCAAACAGAAATGTTCCGCCTAATATCCCATCAAGTTCCTTTAAATAATCTTCTGTCCATTTCCTTCGTGATTCAAAAGACAGTCCTTGAAGCTCATCATCAATATTTTGAGAATCTATCGTGTTAAACAGATATCTCATTGGCTGATTTTCACCATCTTTGGCGCTCTCCACATAAGTTAGGTATTCATTAGATGGCAGATAAAAAATCAGCTCATGTCCGGGATATGTATACTCATATTGCTCTGTATATGTATGATTCACCTTACATATCGCCATAATCGTATATTTTTTAGAATTATTATTTCCTTCTAAAGTAATCTCGTCCCCAACATCAAAATATTTCCACTCATCAGAAACATCACCGGTATATGCCAGAGTTCCCTGTTTTCTTGAAAGACCATAAATTATATAATTGCCAGTAGCAATTTTATCTAAATCTATGCTTCCTTCATATAGCTCCATATTCTCTATAACAAAATCATCCGCTCCATAAAGATTAACGAAATAATTTCCAGCTTCATTTTTTTCTATGGGTAGTCCATCAAACACTGAAAACTTTGATGTTTCAGGTAAGAGATCCGTAATCAATGATGCGATTGGAGTCACGCTATGATAAAGACGTCCACCCTCTTCATAAGCATCAATGCCAGTTACCACATTTATATCACTTTCTTCCACAATCTGTTCTTCACTTCTCAATACTGTATTTCTGGTATCACAAGCTGTAAGGAAATAGTCCACAGAAATTGCTTTATCGATATACACCTGGCTGTTATCACAAGATATAACAAATAATATTGAATTAAATACAATCATTCCAAAACATATGATATTTGTGACAAGCATCATCCTACTCTTATTTCTGAGTACATTTTTCAGAAAAAGTGGAATATGTTCCTTTGTTATACTTGATGTCTGATTCTTTTCTTCATTTTGTAGCACTCCTATATAGAAACACTGGAGCATGTAGGCACAGCAAAAAACACACGCTTCAATCCCCAGAAATATCAGATTATTTTTCCATATACCTATATTGGCATTCATTAGCTTGACAATCACATAATTACTACATATCAAACTTGTTGGGAGGCTTACACATAGAAATGTCAGATCAAGAGCCATTACAATCTTTCTTCCATCGTTTTCCAGTAATCCATATCTATATAAAGTCTCCCAAACTTTTCTGTCTATTATTATCTGAAAAGTTAAAACGGTTGTCGCTATCATAATCAGATAAGCAATCGTGGTCAGTATGACAAAATATCCAACACCTGAATCAAGCTGAAGCCCAATAGTCAAACTGATATTCGTAAAGACAAAGCTGGTAAAAAAAATCAGATTGTTTATTATGATAGACACAATGTTTTTACGTAAAAGTCCTTTTATTATTTCCACTTCTCTATCCTTCCGTCATCGATTACAATTATTTTCTCTGCATACTCTGCCACCTGACTATCGTGCGTAATGATAAAAATTGTGGTATTCATCTCTGTGTTTATTTTTTTTAATAAGTTCATAACTTCAATTGTATTTTTTCTATCCAAATTTCCTGTAGGCTCATCTGCACATATCAGCTTAGGTTTTGTAATAAGTGCCCTTGCAATCGCTACTCTTTGCTGTTCTCCTCCAGACAATTCACTGATTCTATTTTTTAATTTATCTTCAATTCCTAAGGTCTTAACAATCTTATTAAAATATTCTTCATTTAGCTTTAAATGATTCAGTTTTATCGGCAAAAGAATATTTTCCCTGACATTCAATATTGACAACAGGTCAAAACTTTGAAATACCATTCCTATGTTACTACGCCTGAATAATTTTCTCTGTTCTGAATTCAATTTACTGATATCCTTATTCTCATAAAGAATCTCTCCACTGTCTATCATATCAATTCCTGAAATACAATTAAGCAGCGTTGTCTTACCACTTCCAGATGTGCCCATAATTGCAACGAAACTGCCTTCTTTAATAGAAAAAGAAATATCCTTCAAAACATCAACTTTATTTTTCTCATGCCCATATGATTTTGTAATGTTTTTTACTTCTATCATTATGCATTATATTTTCCTTGCTCGAATTTTGTTTACTCTGTATAAAACAGATAGGTTGCTGTTCCGAAGTATCCTCTGCCCAGCTTATTTTTCCATACAGCCACGATTTTGTAGACCATATCTTTTTTCAGCTCCAGCATATTGTCACTGGTTTCCTGAATAGCAACTTCCGGTTCTGCATTCTCATCTCCCATATCAGAAATCTTCCAGCCATAAATGGTAAATTCATCCGGTTTTTCCACATCTTCAAAACTCAGATAATATTCTCCACTTATGATTTCTTCCTGTAGCTGAATACACGCTAAAAAGTCTTTTCCCAAAAGCAACGGATGGTCTTTCGAGGTAGAAGAACTTCCACCTGCAGTGCCTGCTCTGTAAGTCCAATTGTATTCCTCAGCTGCCAGCTCATTTTTATGTAAGTCTTCTGATAAAGCATCTCTAATAATCATCGATGGCGCATCTTTTAAAACTTCTTCTGAAACAGATTCTACGACAAACTCTGAACTGCCAGTACCTGACAAAGTGGTTTTATTTGCCATGAACAGAACGACTGCGAAAATCGCTAAAACCAGATTAAAGAATATAAATATACTAAGAACAACCGCTGCCGCTTTCCAGATTTTTCTGGAACGACGATTTTTGATAACCAGCTGTTCGTTAATCTTCATTAACTGCTCAATGATTTCCGTTTGCGTTGTCTGATTCTCCATTTGAATCCCAAGAAGCTCATTTACGGATACACCTAAAGCATCTGCGAGTTTCACCAGCATTTCTGCATCCGGCAAGGATAGCCCTTTCTCCCATTTTGAAATTGTCTGGCGAACCACACAGAGCATATCTGCCAGTTCCTGTTGAGATAGTCCTTTTTCTATACGAAGCTGCTTTAATCTTTCACTAAACACGTTGCGTTCTCCTTCTATTCGTCTGTATTTAGCGTAATATTTTCACCTGAAATATGCAAGCAACGGATTTTAACATTCCATTTTTTCCTAATTCATCTGATAAAATGGAGACATATCGCGATCACGATATTCATGCTTTTCGTAATAGCCAATCAATTCTCCCTGTTCATCACGCAAAGCAATCATGTAAACATCTTTGTTCTGCTTCTCATTATAGAATGTATGTACTCTGTTGTTTGCTTTATCTGTTCTGAACCATTCTAAAGTCTTGCCTATCATTTCTCCTGATTTACTGCTATGACAATCCAAAAGGTTTTTTCCTAAAAGCGCTACTCCGCCATATTTACTGTAGTTCTGGCAAGCCGCCGGATTCATATAGATGATTTTATGTTCTGTATCACAGATGACAACTGCACATTTATCTTCGTCTAAAATACTTTTAAAGTACTGTAACATTTCCATGGCAAATTTCCTCTTCTTTTTCTTATAATATATCCCAGATAGTTTTAAATGTAAATCCACATTTCTCATGCTATTATTTTGTCCAAAACTCATTAATATGTTTTACGTATAAAACAGCACTTTTTTCGTATAAAATATTGCTATTTTAATATATTTATAATACAATCTCATTATAAAGTAACACTTCATCAGAAGTAGAAAGGAGCTATTATGGCTAATCAAACAACAAACATCAGCATTCGCATGGATACAGAGTTAAAAGCTGCTGCCGAAGCACTCTTTGATGAACTTGGTATGAATATCTCTACCGCCTTTAATATCTTTGTTCGTCAGTCCCTGCGTGAAGGTGGAATCCCTTTTAAAATCACAAAAGGAAAACCAAATGCAGAAACAGTCGCCGCTATGTTAGAGGCAGAAAGGATTGCAAAAGATCCAAATGTAAAACATTATACAGATTTGGATGAATTGTTTGCAGATTTAAACGCATGAATTGCCAGACAAAAATAAAGACCATCCCCTGTCCGGTAAATGGATTGGACATGGAGAATGTCACATCCAACCGGACTGGCTGCTGGTCTATCGTATCGAAGATAACGTATTAATTCTAACTCTTTCCCGAACGGGTACGCATAGTGACCTCTTCGGAAAATAATCTAATTTTCAAGCTGCTCCAAAATTTCTGGAAAAACTTCCAAACTTCGTTTTAAAATCCCATTTACATACGCAATGAAAGTTCCATAATTGGTAATGGGCACGCCTTGATCCACTGCGCATTTTGTACGGTATCGAACCTCACGTTCATTTAGCATACATCCGCCGCAATGAACGACCATCGCATATTTTGTTAAATCCTCTGGAAACTCTGTGCCGCTGCATGTCTCAATCCGAATGTCCTTACCACTGTACTGTCGAAGCCATCTTGGAATCTTCACTGTCCCGATATCATCACATTGTCTGTGGTGGGTACATCCTTCCGCAATCAGTACAGTATCCCCACCCTTTAAGTGCTCTACTGCCGCTGCTCCTGGTGCTGCTACGTCTAAAAGCCCCTTATGTCTTGCAAACAAAATTGAAAAGGAAGTCAATATGATGTCCTTAGGCACTAAAGGCGCTACCGTCTTAAACACCTGGCTGTCTGTGATGACCATAGCAGGCTTTTTTCCCAGCCCTTCCAATGTTTCAGCCAGTTCACTCTCCCTCGTAACAATCGCGATTGCTCCGGCATCCAGAATATCACGAATCGTCTGCTGCTGCGGCAAGATCAAACGTCCTTTTGGCGCCGCACTGTCAATTGGCACTACAAGCACCACGAAATCTCCGCTTTTCAGTTTGTCCCCGATAATTCGTTTCTCGCTGCCCGCTTCCTTTAGCGCCGCAATGCGCTCTTTCAGTTCAAAGATTCCCTCTTTTTTCAATGCACTGACATAAATTTCCTGTGCGTCCGCTGCCGGAATCTCTTCCAGCAGATCAGACTTATTATGTACAACGATATAATTAATCTCTTTTGCTTTAAAAAGCTCAATCAGCTCTTTATCACATTCCTTCAGGCCCTCCGAGGAATCTACCACAAGCACTGCAATATCGGTCTTATTTAAGACCTGCTTCGTCTTTTTTACACGCAGTTCGCCAAGGGCTCCCTCGTCATCAAACCCCGGTGTGTCAATGATCATGACTGGTCCTAACGGAAGCAGCTCCATTGTTTTATAGACCGGGTCTGTGGTCGTTCCCTTGACGTCAGAAACCACTGCCAGTTCCTGACCTGTCACCGCATTCACAACACTTGATTTTCCAGCGTTTCTTCGTCCAAAAAATCCAATATGAGTTCTTTCACCTGCAGGTGTATTATTCATTCCCATAAACATCTCCATTCCACCGCCTGTATCGCGGTATAAATCTAAAATCAGGATTTATAGTTCTGCTTGATTTCCGAACAAACATTCGATATAATATTTTCAGGTGCTACCATAACGGTAGGCGGTTATCCCTCTAACAGAGGGACTGTGACCCTCTGATTACATAGAAACCCATATGGGAATCTGCGAAAGGAGGGCTTTGCCATATGAGTATTATTGACTTTATTGCAGTGGTAAGCTTTGGCTTGACCTGCTTTGGAATCGGATATTCCTTCGGTAAGGATAATCATAAAACACAAAAATAGCCGCCCCGGTCTAGGAAACTGAGCGGCTATTTTAGCTAAACATTTCTAGGGCTACCCGTCTATCGGTAGCACTTTTCTATAAATATAGTACCATTTCACCGCCATTATGTCAAATATCTATTCGATTTCGTCAAACTCAAATTTAGAATCCAGCTCCGGCATCAGCATCCGGTGCAAAGATGGATGCAGCCTGTTCATCCGTCAATTCCACACCAAAAACTTCCTGGTAATAGTCCTTTGTCTCCTGAATGATATCAATGTCTTCGAAAAGTTCAGGATAGGTTGTCTTTGCAAACCATAGCAATGTTACCGGAGTATCTGCGCCCGGTGTATAGCTGCGGTACATTCCAAGAGGCATTTTATATACTTTCTCATTCTGTACAGCATCAATTGCACTCCAGTCATAATTTCCAATCGAATTATTATATAAATCCTCCGGCTGTGCAGCTGTAAAATTCGTAATAAAAATCGTCGTCGGATTCCATGCATAGACCTGTTCCATGTTTGCATCCACCTGATTGTCCATCGTGATTTCTTCCGCTACATTGACTGCACCGATCGCGTCTGCCCAGAACTGTCCAAAGAATTTGCTTCCTGAAGTCTGCATACTTGTATCTGTATATTTAAAGAGGAAAAATACGCGTTCTCTCTCTTCTTCCGGGATATCTGCCACACGTTCCTGCACCAGATTGTAGATTTCGTCAGATTTCTTTGCCACAATTTCTGTCTTATCATTGTCCGGGAAGATTTCACTAAGGAGCGCAATCCACTGGTTCAATGTTTCGATGGCATTGTATTCCCATTTATTTACGGAAAGTGCCACTGCTGCAAATCCGGCGTTTCGAAGCTGTTCGCCCTGTTCCGGCTGGGAAGCACTATAGATGACAATGTCCGGTTCCAGCTTCATCAGTTCTTCTAAATTGACATCTGTTCCATTCATAAATGCAGTTTCCACATCCAGAATTTCCGGATACAGCTCACCGAGCAGTCCGTTTTCCGCCGCACTCATGCTGTTTGGAGACATTCCCACGATTTTTTCCGCTGAATCAAAAAATACGGTCAGCACACTTGGAAGAGGTAAAATATTTCCTACCGCAATGCGATTCACTTCATAAGGAACTTCCACTTCAATTCCAAGGTGGTCCACGATCACATGAGTTCCTGTTCCCGCATCTTCATGAATCGTCGCTTCTTCTGCATCTGACTCTTCCGTTGTAACATTTTCCTGTACATTCGCATTTTCTGCTTCTTCACTGCCGCCGCAGCCAAAGCATGAGAACACCATAACCCCAGCCAGTAACATACACAGTAATTTTTTCATTGCCTTCATTTTTCGTACCTCCATGGACTAGTCTTCAAATCCTGCGATCAGATTTGGGATTTCATTTCTATAGATTCTTCCAGAGAAATTTTCTGCCGGAAGCGGGATAAATTTCGCATCTGCCGGGCAAATCGGTCGGTACAATGGGTCCGCAATGACCATCCTTATCCCCTTCAATGCTTCTATCACATCTTCTTCATCCGGTGTGATTACATCTTTTTCTCTCAAGAAGCCTTTCTCACATTCTGTGGCACAGAGTACTTTCACACCTCTGCCATATTCCAGCTCGATTGCCTGCGCCAGAGAAAGGGAAGTAATTCCTTCGCCGATCACAGCAATCTCGCAACTTGGCAGATTGCTTACCTTCACTTCTGTCTCTCCTTTTTCCGCCGCGTCAATCAATGCTTCCTTTAACTCTTTCTGATATGCTTTTCCAATCGGCGTACCGACCACATAAGGTGTTCCAAACATTTCCTTCAATGCTTTTGCAGCACCTAATCCTGTCGCAGAAACCACCAGATTTACGCTTGCACGCCCTGCCTCTGATAATTCTTCCAGAGTACTACCCATGGCCCATTTGGAAATCACTTCAAATCCTTCCTCCTCTAAAAATTTCACAATGGATGCATCTGCGCCATTGACAGAAAAATCAAGAGGTGTCAGACCTAAGATATTGACAGATAAATGCACTGTCTTTTCCACATTTCTCTTAATAAAACGCCTTGCAATCCCCTCAAATGCCATGGATGCGCCATAAACATAGGTATTCATTCCTGTTGTCGGAAATCCAAAGGTTGGAATTCCGGTTCGTTCTTCTACCAGCTCTGCTACCGCAGTAAAATCAAAGCCCGTCATAGTCGGAATCGGCGTTCCTGCAATGGCGATAAATCTCGGCTGCAGACTTTCCGCTGCCTCCGCGATATCACTGATCAGTTTCTCATCATCTCCCATGATCGCTTCCATCTCTGAAAGTCCTGAAATGTAGACCATGCTGTCCATATCATACCATCGTGGCTCATCATGGGTGGTATAGGTGGAATTACAGCCCGAAGCATCATGCATGACCACCATGCCGCCAAGCTCAAACAATGCGGAGCACACCCCAAAGGTGTCCGCTGAATAGGTTGAAATTATTCTTGCAGTCTGTTTCATACGCAGCCCTCACATCCCATTCCTTTGATCTGAATAAGCCCCCGCATGTCCTTTTCTTCCAGATATGCTTCTCTCATCAGCTTCAATGTATTTAATACAGCATCATAACCTAACATTCCTCCGCCTTCCACCACATTGACGAAATGGTTGGTATTGTCGAAATATGCTGCTTTTTGTCCAATTGCCAGATAACCGCTTAAGTTTTTCTTAGCCATAAATCGCATTCCTGCATGTAATGTTGGATAAAACAGAAGTTCCGGATAATGTTCCTGCAAATATAAGAAATCTGCTTTTTCCTCTCCGCTGATGCTGTCTACATATACTTTTTCTACTGCAAATCCTGCATTTAAAAGCATTCTTGCAAGTCCCAGCGGTCTTGGACAATAAGTATAATCAATGCTGATCGGTGTTTTACCAATCAATGCATAGGTTTCTTTTAAAGCAACATCACATGCTTTTCGTTTTTCCGAATAATCAGGCATCTCTGCGCCCAATGTGCCAACCAGCTTTTCAAATCCTGCATCAATCTCATCATAGTCAAAGCTAAATGGCACATAAATATGTTTTCCGCCAAGACGTTCTTCCAGCATATTCCCGCCTGCGACTGCCGCCGCATTGTAGGAAATGTAATAGGAACTCTCCGCCATTTCCTGATATTCTTCATAAGTTTTGCAGGATGTAATCTCATGTACTTTCAAACCATTGGATTTCAAAAATTCCATAAGCTCACTGGATTCCCTCGTTGGAAGGTCATTTCCAATGATCGCCACTGCATTGTCTTTCTTTTCACGTTCTTTTAAAAGCATATATAATCTGCTTCGCATCAACTGATCCGGTGTCAGACCGCTTTTTCTCATAATCGGATTCATGTAGCAGTCGGTAAAATCAATGTCCGGAAATCTCTCACGAAGCTCTCTGTAAATCATTCCAAGATCACAGCCGGCAAAATGATGGACACAGCTTGTATAGACCAGCACTGCAGGAGGTCGTTTTGGCAGTTTCTCAATGATGTCACTGACACCTTCAATCACCAGTTCCTCCATATCTCCATCCAACAGGTTATGTTCTTTAATTTCCACCGTTGAGAAGCGGTCTTCTGCATGCATTTCTGCCGCTGTCAGCACCACGCCTCGAAGACAGCTTGCCGCACAAACAAAGATTTCATGCGCTTCCGGAATCAGCATTCCTGTATGCACAATATTCCATGTTCCTCTGGCCGGTGTAGCATATTCAAGTCCTGATGCAAAGGGTGCCGGAAAGTTTGCATCCGCAATTCGAATCCCCTCTAATTTGCGCTCAACCGGCTCATTGACTCTTTTTAACATGTAATCACCCCACAGATTTTTAAGAGTTCTTTGGCAAGTGTGCGATATTCTTCCGCCATCTCACTGTCAGGAAACGCTTCCACTACCGTTTTTCCTAAATCTTCTGCCTCCTGAACAGTGTCGCTTCTGCTCAATGTACCAATGATTTCTGAATGAATATCACTGGCAAGCTCTGCTACCTTCGCATCCTCATCTTTTACATTTCTGCGATTCAAAATGATTCCGCCAAGTTCCGCATAGCCACGTCCTTTAAATCCCTCAATGGCTGTTGCGATATTTGCCGCCGCATGAATGGCCATATTTTCTCCTGAAGTGATCACAAATACTTTATCCGCATAACCGCCACGCATCGGCATAGAGAAACCACCACAGACAACATCTCCAAGGACATCATAGATTACCACATCCGGCTGATAGGTTTCGTATGCGCCTTTTTCCGCCAGTTTTTCCAATGCAGCAATGATTCCTCGTCCCGCACAGCCAAGTCCTGGTGTCGGACCACCCGCTTCCACGCAGATAACACCACCATAGCCCTCTGTCACCATATCTTCCAAAGAAAAATCATTTTTCTTTGTGCGAACCAGTTCCAATACAGTTGTGATCTTATCTTTCCCATGAAGGCTGACTGTGGAATCCGCCTTTGGATCACAGCCGATCTGCATGACCTTGTAGCCCATATCGCTGAGAGCCGCGGACAGATTGGAAACTGTTGTGGATTTTCCGATACCGCCTTTTCCGTAAACTGCTATTTTTATCATCTATCTTTCCTTTCCGAAATCGCCTCGTCCGACAACTACTTCATATCCGATTTCTTCCATTTGATTTTTCAAAAGTGCAATGCCCTCTGCCGCAGAAATATCGGTCCCTGCTTTTTCGTCATAGAGCATATATTTTTTTCGAACTGCTAATGGAGAGAGATTTGGCATCACAACATTGCAGCCAGCCAGCACTCCCTGTTTTCTTCCATCTGCCTCTGCGGTTCCAAGGGCTGTCGTTGATGGAAGAAGTACCTGTGGCAGCATGATCCTGCAAAGTGCCAGAATGAACAATGTAAGCTCCACGCTTCCCTTTTTCTCACCCCTAAATGGAGTGTCTTTATGTGGGAGAAATGGCCCTACTCCAATCATTTCCGGCTGAAATTCTTCCATAAATTTCATATCCTTCGCAATAATCTTCGGTGTCTGCCCTGGTGTTCCCACCATGATGCCGCAGCCGGACTGGTATCCCAATGATTTTAAGTCCTTTAGACATCTCATTCTGTTTTCCAAAGTCTGGTACTCTGGATGGAGCGCCCTGTAATGCTCTTCATCCGCTGTTTCATGACGGAGCAGATAACGGTCTGCCCCCGCTTCTTTCAATGCTTTGTAGGACTCAAAGCTTCTTTCTCCCAAAGAGAGTGTCACTGCACAGTCAGGATACTTTGATTTGATCTGCTTTACGATTTCACACATTCTCTCGTCTGTGAACCAACCATCTTCCCCTCCCTGCAATACAAAGGTTCTGAACCCATTTTTGTATCCTTCCACGCAGCATGTTAAAATGTCTTCTAATTCCAGACGATATCTGGAGCATTCTTTATTGCTTTTTCTGATACCGCAGTAATAACAGTCATTTTTGCAGAAATTGGAAAATTCAATGATTCCGCGAAAGTAAATTTTCTTGCCAAATTGCGCCACTGCAATCTCCTGCGCCATTTTCATTGCATGATCCAAATCTTCTTTTGTATAAGAGGATAAAAGTTGCTCCCATTCTGCCAGTTCCAGCGAATGTTCTTCATTTAATTTTCTTATTAATGCCTGATTATTCAACTTTTCCCTCCTTCTCCGGCTCAGTTACAAAGTCTCCCTTGGCGAAAGTCGCTTTTACACTGACTCCCGGTAAAATATTTAATTTATGGGACAGTTCTAAAATTTTTGATTCCTGTCCGTCTAAAGTCATATTGATGATGTAGAGGCCACATTCCCGGTATGGCATTCCCATTCGGCCAATGAGCAGCTCATTGTATTCATGAAGCAATGCATTGATCTTATCTGCCATTTCATTGCTGTTTGCGATGATGGTGATTGCCGCAATACAGCGCTTAGGATTCCATGCATCGCCATCCGATGCTTCTATAGTTTCTGTAGTCTTCAAAGCCTCTGCATCAGATACAATGTTGACTGGGACTACATTTTTCAACATATTTCCCGGGGTCTCAATCTCTCCGATCACTGCATCGACGCCAAATGCCTTTCGAATATTTTCTTTGGTTACCACCGAAATGGTATCACCAAAAACATACTCTCCGCCTTTTGACAGAATCAGAGATTTCTGTGCACGCTGCAGGGCATGTGCCGGATAATGCGTATTAAAAATGCAGGTCATTCCCTTTGCCGCCAGATTGCTCATAGCATCTAAAACTACCAGCTGGTTTTTAAAGTCCAGATTTGACTCCGGCTCATCTAAAATCAATACTTTCGGATCAGCCGCCAGTGCTCTTGCAATCAGAATCATCTGCAGCTCTCCACCGCTGACCTCAGAGCATTTTTTCTCTGCCAGAGCCCTCATTCCAAGGAAGTCCAGCACTTCAAGCGCTTTCTCTACATCTGCCTGTTTTGGTGCTTCAAACACGTTTAAATGGCTGCTTCGTCCAAGCAGTACCATTTCCAGTGCTGTATAGGCAGAAGATACAGACTTTGCCTGTGGCACATAAGCCATTTTGCTCCAGAGCTTTCTTGGGGCCATGGATGCAATATCTTCTCCGTCTAAAAGGCTTTTTCCATCTTTCCACTTTAGCATTCCTGTGATGCAGCGAAGCATTGTCGTTTTTCCTGCTCCATTTGGTCCGAGGATTGCTAAAATTTCTCCTTCTTTCACTTCAAAATTGATATTTTCAAAAATCGGGACATTCTTTTTGTAATAAAAACTTCCCTTTTCTACACTTAATTTCATAACTGCCATCCTCCGCTCTTTCTCATCAGAATAATAAAGAATGGTGCGCCGATGATGGCTGTTAAAATTGAAACCGGAATTTCCGATGCAGTCATTGTTCTTGCTACCGTATCAACGATGACCATGAACACTGCACCAAAGCTGATGGAGGCCGGAAGCAGGGATAAATGATTGCTTCCAAACTTCATGCGGCACATGTGCGGAATCAAAAGCCCGACCCAGCCGACCTGTCCACACATTGATACACAGGATGCAGTGATCATTGTGGCACAGATAATGGTTACTACACGAAGTGTATAAATATTTACTCCGGAGGATTTTGCCTCATCCTCTGATAAAGGCAATAAATTCATTCTCCAGCGAATAATATAAAGAATTACGATTCCGAGGATGATTGGCGGTGCACCAAACATCAGGCTTCGATATCCTGCACTGTTCAGTCCGCCCATAAGCCAGTAGGTAATGGCTGGCAGCTGTGTTTCTGCGTCTGCAACATATTTCACCAAAGAAACCAATGCATTGAACAGAGAACCCATCATGATACCTGACAGGACCACACTACTTAATCCTCTTCCTTTTCCTGAACCGCCAAGCCAGGTAAGGGCTACTGCAAGCGCTCCCATTGCAAAGGAAGTTACCTGCATGCCAAGCATGTCAAATCCAAGCAAAATTCCAAGCGCCGCACCGAAGCTTGCACCGCTGGCAACACCTAAGGTGTCTGGTGTAGCTAGCGGATTGGCAAATAAACTCTGAAATGCACATCCTGCAGTGGATAAGCCTGCACCCGCTAAAAGTGCAAGCAAGATTCTTGGAATACGAAGATTCCATATTGTTTTGTAGGCCATATCGGAAATCTCATAGGTTCCGGTAAATCGTCCAGTGATTGCGTCCAATACTTCTGCCGGAGTTATAAAGTACCGCCCGATTCCAAGGGCTATCAGTGCGGTCATGATTGGCAGAAGGATCAGTACAATCTTCCATCCGGCACTTAAGCGGCCGGTTTTTGTCAGGTTCATTATTTACCACTTACATTGGAGTAAGCCGCCTTGGAGCTGACTCCTTTCAGTTTACCGATCTTACCGGACATTGCGCTGATGACGTCCTGCGGCGCATCGATGGCAATGCTGATAATATTAATACCTTTGGCACGGTATGGGATGCCCATACGACCGATGATGTATTCTCCATACTGATGCAGGATTTCGTTCATTGCCTGAACGGATTCCGGATTTTCGATGATGATGCTGATCACTGCGACTCTTGTTTCCATTGTATTCCTCCATTTTCTGTATTTGTAATAAAAAAGGAGCTGCGTCTGACGACGCAACTCCATCAAAATCAAAACCATATGGGTATACTGCTCCCTATATAGTCAAACTTTCCATGTCAATTGTGTCTTTCACCTCAATGCAATATTTTGGTGTCAGATCTGATTTTATGGTAACATTATGTGGTTTTTCAGTCAATTAATTTTTCAGTATTACGACCAAGATTTCCAATTTAATATTTATTATTCAAATTCAACATACAACGTATAATTTGAATCTATCGCTTTTACAATCGGTTCATATACTTCCTTCACCATCCGAAGCGCAATGGCATCTGCATTTTGTCCATTTTCTGCTGTTTTAAACTTTGCTTCCAACTGGTTTCTCAACTCTTTCTCAATAGAATTGTAATCTTTTACCGTTAATTCAATGTCGCCTCGCGCCAGCAGCCCTTCTTTCACTTCATCAATAATAATCTTGTTCGGATCGATTTCGATGGTTTCCAAATAGGCATGACCAATTTGAATAGTGACTGTTTTGTTCTGTTTATCCTGTATGATATTGTCTTTCGTCAGATTGTCCAGGTCTACGATAAAATATCCGGTACCTGTATAACTAACTTTCTGTGTCTTTTTTAAGAAATCATAATCAAGTTTTTTGATCAGGCTGTCAGTAAGCTCTATAGAGACAATTGCTTGCTGTGTACTGACGATCAATTTTCTGGTCTCTTCCTGTGTTCCAACAATTACCTCAGCAAAATCCACCTGTACACCGCTGTCAACCAGATAAATACTGTCGAGATCAATCTGTTCAATTCCATCATTATAAGCTTCTTTAGAAGCATTTTTTTCCTGAAATGCTCCCCAGATCAAAGTAGCACAAATGGCAATTATCAATACCACACAAGTTATTTTCGGTACATTCATCTTCTGCATATTTAGTCCTCCTTTGATAGAAGCTCCTGTTTTTCTTCAGATTTTTTCTCTTTTCTATGTGGCAACTGAATTTTAATACTCGTAGTCGGAATGTGCAGCGCAAATAGCTCTTTGAGCAGCCATCTAAACAGCATCAATATCACCAATGGCACAGCAAAGGTCGTAACAAGCATGATTGCAACAGAATTCACACATTTTTTGATAACATTTTTGAAATATGTCAGCAAATCAGACATGCTTTGTATTGCTGTTTTAAATGCATCAGACAATTTGTCGAAAATGGTGGCATCTTCACTACCCGCACCCATAACCTCGTTAATCTTGGCCGCTCCGGCATCTGCTTCGGCTATCGTCTCATCCACATAGGTCAAATAATCCTTGCAGACAGTTTCGGTAAAATATGTACTAAAAGGAATGACCACAATCACAGAAATCCCCAGGATTAACAATTTCGTTGCAAAATTTTTAAATACATCCTTAGAGCTTAGCATAAATGCTATGTACAACAGGCAAGCAATCGGTATAATCCAAGCAAATGCAATTTTAATTCCCTCGATTACAATCAGCTTTTCTACAAAAATCACTGCAAACATGAATATAAAATATGTATTCAAATCCGACACTGTACTTGCTAAAGGGCTGGCAAAATCATCCGGAAGTGCTGAAATAGCCAATGAAGTGGCAATGGATGTGCCGGAAAATGTCATAATTGTATTCTGGCTTTTTTCCAGACGTTCAATCGTATTTTGCACATATTTCGTTTCCGGAATTTTACGCGCCAATACAACAATGGAGAAAACCATGATAAATACAATTAATAGTATTTTGGCTAATTTTTCTGGTTTCTTCATAAAAATGCGCCTCCTTTTCGTAAGTACATTTCACAGTGGTATGTTCTTGTTAAATTATAAGTAAAAAAATTGCTTAAGTTTAGGATATCATACGTGTTTTAATAAGACAACAAAAGCCCTGCCTTCCGACAGAGCTTTTCATCATATTTTCTTTCAGCATTTGCCTATTCAGATTGTGGAAACTATGCAACCCCTAATTGGTCTGTACATATCACTCGTCTGACCGAGCCATATGCATTAGCGACGAACAGATACTCAAGTTATCTGTTGATATTATTATACCTGAATTATTCATGATAATTCAATTAACAGCGGCTAAAGCCGCATAGTTATTACATTTTAATCGAATATTGCTTTTCATCCAATAAGTGAATGAAAAAAGAGCATCCATTTGTGGTAAAATTAAGGTGTCTAAACTTAAA
>JAGAQG010000057.1 GCA_017622875.1 Lachnospiraceae bacterium
ACCAAACTGCATGGAGAGAATCTGCCGGTTGTAGATGTTGTGACAGGCGGTTCTCCATGTCAGGACTTATCTGTTGCAGGAAAAAGAGAAGGACTTGCAGGGAACCGCTCAGGATTATTTCTTGAGCAAGTTCGTATCGTAAAAGAAATGAGAAAACAGGACGGAAGGAGGATGAGGAATCATCAAAGAAGGACAGATCAGTTTATTCGACCTAGATATATGGTCTGGGAAAACGTGCCAGGAGCCTTTAGCAGTGGAGAAACCCACGGCGCAGATTTTAAAAAGGTACTCGAAGAAGTTTGCAGCATTAAGGAAGACTCCGTATCTATACCTGGACCGCCGGGAGGGACATGGACTCCTGCCGGGCTTATTATGGGAGAAGGATTCTCTGTTGCTTGGCGAGTATTGGACGCTCAATTTTGGGGTGTGCCCCAAAGAAGAAATCGAATCTTCCTTGTCGCAGATTTTGGAGGCTACAGTGCCGGAGAAATATTATTTGAGTCCGAAAGCGTGTGGAGGCATTATAGCGAGAGCAGAAAAGAGAGGAAAGGAATTGCCTGTTATTTTAAAACAGGCACTGATGATTCAGGCAGCCGGAGAAAAGATTATGTGATATGCCTGATGGATCAGGGCGGAGAGCGGATGGATGTGTGTTTTGATATGACCGGAACACTGATCGCACACTGCAGTTCTAGTCCTCCTATCGTTTATGAAAAGAAGGAATATCTGCTGTTTGATAATCATGGACCAGATACGAGATTTTCTGGTCCCGTAGAAGTAACGCAAACGATCACATCTGCACTCGGAACAGGAGGAAATAATACTCCACTGGCGGTGGAGACTGAGCCCTTCTGTATTGCAGGGAATACCATTAACAGAAAAGAAAAAAACGGAGGTAATGGAGCAGGATTTCAACAGGGAATCAGCTATACTCTGACAACTGAGGACAGACACTGTGTTTATGACCACCAGCGCAAGCTGCAGCTTTATCAAAAGGTTATTGGATGTTTATGTTCCGGAGATGAAAAATCTTCAGGAAATCAGTATGTGGATCAGGGAAAATGTATTGTAGATGGAAGGAATCTTGTGAGAAAGCTGATACCTCTTGAATGCGAAAGACTGATGGGATTCCCGGATTTCTGGACAGAGATACCAGGAGCCAGTGACAGTGCAAGATATAAAGCGTTGGGAAATAGTGTGGCAGTGCCATGTGTGGAATTTATTCTGTGTGGCATTGCTTATTTTTTATCCAAACAAAAGGAGGAAGAGGAATGTACATCTATCCAGACAACTTAAAAGCGAAAGCAACCATGTGGCTGTGGGAATTAAAAGACCTTGCAGTTATTGGAATCATTTTTTTACTCTCTGTGTTTGCGTTTGCCTATGCGGGGGTGTGGTTCCCGCTGGTCTTCGCAGGTTCCTATGCCTTTCTTACCATACAGGTAGACGATACGTCCATTCTGGATTTTATCCGATATGCCTGTGCTTATTTTATAACAGACCAGCAGCAGTATGAATGGAGGTATACGCAGAATGAGTAAAAAGAAGATGGAGTCCACCAGAGAACTAATGGGGACAAAAGAGGTGACAGACTACAGTGTCAAGACATATAGAAATGAAGAACTGGTCTATTTTTTGATTCAGCCAAGTAACATTTCTGTTCTTTCGGAAGAAAGTTTATCAGCCAGAATCTATGGGCTGATGACTGTTCTAAAAGGAATCACTGAAATTGAAATGATGTGTTTGAACTCAAGAGAGAACTTTGAGGATAACAAAAATTATCTGAAGAAGAGAATGGAACAGGAAACAAATCCTGTAATTAGAAAACTCTTGGAGAAAGATTCCAATTATTTAGACCGGATGCAGGTGCAGATGGCAACAGCCAGAGAATTTCTGCTCATCATAAGGCTTAACAGCAAAAAAGAAAATGAAATTTTTCCATACTTGAACCGTATTGAAAAAATGCTTGTGGATCAGGGCTTTAAATCGAAACGGGCAGATGAGGAAGATATCCGTAGAATTCTTGCGGTCTACTTTGAACAGAATGTAACAACAGAAAAGTTCGAAGAATTTGATGGAGAAAGGTGGATTATTTTAAATGAATAAGAATGGAAGAAACAAAGGAAGTGTAGAAACCCCAGAAGAAGTCAAGTTAAAAGATTATCTGGACATGATTGCTCCGTCAGTGATTCATTTTAATACAGACCATTATATCTGTGGAAATACATATAGAAGTGTGTGGGCATTGAGGGAGTATCCGACTGCGACTGATGAGCAGGCAATCTTGCGTCACCTGGGGGAAAAAGACGGAGTTACTTTAAGAATCTATACACGTCAGGTAACACCCGCAGAAGAAAAAAAGATTATCAGCAATGCGGCGAATAAAAATCGAATGAAACAGGGAAATACAGAAAATTTACAGGAAACAGTGACTGCAGCAAGCAATCTTCAGGATGTTGCATCTATCATTGCGACCATGCACAGAAACCGAGAACCTCTTCTGCATACGGCTGTGTTTATTGAACTGTCAGCGCAGGATATGGATCGGTTAAAGCTTTTGCAGACAGAAGTGTTGACGGAACTGATCAGATCGAAGCTGAATGTGGATAAGCTATTGCTACGCCAGAAACAGGGATTTATGTGTGTCCATCCGGCAGGAAGAAATGTGTTTAGAGAGCAGTTTGAACGGGCACTCCCTGCATCCAGTGTTGCAAATCTGTTCCCGTTTAACTATTCGGGGAAGACGGACCGGAATGGATTTTACATTGGCAGAGATAAGTTTGGAAGTAATGTAATCGTAGACTTCAATCAGAGAGCAGACGATAAGACCAATGCAAATATCCTGATCTTAGGAAACTCCGGTCAGGGAAAATCCTATCTTTTGAAATTAATCCAGACGATTCTAAGAGAGTCGGGAATGAGAATCATTTGTTTAGATCCGGAACATGAATATGTGGAACTGACACAGAATCTTGGCGGCAGTTATGTGGATCTCATGAGTGGCGAGCATAAGATTAATGTTCTTGAACCAAAGACTTGGGATGAAAATGGAGATCCGGAGGATGCAGATGCACCGGAAGCTTTTAGATGTTCATCGAAGCTTAGCCAGCACATTTCATTTTTAAAAGATTTCTTTAGAGCTTATAAGAATTTTTCCGATAGCCAGATTGATACGATTGAGATCATGCTGGAGAAGTTGTATGAGAAATGGAATATCCGAGATGATACAGATTTTGGAAAGCTGAAACCAACGGATTATCCAATCCTTTCAGACCTTTATGATCTGATGGAAGAAGAATATAAGAATTATAATGTGAAAAAGAAACAATTATATACAGCAGAGCTTCTGCAGGAAATCTGTTTAGGACTTCACTCCATGTGTAAAGGGGCGGAGTCTAAATTTTTTAACGGGCATACCAATATTTCTGAGAGCAGTTTCTTGACCTTTGGGGTCAAAGGACTTTTGCAGGCCAGCAGAAATGTGAAGGATGCCATGCTATTCAATATCCTTTCCTACATGTCAAATGAACTTTTGACCAATGGAAACACGGCAGCCAGCATAGACGAATTTTATCTGTTCTTAACTAATCTGACTGCAGTGGAATATATTCGAAATTTTATGAAGCGTGTTCGTAAAAAGGACAGTGCGGTGATCCTTGCCAGCCAGAATCTTGAGGATTTCAATATCGAAGGAATTAGAGAATACACAAAACCGCTGTTCTCTATTCCGACACATGCATTTTTGTTTAACGCAGGTAATATCGATGCCAGATTTTATATTGATACTCTGCAGTTAGAACAGAGTGAATATAATCTGATCCGATATCCTCAGAGAGGTGTGTGCCTGTATAAATGCGGAAATGAACATTACAATCTGATGGTTCATGCACCAGAGTATAAAGAAAAGCTGTTCGGAAAAGCAGGCGGCCGATAGGCGGAGGCAGTGACCTATGGATATGCGAGAACAAAAATATGGGATTGAAATAGAACTGACTGGCATTACAAGGAAGAGGGCTGCAAAGATTATTGGGGATTATCTGGGAAATGGGTATCAGGCAGATGGTGGTTATTATGATGCATATTATGCATGTGATAATCAAGGGCGCAAATGGAAAGTGATGTATGATGGGAGCATTGTTCCAAAGAAAAAGAATGGCAATAGTGCCAGTGATGAATATAAGGTCGAATTTGTATCACCTATCTGTGAGTATGAAGATATTCCAATGATACAGGAAATTGTAAGAAAGCTTCGTAAAGCAGGAGCAATTGCAGGAGAAAAATGTGGAATCCATGTTCATGTAAATGCAGCGCCTTACAATGCCAGAACACTCAGAAACCTGACAAATATCATGTACTGCAAAGAAGATCTGATCTATAAAGCACTACAGGTACAAGTAGATAGAGAACATAGATATTGCAAAAAAGTAGAAGAAAGTTTTTTGCAGGAGATTAATAAAAAGAAGCCCAAAAATCTGGAACAGGTCAGTAATATCTGGTATCAGGGAAGGGACGGACGAAATCAGCATTACCATGATAGCAGATATCACTGTTTGAATTTACATAGTGTATTTCAGAAAGGAACCGTTGAATTCAGACTGTTCAACTCTACAACGCATGCTGGAAAAGTAAAAACATATATCCAATTCTGTTTGGCTGTTTCTGCGCAGGCTTTGAATCAGAGTTGTGCCGGAACCAGAAAAACGAAAAGCAGTAATGAAAAATATACGTTCCGTACATGGCTGTTACGTTTAGGAATGATAGGTGATGAATTTAAAACTGCACGCAAGTTTTTGCTTGAAAATCTGGATGGTGGTATTGCATGGAAAGATCCGGAACAGGCAGAAAGACAAAAGATACGTTTAAGAGAAAAACGGGAAAAAGAGAAATCCTTGGAAGTGCAGGATGGACAGAACTCATCGGATGAACTAACAGAATGCGAAGAAGGACAAAACATGAATTTGTCTATGTAAAGGAGAAACGTAAAATGGCAAAAAGAAAAAAGTATATGGCATACGGATCTAATCTGAATCAGAAACAGATGAAGTTCAGATGTCCGACAGCTAAAGTGATAGGAATTGGTGAAGTAAAGGGATATGAATTGCTATTTAAAGGAAGTCCATACGGAGCTTTTGCAACGATAGAACCGAAAGAAGGAGCCAAGGTTCCGGTTCTTATTTGGGAAGTTGGACCAGAGGATGAGAATA
>JAGAQG010000058.1 GCA_017622875.1 Lachnospiraceae bacterium
ATACCACATTTTAAATATCCAGGTAACGAATAAAGGCTTGGATGCCATTGCTTTTGCAAGTCTGAACGATGACCAGAAGAGGCATTATCAGATCTATCAGGCAAGCCTTGGCAACAGGTCGTATCTATTTGGCGACAGGATCTTAGCCGGAAATGTTGCTGGAGGCGGTATGTCCTATGATATTCCACCAGAAGCACTTACGGATGAACGATTTGCCAACATGATCCATGAAGCAGAGAAGTATCTTGGATATCCGTATGTGTGGGGCGGTGCAAGCCCATCCACCAGTTTTGACTGTTCAGGATTTGTATCCTGGGTCATCAATCATTGTGGCAATGGATGGAATTATGGACGACTGACAGCAGATGGTCTTAGAGGTATCTGTACTTATGTATCACCGGGAGATGCGAAACCAGGCGATCTTATCTTTTTCCAGGGAACCTACAATACCAGCGGTGCGAGCCATGTAGGTATTTATGTAGGAAATGGAATGATGATCCATTGCGGAAACCCGATCCAGTACGCTTCGATTGAAACGAATTACTGGCAACAGCATTTTATGTGTTTTGGAAGATTAGATTAAGGAGGAATCAGATGAATAAGAAATTGGACAAGGTCCGTGAAAATATCCGTAAAACGGAGAAACAGATGCGAGAGCTGGATGAATACTTAAAAACGCTCCGATTGCAGGAAAAGCAGTTGGAAGATGAAGAGATCATCAAGCAGATTCGCAGCTTGAATACGAAAGATGGAGATGTCATGGATGTGCTTCGAAGAGTACAGAACATGAATACACCGGTACAGCCGGATCATAACGAAAGTGAGGGTATGGAATATGGTGAATAAGAAGTTTAAAAAGGTCTTTGTGATCTTAACGTTATGTATGACGTTGATTCTTGGAAGTTCCATCAATGCGTATGCCTATGTGGATGAGTCTGCCGGAGCAGAAGCAACTACAGAAGCGCTGACGGTAGAAGAGGAATTGACGGTAGATACAGAAAAAGAAGAGACGACTACGGAATCTGAAGAGACAGAGGAAGGAACAGAAGAAAATGCAGGTGCGTTTTCAGAATCCGGAAATCTGTCTCTTTTAGATGATGTGGGGGCAGATAAGGCAAAAAATCTGGAATATATGACAGTCCAGACAAAAAGTGGTGCAGTCTTCTATCTTGTGATCGATAAAAGTGCAGATACAGAAAATGTATATTTTCTCAATCAGGTAGATGAGCTTGATCTGATGGCGATCATGGATGACGCACAGAAACAGGAATATGAATCTTCTTTACAGGAAGAACCGCAGGAAGTTCCTGAAACACCTGTTATAGATGAACCAACAGCCGATGAGCCGATTGATGAAGAACCGCAGGCAGGTTTACAGACAAATAACCTTGCATTATTTGGCGTGATCGGAGTGATCGCAGTCTTAGTGATCGGTGGTTATGCATTTATGAAAAAGAAAGCAAAAAAAGACGGTGCTGACTTAGATGATGACCTTGAATTCTACGATGATGAAGAGTATGAAAACGAGGATGAGCAGGAGCCGGAATTTGCTGAAGAGGAAGATATCGATTAATGAAATATGGAGTTGTTTTTATGGGAGTACCACCTTAGCCAGAGTGATACTTCCTATTTTATTGTCAAAAAAACAAATAAATTTATGAAAGAAGAGGTAAAAAGAATGAAGTTTTTGAAAGGAAAATTTAAGCGAGTGGTTGCAGGGGCATTAAGCCTTTTGATGCTGGCAGGAGTAATGCCAACGACTGCTTTTGCGGCAGGAAATACAGTTTCCATGTCATTTGGCCCAACTTATCAGTCGGATGGAAGTCTCATCTGTTATCATGGAACCTTTACTTCGCCTAATGGTTTGCAGTCAGGATCCACAGATGGAACAGGAAACAGAAAATATATCTATGCAGATGGCGAGGAAGCCTATTGTATTCAGCCGGGTGTGCATCTGAACACAGGTGATCAGCTAACGGCCAATGCATCTGATACCTGGAATGCGTTAAGCAGCGGTAAGAAAGATGGTATCAAACTTGCATTAGCCTATGGTAAGCCTGGAAATAGTAAAAATCTTTCCGGGTCTGGCGGCTCTCAGTATGTAGCAACACAGATGCTCGTATGGGAATACGTAAATGGATGGAGAAGTACAAGTACACATGAGCGTACAAACAGCAGTATCTATGATGCGTTTTGTAACAGCGGTCATAATGCAGAGTTAGCAAAAGTGTATAAACAGATCGTAGAGGAAATCCAGAATCATAAAGTGACACCGAGCTTTGCAACAGGAAAAACTTACGATATGGATTTTACTGATGGAAAATATACGCTGACATTAAAGGATTCCAATAAGGTCCTTGCAGATTATAAGATCAGTTGTGCAGATGATACCGTAAAGATTGTCCGTGATGGGAACAGCATTAAGCTGACTTCCAATGAAGTGATCAGCAAAGATGTGAAAGTCACCCTTACGAAATCATCTTCCATTCCGGCAAGTGCAACTTTAGTTGCTTATGGTCATGAAACACAACAGGATGTTGTAGTTGGTGTGGAAAGACCGGCTGATGTATCTGCCACTTTTAAGATCTCTACTCCGGCAGGAAACATGGAGCTTGTAAAAACAAGTGAAGATGGAATCGTGGAAGGGATACAGATGATCGTATCCGGAAACGGATTTAATGAAACTGTGACTACAGGAAAAGGCGGTAAGATCACGTTGGAAGGTCTTTATCCTGGAATTTATACCGTAACAGAACGTGCTGCGGATTATTATGAACCACAGGACGCAAAGAAAGTAACGATCAAAGCAGGAGAAACATCCACAGTTACTTTTAACAACGTGTTAAAACGCGGTGATGTGAGTGTTTCCAAAACATCCGAAGATGGTTTCAATGAAGGAATGAAGTTCCATTTATTCGGAACCAGTGCTTCCGGGTTGTCTGTAGATGAATATGCAGTTACAGATGAAAACGGTGTAGCAACCTTTAAAAATATTCTGATCGCAGGAAGTGCCGGATATACCCTTGAAGAAGTGGAAACAGCCGTACGCTATGCGATTCCGGATGATCAGAACGTGAAAGTGAACTGGAAAGAAGTCACAAATACTTCTGTACAGAATATTTTGAAGAAATTCAATGTTACGGTTAACAAAGTGGACGCTGAAATGACAGTAAGCCAGGGAGATGCTACGTTAGCAGGTGCGGTTTATGGTCTTTATAGAGATGGTGAGCTGGTAGAGAGCATGACGACCGATGAAAAGGGCAGTTTTACAACTGGCTATCATGTATGCGGTGATGACTGGACGATCCGTGAGATCACACCATCCGAAGGTTATCTTTTGGATGAAACAGTCTATAAGGTAGGTGCAGAGGCAAAGAATTATAAGGTGGAATTCAATTCTGCTCCGGTCATTGAGTCAAAGGAACAGGTGATCAAAGGAAAGATTTCCATTATCAAACATACGGATGATGGATCTACTCAGATTGAAACACCGGAAGAAGGTGCAACGTTTGAAGTATATCTGACAGCGGCTGGCTCTTATGAAAATGCAAAAGAGACAGAAAAAGATCTTTTGGTATGTGATGCAGATGGATATGCCATTACAAAAGAACTTCCTTACGGAAAATATACGGTACACCAGACAGCAGGTGCAGAGGAAACAGAGTTCATGAAGGACTTTACCGTATTTGTGAGCCAGGAAGGTCAGGTGTATAAATATCTGATCAACAATGCTCCATACTCTGCTTATATCAAAGTGGTAAAAGCAGACAAGGAAACTGGAAGCACGATCGCACTTAGCGGTGCAGGATTTGAGATTTATGACGCATCCGGCGAAAAGGTAACCATGAGTTATACGTATCCAACGGTTACAACGATTGATACTTATTATGTGAGTGATGATGGATATCTGATCACACCGCAGGTGCTTCCAGCAGGCGATTATACCTTAGTGGAAGTACAGGCACCTTATGGTTATGTGTTAGATCCTACTCCGATCCCATTTAAAGTCACAATGGCAGAAAATGAAGAGGAACATGGTCTGAACGTTATTACTGTTACTGCTTATGATATGGCACAGAAAGGTAAGATCACAGTATCCAAACGAGGAGAAGTATTTTCGACTGTAACGGTTTCTGGTGCGGAAACAGAACTTCCGGTATACCAGCCGGTGTATGAGGAAAAAGGTCTTCTCGGAGCAACTTATCAGGTGATCGCAGTGGAAGATGTTGTTACAGGAGATGGAACACTTCGTTATAAAGCAGGTGATGTGGTCGATGAGATCACGACCGGCGAGGATGGAACTGCAACTACGGATGAATTATATCTTGGCCATTACCAGGTAGTCGAAGTAGTGGCGCCAGAAGGATATGTATTAAATGCAACTCCTACAGACGTGGAACTGGTTTATGCAGGTCAGGAAGTCAGTGTTGTGGATGCAGCTACAGGATTCAATAATGACCGTCAGAAGATCCGAATCGAAGCTATGAAGTCTTTAGAACAGGATGAAACATTTGGAATTGGCATGAATGGAGAGATCAAGTCCGTATCTTTTGGTCTTTACGCAAAAGAAGATATCACGGCGGCAGATGGCAGTGTGATCCCGGCAGATGGCCTTATTGAGATCGCTTTCTGCGCGGAAGATGGAAGTATCGTATTCCAGTCGGATGTACCATTTGGCAAATACTATGTCAAAGAATATGCGACAGATGAACATTATCTGATGAGTGGAACATCATATGTATTTGAGTTTGCTTATGCCGGACAGGAAATCTCTACTGTAAAAGTAGCTCTCAAAGATGGAGAATCAATCGAGAATATTTTGAAACGAGGTAAGATCGAAGGCTATAAGGTAGACGGAGAAGACAAAGGTCTTTCAGGTGCAACTTTCGGACTTTTTGACGAATGGGCGAAAGAGTATACAGCAGAACATGCGTATATGACAGTTGTATCCGATGAAAAAGGATATTTTGCATTTGAAAATGTACCGGTTGGCGATTATGTAGTTGTGGAACTGGAAGCACCAGAAGGGTATGTAAGAGCTGATGCAAGACACTTTGTAGCGGTAACTTATGATACACAGGTGATCGGTCTGAAAGCCATTAACTATCTCATTGTGGGAAGCGTACAGCTTACCAAAGTAGATGAGGAATATCCAGAAAATAAATTAGCAGGTGCAGTATTTGAAGTCTTTGCAGATACAGACAAAGATGGTGTATTTGATGCTGAAAAGGATGAATGTCTTGGAACACTTACCGAAGTGAATGAAGGTATTTATGAAATGGAAGGTCTTCTTTATGGAGATTATTTCGTAAAAGAAAAGGCAGCACCGGAAGGATTCCTTTTGGATGATAATGTGTATCCATTCTCTATCGTAAATGACAAAGAAGTGGTAGTGATCGAGAATGAAGCTGGAGTTGGCTTTAAGAATCAGCCGATCAAAGGTGATATCACAATCTATAAGACAGATGAAGCTACCGGAGATAAGCTGGTAGGTGCAGGGTTCCGTGTGTTTGATGAAATCGGAGAAGTAGTAGCCGAAGGTTATACTGGAGAAGACGGTACCGTATCATTCAACCTGAGATATGGAAAATATACGGTTGCCGAGTTTGACGCACCGGAAGGTTATGTGTTGGATGATGCACCATATGCATTTGAAGTGAAAGAGCATGGACAGAAAATCTCTGTTGATATGGCAAACACAAAGATCAAAGGAAAACTTGTGATCTCCAAAGTGGATGCTGATACAGAAGAACTGTTACCAGGCGCGGGATTCCGTATCTATGACGTGAATAGTGAAGTGATCCGTGAGGGTGTAACAGATAAAGAAGGTAATGTAGAATTTGATCTTGAATTTGGCACTTACTATTATCAGGAATTTGACGCGCCGGACGGATATGAAGTGGACGATACAAAGTATGAGTTTACAATCACCGAAGATGGTCAGGTAGTATCTGTTATCATGACGAATAAAAAGATTCCAGTAGAAACTCCAAAAGAGGAACCAAAGGAAGAGGAACCGGAAGAAACACCAAAGACAGAAACAAAACCGTCTGTTTCTACTGACAGTCCAAAGACTGGAGATGAAGCAGATGTAGCATTATGGACGGTGCTTGCGGCAGTTGCTGCTCTTGCAGGAGTTGGATTATCTATTGCTTCTATTGTGAGCAAGAACCGTAAAAAGGGAAAATAGAATGAAAGGATCCATTTTTCGATGGGCTGCGATTGTCATGGCTATTCTTAGCTTTGGGATTGCGGCCTTTTTTGCTGGGAAGATTTATTACACCGAAAAGGAGTATGCCGAGAGAAATGCAGCCTATGAAGAGGTCGTGGAACAAGCAGTCATTTCTGTACCAGAGGTTCCGGGTGAAAGCCCGGAGCCGGATGGTGAGGCTGTAAGTCAGGAGGTACTGGAGACACAGAGCGAAGAAGGGCCTATTGTTCCTGAGATTGATTTTGCAGCACTAAAAGAAATCAATGAAGAGGTGGTCGGATGGCTGTATCTGCCGGATACGGTAATCAATTATCCGGTAGTACAGGGGGATGATAATTCTTATTATCTGAGACATCTGGTAGATGGAAACTACAATTCCAATGGCTGCTTGTTTATGGATTATAAAAATCAGAGTGATTTCACAGATGATAATACGCTGGTCTATGGTCACCATATGAACAGTGGAAAAATGTTTGCGAGTCTTGTGGAGTATAAGGAGCAGAGTTTCTATGATGCGCACCCGGTCCTGTATTTTTTGACAGAGGATGCGGTCTATCAGATAGAACTGTTTGCCGGTTATACCACAACAGCAGATACGGGAGCGTATATGATCTCTCTATCTACGAGAGAAGAGAAGATTGAGTGGTTGAAAGAGATGTTTCACAGTTCTGATTTTTTCGCGGATGTAACGGTATCCGCGTTAGACCATATCGTGACTTTTTCTACTTGTGCTTATGATTTTCAGGATGCAAGGTACGTGGTTCATGGAAAACTGACACTTCTGGAAGAAGGTGTGTAAATGGAACGAGATATCTTTGAGGATTTTAGAGAACTTGTCGGGTGCGATTTTATATCAGATCTGCCATATCGAAAAGAAGAGGTCTTTGACGTGATGGAGAGGGTAAGATTTTCTGATTATCCATCTGAGAAAGTTACAGAATTTTTAGATTATGTGTTTTAGGAGAGGAGGAATGTTTTATAACACAAGGAGAATTTAATCTGGTGTTTGAGAAGCAAGTCGGAAGATGTGCAGAAACACTACAAAGAAAAAAGAAGGAGTATACGGGAGATAGCCAGGACCGCTTGAGTGCATTTAAGGTAGCGGCTGCTATGCAGGGGTGTAAACCGGAGCGAGCTCTTGCCGGGATGATGGCGAAGCATATCGTATCACTTTATGATATGTGTTACGCCGACAGGGAAACATTTGATTTAAATACCTGGGATGAGAAGATCACGGACAGTCTTAATTACCTGTTCCTGTTAAAAGCAATCGTAGAGGAGGGACAGAAGCATGAATAAGATTGAAGTGAAAATTCTGAACTGTTCTGCGGTACAAGAAGCAGAGAAAAATATGGTATTTGCTGCAAGACTAACGCAGAGAGGGCATACCATTCATTCCATGGATGATTTGATGAATCTTTATGATAAGTCTTTTAGCGAAGAGACTTTGAAGAATATCGGGAATTTACCACATCCGACCGTACAGAAGTTTTCGGTGATCACGGTAGCAATCGTGGGTGCGAGCAGAAGGTTTCTTTCACAGATTACAAGACACCAGAATGAAGTGAAGTTTATGAGTGCATCCTTGCAGTACAGTAATTATTCGGGTAAAGCTGATTTCGCGGTGCCATATGAGATCATGACAGCAGAAGAGAACATCCAGGAATTATATATGGAGAGCTGCCAGTCGGATATGGATTGTTATGAAAGATTGTGTCAGGTGGGAGTTGGCCATGATGCTGCAGGATATGCAACACCGCAGGGACTCAGAAATGTACTGATCATTAGTGCAACGCCGTATCAGTGGAAACATATGATTGGACAGAGATCTTGCAGAAGAAATACAGATGAGATGCGTATTGTAATGCTGAAAATCTGGAAGGAATTATATGATCTTAGTCCGATGTTATTTGCCCCAGAACTGACAGGTCCTTTTTGTCAGAGAGGAAAATGTGCAGAAGGGAAGATGACATGTGGAAAACCATTGGATAAAGAAATGAAACCAGTGGATATTTTGCAGACAGATTATCTGGCACTCAGGGAAGGAGGTTCCAATGAAAGTTAAGTTGATTGATTTTGGTCTGAAGGATGGTCACCATCCTTTCAGACCTCATGGCAACGATGCCGGGGCAGATGTATATATGCCTTATGACTGTACTTTAAAGCCAGGAGAGATTGCAAAAGTTCCATTGGGATTCGGAATTGAAGTACCAGATGGATTTGCCGGATATGTATTTCCGAGAAGCAGCATGGCGGTCAAAGGACTGGTGTGCGAACTTCCACCTGTTGATTCTGGATATCGTGGTGAAATCCATGCGATTATCAGTAATGTCAGTAATAAAGAGCAGACAATCAAGAAAGATACAAGGGTAGGACAGCTTGTGATTACCCCGATTGTTATCGCTGACTTTGTAACTGATAAAGGGGAAGAACGAGGAACCGGAGCATTCGGAAGTACAGGTGAATAATATCTGTTGATTTTTCAATGTTGGTGCTATAATGATATCAGTAAATCGAAAATCGGAGGATGTAGTTATGAGTAGAACATTAGTAGCATACTTTTCTGCCAGTGGAGTTACCGCGAAATTAGCAGAAGTATTAGCAGATACAATCGGAGCGGACCTTTTTGCCATTGAACCAGAAATTCCATACACAAAAGCAGATCTGGATTGGATGGATAAAACATCCAGAAGCACATTGGAAATGAAAGATCCAACGTCCAGACCGGCGATTGCAAGAAAGCGCGACAATATGGATAAGTATGACACAGTTTTTGTTGGTTTCCCGATTTGGTGGTATATAGCACCAACCATTATTAATACGTTCCTTGAAAGCTATGATCTTACAGAAAAAACAATTATTCCATTTGCAACTTCTGGTGGCAGTGGTATGGGTAAGACAAATGAGAAGTTATTGACGAGCTGCAAAGGAGCAAAACTGATTGAAGGAAAAGTATTGAAAGCAAATGCAAGTGTAGATGAGATGGCTGAATGGGTTGCCAATCTTAATATCTAGTAGCGTGAAAATTTGAATTTGACGAGGTGTAAAAAAAAGAAAAAATCGAAAGAATATAAAATTAGTTCTATGCTTTTCTACATATCAGCCGTATTATTCTACTTGGCAGCTGTTATAAACATTGTTGGTGGAAACAATATTTCCATAGGCATTGTGTGGCTGTGCCTTGGTTCGACATTTCTTTGTCTTGGTTCGTTGTTTTTGAAAAAGAGCAACGAGAACAAGGAGAAAGAAGAAAAATAAATTTGAAGTTGATTAAGAGGTGAAGAATGTTATTTCTTAAATTTAGTTCACAAGATGAACGCAGAGCGTATGGTGGTTCCGCATTTATTGAACTTCAATTTTGTAAGTTGCCACCTGCCACGCCAATTAAAAAAATAATTGCCGTCGATAGTATTGAAAACTGGAAGAACGATTCGTTGTACGTTAATGACGAAAACTCCTTCTATGAAACATACAGCCATATTTTTGTCGATGGAATCTACCATAATTTGCAGACAGGTGTGGTCGATATTTACGGTATCAACTATTATAATCCGTCATTAACAGAAAGCATTATTGAACGTGTGATTTCAGAAAAACCAGCGGATTATGAGGCATTGGTTGCGTGGATTGAAGAAGCTAAATTGCATAATGGATTTTATATTTTGGGAATATAAACTTTCAGTTTCCTTTTCTTTTGAATTTTATTCCCAACTTTATTCCCAATGTGCTATACTATCGTGGGTTGGGAATAAAAGAAATATTGGAGGCAACAAACATGAGTGAAGAAACTGTAAAAATTGAAGAAACAGTCGTAGAGACTGCTGAGGAAGTAATCGAAGCAACAGAAGAAAAAGAAGCTGCTATCGAAATAGAACCATTATTTGAAGAGTATGTTGATTTTGAAACATTCAGCAAATCTGATTTCCGCGTGGTAAAAGTAAAAGAATGTTCCGCTGTTAAGAAAAGCAAAAAACTCTTACATTTTGTTCTGGATGACGGAACGGGAACAGACAGAATCATTCTTTCTGGTATCCATGCATTCTATGAACCAGAGGAACTTGTAGGCAAGACACTTCTTGCAATTACAAATCTTCCACCTAGAAAAATGATGGGAATTGATTCTTGCGGTATGTTAATGTCAGCAGTTCATAATGTTGGCGGAGAAGAAAAACTGAATCTGGTTATGCTTGATGATGCTATCCCAGCAGGTGCAAAATTATACTAAGTCAAAAACTGAATAACAAAAAGAATATTGAGATTGTGATGCCACTATGGAGTGTAAAAACTTTGTAGTGGCTATTTTTATGCAAAGAATGGAGGTAATGAATTGAGTAAATTAGTAATCGCAGAGAAACCGAGCGTGGCATTAGCCTTGGCAAAGGTCTTAGGAGCTTATCAGCGACAGGATGGTTATATGGAAGGGAATGGATATCTGGTTTCCTGGTGTGTAGGGCATTTGGTAGGACTTGCACAGCCGGATACGTATGATGAGAGCTATAAGAAATGGAGAAGAGACAGTCTTCCAATCATTCCAGTAAACTGGAAATGGGAGGTGGCTGATGATAAGAGGTCACAGTTTAAGGTCTTAAAAGATCTGATGTTCCGAACAGATGTGGATGAGCTGGTGTGTGCGACTGATGCCGGGCGAGAAGGGGAGTTGATTTTCCGATTGGTGTATTATCAGGCCGGTTGCAAAAAGCCATTTAAGAGATTGTGGATCAGTTCAATGGAAGATGATGCAATTAAAGATGGATTTGATAATCTGAGAGAGGGCAGCGATTATGATAACTTGTATGAAGCTGCTCTTTGTCGTTCTAAGGCCGATTGGCTGGTAGGTATCAATGGGACCAGATTATTTACAACTCTGTATGATAAGCGTTTGACGGTTGGCAGGGTACAGACACCAACCCTTGCGATGGTTGTGGAAAGAAATAAGCAGATTACAGAGTTCCAGAAACAGAAATATTTCAATGTGCATCTGAGAGATGGAAAGCTGGAAGTCCATAAAGAGAAAATCTTTGATGAACTGGAAGCGAAGCGTATTCAGGAGAAATGCAACGGGGCAGATGCAGTTGTCAAATCTGTGATTAAAACAGAGAAGAATGTAAATTCACCAAAGTTATATGATCTTACAACTTTGCAGAGAGAAAGCAACCGCTATTTTGGTTACACAGCTCAGAAGACTTTGGATTATACACAAAGCCTTTATGAGCAGAAACTGGTCACATATCCGAGAACGGATAGTCAGTATTTGACAGAGGATATGAAAGATACAGCAGAAAGCATGATTCTGGCAGTACAAATGGCATTTGATTTCGGAGACTTTCCACCACGAGATTATGATGTGAGCAAGGTCATCAATAACAGTAAGGTAACAGACCATCATGCAATAATTCCAACAGCAGAAATACAGAAGCAGGATTTATCCCAACTATCACAAGGAGAAAGGGATATTTTATTGCTCATCTCGCAGAGATTGCTTTGTGCCACAGGAGAAAAACAGAGACTTTCTGAAACAGAAATCAAGATGGAATGTGCTGGCGAAGAATTTTTTGCAAAAGGGAAAATGGTGCTGGATATGGGATGGAAAGCCTACGAGATGGAATTCAGAAGCAGATTGAAGAGCAAAACGAAAGCAGACGCGAAAGAAGAGATGATTCCACTGATGGCAGAGGGAGAAGTTTTGAAAGGTGTAGAGGTATCGATTACAGAACATTTTACAAGTCCTCCGAAACCATATACGGAAGATACATTGCTGTCTGCAATGGAAACAGCAGGAAATGAAGATTTTGATGAAGATACCGAGAAGAAGGGGCTGGGTACACCGGCTACCCGTGCTTCCATGATAGAAAAGCTGGTATCTTCCAAATATCTGGAGAGAAAAGGCAAACAGCTTATCCCAACAGATGCAGGTATCAATCTGATCTGTGTACTGCCTGAAAAAGTGAAGTCAGCGAAGATGACAGCGGAATGGGAAAATTCGTTAATGGAAATGGAGAGAGGAACTGTAAAAAGCGAAAGATTTCTGGCTGATATCAATAAGTGGGTACATCAGTTGATTGCAGATTATGGAGAGGTTTCAGAGGAGGAGAAACAGCGTTTTGAATCTGATAAAAACAACAAAGAGCAGATTGGTATCTGTCCTCGATGCGGTTCACCTGTATATGAGGGAGAAAAGAATTTTTATTGCTCCAATCGAGAGTGTAAATTCTGTATCTGGAAAGAAACGAAGTGGCTTTCGGGAATGAAAAAGAAAGTGACAAAGAAGATGGCAGTAAGTCTTCTTTCAAAAGGGAGAGTAGCTGTATCCGGTTTGTATTCTCAGAAGACGGGTCGTAATTTTGATGCGAATCTGATATTAGAAGATACAGGCGAATATGTGAATTTTAAATTGGATTTTTCTAATAACAAAAAGAAAGGGTAAGTGTGAAGTAAATGAATTTTGAGGTTTTTGTAAACAGAGTCAAGGATGAGATTAAGGACCATCTGCCGGAAACATTTCAGGATGCAGAGTTTGCATTGATACAGCATGTGAAGTTGAATAACAGTTATGCTGCCTTAACCATTGTTAATCAAACGGTGGCGCCGATTGTAAATCTGGAAGATTATTATTGGGATTATGAACATGGAAGAGGTTTTGCAAACATCATGGGAGCAATCGCTGAATCTATCGAAATGGAAAAGCCAGAGATTGATCTGGCCTCTATGGTTGATTTTGAAAAAGCGAAGGAGCTGTTATTTATCCGTGTAAGCAGTGCAGAAAAAAATGAAAATTATCTGAAAAGAGTTCCACACACAATTGTGGAAGATATTGCGATCACTTATCATCTGCAAATGAATGTGGATGAAACGGGTGTGGCTTCGGCAGTAATTGCAAACGATACACTCCGTATGTATGGGGTTAGTGTGGAAGAACTTCATAAAGCAGCAGTAGAAAATAGTGAGAAGCTGTTTCCGATGTATACTTTTAATCTTCATGAGAGAATGCGCCAGAATTATATCAATGATATGAAAAATGAGGGATTGTCTGATGAAGAAATTGAAATGATGTTGGAAGAGTTCCCAGAGACAGATGATCACGCAATGACCGTAGTAACAAATGACGTTGGTGTCAATGGTGCTGCGGTTATTTTTTATCCAGGAGTTATGGATAAACTTGCAGAAATTACGGATGGTGACTTCTTTGTTCTTCCATCATCTGTACATGAGACGATCATTATTGCTGATCGAGGAGATTTTTCACCGGAGTTTCTGAAAGAAATGGTGTCTGAAATTAATGCCACTCAGGTCGAACCATGGGACAGATTGACGGATGAAGTGTATCACTACGATCCGATTGACAGGGTGTTTGAAAAGGCATCTTCTTTTGAAGAAAGAATTGCACAGAAAGCCGAAGCTGAACGAAATGCAAAAAAGCAGTCTATCATGGATAAGCTGGGTGAGAAGAAGGATGCTGCAAAGGCTATGATTGGAGAAAAGAAAACTCCGCTTCGCACAGCGGAAGTATCTCTGTAGGAGGTATGGCATGGAAGAAAAGAAAATGTTAGAACGCTTGCGCCGATATGAAGAATATGTTTCCAGAGCAAGAAAAGAAAAACAGAAACGCGAAGAAGAGGAAACTACCAAATCTGTGCTGGCTATGCTTCATGTCAATGAAAGAGGTCTGGGAACAGGTGGTGGTTGCTTACGGTAGATTTGACTAAGTATGAACAGGAGACCATTATCAACTTCAACGAAGCGGAAGAGTGGGCGGATATTTATACGCACAATCTGAAACTGATGGAACGATTGGATATGCTTGCAAGGGAATATCCAGATTCCTGTAGATTTGTGAAAAACCGTGACAATGAGTGCAAGTTTTATCGTGTTGACAAAAGTCTTATCACAATAAGAAAGCCGTATAGTCAGGCACGAAAAGACAAGGACCGGGCACGTGCATTAGCTGCAGGACGGATTCCACCATGGATAACATAGAACAACGGTTCTATGAAATTAAATTTTATTATTAAGGCAGAGGAAAAGTATAGCCTACTTACCTCTGCCCTGTTTTTATAGAACAGTGGTTCTAGGAAAAGGAGGTAAAATTGGCTGAAAATACACAGTATCAAAAGGTAAAAGAGATAACCGATCAATTAGAACAGGGAATACAGGAACTGTTTGAATCAGAAAGGTATATGACATGGTTGCGTACCATGAGTAAATTTCATGATTACAGTCTGAATAATACATTATTGATTGCATTTCAAAAACCGGATGCAACGCTGGTAGCTGGATATACTGCTTGGCAGAAACAATTTGGACGTCAGGTACAAAAGGGAGAGAAAGCGATTAAAATCTTAGCCCCAGCACCATATAAAGAGAAAGTCGAGATGGAGAAGATCGATCCGGTCACAAGAACGCCTATATTGGATGCAGATGGGAAACCGGTAACAGAAGTACAGGAAGTGACCAGACCGGCATTTAAGGTTGTCAGTGTATTTGATGTAAGTCAGACGGAGGGACGAGAAATACCATCGTTGGGAGTTGATGAACTGTCAGGAGATGTTAGGGAATACGAATTATTCTTTGAAGCATTGAAAAGAAGCTGCCCGGTTTCGATGGAGTTTGAGGAAATTGAAGGCAGTGTAAAAGGTTATTATCACCAGATGGAACAGAGGATTGCTATCCGAGAAGGAATGAGTCAGGTGCAGACGATAAAAACTGCAATTCACGAAATGGCCCATCAGAGACTTCATGCGATCGATCCTTTGGATGAAGCTGCGGAAATTGTAAATCAGACAAGGAGCAGCAAGGAAGTAGAGGCGGAATCCATTGCTTATACCGTATGCCAGCACTATGGCATTGATACATCAGATTATAGCTTTGCTTATGTGGCAGGCTGGTCTCATGGAAAAGAAACACCTGAATTAAAGGCATCTCTGAACACAATCCGAAAAACTGCGAATGAGATGATCAAGGAAATTGATGGTCATATTGCAGAAATTAACAAAGAAATAGAGCAGGAGCAGGAAAACAGAATTACTTGTTATCTCAAAATCAGCGGTTCCATGGGTTCGGAATATGAGATAGATCGTATTGCAGGAACGGCAGAAACAATTGAAGCTGTTTTAAAGGAAGCATTAGAAAATGATGTAGATAATATTCCTGAATTTTTGGAAAGCAAAGGCATTCCTGTACTGGTCGTGGCCAGTAGCATTGATGATGATCCGGGAAGATATATCGTGCCGGATTATGAGTATGATGTGGATACAAAGCAGGTCTATCGTCATGGTACTGCAATAGGGCGTGAAATGACCAGGGAGGAACAAGCAAGGGCTTTGGTAGTAAAAGTAGATTCCTTTTTGAGAGAAATGGATAATTACCAGTACAATCATACAGTCTCTGACCGTTATGTTTTTATGGCAGATTTGCAGAAGAATCTTCTTGCGGGAAATGAAAAAGTTGATGAGGTTATGGGATGGTTCCAACAGGAAATGGATGCTGAGACAGATTACTCCGATGAGGCGATTGACCTTGTTGTGGAAATGAAAAACTTTGTAAAAGAAGGAAAAGAATTGGAGAAGGAAGCAACTATTACATTTTATGTGGCTGAATGCAGTGAGTTTCCTAACATGGGTGAATTTCATGAGGGATTATCTTTGGAAGAAGCATTCCGTCTGTATGACCAGATCCCGGCTGAAAGGATGAATGGTATCAAAGGTATCGGTTTTGAACTCCATGATGGAAGTGATTACGACGGTCAGTATCCATTGATGGAAGCAGGCCGTATGGATGAAGAACTGATCAATATGGTTCAGCATTATAAGGAAAGTCCTTTAGTACAACAGGCGATCATCAATTGTAAACGTATTTTGGGAGAACGTGAGCAACCGGAGCATGTGGAGGAAGTTACAGACGGGAATTATCAGATTAGTAAGGAACATTATCTGGAAATCCATTTATCAGATGACGGAAGCTGGGATTATACCTTATACAATAGAGAATTCTTAGATGCGGATGGCGGACAGATCGGCGTAGAACTGGATGCAAATGATAATCTGGTTGAAGTTAGAAAAATGAATATCGATCAGGCTGTTCAGGAAGTCTTGAAATCCTATGGCATGGAACAGGAAGAAATTGTTCCGATGGATAAAGAGGAATTTGAAAATAAGAGAGATTTTGCTTTCGCAAAAGATATGTACGAAAAAGGATTTGTCTATGAAGATTATGTTCTGTCAAATCGTATTGCATACGAACTTCGACAAGATGGTATCGAATTGATGGATTTTTCATCAGAACAAAGCAGTGTCATCTATGAAGCTGCTGAAAAGGGTCTGGATGTGATTACTTTTGCTAAAACTGATTTTTCAGTAGAGCAGATGAAATTGATGGCCGAGTTGCTTGAAAATGGTAAAGATGTGACCAGTGTAGTCTGCAATGGTAAAAAGATGGATCTTTCAGAAACCGTATTATCACAAAAGCAGATTGCGGACATTTACTATTTTCAAAAGATAGAGGGAATCGTTAAAGAAGATTATTCGGAAGAACAGTGGAAGACCATACAGCGAGGAATCAGAGAACGATTGGATGTAACACAGGTTGCTAATCCAAATCTGGCTGTTATTGAGATGAAAGATATCTTAAAGGAGCTTCGCAAGGAAAAAAGAGAAGCACAGGCGGCAGAACTGGAAGCAACGCTGGGACTACAGGATAGTCCAAAACAGACGGAAAAGAAGAAGTCGGTATTAGCAGACCTTCAAAAGAAACAGGCTCAGGTTGCAGGAACAAAAGCTCCTAAAAATGAGCATACAAAGAAGAAAGTAAAGGAGATAGAGTAGTAATGAGATTAAATGTTGAGGAAATGAATTTACTTTATATGTTTGATACTTCCAGTAGGAAAGCAGCGGTTCAGGTTATCCTGGACCGTTTTCCTTTTCTGGAGAATGAAGAGTTAAGAGAAATCTGTCAGCAGACAGTGAACAAGCTGGAAGCAATGACAGATGAAGAATTTGCTGCGATTGATTTTACAATTTACGATGAGGAGGAATTGAATGGAGAGATGTAAATTAGGTGCATTTGTTACCAACTTAGGCAAATTTAATGAAGGAGAGATTATCGGCGAGTGGGTCAATTTCCCAATCAAACAGGAAGATTTTCAAAAAGTGCTGGAAAAGATAGGAATCAATGTGAATTATGAAGAGTGGTTCTTTTCAGATTATGATACCAATCTTAGTGGTATATCAGATGTTCTCGGCGAGCATGCAAATGTGGACGAGTTGAATTATTTGGCAGCACGATTGCAGGAAATGGATTCCTATGATTATGAAAAGTTTTATGCAATTGTAGAAGATGAAATGGATCTTCCGCAGAACGGTGTTCCAGGACTTATCAATCTGACTTTTAATATGGATAAATATGATCTGTTTTCAACTGTGTTTGATGAGGAAGATTACGGAAGATATCTTATCCAGGAGAGCGGCCGATTTGACCGCTGGAAAATCGAAGACTTACTGGATTATATTGACTATGAGGCCTATGGACGAGATACAAGTATCAATGAAGCTGGTTGCTTTACGGAAAGAGGGTATGTGGTTGATAATCAGATGCATTGGTACGAAGAATATGATGGTACGTTAGAAAGTATTCCAGAAGAGTATCACCTTAGTGGTGCTAAAGAGTCCTTGATCGATGCAGAAAGGGATTCTGTTCAGAAAAGCAAGCTGAAAGTGCTCGTGGTAGAGCCGGATAAGGAGCCATATGTGAAATTCATTGAACCTGGATACAGAGCTTTACAGGAAGAGGTTGATGGGACTATTCAGTGTACATATCCATTTGCTGATCTAGTAGGAATTATCTGTAATGATGATGGCAAGTGGATGGGGATGCCTTTAAACCGTGCTCTTCGAGATGATGAAGGAAAGGTATATGATATTGTGGCAGGAACATTTGTTATTGCCGGCCTGACAGAAGATGATTTCTGTTCTCTGGACGATGATATGATTGAGAAATATACGCACATGTTTAAATATCCAGAAATGTATATTCAAGTTGCAGGGGAAATCAAAGCGTTACCAGTGCCTGATCGCACCATTACAAATGAACAATTGATGGAATATGGTCATAATCCTTATGGGATTGCACCGCTGCGAGAAAAAATGGCTCATAAGCTACTCGATACCGGCCTTCGCGTATATAATCTAATTCCTGGCGGGGGAGCAGAGAGAACACAGTCTCATGAAGATATTGTAGAGCACGCAGAAAAAGGCGGATACTTTGCAATAGAAAAAGGTCAATGGTTGATGTTCGTAGAAAAGAAAACGTTGGAAAAGGTGGAGGAACTTCTGGAAGATGATTACAATATGATCGATGGCATTATCAATAATGGAGATAAGTCGAAAGAAGACAGAAGTGAAAAGAAAACTTCTGTGATGGAAAAGTTACAGGAAAAAAAGATGGAGGCGTCTATGATGGAAAAGGCAGCTCCAAAACAGGAAAAAACAAAAGCAATAGAGATTGAGTAAGAATTACCCGGTGTGGGACTGGACTTGTGAAAAGTCTGGTTCTGCACCGGGATTTTTTATTATTTAGAGATGTTTATAAATAAGGCTGTTGCCTTTTAGGAATTGTTGTTTATTTGTTGTTTTTTATAAGATATACTATAAAGAAAAGATAGCATTATAGCCAGAGGTGGAATTTATGAACTATAAAATTTTAATGGTTGATGATGATAGAGAATTGCTAAAAATGTTGAATCAATACTTTACATTGAAGAATTATACAGTGATTATTGCAGAAAATGGCATAGAAGCAATGGAAAAGATAAGTGTAAATCCCGATATTATTTTATTGGATGTAAATATGCCGGGAATGGACGGAATTGAAGTGTGCAGAAGAATCAGAGATATGGTTTCCTGTCCGATTATTTTTTTGACCGCAAAAGTAGAAGAACAGGATCGAGTAATGGGATTGTTGTCTGGTGGCGATGATTATGTTTTAAAACCATTCAGTTTGAAAGAATTAGATGCCAGAATTATTGCTCATTTGAAACGTGAAGAACGTTTACATAGGAAAAAAGAACAAAGGTTTTATGGAGAATTAGTAATTGACTATGCCAGTAAATGTGCACATATTAAAGGGAATGCTTTAGAGCTTACTAAATTAGAATATGAGATTATAGAATTTTTATCCATGAATCCTGAAATGGTTTTTGATAAAGAACGTATTTATGAAAAGATTAGTGGATATGACACAGAAGGAGATAGTCGAGTAGTGACTGAACTAATCCGTAGAATTCGTAATAAAATAAAACGATATACAAAACATGAATATATTGAAACAGTATGGGGGATGGGATATAAATGGAAAAAATAAAAAATCTTTCGTTAAGAAAAACCATTGTCTTATATATGATAGTCAGTTTGATAG
>JAGAQG010000059.1 GCA_017622875.1 Lachnospiraceae bacterium
AATAATTTCTTTTCATCTTCGGTCATAGGTCTGTTATTTGCCATAAAATCTCCTTTCTGGTATAGAGGTGGTACTGTAATCCGGTGTAGATGGTGCAGATACAATTCGCTTTGCAATCTATAGGTTATCTGTGTACTGATGGGCGAATTGTTCAGCACCATCGGCTGTGAAATTAAGTACCGGAATTTAATATTTTTCGTGCTTCCTGCATATTAGCGGCTGCGTTCAGCTCTCGGATGTTCTGATTGTTGATTTTTAGAGGAACACAACGCTCCAATACTCGGTCATAAATTCTGGCTCTTGCCAGATCTTTCGGATGTTTCAACTCATCCAAGGTCAGATTGGTGGTTACAATCAGCGGTTTCTTGCTTCGGTATCGGCTGTCGATCACATTGAATACCTGCTCCAGAGCAAATTCGGAACTTCGTTCAATTCCCAGATCATCAATAATCAGCAGACTGTATTTGTTAAAGCTGTCAATGAACTGGTTTCTATCATCGGAATACATTCCGGTCAGCGTATTCAGGATTCTGGAAAAGTTGGTCATCAGGACTGGAATACCCTTATCCAACAAGGCATTTGCGATACATCCAGCAAAAAAAGATTTACCGGTTCCCACATCTCCCCAGAGAAGCAGTCCCAACGAGTTGGATTTCATTTCTTCCCAATGTGCCACATAATCATGTGCTTTCTGCATTTCCGGATTATAGCCTTTATCATTGGCGAAGTTGTAGTCATGCAGGGATTTATCCTGCAAGCCATTTGCTCTAAGTCTGGATACCTGCATGAGAAATTCCTGATGCTTGCGTTCGGCTTCTTCTTTGTCGTATATTTCCTGCTGACAACGGCAGCGAACTGTAGGGAGGAATACTCGTTCCTTCAGTTCAATTCGGTGCTGTCTGGGGGTATGGCATTTGGAACAATAGATCAGCCCGTCAGCTTCATTCAGATATTCATCCTCCGCAAGTTCTCTCGGCTGAAACAGATCGTCCACGGTGTTATTGATTGGTTTCATAGGCTTTCATCCTCCTTACATTCATAGGTTCGTTTGACAGGAGCAGGATGGTCTCGCAATGCCCAGCTTCGTATGGTAGCTGCATGGTTGGAATACAGTTTTCCGCTGGATGCCATATAGCTGGACAGCTTTTCAATGTATTCCTGATAATGGGGAACCTCGTCCTTCAAATCCTTCAGTTCTTCCATACTCAGAAAAACATTTTGATAAGAACCATAAGCGGTGCGGTCATCCTTACTCTCTGAATTTTGTCTTTTTATATTGTTCTTCTCTTTATTACTACTGGACAGTTTTCTGTCTGTCACGGAGACTGTTTGCTTTCCATCTGTAGGACAGTTTTCCGTCTGTCTTACGGAAAGATTTCTGTCCATCTGAGCCAGCGTTTCCGGCGGATACTTGACATAGATTCTGTTTGGAAACCCTGCTCCCTCACGTTTGCGAACAATCAGATTTTCTTTTTCCAGAGCAGATAGTGCGGTCTTAATGGACATTTCACTTTTGTGCATTGTTTCTGCCAGATTCCTGATAGGGAAGAAAATGAACACATGACCTTGTTCATCAGCCCAACCATCATTTTTCTGTGACAGCCTTGCTCGGTCGAGCAAAATCGTATAAAGAATTTTGGCAGTTTCATTCAGTCCATCTTTGTCCAGCAAAAATCTTGGGAATGCCATATACGGCGGTATCGGACTATCCTGCGTCAGAAATCGTGTCATGTGTTCACCTCCCTCCCGTGAGATCAGCTTGGAGAAAATTTATTCTCCAAGAAAATCCCAATCCAGTTCCGCATCTGGTTCCTGCTGTGTGATTGGAGCTGCTGGAACAGGTACTTGCGACAGTCCAGTTATACAGCCTGCAAGAAATACTGGAAGTGTTTTCTGCATGGCACTTTCTACAGAGGAAATAATCTGATTTATAAATCGTTCCTCACGTTCTCTGGTTTCAAAGTAAGGATCATCCTGACTGCGATAATAGCGGTCGAAATATTCCACCAGAGCCACGGCAATTACATTGCTGTAGGATTTGAAATGCTGCTTGTCCATGGTCTGAAGATACTGCCATGCTCGATTCTGGGTGTCCTTTTCCAAATTGAAACGAAGATTTGTGCTGCGGATATTCTCGCTCATGGGTTACTCCTTCCTGCGAAGGCTGGCAAAGGCGAGATATTCATAACCTTTGGCTGTCGCACAAATATCGTCCAGAATGGTCACACGGCTTTCCTCGTACTGCCCGAAGTGCTTAATCAGACAGCCTCCACCACCAACGATATACAGTCGCATCAAATCCGGATTGTATTCATAGCGGCGAAGTGTGGCGAAAATATCAGCCACATATTTTTTGGCTACGGAAGTAATGCAGTCCAGATACGGCTTGCTGATGTCAGCAGTTCCGAAGCGAAGCACCTGTTCAATGGTGGATTCTTCGATTTTCACTCCGAAGCTGTCCAGTACCGCATTCTTGGCGGCAATCATGCACTGATTGACACCAAACTTTTCTGTCCAACAGCGGCTCTCTACAGCCTTTTTGTTATTGATATACAGAATGTTCATCGTGCCATTTCCGATGTCTGCCAGAAGATTCGTTCCTTTGAAATCCCCCAGACGACTGACAATGGCAGGGTATCCCTGTGGAAACAGGCTGCATCCGACAAAACGGATGTGATAGTTCTTGCTGTTAAAGCGGAAATTCACTTCCTTATTACGGAGCAGATAGCTTCGGAAATCTTCTCTCTGTTTGCGAATCCAGGTCAGCGGCAGACCGGCAGCCAGATGAACATCTGCTTCACGGATGCCATATACATTCAGCTCTCTGGCAACTGCCATAAGGGTCAGAATGTAATAGTCCTCGTCCATAGCCTTGTCAGCGATAAATTCCTTGTGACCTTCCCCGATACGGTAGTAGATGCCTCTATATTCCAGAATGTTGCCGGAGAAGATCGGTTCATTTTCATAGGCGGTCACTCCGGTCGGTGTGACTGTATTGGCGGTCTTAATGTTTCCGTAGCCATGATCCACGGCAATGATTTTGATGTTGTTCAGTTCTCTCATTTGCTCTGTACCTCCTTGTGTTTGTTTGTGTTCATAAAAAAATGCCCCTTTCAGTAGATTTGCTTTGAAGTAGCACCGGATTTTCTGATTTGGTGCTGTTTTCATTGCAATTTCATTCTACTGAAAGAGGGCATAAAACACATTGAGCGTGGATTGAGCGGAAATTGAGCAAAAAAGAAAAGCAGCCACACACCGTAGTGCATGACTGCAATTAAAATTTTGTACAATATTATTTCCTGCAAACTTGTTCGATTTTATCAGCTGCCCCTTTGGAACCTGAACAGTGTTTAAAGCTACAAGAGATTTTCATGGCATTTTCTTTGTATGAATCCACTAACAGAAGTTTATTTATGGCATTTTGAATGGAAATTCTGTCAGTTTTCTTTAGTTTAATTCCTGCTCCAAGTTGATGCACACGTTCAGCAACACCTCCCTGTTCAGC
>JAGAQG010000060.1 GCA_017622875.1 Lachnospiraceae bacterium
GTTTTATTTCGTATACCCAAAACCAGCTATTTTCGTACCAGATACAGAGAAATATCCATGACAGTTGCTCATTTATCTGAGATAGAAACTAAAAAAACCTTTATTTTAAAGGAAAAAAGACTTGATTTATTAGGGAGGAAAGTCATGCCATGGAGTTAACCTATGAAAAAGATTATTAATTACAAAAACTTAAGTATTGGAAAAAAGTTTACAGTAACATTTTGCTTATGGCTGCTGGTGCCATTGCTGTTAATGTTTTTATGGATCAACAAAAGCGTAACAGATCAGATTGTTGAAGAAAATTGTAAAACCAGATTAGAAATATTAAAACAGACTGAATATGGTATTACAAACATGATTGAGAATGTTACATCAGTAACGTTAGACATCATTGGAGATGGAGAGATTCAAAATTATCTGAAAATATCAGATACTGAGGACGAAGAGGCGGATAACCTGAAAAACGACATTGCATATAACTTGGGAAAAATAACCAGTTTAAAAACTTATCTTTCAAGAATATCCATTTTTACAGAAGAAAAGATTGTGTTTCAAACTGGAAAATATATGGTAGAAGAAAAGGCAATTGAGATTTCTGATGTTGCGCAGCAAGAAGGTCGTATTGTATGGGATGCTGCTAAAAAGGATGAAAACTACTTATTAAGTCGAGACAGAGATAATTATGAAGTGTCCGCATATCGTGCAATTGTCAGCTATTATGATTTTGAAAATGTTTTGGCATATGAAAGGATTACGATTGATGAGGATTATATCTGCAGCATTTATTCGGGGATTGCAACAGATACGACAGAACAGTTTTTTATTATAAATAAGCAGGGAGAAATTATTTCCTCCCTAAACAAAGAATTGTTAGGAAAGCCTTATGAGGAAGAAGCAGTTTTAAAAAAGGTTATCCGCAACAAAGAAGGGTACTATATTGACCAGGAGAAGCAGCTTGTGGTCAGTTACTACTGCCTGCCAAAGGTACAATGGTATGTTGTGAAGATAGACAGACAGGAGGAAATCATTGGTCAGGGACTGCTGAAAACAATTACCCTTGTATGTATGTTTTTATCTATGGCGTTTGCATTGGCCTTTCATAACGTACAAAAGAAACGAATTGTAATGCCGATTGTTCATTTGGCCAAGGATGTCAGCAATTTCCACGAAGGAGAGTACAAGATTGGAGTTTATTCCAATGCCCAAGATGAAATTGGAGAATTAAACAACAACTTCATTGAGATGGCAAATTATATTCAGGAACTGATTGAACATGTTTACAAGAGTCGTTTGAAAGAAAAAGAGGCACAGCTGCAGTATTTGCAGTCTCAGATTAATCCGCATTTTCTATATAATACGCTGGATTCTATGCGATGGATGGCAGTGAAAGCAAAACAATATGAATTGGCAGAGCAGATAGAAGCGCTGGCAAATCTGTTCCGTCATGCGCTGAATCAGGGAAAACACCTGACTACTGTGGAAAAAGAGATTGCTCATTTGAAAGATTATCTGACAATTCAGAAGTGTCGATTTGGAGAACGCATTAAGACAACCATTGAAGCAGATGCGCAGGTATTGAAATGTACGGTGTTAAATTTGATTCTCCAACCATTGGTAGAAAACGCAATTGTTCATGGTCTGGAAACTAAAATTGAAGGCGGAAACATTCATATCAGAGTAAAAAAAGAGGGAGAAAATCTTCTGTATATCGTGGAAGATGATGGAGTTGGAACAGAACAGGAAAATATCCGAAGATGCCTGATGGAAAGGACTAACTCCAATAATGCGTTGGCATTGGACAACATCAATCAGCGAATTAAGCACCAGTATGGAGAAAAATACGGACTCTTATTTTATAGTAAAATCGGAGCAGGTACAAAAGTAGAGGTAAGAATGCCTTTAGAATGCGAGGAATAGTATGAAATTATTGATTGTAGATGATGAAATTCAAATTCGGAATGGGTTACAGGAGGGGCTTCCCTGGGATGAAATCGGCTTTGAAGAAGTCTATACTGCACAAAATGGAATTGAAGCACTGGAAATCTGCAATCAATATAAACCGGAGGTTGTAATTACAGACATTCAGCTTCCCGGGATGAGTGGTCTGACCCTTGGTAAGAACATTAAAAGCAGCTATGAGCCGGTAGAGGTGATTTTATTAAGCGGCTACTCTGAATTCGAATATGCCAAAGAGGCCATTGCGATTGGAGTGTTCCGGTATCTCTTAAAACCTATTCGTGTAAGTGAACTGATAGAGTGTGTGAAGGGTGCGCTTGAAAAGATAGAAGAATATGAAAAGGAAAATCTGGTTAAAGATAAATACTATGCGTTAAACAGAACTCGTATTTTACAACAGATGTTGATGAGCAACCTGCTTCTTAACAATGAAGATGAACAAATATTTCATGAGCAGTTCAGGAATAAGATGTCAAAAGAAATTGCTGTTGGCGTATTTAGCGTAGACGTTTTATTGGATAAGAAATTAGACCGATTTGGTCGTCTGCTTGAAGCGAACCTGCATTAGATATTGATAAAGAACAATGCCCAGGAACTGTTTTGGGAGCGTGGCAATCTGTTCTTTGTAATGGACGTGTTTTCGAGACATGACAGAAAAAGAAAACTGAATGCTCTGAAAGGCGAAGTGGAAAGCTTTAATGAATTGTTGAAAGAAGAGTTCCATAACACGATTTCTCTGGCTGTCAGTGATGTTGGTTCTGTGAAGGAAGCAGCTGTCTTGTTTAGGGAAGCAGAAAATATTTTGAAAAAAAGAATGTATGTTGGTGCGGCTGCTTTTTTAGAGAAGGAAGATAATGATGATATTCAAAAAATCACATTGAACCCGATTGATGTAAAGGAAGTTGAGGCGCGGATTGAGAGTCTTGACTCTTCTCATGTATGTCGGTACATCCAAAAGGTATTTCAAGAACTTGAAGAGAAGCAGGTAACTTCTGTTGAATTTGTGAAGAGCGTATGTGAACAACTGAAAAATATATTGCTGCAGACAATGATGAATAAAGGGATTGATTTGGAAGGAATTTTTGAACATAACCAAGCGCTTTTGAATGAAATTCCGGAATATTTTACATTGAAGGAATATGAGACATGGATCGAAAATCTTTATCAGGTAATTTTGCAGGGACTATCGGCTTTAAGCGGAACATCGCATAGCCGCATTATTTTACAGGCTGTTGATTACATTTCTAAAAATTATGCGGCAGATATTGATCTTGAAATGACCGCAGATTATGTGAATAAGTCGAAAAATTATTTCAGTTATCTTTTTAAAAAAGAAATGGGAGTTAGTTTTGTGGAATATTTAAATCAGGTCAGAATAGAGGAAGCAAAAAAACTTTTAGAAACAACTGATGAAAAGAGCTATGAAATATCAAAAAGAGTCGGATATAGCGACAATAAATACTTTTCGATCGTTTTCAAGAAGTACACAGGTATGTCTCCGGCGCAATATAGAAATATGTTGAAATCGTAAAAATTTAGAAGTTTTCGTAAAATATTCGGCTATATAAAAAAAGTTTCTATTTTTATAATGTTAATATCAAATATATCGAAGGGAGATATTCTATGAAAAGAAAATTAATCAGTGCATTTCTTTTAGCAACTTTGACACTGGGTCTTTTAGCGGGATGTGGACAGAAAGAAGAAGCATCTACAGCAGAAGTTACAACAGAAGAAGCCTCTACAGAAGAAGCTGCAACAGAAACAACTGGAGAAAAAATTTCAATCAAATTCTATGGCAAATGTGTGGAATACACATCAGGTCCTCTGATGACAGATGCTCTGGAAGAAAAACTTGCAGATACTTATGACATCGAGTCTATTCAGATTGACTGGGCAAATCAGGACAAAGTAATCCGTACAGGTCTTGCATCCGGCGAACCATGTGATGTTTATAATTATACTCCAGGTAGTACAATTGCAAACTTTGCAGATATGGCTTTAGACTTAACACCTTATTTTGAAGCTGATCCGGAATGGAAAGCACAGTTCAAAAAGTCAGACCTTGCAGCGTGTACAACATCAGATGGAAAGATTGTTAATGTTCCTTGGGAATTAAACTTCTCTGTAATCCTTGCAAACAAAACATTATTAGAAGAAGTAATCGGCGAAATTCCTGAAAGCTGGACATATGTAGAATTTCTTGATGCTTGCCAGAAGATTAAAGATGCTGGTTAATGGCCATTTGCAAACGGAACAGACAATACTCGTTCTGACTGGGTATTCAGAAATGCAATGCTCTCAGAAGTAGCAACATCTGGTAAAGAAGCAGAATATTTATCAGGCGAACTTTCATATGACTGCGAAGAAACAAGACGTGCATTAGAAAACGTAAAAACTCTGTATGACAATGAATATATGTATCCAGGTGAAGGTGCAGTTACAGCAAAAAATGACGAAATTAAGGCAGCATTTTATCAGGGCAAGCTCTTAATGATGCCAGAAATCGCAGCAGGTGCAAAAGTGACAGCTTCTGAAGCTGATTTCGAAGTTGTAGCAATCCCATGGCCATCTTCAAACACAAAAGCAGCAGTATTAGGTTCCTTTAATGGATTCTTTATTCCATCAAACTGTGCGAACCCAGATGCAGCTGTAGAAGTATTAAAAGCATTTACAGAAGCTGATATTCAGGGAATCCATGCATCAGAAGGATATATTCCTGCAAACGTAAATGTTGAAGTTGAAGATGAGTTTGTTAAATCAGTCGTAGAACAGTCTGCTGCATTAAATACAAATGAACCGTTTACAATTGCTATCAATGATTATAGAGTAAATCAGTTAATGGCTGACTTGATTCTTAATGGTGGTGTTGAAGTGGCTGTAGAAGGTCTTGAAGCAGCAAGATTAGCTGAATAAGAAGGCAGAACTAACAGGTACATATAGTTGCCTCTAAATGACAGTCTCTGCATACGTAGAAATGCGTATGCAGAGACTATTTTTTTAAAACTGGAAAATCGTAATAATTTAGAAGTTTTCGTTTTTTTGTAGGATTTATTCTATATTCATGCTTTTTTATAATTAGGCTATAAAGCTTAGGAGGTCAATAAAAATGAAGAGAAAAAAATCTTCAGTTACGATTACAGGTATCATTTATTTATTACCTGCATTGATATTTGTAATTGGATTTAACGTAATACCATTTGTATGGAATATGATTTTATCATTACAGAACTGGAATGGATTTTCACAGGCAGAGTTTGTAGGCCTGGAAAACTTTAAGGCTGTCCTTGCAGATTCTGCATTTTTGCACTCTTTGTGGAATTCTATTTTGTATGCTGCATGCTCAACAGTAGGTGGAGTGCTTCTTGGATTAGTTCTTGCCACATTTATTTACAAATTAGGTGATAAAGAAGGTTCAGTGTTCAGACTGATCTTATATAGCCCGGCAATGGTGCCGACAGCGGTTGTTGGTTTGATGTTCGTATTCTTCTTTAATCCTGAAATGGGATTGCTTAATAATTTTTTGAAAATCATTGGATTGGAAAGTCTGCAGCATGTTTGGCTGCAGGATAAAGCAACCGCTATGGCGTGTCTTGTTTTTGTTGCGATCTGGAAATGTGCCGGATCAGTTATGATGATGTGTTTTGCTTCTATGCAGACACTTCCACCATCTCTTTATGAGTCCGCAAAATTAGATGGTGCTTCCTTCTGGCAGCAAATGTTTCAGATTACTTATCCGCTGATCAAACCTATGATTCTTTTGTCTACGATCAATACATTAGGAAGTCAGTATAAGAGCTACGACCTGATTCAGACAATGACACAGGGAGGGCCGGGAAACTTAACCTCAACTGTTCCGATCATTATGACAAAGACAGCATTTACTTATGGAAAATTTGGACGAGCGGCAGCTCAGGGCGTTATTTTTACAGTTATAGTTGCGATTAGCATTATTCTTGTAAGACGTGTGTTAAGGAGTGAAGAATATGAGTATTAAAATATCGGGAAACACATCCGCGGGTGTGAAAAAACATGATTTGAGAGCTCAGTGGATTATTAGAATCGTATTATTGATATTTGCAATGATTACGATTGTCCCTATGTTGTTTGTTATTTTGACATCTACAAAAACAAATAGTGAGTTTTATCAAAATATCTGGCTTTTGCCGGAAAGATTTGCATGGGAAAACTATGAGTATGCATGGAATATTGCAAAAATTGGTGAGTATTTTGGGAACAGTATCATTATTGTATTAATTACAGTAGTTCTGACGCTGATATTAGGTGCTTTTGCGGGCTATGCACTGGCAAAATTGAATGTACCTCATGCTGATCTGATTATGCTCCTGATTTTCCTTCTTACCATGCTGCCATCGGAATCCATCCTGATGCCGACATACATTATGATGGGTAAACTGAAAATTACAGGAACTTTTGCATCAATGATCCTGCCTTATACTGGCTGGGGAATGGCACTTACCATTTATATTTATCGAAATTTCTTTAAAACACTTCCAACAGAAATTATTGAAGCTGCAAGAATTGACGGATCTTCAGAAACCAGAACCTTCTTTAAGATTATTTTACCAATGATGCTTCCGGCAACCGCGACGAATGCAGTCTTTACCTTCCTTGGATGGTGGGGAGAAATGCTTTGGGCATCTGTTGAATTATCAACTTCTTCATTAAAAACTTTGCCGCTTGGCATTACTGCATTTGTGCAGAGTTCCGGAACAAACTGGGGACCACTTTGTGCAGCAAGCTGTATCATTTTAATTCCGGTAATTATTTTCTTCCTGTTTGCACAGAAATATATGGTGGCAGGATTAACAGGTGGAGCTGTCAAAGGTTAATGTGGAGTAGAGAATGACTGACTTTAGAAAAGAATTAAAAAATCCTGCAAATGAATATCGCAGCGCGCCATTCTGGGCATGGAATGGAAAAATGCAAAAAGAGCGTATCCAAAAACAGATTGCAGACATGAAAGAACAGCACATGGGAGGCTGTTTTGTACATTCCCGTGAAGGGCTGGAAACAGAATATTTATCAGAAGAATGGATGGACAGGATAGAGGATGCCATTATTGCTTCTAACCAAAAAGAATTGGATGTTTGGATTTATGATGAGGATAAATGGCCATCCGGTATGGCTGGAGGAATGATCACTCGTGATTACCCGGAGTTTCGCGCAAAGGCACTGACCTTACAGATAAATGAGGACGGGACCCATAGCTTTCAGATTGAAACAACCGGTGACAGCGAGTGGTACAATGGATATGGTCCTGCCAATAACTTAGAACCGGAATCAGTAAAAAAATTCATCGAAATGACCCATGAAACGTATCGTCAGAAAATTCCGGCAGTGGCAGAGGGAAAAGTTCGGGGATTCTTTACTGACGAACCGAATGTATGTGACTTTTTCTCCACATTTACAGAAGGCAGACCTTGGCTTCCATGGTCAGACCATTTTGAAGATGTATTTGAAAAAAACAGAGGATATGACATTAGAGAGCATCTGGAAGAGTTATTCTTTGAGAGCGAAAATGCAGGGAAAATCCGCCATGATTACTGTAAAACAATTTCCGAAGTATTCAGTGAATGTTATTTTGAACAGATCAGTGAATGGCTGCATAAGAATGATATGCTCTTTACAGGTCATCTGATTTTTGAAAATGACTTAGGCTATAATTCCAGAACAAGCGGTTCGGTAATGCCTCATTATCGATTTTTTGATATACCAGGCATTGATATTTTGGGAGAGCAGGATCAGGAACTGCTGACGGTAAAACAATGCACCAGTGTGGCAAACCAGTTTGGGAAAAAGCATGTAATGTCTGAAACCTATGGCTGTACCAAATGGGATTTTGGTCTGGAAGGTCAGAAGTGGCTGGCAGACTGGCAGTTTGTTATGGGTGTGACTATGAGATGTCAGCATCTGTTTATGTATTCCATCAAAGGGCTTCGTAAGCGAGACTATCCGCCGATTTTTAGTGAACAGACCACATGGTGGGAAAAATCACATATCTTAGAAGATTATTTTGCAAGATTTGCAGTCTGCAGTACCTATGGGAAGGTAAAAAGAGATCTTCTGGTGCTTCATCCACAGTCTACTGCATGGTTATATGCCGGCGGCAGAGCAGATGAAGATCTGACAAACTGGGATGATAATATGGGCTGGCTGGATACTCACTTTTTAAAAGGGAACAGCATCGGAACTGAGTTTAGCAGAATGATTCAGAGTCTGCTTAATAGCCACAGAGACTGTGATCTCGGAGATGAAATGCTCATGGAAAAATTCGGACGCATCGAGGAAAAGAAACTGTATATTCAGGAGGCAGGCTATAAGATGATGTTTGTTCCGCCTGTTGAAAATATCTTTTCATCGACGGTTCGGCTTTTGACTGAATTTCTGGAGAAGGGTGGAAAAGTAATCCTTTCAGGCAAAGTACCAGCATATGTGGACGGTGTTTTATCAAATGAGGCAGAAAAACTGTATCAGCATGAACGTGCGGAATGGTACGCAACTGCAAAAGAAGCATTATGCGCGATCAAGGCACTTGAAAATGATATAGAAGTTGTAAATGAATACGAAATAGAAGATGCAGATATCATGACGATGTATCGTGAAATTCCGGAAGGTACAATGCTGATCTGCTGTAATCATGACAGAACAAAAACTCATGAAATCTGTGTTCGCATGAGGGGAAAGGGTGCCATCGAAAGAATTGATCTGGTGACAGGAGATTCTAAATTTATCCCAACACATTACAATGAACATCTGGAAAAGATGGAATTTATAGAAAAGTTGGGGGCAGTAGAAACAGCAGTTTACATTTTACATAACAATTTGCCATGGAAAGAAACAGCCCTTTCATTTACCTATACACATCCTCACGCAGCGAAACCGGTTGTGGAAGGATTGAATATTAGAACCGAGATATCAAGAGAACTGCCAAACATCCTCCCTCTTGATGTGTGTCGTTATTGTCATGCCGGCGAATGGTCCGAAAAGATGCCGGTATGGCAGGCACAAAGAGAACTTCGTGAAAAACTTGAAATGCAGGCAAACTGGTATAACGGGGCTCCACAGCGCTATACATGGGTAGATGTACCTCATAAAAATGATGGTGCATGCGTTCAGATGGAATTCGAGTTCATGATTGCAGAAACTGGTGTGAAGAATCTGAAAGTGGCGATAGAGGATTTGGAACAGTTTACAATTCTTTGTAATGGAACTGAAATTTATTGCAAAGGTGATGCACTAACGGGAGAATTTTTCCTTGATCCTGACTTTAAAACTTTTGAAATTCCGGCTGGGGTACTCTCTTTTGGAAAAAACACTCTTACAATGCAGATGAATTACGAGCAGTGTATGGAGTTGGAAGATATTTATGTATTAGGCGATTTTGCAGTAAATACAGACCGCGAGCTTGTTAAGGAAGAAGGCAGCCTGAAAATCGGTGACTGGTGCAGCCAGGGATATCCATATTATGGCGGTGGCATTACCTATCATTTCAAGACAGGAAAAATTGAAACAGACGGAAGAGTTGGTCTGTTCTTGCAGGAATGGAAAGCTGCAGTTATAAAGGTAAGCGTAAATGGAAAGCTTGCTGGTCATATCGGCTGGAAGGGACAGGATGGATTAGACATTACAGATTATTTACAGGATGTAAACGAAATTGATGTGAAAGTCATTACTACACCGAGAAACATCTTTGGTCCATTCCACCAGAAATATGATTCCTGTGTCAGAAGCAGTTTTAAGGACTTCCGTACAGAGGGAAAAGACTACACAGAAGAATACTTATTAGAGCCTCAAGGACTATTGAAACCTGTAACATTACAAAAAATATAGATTGAAATTTGTAAGATAAAAGAGAATAAGGTTGATATAAGGCTATGAAAAATGAAAAAATATTGACTTTTAGCTTTGATGATGGAGTGACTCAGGATATCCGTCTGATTGAATTATTCAATAAATATGGTATGTAGGCCACATTTAATTTAAATTCTCTCCTGCTTGGAAAAAAGGGGGAATTAAATTTTCCAGGGAAAAAAATAGTGCATAATAAGGTGAAGCGGGAAGATGTCAGGAGTATCTATGAAGGACATGAAGTAGCTGCACATACATTAACACATCCAAATTTGACTGAGATTCCAGATAAAAAGGAAATCATTCGACAGGTAGAAGAAGATCGCGTGAAATTAAGTGAATTATGTGGATATGACGTTGTTGGGATGGCATATCCATGCGGCGGTGTAAACTATAATGCGGTTGTTTCTGAGATAATCAGAAAAGATACAAAAATTCAGTATGCCAGAACAATTGTGTCTAATAGGAATTTTTCTAGACAGATTAATTTATATGAGTTTAAACCGACCGTTTATTGTTATGAAGAATTTGAGGAAATGTTTCAATTAGGGAAATATTTCCTTAATCTTAAGCCGGAAAAAACGCAGATTTTTTATGTTTGGGGACATTCTTATGAATTTGATATGAATGATGGTTGGAAACGATTTGAAGAATTTTTAGAAATGATGAGTGGAAGAACAGATATTTGTTATTGTACAAATCGTGAAGCCTTGCTGGATGTGTGATGAAAAAGAAGGGGGAGATTCTATTTGTATAAGAGTGACTTTTTGATAAATCATGTGGGATTTTTACCGGTTTCAGCGAAACATTTTGTTTATACAGGTAACTGTGAAACATATAAGGTCAATCGCATGCACGATTTGAAGCTGATTCCAGTTTATAGTGGAAAATTTGAAAAATATGATGATATATATCAAATAGGTGATTTTACCGAAATAACAGAAGAAGGTATTTATCGTATCAGTACGGAAGAAGGAAACAGCAGATGTTTTATCATCAGTAATGATGTTTACAAAACTCCAGCAAGAGTATTGACGAATTATTTTACATGGCAACGTTGTGCAGATGATTTGGGATGAAATGGAAAGTGTCATATTGATGATCAGATTACATTAAAAAATGGCGAAATCAGAGGATTGTCTGGAGGGCATCATCAATCCAGTGATTTGAGAAAATGGACATTTGGGACAGCAATCGGAATTGAAGGTCTGGCTGAATATGCGACAGGGAACTGCATTCCATGGGATAAAGGAATTATTGCAGAAGAGTTATGGCATAGTGCGAAATATTATTTGTCACTGATTACAGACGAAGGGTGGCTTTTAAATTGTACGTGGGTTCCGGAAGATTACAATACTGAATGTGCAGGGAAAGGATATGGAGACTATCAGGCTGCATGGAGAAAAAGGAAATACTTCGAAACTCCAGACAGTGAACATTCTCATTGGCAGGTTATTAAAACCTTAGCTGCTGTTGCGAAATATTTTAAAGGAATTAATGCCAAGATTTACAAAGCATGCTTAACTGGTGCAGAAAAGGTATGGAATTATATGCAGAATGAGGGAAAAAGCCTGCATGGTTATCAGCTTCCTGTTTTTCCTCCATTAGGACATGATGGTATGCCAAAGATGTTTCAAGGATTTTATGAAGGCTCTGCTTTGCGTTATGCGTCATGTGCGTTAGCTGCATGTAAACTTTTTGAATTGACAGGAAAAGAAGAATACAAAATGACTGCATATGAGATGTTGGATAATTTGTGTGATCTGCAATTAGAGGGCGAGTCTTTAGATTCTTGTGTGAGAGCCTGCTTCTGGGAAAGTAAAGAATCCAATATTTTAGCAAATAATTATTACTATTTTTATTGTATCAATGTTCCAATGGCGTTTGCGGATGCGGCGGAATTATGGACTGATGCAAAAAATAGAGATCAATGGTTGGAGTGCATGAAAACTATAGCGGATCAGTATCAGAAACTTAGTAATAAAAGTCCGTTTGGACGCATTCCATCATCCTTTTATACGGAAAATAATGATGTATTTTCAAAGGCTGCATTATTTAGTTTTAGTATTACTTCAGATAATGAGAGAAAAAATGCTTCCATTGGTCAGACGCAACATAATGGACAAACTTTTTCTGTATTCAGCGAATATTATAATTTTTGCTATAACCTTGACTTGATTGCAGCAGGTATTTTTTTGCTTAAAGCAGCAGAACTGACTGGTAATAATAATTATAGAATTACAGCGCAGTCTCAGTTGGATTGGATTATGGGAGCAAACCCATTTGATGCAAGCAATATTGAAGGGGTAGGATATAATCAGCCTCACAGGGGAATTTTGGGGGGATTTTTTCCGCCGGTTCCGCAAATTCCGGGAGCGGTATTCACAGGGATTACAAAAGAATGTTTTGAAGAAGCATCGTTAGGTTACGATTGTGAATATGATATGCCAATGGTAGGCTGGTTGTTGTATTTATATTCACAAATCGAGCATTAGAGTTTTGTGTGAAGGAGGATGCGATTCAGGTGGTTAGAAATGTTAAGAAAATTGTTTTATGAACCTACACCACAGAATGAAAAAGATTATGCTGACGGAAGACGTCTTTATATTGTGGCAGAAAGTGCCAATGCATTGATTAATGAATTGGCTGGAGGAACATTTCTGGTTGCAGTCTTGAGTACAATTCAAATAACAGACGGAATGAGCGGATTTATTCGTTCCTGTGGAACAATTGCTATGTTGTTCCAACTTCTGACTATGATTCACGTGCAGAAGATGAAAAAAAAGAAACTGTTTATGTTTCTTTGTGCATTGCAAAAAATTTGGTTTGGGATACTTTTTTTCATACCAACTATGAACTGGAAGGTTCAGACAAAGTGTATTTTAGTAATTTTAATTTATTTTCATGGTCAGATTACAAGTCAGTTGGCAAACCCTGCAAGGATAAATCTGATTGCCGATTTGGTTCCGGAAAATATAAGAGGAACTTATTTTGGAAAGAAAGATTCTATAAGTGTTTTTGTCACCTACGTTACAGTATTTTTTGCAGGAATTTTATTTGATCATACAAATAAGAACAATATAAATGCAGGTTTTCAGATTTTTGGAAGCATCCTGATTCTTTTAGCGATTATAGATGCGGTTGCTATTGCGTTTATAAAAGAACCGGAAAACCTTACCGTTGCGCAAAAAGAAAGAGTTTACTTGTGGAAAGAAATTATAGACGCTTTTAAGCATAAAGGTTTTCAAGAAGCATTGATTTTGAATGGCATTTGGACAGCAGCCGTATATTTCACAGTTCCGTTTAATGCCAGTTATCAAATAAAAGAACTGGGGTTGTCTTATACATATATTACCGCAATCGGGTTAGCAACTATGTTGCTGCGAGCGTATTTAATGCCCCGGCTTGGAAAAGTAGTAGACAAAATTGGAAATGAAACGATGTTAATACATCTTTTTTCCATCATGGGATTTCATTATGTGGTCATGATGTTTACCGTTCCGGAGAATGGTAAAGTATTTTTTGTAATCGCATCACTCTTATCTGCAATTGCACATGGCTTTATTAGTCAAGGATTGCTGGGAATTCAGTTGAAAGTTTTGGATGAAAGAAAGAGAACTATACAATACAGTATATTGTCAGCTGCATCGGGAACAATAGGGTTTGCTGTTTCTGTAGTGGCTGCAAGATTATTAGAAATGTTACAAAGTATGGAACTTGCTGTTGGTACAAGAAAACTTTATGCTCAGCAATTTATGAATCTTTTGGGATTGATATTTATTTTGATAAATATTGGATATTTACTGATGAGAGTCGATAAAGCAAAAACTGGATGTATATGAAAGTACCGATTTGACGACCTGGACACTTATCTTAAAATCGGACAGCCCTAAAGGAACTTTTATACCTCACAGCAGTTTGCCTCTGACACCTGCTGACTGGGAGTGTCTGGATGGAACCTTATACATTGACTGCAATGAAGATCCCTATCTGGTCTTTTGTCACAGACGGTCCATTTTTATATCGACTGTCTAATGGACGGCTTGCCATGATATGGTCCAGCTTTTCCAAAGGAGATTACGTGGAAGCATTTTATTGAAAATTTATAAAAAGTTTATTTGAAAATGAAGATGGTGAATGCTATACTCGTTTTATCGAGATGGTGTTCACCATCTTGTCTTTTAGGCGATTCGCCACATTTTCCAGCTCCAGCAAATTAATAAAACGAAAGAAGAGGTAACAATCTATGGAAAATCAAAAAGTTTTATCTTTTATGTCAGCTACCGGAAAAATTGACTACAATATGACGAATAATTATATGTTTCGTTATATCCTGCAAAAGAATGAAAAGGTATTAAAAGGCCTGATTTCTTCGCTGCTGCGGTTAGATCCTGTTATGATAAAGTCCATTGTCATTAAAAATCCAATCAATCTTGCAGGGGATGTAAGTGGGAAAGAGTTTATTTTAGACATCAATATTATGCTGAATGATAACACATTGATCAATCTTGAAATGCAGGTAGCGAATGAATCTAACTGGGCGGAACGATCGTTGGCATATTTGTGTCGTGCGTATGATCAGCTCTATAAGGGGCAGAAGTATGAGGAGGCACTTCCGGTAATTCACATAGGATTTCTTGATTTTACACTTCATCCCGAACATCCGGAATTTTACGCAACTTACCAAATGCTGAATATTAAAAATCACTTACTGTTATAGTAGCAAATTTACACTTTCCGTGGTAAACTTAAATCAAATAGAACTGGCAACGGAGGAAGATAAAGCCCATCACATTGATTATTGGGCAGCACTCTTTAAAGCTGGAACATGGGAGGACCTTAGGATGTTGACGAAGGATAATGAATATTTACAGGAAGCAGCAGAATCTCTTTATGTGGCAAATGCGGATGAGATCGTTCGTCAGCAGTGCGTAGCCAGAGAGGATGCGGAGAGAAGAGAGAGAACACTGGAACGAGATAAAAGGCTGTTACAGCAGGCTTTGGAAGAACAAAACGTTAAAATCAAAGAACAGACAAAGGAAATTGAAAGGCTAAGAGCAATGCTTGCTCAGAATGGAATCGAGTTAAAAAAGTAATAAATAAGGTTAAAGTCTTATATTAAGAAGTAAGAAATATTTTCCAAGTTCAAAAGTTCCATAGATAAAGATTAAAATCTATCTATGGAACTTTTTTGTCCTTTGACAATGTTTATTAAAAGAAAGTGATGGTGAACTGGAAATGAAGAAATTTGCACAGCGGTTAAAAGAATTACGAGAATATTATGATATGACACAGGCGGAAGTAGCGGCAGCTTTAAACTTCTCATCCGCTGCAATCAGCAATTATGAATGCGGAGCACGAGAGCCGGGAATTGAAGAACTAATATTGCTGGCAGATTTCTTTCATGTTTCAATGGACTATCTTGTTGGGAGAATTGATTATTCGATCCAACGCGGAAAAAAGAAAATAATTCGCTATGCGGTTACAGAGAGCATGAAAGTTCCGGCATCATTGAACGAGAAAGAACTTGATATGATTGTTCACATTATTGCCAATGGGAAGAAATATTCTTGGTATGAAGTATGAAGCAAGATAAAAATGCGAATAAGATGGAAAAAGATTTTCGGAAAACATAGCGTCCGAAGGACGCGTAGCCACTGCCCTGACAGTGTTTTTTATGGGTTTGGGAAATTTTCCCAACAAGCAAAAATGTCTTGGTACGTACCAAGGCACTGCTTGCAAAAATTATCAGGAATTCCCGATAACAGAGCAAAGTTATATCAAGGTTTTGACACCACCAATATCTGAAAAATCAGACATATTAAAAGTTTCTAAATATGCAATTCAAACAATGTTTGAGAACCAGAGTTTATAAAATGCTATTTGTTATAAATATAACAACGGACTGGCAGAAGGTAGTGTTAACAAAATAAAATTAATTAAGCGGATTATGTATGGTAGAAATAGCTTTCAGCTATTAAAAGCTAAGCTGTTGCTGAATGAATATTTTTATCAAATCAACTAAGTTTGGAAAGAACCTATGGTGCGTTTACGAAAATGCAAAGGAAAGATTTTGGAAGATTTTACTAGGAAAGAAATCCTTTTAGAGAGAGGAAGAAGGACAGAAAATGACAATGCTATAAGAAAAACATGACATCGAAGAGGTGTTGCGATTGAGAAATAATGAAAAGTATGGTAGAATATAATCACAAAAAGAAGCAGTGTAGAGGAGGATTCTATGTCAACAATCGAACAAGGATGTATTGATATTTGGATAGATGAAATTGTTCCTTGCTTAAAAGATACGGAAACCGGAGATATCAAGGAAACAGTGGTTTTCAAAATTGAAAGTCGTGCATATTTGAAAAAATTCAAAAAATCTAACGGTTGGCATATTAACTGGAATGAAATTCCAAAGGATGTGGAAGTGTACGCACTTGCACTGAAAGACGACAATACAATCCAAGGACTGGTTGGCGTAAGAAATGATAAAGATTCTCATGCGGCATATCTTCACTGGGCATGTACTGCACCACATAACAACAAACATGAGTATGGAAAGCAAAAATATATTGGAGGGGCGGTCATCTTTTTGCAATTGCAGCGGATAAATCTATTGAATGGGGATATGAAGGTGCAATGCATGGATTTGCAGCAGATGAAAAGTTGTTAGATCACTATATAGAGAGTTTTCATGCAGAGTATTTAGGAATGCTTCATCAATATCAGTTTTTTGTTGATGAAGAACAGGCAAAAAAATTATTGGAGGTGTATCATTATGAGTGGAACGAAACCTAAATTTTTGGAAGACACGAAAGTTCACCCAAGTTATTATGAAAAACCAAATCCATATGTAAATGCACCATCTTGCCATGTGAATTTACTTGAACTATCAAGATATGCAAAACAATGTGGAAAGAAATTGATTGAATTAACACAGGAAGAAGTAAAAATGTTTACTCTCTAAATCACAGCAACATAAGTAAAAATACCTATGATCAATACTAAGAAGTAAGAACAATTACCAAGTTAAAAAGTTCCATAGATAAAGATTAAAATCTTTACCTATGGAACTTTTTCGTTTTTTGAAAAGAATTATTTAAAGAAAGTGACAGTGTGAAAATTTGACGCTTACGAACATTTTTATAATTTCTTTAGTGTAAGCGCCTTATAATCCGGCGGTATATATAATTATCCTCGCATCCGCAGCAATTATCGCGAGGATGCGAGAAGTTTACTCTAGTTATTATTGCAAAGTGATCTCACTTCGCTGCTCCATGGAGCAAGTTTTTCAAGCTGTTCATCAGACCATGCGTTGGATGGTCTGTGTTCCAACAGTAAATTCAAATATTTATAAATGTTAAGGTCATGTGCTTTTGCCATTTCTACCATGCTGTAGACAGTGGCACTGGCTTTGGCTCCTTCTGGTGATTCGCTGAACAGCCAGTTTTTGCGACCGACGGTAAATGGTCGGATAGCATTTTCACTCAAGTTGTTGGAAAAACTACAGCGACCATCTTCCAGATAAGTTTCCAATGTATCACGGCGATTTTTGATGTAGGTAATCGCTTTATCCATACGTGAATTCTTAATCGGATTTTGTAATTCAAGCCACGACCAAAAAGCCTCCAGGATTGGGTTTTCCTTTTGGAGACGAAGCGTTTTTCGATCTTCATATGAGACGTGTTTCTTGTTGATCCAGTCTTCATACTCAAAGAGTTTGTTGCAATACTGTACACCTTGAACTGCCGGATTGCTATAATCGTATTGCCTGCCTTTCGGTACAGCATCTATCAGGTACCTTCTGACATGAGCCCAACATGAGCATCGCTTAATGTCAGGAACCTTGTTATAGCCTTAATATCCATCGCATTCCAGATAGCCTTTAAAACCTTTCAGAAATGTTTTGGCATTATCTCTGGCTCTGGTTTCAGAGTAGCCATAAAGGATTATCACGGGTTCTCCATCCTCTCCTGTGCGGTAAAGCCACATGTAGGATTTAGACTGCGGGCGACGACCTGGCTCATCTAATACTTGCGTTGTTGTTTCGTCTGCCATTAAAAACTCTCTTTCCAGAAGTTTTCGATGGAAGAATTCATACATCGGTTCAAAGTAGTGTGATGCACAATAGATAATCCAGTTGGCAAGTGTGGAACGGCTTAGGTCAATGCCATACTGTTTCCAGTCTTTTTCCTGCCTGTAAAGTGGAATACTGTTTGCATACTTCTGATACATTGTCCATGCTACAGAAGATGGGGAAGCAAGACTGTGCTTCATCAATGGTTTGTATTCTGTTGTAGCTTTTATGATGTATGGCTCATCTGTTTCTTTACATTCAGGACAGCCATAATGTAAACTGATATACTTTTTGACCTTGACCTGCGCAGGGATATATTCAATTTCATGACGGATTGTTTCCCTGCCGATTGGTTCCAACTCAGTTCCGCATTGAGGGCATATTTTATCTTCAGCAGGTACATCAATAATGACTTCTTCAACAGGAATTCCTTTTAGTTTTTCTGCTAAAGTAGTCTTTGCCTTACGTGTATGAGATTTTACGGTGGTTTCGATATCCGGAACAGATGATTCTTCATTCTGGCAGCATTCTGCTTCATTGAAAAGATTCAATTGCCCTTCGATATCATCTGTTCTTCGTTCACTGGAGCTTCCGAACAGTTTCTTTGTCAAGAAGTCAATCTGTTCTTTTAATACTGCATTCTGTTTTGCCTGTTCAGCTTCACGTTCTTTTGCTGCATTTAATGTTTCCTGCAGTGAAACTATGAGCTGTGTTTGTGCGGCTATTGTAGTATTAAGTTGTGAGATGGTATCTTTCAGTTCACGGAACTGGATATCTTTTGTATCTCTGACCACTGTTTTTCTCCTTAAATCTGGTGCTTTTATTATACCAGATTTGAGGCATATATTAAACCAAAAGACGTGAAAAACCTTGTAAAATCAAGGGTTCCCAATGGCTTTGGGCTGCTCGATATCGAGCCCTGACATCAGCCAGTCGAACTGCTTCCAAGTCAAAGGACGTACTTCTGATTGATTACGCGGCCACTGGTATCGGCCTTCGACAGCAAGCTTTTTATATAAAAGTACGAAGCCGTCACTTTCCCATAGCAAGGCTTTGATTCGATCATTTCTTCTTCCGCAGAAGAGATAAAGTGCACTCCGCCGGGGATCCATGTGCAGCTCATTCTCCACAAGCGCACAAAGACCATCTATGGACTTACGCATATCGGTGTATCCACAAACGATATAGATTTCATCAACGAGAGAAATATCACCTAGCATGGCACACCTCGAAGAAAACGTAGCACGGATACCAGAAGTTCCGGATTAACATCCTTTGGGATTTCAAGTTTTGCACCATTTAATTCTAATTTTAAAGTAGAACTACTTTCTGATTTCGGTAATGGAAATCTTTGTGTCGGAACCGATTCAACAAATGACGTATCTGGTATTAAATCCACTTTCACTACATCCTGATGTGGCAATGGCAGGAATTCTTCCTTGCCTGCTGGATCTGGGATTTCACAGCCTTTCTTACGAAGTCTTGATACCCAGTTATAAAATGTACTGGCTTGAATCCCATTTTCTTCACACCAGCGAGCATCAGACAAACCACTTTGACGACATTCCATAACAAGCCGGTATTGTTCTGCTGGGGATGTACGCGGTCTACGCATAAATAGCAACCTCCATAATAAAGTGTAGTAAAATGCTCACTAATTCACATCCTGTCAATACGAAACTGGAGTGAAGTTTTCGCATCCTCGCTATTTATTATGGAAAATTTTTGAATTTTGCACAAGCCGCTGGATTATAAGGCGCTTACTCTAAATCTGTGCAGAAAAAAGAATGGGAAAGCGTATATGAAGAAACATTACAATTAGTAAAAGCATTTCCACTTGCAGACAAAAGAAAAGTAAACTGTAGAGGAATTAATACGATTTGTTTAGTTCCTACAGAAGAAAGAGAAGAATGCTATGGGTGGAATCACGAAAAAAAGAGAACAGTTTGGAGAGTGGTCGGAGATTATGAAACAATGCATACTGCAGAAGAATATTCTTTGGAAAGAGAGTTGATTGAAGACGAAGATATTGAAACTGATGCAGGAGATGCTTTGCTGGGAGTGTTGCCGGCCTATTTGAATTATGACTGGGAAGATCCGCTATGCAGCCATATCTACGAGATATGGGGTGCTAAAACACAAGGAGAACCTTATCATATATATCTTCTTGCGATTGCATGTTTGATTGAGTCTCGTTTGAAAAATAAAGCATTTGTATATGGAGACATTACAAAAGGTCAGTGTAAGCATGCGGTAGCATTGGCTAATAAATACCTCAAAGAACCGATTGATATTCCGGATCGCTGTGACATGGAACGATTATGGAAAAGGATAATGAACTTACCACTTAGTAAGCGTGAACAAATTAAGGCATTTGAACGTTTTTATCTGGGAATGAAAGGAGCAGAATTCGGAGACTCTGTTCGTAATTTGTGTTCTAAAACAGTGTGGGATGAGTATTGGAGAGAAGAATTTAAAAACGTCAGTATTGGTACCTATGGCTTTGATGAAATGATCAAGAAATATCTTTTATGGGGATTTAGTCTGGAAGAACTATGTTCTTTTGTTGACTATAATGATGAAAAGAATAATCCGCAGTATGATAAATTTGTGAAAATAATAATGGATTCTAAGCTTCATCTACAAGAGAAAAATTGTGATGATATATTAGAAATAGATCAGGATGAATCTCAGCCATATAGTATTTATACTCTCATGGCCCAGTTTGCATTTATGGGAGCAAGAAATAAAAAAGTTGACAGGTATATTCCTATTGAAGATATCCGAGCTGCATTGAAGAGAGGAATGCCTGAATGCAGTAACATTGATTTGATGATAGATGAGTATCTTGAAAAAGAAACGTCTGTTGTTACAGAGGCAGAAGGCGAGAAGAGTGAAGAAGATGCATCAGAAGTTTTTCGTGAGTTTATGGATATACAGCGTCAAACTGTTATGGATACTAAAAAGAAGTACGATATATCTGATTACGAGGAGGATTACATAGCGCGGAATATAACGATTTTTGCAAACAATACCCAGAATGTAAAATTGAATTAAAACAGACTGGAAAGAAATATCATGACCGTTATATCGTAATAGATTATGGTACAGAAAAGGAAAAAATATTTCATTGTGGTCCATCATCTAAAGATGGTGGGATGAGAATCGGGTCCATAGTTGAAATCAGGGAACGGGAAGCGTATCATACATTAGTGGATGAATTACTCAAAATGCCAGTGTTACAATTAGCCTAGAAGTGAAACGACTGCATTTATGGATGTTTCAGAAGATAGCAAAGATTATAAAAAACAGTTGAAAAAACTGGAAAGTATGATAAAATTTAAAATTGCGAGTGGATAACCATTCCCTAAGCGGGGGTGGTTATTTTTATATAGAAAAGGAGAAGGCATATGGCGAAGAAACAGACCTATGATGCTGGAAGTATTTCGGTATTAGAAGGCCTTGAGGCAGTAAGAAAACGTCCGGGGATGTATATCGGAAGTGTTTCCAGAAAAGGTTTAAACCATTTGATTTATGAAATCGTAGACAATGCGGTGGATGAACATCTGGCAGGACACTGTAACACAATTGAAGTATATCTGGAAAAAGACGGTTCCTGTACTGTCAATGACGATGGACGAGGAATTCCGGTAGGAATGCATGAAAAAGGGATGTCAGCGGCGCGTCTTGTATTTACCACATTGCATGCAGGCGGTAAATTTGATGATTCCGTATATAAGACAAGCGGTGGTCTGCACGGTGTCGGTTCGTCAGTAGTCAATGCCCTGTCTACCTATATGGATGTTCAGATCAGCAGAGAAGGTGCCATTCATCATGACCGTTATGAACGAGGAATTCCGGTCATCGAGCTGGAAGACGGACTTTTGCCGATCATTGGAAAAACAAGAAAAACAGGGACAAAGGTAAATTTCCTGCCAGACCCTGAAATTTTTGAAAAGACAAAATTTAAAGAAGACGAAGTTATCAGCCGACTTCATGAAACAGCCTATCTGAATCCGGAATTGACGATTATTTTTGAAGACCGTCGTGGAGCGGAAGTGAACCACATGGAATTCCATGAACCGGACGGTATCATTGGATTTGTAAAGGATATTAATAAGAAGAGCGAAGCGCTTCATGATGTCATTTATTTCAAAGGAGAATCCGAAGGAATCACAGTGGAAGGTGCGTTCCAGTACATTAATGAGTTCCATGAAAATGTACTCGGCTTCTGTAACAATATTTACAATGCAGAGGGCGGTACTCATTTAACTGGTTTTAAGACAGCATTTACCACAATCATGAACAGCTACGCCAGAGAAATCGGTGTATTAAAAGAAAAGGATGCGAACTTTACAGGTGCGGATATCCGTAATGGTATGACTGCGGTGATCTCTATAAAACATCCGGCACCGCGTTTCGAAGGCCAGACAAAGACAAAACTGGACAATCAGGATGCATCAAAAGCGACAGCGAAAGTGGCTTCTGATGAGCTTCCAAGATTTTTTGATAGAAATTTAGAAACATTAAAGAACATTTTAAGCTGTGCGGAAAAAGCAGCCAAAATCCGTAAATCTGAGGAAAGAGCAAAGACCAACCTGCTCACGAAGCAGAAATATTCCTTTGATTCCAATGGAAAGCTGGCAAACTGCGAAAGCCGCGATGCTTCCAAATGTGAAATCTTCATCGTCGAAGGGGATTCTGCGGGCGGTTCTGCAAAAACAGCCAGAGACCGTAACTATCAGGCAATCCTTCCGATCCGCGGTAAGATTTTGAACGTAGAAAAAGCAAGCATTGACAAAGTCCTTGCAAATGCGGAGATTAAAACAATGATCAATGCATTTGGCTGTGGCTTCTCAGAAGGCTACGGAAACGACTTTGATATCACAAAGCTTCGCTATGACAAGATTATCATTATGGCCGATGCTGACGTGGATGGTGCACATATCAGCACACTTTTGCTGACCTTGTTCTACCGTTTTATGCCGGAACTGATCTATGAAGGCCATGTTTATATTGCGATGCCGCCTCTTTATAAGGCAATGCCAAAGGTAGGGGAAGAAGAATACCTCTACGATGACAGAGCATTGGAAGAGTACCGTAAACGCCATAAGGGCAGCTTTACTTTACAGCGTTACAAAGGTCTTGGTGAAATGGATGCAGACCAGCTTTGGGAAACTACATTGAATCCGGAAACCCGTATTTTGAAACGTGTGGAGATTGAGGATGCCAGAATGGCTTCTGACGTAACAGAGATGCTCATGGGTACGGATGTTCCGCCGCGTCGTGCATTCATTCACGAGCACGCAACCGATGCGGAATTAGACTTTTAAGGAGGAAGGCAGATGGAAGAGAGAATTATCAGAACCGAATATTCGGAAGTTATGCAGAAGTCGTACATCGACTATGCTATGAGCGTTATCATCGCCAGAGCCCTTCCGGATGTAAGAGACGGTTTAAAGCCGGTTCAGCGTCGTACCCTGTACGATATGCATGAACTGGGAATTAAATATGACAAACCATACAGAAAATGTGCCCGTATCGTCGGAGATACTATGGGTAAATATCACCCACATGGCGACAGTTCCATTTATGATGCACTGGTTGTCATGGCACAGGATTTTAAAAAAGGAATGCCGCTGGTAGACGGTCACGGTAACTTCGGCTCTATCGAGGGTGACGGAGCTGCGGCAATGCGATATACAGAAGCGAGACTTCAAAAGGTAACACAGGAAGTGTTCTTAAATGATCTCGATAAAGATGTGGTAGATTTCATGCCAAACTTTGACGAGACAGAAAAAGAGCCGACAGTGCTTCCGGTACGTGTACCGAACCTGCTGATCAACGGTACAGAAGGTATCGCGGTAGGTATGGCGACCAATGTGCCGCCTCACAACTTCGGAGAAGTCATGGAAGCTGCCAAAGCATACATGAAAAATCCAAAGATTACTACAGAGGAATTGCTTGAAATCATGCCGGGACCGGATTTCCCGACAGGTGGTATCGTTATTAACAAAGACGAGCTGAAAGATATCTACGAAACCGGTATGGGTAAGATTAAAATCCGCGGTAAAGTAGAAGTGGAAAGCTTAAAGGGCGGTAAGGAACGTCTGGTCATTACAGAAATTCCGTACACCATGATTGGTAACAATATCGCGAAATTTTTGAATGATATTGTAAGCTTGATTGAAACGAAGAAAACAACGGACATTGTAGATATTTCCAATCAGTCATCCAAGGAAGGAATCCGCATTGTTCTGGAACTGAAAAAAGGCGCAGATGTTAACAATTTAAAGAATTTGCTCTATAAAAAGACAAAACTGGAAGATACCTTTGGTGTTAATATTCTGGCGGTAGCAGACGGAAGACCAGAAACATTGGGACTTCGAAAAGTGCTGGAGCATTACGTGGACTTCCAGTATGAGCTTGCCGGAAGAAAATATAAGACTCTGCTGAACCGTGAACTGGATAAGAAAGAAATTCAGGAAGGTCTCATTAAAGCATGTGACGTTATCGACCTGATCATCGAAATCTTACGAGGCAGTAAAAATGTCAAAGATGCCAAGGCATGCTTGACACGAGGGGAAACGAAAGATATTAAATTCCGTTCGAAAGCATCGGAAGAGGATGCCAAGAAGCTTCATTTTACAGAGCGCCAGACCCAGGCAATTTTGGAAATGAGACTGCAGAAGCTGATCGGTCTGGAAGTAGAAGCGCTGATTCGTGAGCATGAAGAAACATTGAAGAAGATTGCCTTCTATATGGATGTATTGGAAAACCATAAGACCATGACAAAGGTTCTGTTAAAGGAAATGGATGGATATAAGAAAGAATATTCCCGTCCAAGAAGAACAGTCATTGAAAATGCAGAGGCTGCAGTTTACGAGGAAAAGAAAATCGAAGAAGCACCAGTTATGTTCTTAATGGACCGTTTCGGTTACGCAAAGACCATCGATATGGCGACTTATGAACGTAACAAAGAAGCTGCGGACAATGAAAATCGTCATGTGATTCAGGTGATGAATACCGGACGTCTGGCAGTATTTACAGATACAGGTAAAATGCATCAGATCAAAATGATAGATGTTCCATTTGGAAAATTCCGTGACAAGGGTGTACCAATCGACAACTACAGCAATTTTGACAGTGCAACAGAACGTGTCGTTGGTGTGTTTGCACTCAGTGATATTCTTGAAGAAAAACTGTTATTTGCAACTAAGACTGGTATGGTCAAGATTGTAGCAGGTGCAGAATTTGATGTGGCGAAGAAAACAATCGCATCTACAAAACTGGCAGATGGCGACGAGGTGATCGGTGTATTTAAGCTGGAGGCAAGTGAATTTGTCGTTCTCCAGTCAAAAGCAGGCTATTTCTTAAAACTTGCCCTTTCGGATATTCCGGAAATGAAAAAGACCGCAGTAGGTAACCACGGTATCAAGCTTGGCGCAAAAGATGAGATTGAGCTGGCTTATGTATTTAATAAAGAAACTTCCCCGACCATTACCTATAAAGAAAAGGAAATGGTACTCAGCAACTTAAAGGTCGCTGCGAGAAATTCTAAGGGAACGAAAAAATAAGAATTCCCTTGCATTTTAGGTATTTTGTGCTATAATATATGCGTAACATAGTAGACCTTGCAAAGAGTGGACGAAAGTCCACTCTTTGTTGCTGTAAGAAAACATGTTACAACTACAACTGAATAAAGGAGGAGATTTTTCGTGTCAAAGAGAGAAATCTATGAAGCGAAGGCGGAAGAACTGGTTCTGCCATTAGTGGAAGCAAATAACTTTGAACTGGTCGACGTAGAATATGTCAAGGAAGCCGGCACATGGTATTTGCGCATTTACATTGACAAGGAAGGCGGTATCAATATCAACGACTGCGAGCTTGTCAGCAGAGCATTTTCAGAAATTCTGGATAAAGAAGATCCAATTGAAGATGCTTATATTTTAGAGGTAAGTTCTCCGGGACTTGGAAGACCATTAAAGAAAGATAAGGACTTCCAGAGAAACTTAGGAGAAGAAGTAGAAGTTCGTACCTATAAGCCAATCAACAAACAGAAGGAATTTGTCGGTCTTTTGGACGCATGGGACAAAGAATCCGTAACATTACAGTTAGAAAGCGGAGAAATGCTTACCATCGCCCGCGCTGACATTGCACTGATCAGACAATATATTGAGTTTTAAAATATAGATGGGCCATGCGCCCGCCATACAAAATTTGGAGGAAAAAGGAAAATGAATAACGAATTATTAGAAGCTCTCAACGTCTTAGAAAAAGAAAAAGATATCAGCAAAGAAACAATGCTGGAAGCAATTGAAAATTCCTTATTAACAGCATGCAAAAACCATTTCGGTAAAGCAGATAACATCAAAGTAGTGATGAACCACGAAACATGTGACTACAAAGTAATCGCAGAAAAAACTGTTGTAGAAACTGTAGAAGATGACGTTATGGAAATCAGCCTTGCAAAAGCAAAAATGATGGACAGCAAATATGAACTGGGCGATATCGTACAGATCGAAGTAAAATCCAAAGAATTCGGCCGTATCGCTACTATGAACGCGAAAAACGTAATTTTACAGAAGATCCGTGAAGAAGAAAGAAAAGTGCTCTTCAATCAGTACTACGGAAAAGAAAAAGACATCGTAACAGGTGTTGTTCAGAGATATATCGGCAAGAATGTAAGCGTAAACTTAGGTAAAGTAGATGCAATCTTAAACGAAAACGAAATGGTAAAAGGCGAAGTATTCATGCCTACAGAACGTATCCGTGTTTACATCTTAGAAGTTCGTGATACAACAAAAGGACCACGTATCCTTGTATCCAGAACACATCCGGAACTCGTTAAGAGATTATTTGAATCCGAAGTAACAGAAGTAAAAGAAGGAATCGTAGAAATCAAGAGCATCGCTCGTGAAGCAGGTTCCAGAACAAAGATTGCTGTTTGGTCAAATGATCCTGACGTAGATCCAGTAGGTGCATGCGTAGGTTTAAACGGTGCAAGAGTTAACGCAATCGTAGAAGAACTCCGCGGTGAAAAAATTGATATTATCAACTGGGATGAAAACCCGGCTATCTTAATTGAACATGCTTTAAGTCCTGCAAAAGTAGTTGCAGTATTGGCTGATCCGGACGAAAAGACAGCAAAAGTTGTTGTTCCTGACTACCAGTTATCTTTAGCAATCGGTAAAGAAGGTCAGAACGCTCGTCTTGCGGCAAGACTGACAGGATTCAAGATCGACATTAAGTCTGAAACACAGGCAAAAGAAATCGAAGGATTCCTTGATTACGATGTATATGAAGAAGAGGAAGAATACGAAGAAGGATACGACGATTACGATTACGAAGAAGACTACGAAGAAGCGCCTGTAGAAGAATAATTATAGGAAGTGATAGATTGAGTACAGTAAAAAAAATTCCGATGCGAAAATGTACCGGATGTAACGAAATGAAAGAAAAGAAGGCAATGATGCGTGTCTTAAAATGCGAAGAAGGCATTGTGCTGGATACCACAGGAAAGAAAAATGGCAGAGGAGCTTACCTTTGTAAATCAGCAGAATGCTTAAAGCTTGCTGTGAAGAACAAAGGATTAGAGCGTTCTTTGAAGGTTCAGATTCCAAAGGAAGTATATGAAGCTTTAGAAAAGGAGTTTAGCGAGATTAATGAATAAAATATTTTCAATGATCGGTATGGCGACCAAAGCTGGAAAAACTGTCAGCGGCGAATTTGCCACAGAAAAAGCAGTCAAGACCGGCAAGGCATTTCTGGTAATCGTATCAGAAGCGGCGTCAGATAATACAAAGAAGATGTTTCGCAATATGTGCTCCTATTATGAAGTGCCAATGTATACTTACGGTACAAAGGTGGATCTGGGACATTCCATGGGAAAAGAGTTTCGTGCCTCCCTGGCAGTGACAGATGAAGGGTTTGCGAAATCTATCGAAAAGAGACTTATAGAGGCAGAGAGAATAGCGGAGGTAGCAGAATAAATGGCGAAACAGAAAATACATGAATTAGCAAAAGAGTTAAATAAACCAAGCAAAGATATTGTAGAGTATTTAAATAAGAACGGTGTGGAAGTAAAAAGCCATATGAGTGTCATCGAAGATGCACAGATCGATATGGTAAAGAAAGCATTCGCACCAAAGGTGGAAGCACCAAAAGCAGAAGCTCCAAAGGCTGAGGCTCCCAAAGCGGAAGCACCAAAAGCAGAAGAAGCTCCAAAGAAGAAAAAAATCGTTGCATTATATAATGCACAGAACAGCAGAGGCGGTGTAAAACCAAATCCACAGAAGAGAGAAAATGAAAGACGTCCACGTCCGGAAAACGGAGAAAGACGTCAGCGCCCACAGGATGGAGAGAGACGCCCGCGTCCTGAGAATGGCGAAAGAAGACCACAGCAGGACGGCGAAAAACGTCAGTTCAACAGAGACGGCCAGCAGAACAATGGAGAAAGACGCCAGTTCAACAGAGACGGTCAGAACAATGGAGAAAAACGTCAGTTCAATAGAGACGGTCAGAATAATGGAGAAAGACGTCCATATAACAGAGATGGCCAGCAGCAGAACGGAGAAAGACGCCAGTTCAACAGAGAAGGTCAGAATAATGGAGAAAGACGTCCATTTAACAAAGATGGTCAGCAGAATGGTGACAGAAGATCATTCAACAAAGACTTTAACAAAGATAAAGACAACGACAGAAACGATAACAGACAGGGCGGCGGAAGACGCGATAATAACAGACGCGGCGGCTTAGACATTCCGGCACCTGAAAAACCATTAGAAAAGAATCGTGATAACAACAGACACAACCAGAACCAGCAGGCAAAATCCAATAAGAAGGTTGTGGATAAATTCGAAGAAAAAGAAGCAAAAATGAACAAAGCCGGAAAATTCCAGAAACCAGTGAAAACTGTTCAGGAAGTAAAGAAGGATGACAATGAACCAAAAACAATCCAGATTCCGGAAAAAATCTCTGTTCAGGATCTTGCTGAAAAAATGAAAATGCAGCCATCTGTCATCATCAAGAAAATGTTCTTAGCAGGAAAGATCATGACAATCAACACTGAACTTGACTTTGAACAGGCTGGTGAAATTGCCATGGAATACAACTTCGAACCGGAAGCAGAAGTGGTAGAAGATGTAATCGAAAAATTCCTGGAAGACGTGGAAGATGCAGAAGAAACATTGATCACAAGACCACCAGTAGTCTGTGTTATGGGTCACGTTGACCATGGTAAAACATCCTTACTGGATGCAATCCGTCATACAAATGTAACAGACAGAGAAGCAGGCGGTATTACACAGCATATTGGTGCTTATACTGTAAATATCAATGGCCAGAAGCTGACATTCTTAGATACACCAGGTCACGAAGCATTCACAGCAATGCGTATGCGTGGTGCGAACTCTACAGATATCGCAATCCTTGTAGTTGCAGCAGACGATGGTGTTATGCCACAGACAATCGAAGCAATCAGCCATGCAAAGGCAGCAGGCGTTGAAATTATCGTAGCAATCAACAAGATTGATAAAGAAGGTGCAAATCCAGACCGTGTTATGAAAGAACTTGCAGAGCACGAATTGATTCCAGAAGATTGGGGCGGTTCTACAATCTGTGTACCAGTGTCTGCAAAGAAACGTCAGGGTATCGAAAACCTTCTTGAAATGGTTCTGTTAACAGCAGAAATGATGGAATTAAAAGCAAATCCTAAGAGAAGAGCAAGAGGTCTTGTTATCGAAGCAGAGCTTGATAAAGGTAAAGGACCTGTTGCAACAGTGCTTGTACAGAAAGGTACGCTCCGTGTTGGTGATGCAATCACAGCAGGATGTGCTCATGGTAAAGTACGTGCGATGATTGATGATAAGGGACGCCGTGTGAAAGAAGCAGGTCCATCCACACCAGTAGAAATCCTTGGTTTCTCTGATGTACCAGCAGCTGGTGATATCGTAATCGCTCCTGAAACAGAAAAAGAAGCAAGATCTATGGCAGAAGCTTTTATCGCCCGTGGCAGAGAAAAGATGTTAGAGGATACAAAGCTTACAATGTCTTTAGACGATCTGTACTCACAGATTCAGTCTGGAAACTTAAAAGAATTAAAACTGATCATCAAAGCAGACGTTCAGGGTTCTGTAGAAGCTGTAAAACAGAGTTTAATGAAGCTGTCTAATGAAGAAGTTGCAGTGCGTGTCATCCACGGCGGCGTTGGTGCGATCAATGAATCTGACGTTATGCTTGCAAATGCATCCGGTGCGATCATTATCGGCTTCAATGTAAGACCTGATGTAACAGCAAAAGCAAATGCAGAACGCGATAAAGTAGAAATCAAACTCTACCGTGTCATCTACGATGCAATCGCAGATGTAGAACGTGCGATGAAGGGTATGCTTGATCCAATCTTTGAAGAAAAAGTGATCGGCCATGCAGAAATCCGTCAGATCTTCAAAGCTTCAGGTGTTGGTAACATTGCTGGTTCTTATGTACTTGACGGTACATTACAGAGAGGATGCTCTGTAAGAATTACCCGTGAAGGAAAACAAATCTATGAAGGACCTTTAGCATCACTGAAACGATTCAAAGATGATGTGAAGGAAGTAAAAGCAGGATACGAATGTGGTCTTGTATTTGAAAAATTCAATGACATTCAGGAACTGGATATTGTAGAAGCTTATATTATGGTTGAGGTTCCTCGATAGGAGTATTTAATAAATGAGAAAAAACAGTATTAAAAATACTAGAATCAATATGGAAGTTCAGAGAGAACTTTCCAACATTATCCGCAGCGAAATCAAAGACCCAAGAATCAGCCCGCTCACTACTGTAGTAGCAGTAGAAGTGGCGCCGGACTTAAAAACAGCAAAAGCTTATATCAGTGTTCTTGGTGATGAAGAAGCGCAGAAAAACACATTGGCAGGATTAAAGAGTGCAGAAGGCTATATCAGAAGAGAACTGGCAAGAAGCGTAAATTTAAGAAATACACCGGAAATCAAATTTGTGGTAGACCAGTCTATCGAATATGGTGTAACAATGTCAAAATTAATCGACGATGTTAGAGCAAACGACGGCGATTTTAATGAAGGTGAAGCGGATGCTTAATTTAAAAGAAGTATTGCAGGAAGCAAAATCAGTTGCCATCTTAGGTCATATCAGACCGGATGGCGACTGCATCGGTTCCTGTTTATCACTTTATAATTATATTGAAACTTATTTTCCAAATATTGAAGCAAAGGTTTATTTACAGGATTTTATGCCTGAATTTCTGATGCTTAAAAATGCTGACAAAATCGAGCATGATTACAGCGAAGATAAGGTATATGATGTATGCTTTTCTTTAGACAGTGCAGATAAAGCACGCCATGGAGAATATGTAAAATATTTTGATACAGCAAAGAAAACGATTGGAATTGACCATCATATCAGCAATCAGGGATTTGCAGAGGAACATTTGATCATCAGTGATGCAAGTGCCACAGCGGAAATCATGAGTGAGCTGATTGGAAAAGAAAATCTGACAAAGGACATTGCAGAATGTCTGTATCTTGGAATTGCCCATGATACCGGAGTGTTTCAGTATTCCAATGCATCACCAAAAACATTCCGTGTTGTAGCTGATTTACTGGAAACAGGCATTGAAGCCAGCAGAATCATTGATGAGACATTCTATCAGAAGTCTTATGTACAGAATCAGATTCTGGGCAGAACTCTGATGGAAAGTATTATGCTCATGGATGATAAAGTCATCGTAGGTGCAGTAAAACTAAAAGATATGGAGTTTTACGGAGTAACACCAAAGGCACTGGATGGAATTGTCAGCCAGCTTCGTTACACAAGAGGCGTGGAAGTAGCGATCTTCTTATATGAACTGGAGCCACAGCGATATAAAATAAGTATGCGTTCCAACGGTAAAGTGGATGTAAGCAAAGTAGCAGGATATTTTGGCGGAGGCGGCCACGTAAAGGCAGCAGGTTGTGAAATGTCGGGAAATTTCTATGATGTAGTAAATAACCTGACCCTGCATATCGAAGCACAGCTGCAGGAGAATGAGTAGTGAAAAGCGGAATTATCAATGTATACAAAGAAAAAGGCTTTACCTCCTTTGATGTGGTAGCAAAGCTTCGGGGAATATTAAGAACAAAGAAAATCGGTCATACGGGAACGCTGGATCCTGACGCGGAAGGCGTGCTCCCGGTATGTATCGGAAGAGCCACAAAGGTCTGCGATATTCTGACCGATAAAGATAAAATCTATGAAGCAGTGATGCTTCTTGGTGTAGAAACAGATACGCAGGATACTTCCGGTGAGGTCTTAAAAGAACTGCCGGTAAATGTATCAGAAAAGGTGGTAAGAGAAGCAATTCTTTCCTTCGTGGGAGAATACGCCCAGGTTCCACCAATGTATTCCGCACTGAAAGTAAATGGCAAAAAGCTTTATGAGCTTGCCAGAGAAGGAAAGACCGTAGAGCGTAAGGCAAGAAATGTACAGATTTTTTCCATTGAGATTTTGGAAATGAATCTGCCAAGAGTCCGTATGAGTGTTCATTGCTCGAAAGGAACCTATATCAGAACTCTGTGTCATGATATTGGACAAAAGCTTGGGAGCGGCGGCTGTATGGAGAAACTGCTGCGTACCAAAGTTGGTGTTTTTGAATTAAAAGACACCTTAAAGCTTTCTGAAATTGATGAACTCGCAAAGGTAGGAGTGGTGGAAGAAAAAATCATTTCTGTGGATGAACTGTTCGAAGATTACGCAAAGGTGTGGACAAAGCAGGCATTTGACGTGGTAGTACATAATGGAAACCGCATTGAAAAAAGGATGCTTGAGGAAGAACTTCCTGCAAATACAGAAAGGCTGCGGGTTTATGATTCTGAGGGGACGTTCATTGGAGTTTATGAATATTCCATGGAGCGTAAGGATTTTAAACCTGTGAAGATGTTTTATGAAAATAATTAATGACACACTGGACTTTACGATTCCAGAGGAAAGTGCCATAACATTAGGTAAATTTGATGGGATTCATAGAGGCCATCAGAAACTGATGAAAATGATCCTGGCGAAAAGGGAGCAGGGCCTAAAAAGTGTTGTCTTTACCTTTGGTCAGATGCCGGGAACGGTCTTTTTTGGGAAGGGCCGCACGATTTTAACAAGAGTTGAGAGACAAAAACATCTGGAAAAGATGGGAATCGACTATATGGTAGAATGCCCGTTTATCCCTCAGATCATTCAGATGGAGCCGGAGCGTTTTATAGAAGAAGTTCTGGTAAAACAGCTTCATGTAAAATATATTGCGGTGGGACCGGATTTCAGATTTGGGCATGACCGTAAAGGTGATATCTGCCTTTTAAAAAAAATGGCACAGGTCTATGGATATGAAGTACAGGTTTTCCAAAAGGAATGTCTGGAGGATAAGGTCATCAGCAGCACTTATGTCAGACATATGCTGGAGACCGGAGAAATGGAAACTGTGCAGGATCTGCTGGGCTATCCGTACTATGTGTCAGGAACTGTGGTGCATGGACATGCCATCGGCAGAAAGCTTGGGATTCCAACCACAAATATTTTGCCCGATGATGAAAAAATGCTTCCGCCGAACGGGGTCTATCTTACAAAGACCATTTTTGGTGATAAAGAAATCTTTGGAATTACCAATATCGGCGTAAAGCCGACCATCAGTGGCGAGGAGGCAAAAGGGATTGAAACTCATTTGCTGGATTTTGAGGGAGATTTATACGGTGAGGAGCTGACCGTTGAATTTTATGCTTTTGAACGAACAGAGAGACGTTTTGATTCGCTGGAAGAGTTAAAAGAGCAGCTTTCCAGAGATGTACAGTGGGGCAGAACACTGATTGTCGAAAAAGGGCTCTAATGTAAAATCTATGTTAAGTAAAGAAAATTACTTGTAAGAAACATAAAAATGGTGTAAAATGCAATTAAGCGTATGTTGATTAGATAATCAACATACGCTTTTTTCGACAAAAGGGAAAAAGGAGAAAAAACGATGGACATAGTTATGATGGCCGTAAAACTTCTTGGCGGACTCGCCATGTTCCTTTACGGTATGGAAATCATGGGCGACGGTTTAAAACAGGGCTCAGGAACAGCTTTGAAAAATGTTCTCGGTAAATTGACACACAACATAGTATTAGGAGTTCTTACGGGTGCGCTGGTAACAGCGATCATTCAGAGCTCTACAGCTACCATTGTATTAACAGTTGGTCTGATTGGCGCAGGAATCTTAAACTTACGTCAGGCAGTCAGCATCGTAATGGGTGCGAACATCGGTACAACTGTAACAGCACAGATCATTCGACTGATGGATATTGAATCCGGCAGCGGTTCAATTCTTTCATTCTTTAAACCTGACTTTTTAGCTCCATTGGCATTGATCATTGGTATCGTTCTGATCATGTTCGTAAAAAAAGAATCTTTAAAGAATATTGGTCTTATTGCAATGGGCTTTGGTATTTTATTCATGGGTCTTTTATCCATGACAGATGCAGTAGAACCATTATCATCCTCACCAGCATTTGCAGCGATTATTTCACGCTTTAGTGATATGCCGCTCTTAGGCATCTTAACAGGTCTTGTACTGACAGTTATCGTACAGAGCTCTTCTGCGATGGTAGGTATTTTGCAGGCGTTGTCTTCTACAGGAGTTATGACCTTTGAACTGGTTTATCCAATCATCATGGGTATCAATCTTGGTACTTGTGTAACAACTGCGATGGTATGTTCTATTGGATCTTCCAAAGATGCAAAGCGTACGGGTATTGTACACATTGTATTCAATACGATTGGTACAATCCTTTTCATGATCGTAATGACGATCATCCGCAGTGCAGGTGGTTTCGCTGGATTATGGGAAAGCGTGGTAGACAGTGGTGTGATCGCTAACTTCCAGACAATCTTTAACCTGATCACAGCAATCGTGCTTCTTCCATTTACCAACTTCCTTGTATGGATAGCATGTAAGTGCGTGAAGGATGATGAAGAACCGGAAGCTGTATATCTGGAACTTGCAGCGCTGGATAAAAAGTTAATGGCTGTTCCGGCTGTTGCTCTTGGTGGCGTTACAAAGGTTGCAGCAAGCATGGCAGCCACAGCAAAAGAAAATATCGAACTGAGCTTGGCACAGTTCAGTAAATATGATGAAAAACGTGCGGAAGTGATTGCCGCTAACGAAGAACGTCTGGACGTATTCACTGACAGAGCTGATAACTATATGATCGAATTATCCGGCAATATTGAAGCAGACAGCGATAACCGTCAGAGAAGCGTACTTATGAGATGTATCCGTGACGTAGAGCGTATCGGTGATTATGCAACAAACTTCGATGAAATGGCGAAAAAATTCCAGGATGAAGAGCTTTCTTTCTCAGAAGGTGCAAAGAAAGAACTTGAAATCATGACAGATGCAATTCAGGAAATACTTCGTCTGACAGTAGAAGCAATCGAAACAGATAATGAATATGTTGTAAGAAGAATTGAACCATTAGAAGAAGTTATTGATGATATGGTACTTCTTTTGAAAGACCGTCATACAGCTCGTCTGTGTCAGGGAATCTGTTCTATCAATTCAGGTTTGATCTTTATGGATATCTTAACTTATTTTGAAAGAACAGCCGATCAGTGTTCAAACATTGCAATGTTAATGCTGGCAAAAGATAATGAAGAAATCATGAAGAACCATCACCTGTATTTACAGGAACTTCATGCATCCACAGATCAGTCCTACCTTGCTGAACAGGCAAACCGCAGAGACCAGTATCTGGAACCATTAAAGGAAATTAAATGCTAGGAAAGCTTGAAAGACTCCACGAAAAGCGTGGGGTCTTTTTGCGTCTGAAGAACAAAATCCGGGAATAAAATTTTTAAGCTGGTAAAGTAATAGATTGTTAACGCATCAAACTTGTGATAAAATACTAAGCATAATCAAATGTGTAAGAGGTTAAAAAATACAAAGGAGAGAAGAATATGGCAAAAAAAGAAAAGGCAAAAAAAGTCAGAGAAAAAAGAAAACCGGCATTTTGGGAAGCGATTCTTCCAATCATTGCAATGCTGGTAATTCTGACGATTGGTAAAGGTGTTTTGGGATACAGTACAGAACCACTTCTGATTCTGGTATCCTGTGTTGCAGCATTTATCGCATTCCGCGTAGGGGTTACATGGGATGAAATGCTGGACGAAATTTCAAACAAGATCGCAAAAGGTATGCCTGCGATTTTAATTCTTGTAACTGTAGGTGCTATGGTTGGTACATGGATGGCAGCAGGAACTATCCCACTGATGATCTACTATGGTGTTCAGATCGTAAACCCTAAATTCCTGCTTGTTACAGCATTCCTGATTACAGCGGTTGTATCTGTTGTTACAGGTACATCCTGGGGTTCCGTAGCAACTATGGGTGTTGCCCTGATGGGTATCGCAAGTACACTTGGCGTGTCTCTTCCGGCAACAGCTGGTGCAGTTATTGCAGGTTCCTACTTTGGTGACAAGATGTCTCCTCTTTCTGATACAACAAACCTTGCGCCAATCGCAGCAGGAAGTAAATTATACGAACATATTGGACATATGTTCTATACAACAGTTCCGGCAACAATTGTTTCTCTTATCATATACGCGATTGCAGGTATGAATGCAAATGTATCCGCTGGTGTAAACTCAGAAACAGTAACAGCAATGCTTGCGCAGCTTGATACAATGTTCAACTGGAACATTTTACTGCTTCTTCCGGTAATTATCGTATTAGCAGGTTCCCTGTTACAGAAACCTACAATTCCAGTTATGTTATTATCTACTATCGTGGCTGGTATTGAAGGCGTTATCTTCCAGGGTGTTTCGCTGAAAAACGTTCTTTCTGCAACAGTAAGCGGATTTGATGTATCCATGATCGTAAGAGATGGATTTGATCCGGCAACAGCAACAGCTGAAATTACAAAATTATTAAATCGCGGTGGTATGAACGGTATTATGAGCACAACTCTTTTAGTATTCTGTGCATTCTGCTTCGCAGGTATCATGAGCCGCGCAGGCTGCCTTGATGTTGTACTTGAAAAGATTTTAAGCATTGCAAAGAGCACAGGTGCATTAATTACAGCAACTGTAGCATCCTGTATCGTAATGGCATTAACAACAGGTAACTCTTACCTTTCTATCCTGATTCCTGGTGAAATGTTCCGTGATGCATATAAAGCGCGAGGACTTGCAGCGAAGAACCTTTCCCGTACACTGGAAGATGCCGGTACAGTATTCGTTCCATTAGTACCATGGTCAGCAGCAGGTGCTTATATGGCATCAACATTAGGTGTAGAGACAATGGCTTATGTTCCTTGGGCGGTTCTTTGCTACACAGGATTTATCTTTGCTATCATCTGGGGATTCACAGGATTTGGTATTGCCAAATTAGAAGATGAGGAGAAATAAAAAGTAAGTAATATGATCAAGTTATTAAAAAATGCGAATGTATATGCACCGGAGTTTCTCGGGAAAAAAGATATTTTGATCGTAGATGAAAAAATCTGTCGAATCGATGATGCGATTGAAGGCTACGAAGGTCTTCCGGATGTTGAAACCTTTGATCTGGAAGGAAAAACACTGGTTCCAGGATATATAGATCTTCATGTGCATATCACAGGCGGCGGTGGAGAACAGGGACCTGCATCCAGAGTTCCGGAGTCTCAGCTGAGTATTTTTACTACAAATGGTATCACGACAGTGGTAGGTCTTCTGGGAACAGATGGTGTTACAAGAAGCGTGGAAAATCTTGTTGCAAAAGCAAGAGCCCTGAACGATGAAGGTATGACAGCGTACACCCTTACAAGTGCTTATGGGTATCCGCCAAGAACTTTGACAGGAAGTGTGGAAGAGGATATTATGATGATCACTCCGATGATCGGGGTAAAAGTTGCAGTATCTGATCACCGCAGTTCGAACCCGACAGGTGAGGATCTGATTGCACTGGCAACAGAAGCACGCCGCGCAGGACTTTTAAGCAATACTCCAGGGCTTGTAACCATGCATATGGGAAGCGGTAAAGGACGTTTGAATCCGATTTTCTATGTGCTGGATCATTCCGATGTATCACCGAAGAACCTGCTTCCGACCCATATGCTCCGTACACCAGAGCTTATTGACGATGGAACAGAGCTGGTAAGAAGAGGCGGATATATGGATTGTACGGTTGGATGTACACCGGAAGATATGGTATCAGATGCAGAGCTGCTTTTTGAGCTGCTTGGACGTGAAGGTGTTACAACAGATCACGTGACAATGTCTACGGATGCTTTTGGAAGCCAGCCGAGATTTAATGAAATCGGAGAATGCATCGGCCTTACTTATGCATCACCGAAATATTTACATGAGACGGTTCGATACCTTGTAAAAAAAGGTCTTCCATTAGAGGAAGTATTGAAAATGGTCACTTCGACTCCGGCAGATCTTCTGGCGAAAAAAGGTGTCAAGGGCTGCGTGGCAGCAGGCGCAGACGCAGATTTGTTGATTCTTGGAGAAGATTTGAAAATTGAAAGCCTTTTTATGAGAGGAAAGACTGCAATCTGGAAGGGCGAAGTTCTGATGAAAGGCAGATTCGAATAAACAATGAAAGATTTAGCATATTATAATGGAAATATTGCACCGATTGATGAAATGATGGTTCCTATGAACGACAGAGTCTGCTATTTCGGAGATGGTGTATATGAAGCAACGATGGTAAATAACCATAAGATCTTTGCTTTGAAAGAACATTTGGAACGTTTATATAACAGTGCCGGTCTGATTGGAATTGCAATTCCATATACCAAAGATGAACTGGCGGACATTTTAAACAATTTGGTACAGAAGGTAGATTCCCCGGAACAGATGCTTTACTGGCAGGTGACAAGAGGAACAGCACCTAGAAATCATATATATCCTTCTAAGGATGTAAAAGCGAACTTATGGGTCACAATAAAGCCGATGAAATTAAAGGACCCGAAAAAGATGCTGCATGTGACTGACATGGAAGATACCAGATTTTTACACTGTAACATTAAAACACTGAATCTGTTAGTAAACTGCATGGCCGCACAGAAGGCAGAAGAACAGGGATGTGATGAATGTGTATTCCATCGTGGCGAAATTGTTACAGAGGGTGCCCACAGTAATATCAGTATTCTGAAGGACGGAGTATTTATTACACATCCGACAGATCATTATATTTTACCTGGTATTACCAGAATGCATATGATTCAGATCTGTAAGGAACAGGGAATTCCGGTAGATGAGACACCATTTACTATGAAGGAACTGATGGAGGCAGATGAAATTTTTGTTTCCAGTGCAACACAGTTATGTCGAAGAGTAGAAAGCCTGAATGGCATTTCCATCGGCGGAAAAGACCCTGAACGGGCGGAACTCATTCAGGACTGTTATATGGAAAAGTTTTTAAATGAAACAAGATAATTTGAAAGAACTGTGGAGTAAAATCTGCAGTTCTTTTTTTGTGGAAATATTAGATAAAAATTAATAGATGGTTGACAAATAAGAAAAAACTGTTATACTTAGTTAATGGAATGTAACAATTTTGTAATAAATATTGTTGAAAATTGTAACAAACAGTAACGTTTTGGGTTATGGGGTAAAGAATGAAGTATAGTAGTTTTAGAAATATGATGTTGATTCTCGTTTGCGCAGGAACATTTTTAGTTCCGGCAATGACTTCTGAGGCAGCTGAACTTTCAGAGGTAGTAAGCGCAGGCGTGGCAGCAGCGATGGAACAGGTAGATGATGAAACCGTTCTTGCAGCAGCAGTAGCTCCTTCGGTAGTAGAAGGATACTCACTTCTCGGTGTGGTAAATGCAGAGAGTGGTTATATCAATATCCGTGAAGAAATGAGTACAGAATCTGATGTTGTTGGAAAGATCAGAAAGGATGCAATCTGTGAAGTCGTTTCCATCGAAGACGGATGGTGCGAGATCGAATCAGGTGAAATAAACGGATATATCAGCAGTGACTATCTTTTGACAGGCGCAGAAGCCAATGAAAAAGCAGAAAGCATGATGGCAGAGGGAAAAGAATTTGAAACTGCGATTACCATGATGGAATACCGTTACGGAAAAGGTGTGACAGATATTCAGATGGAAATTTGCGAATATGCCAGCCAGTTTGTAGGAAATCCATATAGATGGGGCGGTACAAGCCTTACAAAGGGAGCTGATTGCTCCGGATTTACAATGGCTGTTTATGCAAACTATGGAGTATCTTTACCGCATTCTTCCAGTGCACAGGCAAATTGTGGAGAACGAATTGATATTTCTGAAGTTCAGCCGGGAGATCTGGTTTTCTATGGCGGAAAGAGCATTCATCACGTAGCAATGTATATTGGAAATGGCCAGGTTGTTCATGCGCAGAGCAGTGATACTGGAATCGTAGTTTCCAGCATGTATTATAATACACCGACAAGAGCGGTACGAATTTTACAAGCAAATTAGGAAGAGGAGCAAAAGCTCCTCTTTTTTTGCTTTATAGGAAAGTTCGCAAATTATAAAAGATAGTGTATAATGAATAACTCAAACTTCCCACATTAAAAAGTGGGTTCGCACCTTGAAAAATCAATACTTTAGCTCACAAAACAGCAACTACGCAGCACATTCTCCGTATAACATGGCATTTTGCATATATTTTGGAAGTCTCTGAATAAAGTTGGCA
>JAGAQG010000061.1 GCA_017622875.1 Lachnospiraceae bacterium
CATAAACGAAGCATTAAAGGCTCGTGATCAGATGGCATGGGTTGGTGCTTGCAATAACATCCGAAATGCGGCAGAGGAAATTGTTTTGAATGAATTGATATATTGTTAAATCGAGAAGGAGGGAGTGATGAATTCCCTCCTTCTCGATTCTGAAGATATCATCTCTTTTGGAGAATGAAAAGAGATTTTGTAGAAAAATTTATGCTTATATACTAAAATGCACATAAGGAAATACAAAGCTCTACAAATTATTTATTTATGTGTAACGAATGATGATTTCCGGGTACTAACTTAGCAGAAAGGAGGAAGTACGATGGAATCAATGGAAGAAATATACCAAAACCACTCAAAAAAGGTCTATACGTTTCTACTAAGTAAAACATGTAACCATGAACTTGCAGAAGAATTAACACAGGAAACTTTCTTTTGCGCTGTAAATAGTATTAACAAGTTTAAAGGAAATAGCAGTGTATTGACATGGCTTTGTGGTATTGCTCAAAATCTTTGGCTCAAGTATTTAAGAGACAATAAATCATTTGAAGATTTATCAAATTATGAAGACATGTTGACAATTTCTTCTGCTGAAGCTGAACTATTTATCCAGTGGGAAAATGTAGAGATATTGAAGTCGCTACATAATCTTGATGAACCGATGAGGGAAGTTATGTATTTACGGTTGATTGGAGAAATATCTTTCGCTCAAATCGGTGAAATAATAGGCAAAAGTGAAAATTGGGCTCGTGTTAATTTTTATCGTGGAAAAAAAAGAATATTTGAGGAGATGAAGAAAAATGAATAAAGAATTGCAGTGCAATATAGTCAATGATTTACTACCTTTATACATGGATGATTTGACATCCGAGGAAACAAATTCATTTATTAAAAAGCATTTGGAAGAATGCCAAAATTGTCAGAATGAATACCGGACGTTTAAAGCAGAATTAAGTAATTCAGCCAACAGGAATAATGCTGCAAAAATGCAAGAGATTGATTATCTGAAAAAAATAAACATATATCAAAAAATGAATTTTGTTTTGGGTGCAATCATCAGTTTCCTGTTTGGGGCATGTTTACCTGTATTGAAAGTTGGCATACCTGTACTTCTAAACGGAGCAGTCCCTGATTATTATCTGGCACGACTTCAAATCGCATGGCATATCGGTCTTTTGAAAATGACAGTTTCCGGAGTAATAGTGTGCCTTATTTATATGATTATTATGTTTATAATCAAGAAAAAGCTAAACAGCAAAACCAGTCGAAATAGTCAACCGTAAAGAGAGTGGACTGTGTCCATCGTTTCAATCTGGCTTTTCAATAAATATAAGGGATGACAGCATAAAATGCTATCGCCCTTTTACATCATTTAGAAAGAGCCATGACTGCACTCCATATCAGAGTGAAAGCCGTGGATTTTAACTTGTGGTTAAGTTTTTATCTCCATGATTAACAACTGCTCGATTGTGCTATGAATATCAGCTTGCTATAATAAAGACAACAAAGAGCTTTTTGTAATATTCTCAAAGGAGATTAAGATATGCCTATGAACATAGTCATCCAGGAGCAGTGCAAGCTACTTGGATTAACACAGGAACAGGTTGCTGATTATCTCGGTGTTTCTACTCCAGCTGTCAGCAAATGGGAGAAAGGTATCACAAGCCCTGATATCGGCCTTCTTCCTCCATTAGCTAGACTTTTGAAAATTGATTTGAATACATTGTTTTGTTTTAGTGAGGATTTGTCTGAACAGGAAATTGGATTTTTCTGCAACGAGCTCGCCAAACAAGCAAGGAATGATATTCTTTCTGCATTTGATGCAGCTGAAGCAAAGATACACGAATACCCACACAACGAACTGCTTCTTCTCAACATCACGATTATTTTGGATTCCATGCTTTTGCAGACAGCCGATGATACTTTACCGATTGATAGCCTTGATGCAAAGATTTCAGGCTGGTATTTACAGTTGGCTGATAGCAATGATGAAAAGATACGAAACAGCGCCAACTATATGAGAGTTAGCCGTTATATTCGTCAGGGCAACACAGATGCCGCACAAGAGGTTCTTGATACTATTCAAGATAAAACTGACCTTATTAGTGCATTACCTGATAAGCTCATGCTTCAAGTATCCATCTATTTGCAACAGCACAAATCAGATTTGGCTGCATTAGAACTGGAAAAGGCATTATTCAAAGAAATCACCAGAGTTCAGATGCTTCTGACGAAACTGGTCGATGCTGAATTGGCTTCTGGAAACGCAGAGTTTGCTCGTAAAATTGCCGAGAAAGCAAGTTCTATGGTAGATGTATTCGATATGTGGGAATACAACCGATATATTGCTTCTTATCCGATTTTAGAACGGGAGAAAAATGCTGATACGATGATTCATTTACTTGATCAAATGCTTGGCTCACTTACTACGCATTGGTCATTGACAGATTCAGTTCTGTATCACCGGATGGTTCCTGAAACCAAACAAGTTCAATCCCATGAATTGATGTTAGTTCTTCTAAATGGATTGGAAACTGATCCAGAATATGCATACCTTAGAGAACATCCAAAATTCAAGGATCTTATCGACAAATACAAAAAATAAGAAAGAATCACGACTGCTACTCCATTACGGAGCAACAGTCGTGGTTTTCTTATCGTTCGTATTCTTTTTTCTTTTGTTTCTTTGGCTGTTGCGTTTCCAGTTTCGGTGTTCTCAACTGCTCACTGATAGAACGCTTTTTCTTAATCATAGGTTCTTCCTGTAATTCAGCATCTACCTGTCTATTGGCTTCATCGAATGTTTCAGACCGATATTTTTCCTTGTAAACTGCGTACAATTTCTGAACCAAACCAATCTTGCCATCCGAACGGATTGCTTCACGCTCTGTCATAAGGGCATCGTGATTTTCAGGTACAATACTATTTCTGATTTCAAGGAACTGAGCCTTGTCCTTTTCCTTTTGTGCGGAAAGGGTACTATGCTGCTGTTCCAGTTTTCCAAGGAAAGTATCCATCTCTTTCACATTCTTGTCCTTGGATGCAATCCCGTTATCCTGACAATTCAATCGGGACAACAACTGCGCTTTCTGGAATTTCAGTTCTTCAATATCCTCAGTTAACTTAGCTATCTGTTCTCCCAGTTTGCTTGCACGGATGAAGTGAATACCGCAGTTTTTCTGTTCTGCAATCAGTTCTTTTTTCTCAGCTGTTTTAGCTTTGATTTCTGCTTTTACATTTTTGTATTCAGTCAGCATATCAGCCAAAAGATTTTTCTGAAAAGATACCACTTCCTGCTGAGAAGTATTCACGATCAACTGATACTGAAGAAAAACCATGTGGTCACGCAAGGTTTCCAATGCAGAAGCAAGAGCCGGGATATTTTCTTTTACTGCTTTCATCAGTTTCTGTACCTGCTTTTTCAGTTCACGCAGGAGCTTATTATCTGCCCTGATCTGACGGTTTAGTTCGCAGCGGTCAGAAACAATCCCCATGGATTCCAGTTTTCTTGCGTGATAACCTTCGTGTACAGTCGGCTGTTCCGTCAACCCTCTGGCCGCATGACTGCGACAGTCCGCACGGTCGGCAATACCATGGCGTTCCTGTTCTTCATTGACAATTATTTCCCAACTCTTGCGCCACGCAAATATCTGTTCTTCGCTGTTCCACAGCTCTGCAACAGGGTTTTGTCTCCCATAGCGGGTGCTTTTAGGTGTCTTGGATGTTCTGACACAGCCCTCGATTTTCTCGGCTTCAGACGGGGGTAAATACTCCTTTTTCTCCCCGAACTGATACAGATATTGTTTCTCCCAGCCTTCTGTCTTAGCAATCTTAAATTCATCAGCGGTAAAGCCACGTTCTTCTTCGCCATGCTTACAAAGATATTCTTTCTGTGTCTTTGTTTGCCACTTCCCATGTTCATCCAAAGGACGAACAGTAAAAAGAATATGACTGTGGGGATTATGCCCCGGAGGGTACGGGTCATGGATATTCACATCGGCACACATACCGAGATCTGTGCCTTGCTCACGAATGAATCGCTCCAACATACCTTTCCAATCATCTAAGGATAGCTCCGATGGCAGAGCAACCACAAGTTCTCTTGCCAGTCGGCTGTCCTTTGTTTTTTCTACAGACTCGACAGCTTCCCAGAGCAGCTGTCTGTCTTTCCATTCTTCCGGTGCATACTGCGGAAGAAAGACTTCACTATACAGACAACCTTGTTTTCTGGTGAAGTCATGTGTAAGTCCGTCATAATCATTATAGAGTCGGGAGCAGGATGCATAAGCGGCAGCTGCTATCACAGAACGGCCTGCACCACGGCTCACAACTTTTGCTTCCAAATGGAAATAGTTCACTATTTTCCTCCTTCCTGTGCCGCACCTATCTCTGCGATAAAACTGCCGGTGGCAGATTTTCGCAGGCAGTTGACGCAAGGCGGGGTACAACTTGTCCCCCAGCTGACAAACGCATCAGCG
>JAGAQG010000062.1 GCA_017622875.1 Lachnospiraceae bacterium
AAAGCAATTTTGCAACAGATTTGCAACGAATTTGAGGTTGATAGTGCATATAGGTACATAACAGTGCATGAATGAAAACCCAATAAATAAGCCAGTTTGAGCGATAATGCCAAGTAGTGCATGAAAAGCGAAATTAATTCTGGTAGAGTAGCAACTATCATCGAGTAATTTGAAATAAGAATTTATTCAAAATTTATATTCAGCCCTCTGGATTTCCAGAGGGCTGATATTTTCTAAAACAATTCAAGTCAGAATTGAAATTCCCAAACAAAACAAATATTGCCATTCGTTTTACAGCAGAATTGCGTGCGAAATGGTTTAATTACCTACTAAGCAATTTAGTTGATTGGATAGTAGGTAGAAATAAGAAGATTTAAGTATAAATTACCTATTGTAATTTAAGAAATATTGCATGATAGGTAAAAAGGTTCGCAAAAACTGAAATATTACCTATAAAAAGAGCTGTAAAGTAGATTGGTAGGTAAAACAAAAAGAAAGTAACTTGCACCAGAGAAACTTAAAGCCAGATGTGTAAAAACATAATGAAGTAAGGAGGATTTTGTGCTTAAAAAAATAGAAGAAGAAATTGCGTTATTAGAAAAGATAAAAGTCCAAAGTAATGCAATGATAAAGTGTGCTCCAGATGGAAAACTCAGATGTGCGATTAATAAAGGCTACTATCAATATTACTGCGGAAATACCTATCTTGGAGATGACAAGAAAGAGTATATAAAGCAGGTTGCACAGAAAGAATATTGTACAAAGCTGAATAAAAATTTGGAAAAACGCTTGCAGAAGTTAAAAGAATTAAAAGCAGTTTATAAAGATAATGCGTTAGAAGCAGTATATCGAGATCTCCATCCAGGAAGAAAATGTCTTGTGGAGCCATTGGTAAGGTCAGTGGAAGAAATTATAGACGAATTTGAAAATATTCAATATAAAGGAAAAGAATTTTCCGAAGATGACGAAACAGCTTATTTGACTATGAAAGGGGAACGTGTACGATCAAAGTCTGAAAAAATAATTGCAGATGAGCTTTTTAGGTATCGTGTTCCGTATAAATATGAAATGCCTGTAGAACTTAAGGAAGGAAATAAAAAAGTGATATTTTATTCGGATTTTACTGCATTGAACAGGCGAACGGGAAAGAAGTGGATTATAGAACATTTCGGATTGCTAGATCGAATGTCTTATTTTGAATCAATAATGCGAAAATTAGATATATATGAAAGGAATGAAATTTTATTAGGGGAAAGCTTGATTCTTTTGCATGAAACATCAAATTATCCGCTTAATACAAGAGTGCTTAGAAGCTATATAGAAACATATCTGATATAATATCAGAAGCATCAAAGAAAAATTGTAAATAAGAATTACATACTAAGCAATTTGGCTAGCTGAATAGTAGGTAATAATAAGAAAATCCATCAAGAAATTACCTATTGTAGTTTAATAAATATTGCGTGATAGGTAAAAAGGTTCGTAAAAACTGAAATATTACCTATTAAAAATATATTTTGAAAAATAATAGGTAGAATTGAACAAAAAGCGAGCAAGAGTCAATAAGAACGAGTATTTGCAACTCAATATTTTTCATGTTACTATATTTTATAAGTGGAAAGACTTGCCAGAGAGGAGTACATAGAATGAGTATCAAAAATGAAGCAAAAATCAAGAATCCGTTGATTGTAGCAATCCGTGAACAGTTAGAACATCGAGCTCTTTGGATGTACCTGCTTTGTGATGAAGCAAAGAAAAAAGGTTTAGCACCGGAAGAATATGCACCGGCAGCAATCAAACGCTGTGGTCTTTATCAGGGAGCGAATCTGCGTGCGAAAGCAGGTGGAAGTCCAAGTTTAAAAGGCTTGAAGAAGACATTATTTACAAAGCCTGCACAATGGGTATTTGAGATGGATGTCAAACGCTGTACAGATGACAATTTAGACATTGATTTTCATTACTGTCCATTAGTGAAAGCATGGCAGAAACAGGGATGCAGTGATGAAGAAATTCAGCTTTTATGTGATCATGCAATGTGCGGCGACAGAGGAATCGCGGAAAGCTTTGGATGTGAACTTGATTTACCAAAGACCATTGCAAGAGGCGATGATATTTGTGAAATCCGTTTTATAAGAAGATAATAACAGGGAGATATATAAATGGAAGAAAATAAAACAATGGCGGATTACGCCGCAGAACTGGAAGCATCCTTTAGAAAAATCAATGTAGGTGACATTCTGGAAGGTACAGTCATTGGAATCAGTGAAACAGAAATTACTTTAGATTTGGGATATTACACAGATGGTATCGTGCGTTTGGAAGATATCAGCGACAATCCTGCGTTTTCAATCAAAGCAGATATCGAACCGGGACAGACAGTTTCTGCGACAGTGATCAAGCGAGATGATGGAGCAGGTCACATTTTATTATCTATGAAAGAAGCGGCAGCAGTTCTTGCATGGGATAAATTGAAAGAACTTCTGGAGAGCCAGGAAAATATTACGGTAAAAGTGACAGAAATCACAAAAGGCGGTGCGGTAGGCTATCTGGAAGGAATTCGCGGATTTATCCCAGCTTCCAAGCTTTCCTTAGAGTATGTAGATGAAGCAGATCTGGAAAACTATTTGTATAAATCTTTGGAAGTCAGAGTAATTAATGTAGAGGAAGAAAATAAGCGTCTTGTAATGTCTGCAAGAGAGATTTTGAAAGAAGCAGCAGATGCGGAACGTGCGAAAAAGATTTCAAATGTAGAAGTAGGTCTGGTAACAGAAGGCGTGGTAGAAACTCTGAAACCATACGGAGCATTTGTAAATTTGGGAAATGGCTTATCAGGTCTTTTACACATTTCTCAGATTTGCCAGAATCGTATTAAACATCCGGGTGTTGTGCTGAAGGAAGGTCAGACAGTCAAAGTAAAGATTACTGAAATTAAAGACGGAAAACTTAGTCTTAGTATGAAAGCGCTGGAGGATGTGGCAGCAAAGGAAATCGAAGAAGAAGTTTTTGAAATTCCGGAAGCAGAAGAAGTGACTACTTCTCTTGGCTCTTTGTTATCAAAATTTAAATTATAATATTCGAAGATAAAAGGTTCTGGAAGGCTTATGCCAGAGCTTCGAGGGAATTATATGGTAAATATCAAGAAACTATTTGAGCCTACAGATATGACGGTGGGAAAGCCATGGAAAAGTATCGCCATGTTTTCCATTCCAATGCTGGTTGGAAACATTGCGCAGCAGTTGTACAGTACAGTTGACAGTATCGTAGTAGGTCATTATGTAGGAGATAATGCTCTGGCAGCGGTAGGAAGTGCAACACCGCTGTTTAATATGCTCCTTGTACTGTTTGTAGGAATCTCCGCTGGTGTAGGGATCATGGTATCCCAATATTTTGGGGCAAAGAACAGAGCCGAGTTGTCCAGTACCATTGGAACTTGTATTACACTGACGGCCATCGTATCCGTACTTCTGATGATTGCAGCTCCGCCGTTTATCCGGTCTATGCTGATTGCATTAAATACGCCGGAATCTATTTTAGAAGATTGTACAGCCTATCTTGTAATCCTGATGTATGGAATCGCAGGTATGGCGTACTACAATATTTTGAGCGGTATCCTGCGAGGAATGGGAGATTCTTTTTCTGCATTGATCTATCTGCTCATTGCCACTGTATTAAATATTGTATTGGATGTGTACTTTGTTGCGAGTCTGAACATGGGTGTTGCCGGGGTATCTCTTGCGACAGCCATTGCCCAGGGAATCTCCGCTTTTCTGTGCCTGTTAAAGCTTATGAAAATGAGAGAATATTTTGATCTGGGTCTGAAACAGCTGAAAATGACAAAACGTCACACAGGACAGATCATCCGTCTTGGAATTCCATCAGGTGTGACCCAGGCAATCATGTCCTCAGCGATGATCGTGGTGCAGTCTTTGACAAACAGCTTTGGAGAAATGTTTATTGCGGCCAATGTAATCGTCATGCGCGTGGATGGTTTTGCTATGATGCCGAACCTCTCCTTTGGAACAGCAATGACTACTTATACAGGACAGAACGTTGGTGCAAAAAAATATGACCGTGTAACCCAGGGTGCAAAGCAGGGGACACTGCTTGCGGTTGCCTGTTCTACTCTGATCACGATTATTATTTTGCTTTTTGGAAAATATCTGATGATGATTTTTACAGAAACAGCAGAATTGGTAGATTTAAGTGTCTATGTGATGAGAATCCTGGCAGTGGGGTATATTGCAGTGGCAGTGACCCAGAGTTTATCAGGGGTAATGCGTGGAGCAGGCGATACGGTAACACCGATGCTGATTTCTTTAGTGACAACTATCATTATCCGAATTCCGATTGCTTATGGATTATCTTATCTTACAAGAACACCGGAGCTTCCGTATGGTCGGTTTGAATGTATTTCCATTTCCCTCCTGACCTGTTGGGTAATGGGCGCAATTTTAACCCTTATTTTCTATAAAATCGGACATTGGAAAAAGAAAGCAATTTCATGATCATGACACCTGGCAATTTTGTCAGGTGTTTTGTTTTATAAAAATATAAGAAATATTTTAGAGTTTCTAAATTGAAAATTCTCCCATTTGTCATATAATGTCGGAATTGGATAAAACAGACAGATGGGAGGAAAACAGATGAATTTAAATATAATAGAGATGTTGTGGTTGTTTCTGACTTATAGCTTATTAGGTTGGTTTCTGGAAACAATCGCAGCAGCAGTTAAGCATAAGCATTTTGCAAACAAAGGTCTGATTAATGGTCCGCTGTGTATCATATATGGTGTGACAACTGTGACCGTGACTATATTTTTCCATGAGCTGACAGGAATCTGGCTCTTTGTTGCAGCTAGTCTGATGGCGGCACTGATCGAATGGACCGCAGGTCACATGATTGAGAAATTCTTCCATGAAAAATGGTGGGATTATTCGAAACATAAATGGAACCTGGATGGGTATATTTCTCTGCCAATGTCCATCCTCTGGGGATTTCTCTGTTCTTTTGCGGTAGCATGGGCAAATGGGCTTCTCTTAAAGCTGTATCATATGATTCCTGCACTGGCAGGGAAAATCATTGTATGGGTGATCCTTGGCCTTCTTACATTGGATGTGCTGGCTACCGTGATCATCCTGCAGGGCAGAAGCAAAAATCTGGAACGCTGGGAAAACATTGATGCATGGATGGACAGCTTAAGCTCTGCTCTGAGCAGAGGCATCTACAGAAATGTAAATAAGCGAATTGTCAAAGCATACCCGGAAGCAGTTCATAAGAGTGCAGAGGAAAAGAATCCTCAGGTATTTGCCTATGGCTGCGGATTTCACAAAATCTGGTGGCTGTTTATTATCGGTGCGTTTTTAGGAGACATCGTGGAGACAATCTACTGTCGTATTGCAGGCGGCGTATGGATGAGCCGAAGCAGTGTGGTCTGGGGTCCGTTCAGCATTGTTTGGGGACTTGCCATTGCGGCAGCTACATTACTTCTTTATAAATACAAGGACCGCTCAGATGCCTTTATTTTTGTGGCTGGAACCTTTTTGGGAGGCGCCTACGAATATATTTGCAGCGTCTTTACAGAAATTGTATTTGGACAGGTATTTTGGGACTACAGCAGTATGCCATTTAATCTTGGTGGAAGAATCAATCTTCTTTACTGCTTCTTCTGGGGATTTGCAGCGGTTGTCTGGATTAAGTTCTGCTATCCGAAAATCTCTGCCTGGATTGAAAAAATACCAGTAAAGCCGGGCAAAATCATTACATGGATCACATTGGTATTCATGATCTGCAATATTGCGGTATCCTGTATGGCACTGGTAAGAGTAAATGAGCGAAGCAATGGAGTCCCTGCGAATAGCAGCTGGCAGCAGATTATGGATGAACGCTTTGATGATGAGAGAATGCACCGCATTTATCCTAACGCAGTACAGGTGGATTGATCTCTAAAAAACAACATTGAACAGGTAAAAATGTGAAAAAAATTTAAGAATTGTGCTTTTGGAAAAACGTCTCTGAAAAGAGGCGTTTTTTTGACGAAAAGTCTTGTTGAGAAATTTGAAACCTAGTATGATAAAGCTAATAAAACATAAGGAGGATGAACATGGAATTCATTTTAGATACAGCGGACGTACAGGAAATTAAGAACTTAAATGAGCTTCTTACAGTTGCGGGAGTTACTACAAATCCGACGATTATCACGAAGAGCGGAAAAGATTTTCAAACAACAGTGAAGGAAATCATTGAAGTGCTGGATGAAGAACAGACATTTTTTATTCAGGCAATCTCTGCTACCTGCGAGGAAATCGTGGAGGAAGCAAAATATATCGATTCTTTAAGAGAAAAAAATATTTATGTGAAAATTCCAGTAACACATGAAGGTCTAAAGGCAATTAAGGAATGTAAGAAACTGGGAATCGGCGTGCTTGCAACTGCAATTTATACTGCAGACCAGGCATTTATGGCAGCGATGAATGGCGCAGATTACCTTGCACCGTATGTAAATCGAATGGAAAACTATGGGGATGGTATCAAAGAGGTAAAAGATTTAATCGAAATGCTGCGTGTAAATGGATTAAATTCCAAAGTAGTAGCAGCATCTTTCAAAAACAAAAAGCAGGTTCATGAACTGATCGTAGCAGGAATTCAGGCAGTAACAGTACCGGTAGATGTTGCCTATGCGATGATCAACCATCCTGGAACAGAAATTGCAGTGGGAGAATTCACAGAAAACTGGAACAAGGCTTTCGGAAGAAGGGCATTGGTATAGGATTAAGAGTTGACAAATCACTGGAAGAATGCTAAATTATCATAGTATGAAAAATCCCATGAGGGAGTAGCGAGCGCGGAAGCGTAGCAAGTCAACATACTGACCGAAAGGTCTGGCTTGTTTTAAATTGCGAGACTCATGTATAACTGGTAAGCTATACATGGAGTCTATATATTTTTAGAGTTTTACCCAAGTATGACTTACGTTGTACTTGGGTTTTTTATTGTATAAAATGATATTTACATTTAGGAGGAAAACATTAAGATGTGGAATTTCAGATTCTTTTTTAACAGTATTTTACTTGGCGTAGGTCTTGCTATGGATGCGTTTTCTGTTTCTATGGCCAATGGTTTGAACGAGCCTGATATGAAAAAAAATAGAATGAGTGGAATTGCCGGTGTATTTGCATTCTTTCAGTTCTTAATGCCGATGGTTGGGTGGATTTGCGTCCATACCGTAGTTCAGTATTTTAAAATGTTTGAAAAATTTATTCCATGGATTGCATTGTTCCTGCTCTTATATATTGGTGGAAGTATGCTGATTGAGGGAATCAAAGGCGGGGAAGAGGAAGAAAGTCATGGAGTTGGTTTTAAAGCATTGCTGGTACAGGGGGGTGCAACTTCTATCGATGCACTTTCTGTAGGATTCACCATTGCAGATTACGGCTTTGTGATGGCACTTGTCTGTTCATTGATCATTGCGGTAGTTACATTTTTTATTTGTGTAGGCGGTTTACAGATTGGAAAAACAGTAGGTAACAAGCTGTCAAATAAGGCATCCATTTTAGGTGGTGTAATCCTGATCTTTATCGGCATTGAAATCTTTGTGACAGGCGTATTTTAATAAAATCTTAAAAGAAAACTCTTTGTATATTCCTATTTTCCAAGTATAATAAAAAAGAAAACGATTGGAATTGAAAGGAAATACAGATGATCAAAGCGGCATTTTTTGATGTAGATGGCACAGTTTATTCCCATGAGAGTAAGTGTGTACCAGAGAGTACGATAGAAGCTTTAAAGGCATTGCGCAAAAAAGGTATTAAAACATTTCTGGCTACAGGAAGACATTTTTCAGAGATTGATGAATTCCCGGTGGGAAAAATTCCATTTGATGGATATGTAATGCTGACGGGTCAGTTATGTACTGATGGGAAAAGAAATGTGATTTTTGGCAATGCCATTGACGGGGCAGATGCTGAATATTTACTGAATGAATTTAAGAAAAAAGAAATGCCGGTTATGCTGGTGGAAAAAGACAAGTTATATATTAATCTGGTCAATGAGATTGTAATTAATGGACAGGCCGAGATTTCGTCTCCAATTCCAGAGGTGATGGAATATAAAGGGGATCCGGTGTATCAGATTATCTGCTATGGCGGTAAGGAACTGGAAATGGAGCTGATACCGAAACTTCCAAACTGTAAAATTACCAGATGGTGTCCTTTTGGGATTGATGTGATTTCTAAGACAGGCGGAAAAGTAACAGGAATCAAAAAAATGCTGGAAGTGCACGGAATTGGTCAGGAAGAAGTGATTGCTTTTGGTGATGGTGAAAATGATATAGAAATGCTCCAGTTTGCGGGCATCGGTGTAGCTATGGGCAATGCAGAGCCAGAAGTTAAAGCGGTTGCGGATTACGTGACCACAGATATTGATGATGATGGAATCTTAAATGCGTTAAAACATTTTGAAATCTTGTAACAGGAGTAATGGAAAATGATCAAAGCAGCATTTTTTGATATTGACGGAACATTATTTTCACATACAAAGCATGAGATTCCAGAAAGTACGAAAAAGGCATTGCGTATACTGAAAGAAAAAGGAATCAAGGTGTTTCTTGCTTCTGGAAGAGGCATACAGTCTATAAAACTTATAGACTGGTGTAATCTTACCTTTGATGGATATGTTACACTGAACGGTCAGATCTGTCTTGATGCAGAACAGAATCTTATTTATGGAGCGCCGATTCAGGGGGAGGATGCAGAATTTCTATTTGATGCATTTGTAAATAAAAAGATTCCTCTGGCAATTGTAGAAAAGGACAGAATCTATTTGAATTATATTGATGATAATGTCAGAAAAGCGCAGGCAGCAGTTGCGATAAAAATGCATGCCATTGAAGAATACAAAGGCGCGCCTGTATATCAATTCATTGGATATATGGGCAGAGAAGAAACAGCGGAGTTTGCAAAGAATATTCCAAACTGCAAGATTACAAGGTGGTTTGAACAGGGAATTGATATTATTTCCAAGGATGGCGGAAAAGCCAAAGGTATTGAAAAAATCCTGGAAACATACGGTTTTACGAGAGAGGAGACCATTGCATTTGGAGATAGTGACAATGATGTGGATATGCTGGAATTTGTCGGAATCGGTGTAGCCATGGGCAATGCAACGAATATGGTGAAGGAAAGAGCAGATTATGTGACAGACCACATTGATGAAAACGGATTATGGAATGCATTACGGCATTTTGAAATTATATAATTCTTAAGGTTTTTTGAAGATTTGGCGGAACACTTGATAGAAGCGGCGGTACTGTATAGACTGAATATATCTATATGGTATCGCCTTTTTGATTTTAAACTGACACTTCAATTGAAAAAGTGTATGTTTCAGAAAATATCACTCCCTCTTTGCAGCTTTTTTGATATGATATAGTCAAAGAGAGGAGACAATATGACAATCAGTTTAATGTTCGGTTTTTTTGCAGTAGCAGTACTTGCGATCTGTATCATTCTCCTGATAATTTATTCCTGGAAAATGAAACAGCATTACCTGTCTTTGCGGGAAAGCTATCAAAATCTTGAAAAACTAAACAGTAATTTAAGGGCTCAGCGCCATGACTACTTAAATCATCTGCAGGTGGTTTACGGATTGATGGAAATGGAGGAATATGAAGAACTTCGAAATTACCTCCAACCGGTGTATAAAGACATGTTAAAGACCGGCAAGGCGCTAAAGACCTCCAAGCCTGCCATCAATGCACTGTTAAAAGCAAAGATGGACGAAGCAGAAAGCAAGGGAATCGATGTTTACATTGAAGTAAAATCCAATCTGCAGGATCTGCATGTAGAGGACTGGGAGCTATGCAAGGTTCTTTCCAATCTTTTGAACAATGCGATGACTGCACTTTCCGAAAAATCAGGAGAAAAGAAAATTGAGCTGGAAATTACGGAGGACAGGGAGTCTTACCTGTTTACAGTTTCCAATAACGGTCCAATGATTCCAAAAGAAATGCAGGAATCGATTTTTAAGCAGGGAATTACAACAAAAAAAGGGGAAGGTCATGGCATGGGACTCTACATTGTGTCCAATGTGCTGAAATCTTACAAAGGAACAATCAAGCTGGTGTCAAAAGAAAATGAAACGACCTTTTCATTTTCTCTCCCGAAAGAAGAAAGAAGGTGAAGTTTTAGTGGATACAATGGTAGTTTTGGGAATACTCCTATTAATTGCAGGATTTATTCTCGTAGGAATTGAGATGGTGATACCGGGTTTTGGAGCTCCAGGAATCAGCGGCATTGCCTGTCTGGTGGGCGGAATCATTATGACAGCAAAAAATATTGAACAGGGACTTACTCTTACCATGATCGTGGTAGTAATTCTGGCGGTCATGTTTACTCTGATTCTATTATTTTTTAAAAGATTCAAGCCGCCGTTCGTGTTGGAGGATGAGCTGAAGGCAACACCGGGGTACTTAAATTCTTCGGATTTGGAATATCTGGTAGGAAAAGAGGGTATTACATCCACAGATTTAAAACCGATTGGTAAATGTGACATTGAAGGCATAGAATTTGATGTGCGGGCAGAAATCCGATACGTCAAAAAAGGAACTAAAGTGAAGATCAGCCGTATTCATGAGAATACGATCATGATTAAAGAAATCTAAAAGTGAGGGACAGTTATGATAGGCAGAATTATTATTTTAGGAATCATTTTATTACTCGTCATTTTATTCTTTACATTTGTACCTGTAGGATTATGGATCTCTGCACTGGCATCCGGTGTGAAGGTGGGAATCCTTGACCTGATCGGTATGAGACTTCGACGCGTAGCACCTGCAAGAATCGTGATGCCGATGATCAAAGCTACAAAAGCAGGATTGAATACAAAGTTAAATCAGTTAGAAGCGCATTTCCTTGCCGGCGGTGATGTAAACAGCGTGGTTAATGCATTGATCGCGGCTGAAAGAGCACAGATCTCTTTAACTTTCGAGCAGGCATCCGCAATTGATCTGGCCGGCCGAGATGTTTTTGAAGCAGTGAAAATGAGTGTAACTCCGAAAGTAATTGAAACTCCATTGATCTCCGCTGTGGCAAAGGACGGTATCGAGCTTCTTGTAAAAGCAAGAGTGACAGTGAGAACAAACATTGGACGTCTGATCGGCGGCGCCGGAGAATCTACAGTACTTGCAAGAATCGGTGAAGGCATTGTAACAACGGTTGGTTCTTCCGGAACTCACAGTGAAGTACTGGAAAACCCGGATGAAATTTCACAGCTGGTACTTGCAAAGGGATTAGACTCAGGAACTGCTTATGAAATTATTTCGATTGATATTGCAGACATTGATATCGGAAGAAACGTGGGTGCGGATTTACAGAGCCAGCAGGCAGAGGCTGATAATAAGATCGCTCAGGCGAAGGCAGAAGAACGTCGTGCGATGGCGGTTGCCTTAGAACAGGAAATGAGAGCAGCGGTAGTGGAAGCGGAAGCCGAAATTCCAAGAGCCATGGCAGAAGCGCTCAGAAGCGGAAATATCGGTGTGATGGATTACTATAATTTGAAAAATCTGCAGGCTGATACAAAAATGAAAAAGGATATTGGTGAAGGAATTACAAACTACACCAAAGATAAGAAATAGGCAGAAACTATGATAAAAGTATGTATCATTGAGGATGAACCGGAAATCCGAAAGCTTCTTCGAATGATTGTGGAAAAACAGGACGGTTTTACGGTGGTATCGGAAAGCGGAGATTTTGCTTCGGCAATATCAGATTTTACAAAATACCGACCGGATGTGGCCTTTGTGGACATTGACTTAAAGGGTGAGAGCGGCCTGGAATGTGCGAAGGTCATGATAGAACTGAATCCAAAACTGAAAGTGATCTTTGCCACAGCACACAGCGAATATATGGCGAACGCCTTTGAAATTTATGCATTTGATTATCTGGTGAAACCGTTTAATGTGGAGAGGGTCGTAAAGACACTCTCCCGCATTAAAAATAAGGCAGCGGAGGAGTCGGCTGCGACAGTTATTCAGTCGGAAAAGCAGAGTGATAAGCTGATGATCAAGGGCAGGGAACAGATCGTGTTTGTAGATAAAAAAGACATTGTCTTTGTTGAGCGAAGCGATAATTCCACCAGCATCGTGACGGAGGAGGAAACTTATAAAACTTCCGTATCGCTAGGTGCGATTGAGGAAAAACTGAACCCTGCAGAATTTATGAGATGCCATAAGTCCTATATCATCAATGTTTCGAAAATTTCGAAGATAGAGCCTTACGGGCGATGGACATATATTGTAAAATTTAAAGGAATTTCCGAATCTGCGCTGATGACAGCACAGAATTATGAAGAAATCAAAAAAATATTTGGGTAAATAGAATGATTATCACAGTATGTATGAATCCTGCCATAGACAAGACTGTTGAAATTGACAGACTGATTCCGGGCGGACTGAACAGAATCAAAAAAGTGGAATATGACGCAGGCGGAAAGGGAATTAATGTTTCCAAGACAATTCATGAGCTTGGTGGAACGAGCATTGCAACTGGTTTTCTTGGTGGAAATGCAGGAAAGACCATTGAGGCAGTTTTAAAAGAAAAAGGGATTCCGTGTGATTTTGTATACGTGGACGGTGAAACAAGAACCAATACAAAGGTTTTTGAAAGTACGGGAGAAGTTACAGAATTAAATGAACCGGGGGCAGTCATTAGTGAAGAAAAGCTTCAGGAACTCATCAGAAAATTGGAAGGCTATGCAAATGAGGAGACATTATTTGTTTTTTCAGGAAGTATTCCAAAGGGCGTAGACAAAGAAATTTATGGAAAGCTGACAGAATTGTTACATAAGAAAGGTGCGACAGTTCTTCTGGGATGGATATGAGGCAGAATGCCCTGCCCTTTCGGTAAAGGCACATTCTACTGTAGGCGCTGGAGATGCTATGGTAGCAGCGTTGGCTTATGCGTGGGAAAATAAATTAGACAGAGAAGAGACTATTTGCCTCTGCATGGCGGCTTCCGCAGGAGCGGTTACCACAATCGGTACAAAACCCCCAAGTAAAGAACTGGTAGAGGAATTGAAAACCCAGGTTGTTATTAGTTGATATTTTTTGGAGGCGCTAGGAATTCAGATAGACTTGACAAGTGATCTGGCAGTTGATATATTCATAACACTTTGGAGGTTGTTATGAATATACAGTTGTCAGATCATTTTACTTATACGAAATTAATTCAGTTCGTTCTGCCATCGATCGGAATGATGATTTTCACATCCATTTATGGCGTAGTAGATGGATTGTTTATCTCAAACTTTGTGGGAAAAACCGCATTTGCAGCAGTCAATCTGATTATCCCATTTACCATGGTATTAGGAGCCATCGGATTTATGCTGGGTACTGGTGGAAATGCGCTGGTTGCGAAAACATTAGGAGAAGGAAAACGGGAACTGGCAAATCAGATTTTTTCATTTCTGGTAATTGTATCGATTGTTTCAGGTACATTTGTAGCAATCGTCGGAATTACATTTATGGAGCCTGTAGCTTTGCTTCTAGGTGCAGATGAAGCGATGCTTCGCGACTGTGTGATTTATGGGCGCATTTTAATGGCTGCAACGCCGGCATTTATGCTCCAGATTATGTTTCAGAGTTTCTTAATTACAGCAGAAAAACCGGGAATGGGATTCTGGGTAACTGTAGTTGCCGGGATTACGAATATGGTCTTGGATGCGTTACTGGTTGCAGGATTAAAATGGGGAGTTACGGGAGCAGCACTTGCGACAGGACTTAGCCAATGCGTGGGAGGCATTGTTCCGCTCATTTATTTTACAAGAAAAAATGACAGCTTACTTCAGATTACAAAAACGAAATTTATGTGGGATGCACTTTGGAAGACCTGTTCTAACGGTATTTCGGAATTCCTTTCCAATATTTCCATGTCACTGGTGTCAATGCTTTATAATCTACAGCTTTTAAAATTTGCTGGAGAAAACGGTGTAGCGGCATATGGTGTCATCATGTATGTGCAGTTTATTTTCATTGCGATTTTTATCGGCTACAACATTGGAACAGCGCCGATCATTGGTTACAACTATGGAGCACAGAACCATAAGGAAATGCAGAATATTTTTAAGAAGAGTATGATTCTCACAGTATCTGCGGGGCTGGCATTAATGGTCAGTGCATTTGTACTTGCGGCACCGCTGGCGAAGGTGTTTGTAGGATACGACGCAGAATTGTTTGAAATGACAAAAAGAGGATTTGAATTCTATGCAGTTTCATTCTTCCTGTGTGGATTTAATATTTTCGGTTCTTCATTTTTCACTGCATTAAGCAATGGTCCGGTATCGGCAGTTATTTCATTCCTACGAACAATTGTGTTCCAGGTGGCGGCTGTTCTTGTCCTGCCTGTTTTCTTTGGAATTGATGGAGTCTGGGCATCTATTTCGGTAGCAGAGCTGCTGGCGCTTGCAGTGACGGGATTTTTCCTGGTGAAACTAAGATCACGATATCATTATGTATAATTTTTACTTTGAGAATACAAAAGGATCTATAGAGAAAAATTTCACTATAGATCCTTTTGTATATTATTTAATGATAATCTGGCACATTTTCATGGCTTCTAATGCCCTTTCGTGGCTTTCGGGAGTCACGCCAGCGCAGCAAGAAGAATCTACGCTGATTGGTGTTTCAGGTACAGTTGCCTTTAAAAGCAATGCATTGGAGATAACGCAAATATCGGTACAGAGACCAATCAGTTCAATTTCATCATAGTCACCGATGGCAACAAGGTAGGAAAGCTGAGTGCTTCCAAAGGTAGGCTTCTGAACAATCTTTGTATCAGCAGTCAGCGGACGAAGCTGTGGGATGAGCTTCCAGCCTGCAGTTTCTCTGATACAGTGTTCTATAGGAAGATTTTTTCCTTCGGCAGTTTCCAGATAATTAGTTTCATGGGTATCCATGGTAAAGATAATCTGGTCACCAGCTTCTTTTGCTTCTTTTACTTTTTTTACAACATTTTCAACAATTGCCTGAGCTTCCGGAGTGCCGAGAGCACCATCCACGAAGTCCTTCTGCATGTCTACAACAACTAATAATTTCATATGAATGCTCTTTTCGGATTACTTAGTACCATTATCGGAAAATGCGAAGGAGACGTCAAGAGAAAAGTCAAATTGCGGATAGAAAAGTCTTGAAAATGTTTTTGAAATTACCCATTATAATAGTAAAGAAAATTAGGAGAATTGATATGGGTATCAGGCAAGACGCAGATTATATCATTAAAGAATCAATTAAAAGTGTATTACCAGATGAAGCGGTGATTCGTGCTTTAAAAGGAAAAACATTTGATACAGGAAAACTCTATGTGGTGGCAGCCGGGAAAGCGTCATGGCAGATGGCAAAGACTGCATCAGAGGTTCTGGGAGACAGAATTGAAGAAGGGGTTGTGTGTACAAAGTACGACCATGTAAAGGGTGAGATTCCGCAAATGAAATGTTTTGAAGGTGGTCATCCGATTCCTGATAAAAATTCTTATATTGGTACACAGGCTGCGCTTGATTTGGCAGCTAATTTAAAAAAAGATGATACCGTATTATTTCTTCTCTCTGGCGGAGGCTCGGCATTGTTTGAAAAGTCACTGGTAAGTGAAACGGAGCTTGCCAATGTAACGAAGCAGCTGTTGGAATGTGGTGCAGATATTTCAGAAATCAATACTATTCGTAAACGTCTTTCGGCAGTAAAAGGCGGCAAGTTTGCGAAATGGTGCGAACCGGCCCATGTATATTGCATTGTATTAAGTGACGTGATTGGCGATCCACTGGATATGATTGCATCGGGTCCAGCCTATCCTGACAGCAGTACCTCAGAACAGGCATTGCAGATTGTAGAAAAATACGGTCTGAATTTCAGTGAAGAGACACTTTCTTTATTAAAAGAAGAACTTCCGAAAGATCTGCACAATGTGGAAACAATCATAGCAGGCAATGTGAAAAATCTTTGTACTTCTGCAAAGGAGGCCTGTGAAAAACTGGGATATCACACGGTGATCCTTACAGACGAGATGACTTGTCAGGCAAAGGAAGCAGGAAGCTTTTTAGGTGCTATTGCAAGGAGCCATCAGGACAGCGGAAAAAGTCTTGCATTTATTGCTGGCGGTGAGACAGTGGTTTGTATCACCGGAAAAGGCAAAGGCGGCAGAAATCAGGAGATTGCGTTAGCGGCTGCTGAGAAGATCGCAGGGTTGAAGGATACAGCGGTATTCAGCGTGGGAAGTGATGGAACCGATGGACCGACAGATGCGGCTGGCGGATACGTGGACGGAACGACAAAAGAAATACTACAAAAGAAAGATATAGATATTTTTCAGGTGTTGAAAGATAACGATGCTTATCATGCATTGGAAAAGACAAATGGATTGATTATCACTGGTGCAACAGGAACCAATGTAAATGATGTTGCGGTGGTACTGATTAAGAGATAAGAACCTATGAAGGGGTCTTTCTCTTTGCAAAGATTCAGAAAGAATTAAGATGTTCGCAGAATATTTCTATGGTATAATAAATCTAGCTATAAACGGAAGAGGAGAGAAGGATTATGTTATTTGAAACTTGCTATTATACAGTTGAAGTAATCGATGGAGATTATGCACATTTGAAAAAGGTTGATGATGACAGTGCGGAGTTAAAATTGGTGGCAAGAGCACTTCTGCCAGAAGCAATCGTGGTAGGAAGTAAATTGAAATATGAGATGCTGCAGTATGAATTAGTGTAAACAATGATTTATGATCTCTCGGAATCCTGAGTGATTATAGCCAGCAACGTTGGCAATGAACTTTGAAAAGTAAATATTATCGAAATTAAAGAAAAATGGGTACGAGAAAAAGACATAACTGTTGCTATGCCTGAAAATAGTGTATAATGCTTTATAGGATTATGCCGTTCGTTGAATCAACTTTCTCAGG
>JAGAQG010000063.1 GCA_017622875.1 Lachnospiraceae bacterium
ATAAATATTTTGACGAAATAAATGAGGATCCTGTCATTTATCACTGGAAATACAAGTTGGAAGAGATTGACTCAAGCGAAGCATTAGTCGTTGATACATTACCCTTGAAAAGTCCAGTTAATTAATAACGGTTATACTAGTATGCAAGGTAATCGCAGCATTGAAAGGATGGGAGCACCGCAGTGATTTTGTGAACAGCCTTGTCATTGGCGGATTTGAGAAACAGATGGGAAAAGCGTGGCTGTCCAAGAATGAGGAAAATGTGCAGAAATATGCTGATGACCCATTATCAGGCTTTGTATTTACATTGAATGCCTTTTATCACATGTTCGATGGCATGTCAAAGATGAATGCGCAGGAAAAATCAGGGAATATTCCAAAAGAACTTCCGATCTTCTTTGTTGCAGGAAGCGAAGACCCGGTAGGAAACAATGGGAAAGGTGTAGAAACTGTTTTCCACAGATATCAGGAAAAGGGCGCTAAGAATGCGAAAATCAAGCTTTACGAAGGTGACCGTCATGAAATCTTAAATGAACTGGACAGAGAAGTTGTTTTTGGAGATATTCTTTCCTGGATAGAGGGTATCCTATAGAAAAGCAGATGGAATGAGGAGTGAAAAAATATTATGGAAATAAAAGCGGTATTATTTGATCTGGATGGCACATTGCTGCCGATGGATCAGGATGAGTTTGTAAAAGCATATTTTGGCCTGTTGGCGAAAAAGCTTGCCCCTCTAGGTTATGAGGCAGAAAAACTGATCAAGGTTTTGTGGATAGGCGTGGGTGCAATGGTAAAAAATGAGGGAAGTGGTACCAATGAAGAAGCTTTCTGGAAAGTATTCACAAGCAGTTATGGTGAAGAGTCTTTAAAAGATAAGCCTTTCATCGATTCCTTTTACAGAGAGGAATTTAATCAGGTACAGGCTGTCTGCGGCTTTGATAAAGCAGCAAAAGAGATTGTGGAATTGGTAAAGGAAAAAGGCAAGTTGCCGGTTCTGGCTACAAATCCGCTGTTCCCGCATATCGCTACAGAAAATCGTATGCGCTGGGCGGGTCTGCAACCGGAGATGTTCGCCGCATATACAACCTATGAGGATTGCCATTTTTGCAAACCAAATCCAAAATATTATGAGGAATTGCTGCAGAAACTGGATTTAAAACCAGAAGAATGCATCATGGTAGGAAATGATTTTGACGAAGACATTGTACCGACAGAGAAGCTTGGTATGCAGGTGTTTTTGTTAACAGATTGTATGATTAATAAAAATAATGCGGATATTTCAAAATACCCACATGGGGATTTCGAAGCTCTGAGAAGATATCTTGAAGAAAATTTATAAAATGTTAATTTGAATCTTTTTAAGGTGAATGCTATACTCGATATATCGAGATGGTATTCACCATTTTTCTTTTATGGCAAATCGCCAAAATTTCCAATTTATTTTATTAAAAACAAAGGAGTTAAAGCAGATGGACAGAAAAGTAAATATTGTAGAGGATTTGGATGGCAAAAAAATTGTCATGATTCACGACATTCGTTTCAAGGGAAAACGAAAAATTGATTGGGAGGAAGTTGAGGTATATTTAAAAGAATATGTAGGATCATATTACGAGATTTCTGAAACAGCAGAGAAAATATATATCGGTTCTAAATTTCCGAATGAATTTGCAGGATCAGAGGACACTGGGAGGCTGCGAGGGACATTGGCAAAAGCGAAAGCCAATATGACGCAGGGGCTTCCGCAGATTATAGAGGTGGCATCTAATTGTAGATTTCAAGAAAATATGAAAGAGAAGCATCATGGTGATGCAAAAAATGATGGTACAGATATACATCTAATTTTGCATTGCCGGTATATGATGAGGAAGGTGGATTGCAAAGATATAATGTTTTTAGAATTGAAATGCTTGTGCGGCATTCTCAAGATGGAAAAAAATATTTATATGATTTGGTAAATATAAAAAAGAGAACCGAGCACCCCGCTTAGCCTTATGCGTACGGTAACAAACCCAGTTCTCTTTCTTGAAACTAAAGTAACATGATTTTTGAGCTATGTCAAGAAAATAAGTTGTGTCAATTTTTTTCGCTGATTAGATGTATAATATATTTGATTTGCGCTCTGAACAGACAGGAGCCAATTTCTGTGTAAATGCGGCTGTCATTTCCGGTGTCAATGCTCTTGCCTGATTTGGACAGATGCTGACGCAGCGCATACAGGAAATGCAAAGGTCATAGTTTGTCTGTTCCGGATGCTCTTCGGAAATTGCTTCTACAGGACAGTTCCATGCGCAGATGGCACATCCGCCACAGTTTTCATTTACGACTGGTTTTGCAGGAACTCCGTTAAATGTTTTATATGGATAGTTGCCCGGAAGCTCTAAAGCTTTTGTAACATCAGCTTTTGTAAGCTCTACAATCTGAGCAGCAAATCCCTGAAGTTCTGATAAATCCTGTTCATCAGGGCGATTTGCACCAAACTGGCGAACAAGAGAATGCTCTGCAACTGCACCAACGCCTGCAATTGGAGTAAATCCACCAGCAACAGCAATGTCCTGTAATTCTACCAATGTATCATCAAATTCACGGTTCCCATAAACTGCGATCAAAACAGCTTTTGCACCATTTCCTTTAATCTGAGCCAATCTGGAAGCAGCCACTGCAGGAACTCTGCCGCCATAAGCAGGTGCCGCGATAATGCAGATGTCTTCTTTTTCAATTTCCAATGCAGAAAAATCATAAGCATAGTCTGTTAAATCTACCAATTCCGCTTCCTGGTCAAATGCTGCCGCAAATACATCGGCAACATTCTGGGTACCGCCTGTCGGGCTAAAAATAATTTCGTATATTTTCATAAATTTCCCACCTTTTGTAAATTAATAATTTCATTATAAGGAATCAAAAAAATTTCTTCAAGTCCAATGAATGGATTGCAGTTTTTGAAAAAATGTGGGATGATACTCCGTGGGAAATTCTCAGATAGAGGAGTAGGATAAAATGAAAAAAACAATAGAAACAGTCAAAGAATTTGTCATGATTACAATTGCCACAGCCATTGTAGCAGCGGCAGTGTTCTTTTTCCTTGTACCAAGTCATGTGTCCGTAGGAAGTATTTCGGGTCTTGCCATTGTCATTGGAAATTTTGTATCGCTTCCAATTTCAGCAATCACAATGATCTTAAATATTGGCTTGCTGATCATCGGGTTCCTGTTTGTAGGACGAGAATTTGGCGGAAAAACAGTTTATACCTCGGTTTTACTTCCAGTGATCATTGGTATTTTTGAAAAAGTATTTCCGAATAATGTTTCCATGACCGCAGATCCATTTCTGGATATGATCTGCTATGTGTTTGTAGTAAGTATCGGACTTGCAATGTTGTTTAACAGGAATGCATCCTCCGGAGGTCTGGACATTGTAGCAAAGCTAATGAACAAATTTCTGCATATGGACCTTGGAAATGCCATGTCTGTATCGGGAATGGTAGTCGCATTATCCTCAGCATTTGTGTATGATAAGAAAATTGTTGTATTAAGTGTTCTTGGTACTTATTTGAACGGAATCGTTCTGGATCACTTTATTTTTGGATTTAATCTAAAGAAGAGAGTATGCATTGTTTCCCAAAAGGAAGAAGAAATCAGAAGCTTTATTCTGCATGAGCTTCACAGCGGAGCAACCATCTACGAGGCATATGGAGCGTATAAGCTGGAACCGCGCAGGGAAATTATCACGATTGTAGATAAAAATGAGTATGCGAAGCTGATGACTTTCATCGAGAAGGTAGATCCGGCGGCTTTTGTAACTGTTTACACAGTAAATAAGATTATCTATCGTCCGAAGGTGTAATAGTGTCATTATAAAACAACGGGACTCGAAAGAGCCCCGTTAGCTATATTATTTAATCTCTGCAAGGTATTCTTCCGCCTCGTGTGCCGCCATAGCTCCGTCAGCCACAGCAGTCACAATCTGCCGAAGCTTCTTCGTCCGGACATCCCCAATTGCAAAAACACCAGGAATATTTGTTTTCGTGGATTCGTCCGCGATTACATATCCGGAAGCGTCCAGTTCTAATTGTCCTTTTACAAGTTCTGTAGCAGGCTTTCTGCCAACACTGATAAAAATTCCATCACAGTCAATTAAAGATTCTTCCCCAGTAGCTACATCCTTAATTTTTACGCCAGTCAATTTTCCGTCAGAAATCAGTTCAGAAACTGTGCTGTTCCAGCGAAACTCAATATTTTCAGCCTTCATAAGCGGTTCATGGTAGATTTTTGTGGCGCGAAGGGAATCTCTTCTGTGTACGATAATGACTTTTTCGCAGATACGGGATAACTGCATTGCGTCTGCAGCAGCAGTATTTCCGCCGCCAACCACAACAACAGTCTTTTCTTTGTAGAACATTCCATCACAAGCCGCACAGTAATTGACTCCTCGTCCTACCAATTCCTTTTCCTTTGGAACACCAAGTGTTCTTGGGTTTGCACCTGTGGCATAAATGACAGTATGTCCGTAGAAAGTTCCTTCACTTGCCTCAATAACCTTTGGAGAAGAAGAAAAATCCACAGATAGTACCTCTGCAATCTCTGTTTTCGCCCCGAAACGTTCTGCACTTGCCTGCATTTTTTCGCCCAATGTAAACCCGTCAATGCCATCCTCAAATCCAGGATAATTGTCAATCTGTGAGGTCAGTGCCATCTGCCCGCCAGCGGAAAGCTTTTCTAAAACGATAACGTCAAGACCGGCTCTGGCAGCATACAATGCTGCAGTATATCCGCCAGGTCCGCCGCCAATGATGACCATATCATAAATGTGTTTCATATTCGACTCCTTACATATTCAGTGCTTCATTGATAAAAGCTTCAATCTGTGCCTTGGATTCTGGTGCAACGATAGAAGAGATTGCCTGTCCGCCTTTGTAAATTACCAGTGTCGGGATTACCTCAATCTGTTCTTTCATCGCCAGTTCCTGTTCTTCATCAATGTTAAGCTTTCCAATTACAATCTTATCACTGTACTGTTCAGCAACCTTATCCAGTGCCGGAGCAATGCGGCGGCAATATACACACCAAGGTGCCCAGAAATCTATGAGAACCGCTTTGTTCTCATCATTCACATATTTTTCAAAAAGTTCTTTATTTAAATTCATAGCTGCCATAATCGTCAGTTCCTTTCTTTTTTATCAGTATTTGTAAAGTTTATTTATTTAAGTCATCTTTAAAATATCAAAAGAAAAAGTTTTCCTCTGTGACTTCCTCACAGAACTGTATCTGCACCAGTTTTGGAAGGTGCTGATAATTGACATATCCCGGTAACAGATTTATAATTTTTCTATCAGGCAGGAGGAAGCAAAATGGATTTTCAAAGCTATTTTCCAATTTGGGATAAATTAACACCAGCACAGCAGGAAAGACTAAAAAATGCAGTGATACCGTTTGAAGGCAAAAAGGGAATCATTTTACATAATGGAGATATCGACTGTATTGGTCTTTTATTGATTCGTTCAGGACAGCTTAGAGTGTTTGTTCTTTCCGATGAAGGAAGAGAGATTACGCTGTATCGTTTGTTTGATATGGATATTTGTCTCTTTTCAGCATCTTGTGTAATGCCGGATATTCAGTTCAATATTGTAGTGGAAGCTGAAAAAGATACACAGATGTGGATCATTCCACCGTGTTTATATAAAGAATTGATGCAGGAATCCGCAGCGGTGGCAAACTATTCGAATCAACTGATCAGCAGTCGTTTTTCCGAGGTCATGTGGCTGATGGAACAGATTATGTGGAAAAGCTTTGATAAACGTCTGGCAGGATTCCTCCTTGAAGAATGTGCGTTGGAGAGCAGTGAGGTGCTGAAAATCACCCATGAAAAAATTGCCAATCATATGGGAACTGCCCGTGAAGTCGTTACCCGAATGTTACGCTATTTCCAAAGTGAAGGAATGGTAAAACTTACCCGTGGAACAATCGAGATAACAGATTCGAAAAAGTTGGAAGAACTAAATGAAGCATAAAAGAAGTGCCTGTGCAGGAATCTGCAGCAGGCACTTCAAATTTATGAGGCAAAAAATGTTACCAAATTAAGTTCTGGCCATACCATCGACGCTTAAGACAACGCCTGTGATATAGGAAGCTTCATCAGATGCAAGGAACACAAATGCATTGGCAATGTCTTGTGGCTGACCCAGTCTGCGAAGCGGAATCTGTGCGATCATTGGATCAATGATTTCCTTTGGAACGGCTTTCATCATATCTGTTTCTATGATTCCAGGAGCCACCGCATTCACGCGGATACCCTTTGGTCCAAGCTCTCTTGCAAGGGAAACTGTGAGACCATTTACAGCAAATTTGGAAGCCGGGTAAGCGATACCGCTTGGCTGTCCATAGATACTTACCATAGAAGAAGTATTCAAAATAACGCCGCTTCCTCTGGCAATCATGCATTCACACGCTGCACGTGTTGCATTGTAAACACCTTTTACGTTCAGGTCCATTACCTTGTCAAAAGCTTCTTCTGTATAGCTTGTAAAAGGAGTGCTTTCAGAAACGCCTGCATTATTTACTAAAATATCTACGCAGCCATATTTTGTGGTTGCTTCTACAAAGGTGCTGCGAACCGATTCGTAACTGCTAAGATCCGGGCTGAATCCACCGATGATTGCGTCTGGATATTTTTCCTTTAATTTTGCAACTGCCTTATCTGCGGATTCCTGTGAACTTGCGGAGAGGATGACAGTAGCGCCTTCCTTTAAAAATGCATCTGCAGTGGCATATCCGATACCGCGGCTTCCGCCAGTAATGATTGCAACCTTATCTTTTAATCTTTTACTCATAAAACTACCTCCTCATTCAAATGATATTTATTTTATAAGATATATTTGCCTTCCTGTTTTGAAGTTAGTTGTATCTTACGTGGTAATATCTGGTTTTTCTGTGACAAAATCACAGTTTTGAAAATGGATATGATATAATATGATAACAACAAGAGGCGAGACCCGAAAATAAAGGAGGATTTCTAAATGACAATCACAAAGGACATTAAATATATCGGAGTTAACGATCATGAGGTTGACTTATTTGAAGGCCAGTATATAGTACCAAATGGTATGGCTTACAATTCTTATGCAATCATGGATGAAAAGATTGCAATTATGGATACGGTAGATAAGAACTTTACACACCAGTGGCTGGATAATATTCAGCAGACCTTAGGTGATAAAAAGCCTGATTATCTGGTAGTTCAGCATATGGAGCCAGACCATTCTGCCAATATTGACAACTTCTTAAAAGTATATCCGGAAGCAGTGGTTGTTTCTTCCGCAAAAGCGTTTGCAATGATGAAAAATTTCTTTGGAACTGATTATGAAGACAGAAGAATCGTTGTAGGTGAAGGTGACACATTGAATCTTGGAAAGCACGTGTTGGCATTCGTAGCTGCGCCGATGGTTCACTGGCCGGAAGTTATCGTAACCTACGATACTTATGACAAAGTATTATTCTCAGCAGATGGTTTTGGGAAATTTGGTGCGTTAGATGTAGAAGAAGACTGGGCATGTGAAGCTCGCCGATACTACATTGGCATCGTTGGAAAATACGGTGCGCAGGTACAGGCACTCTTAAAAAAGGCAGCAGGACTTGATATTCAGATCATCTGTCCGCTGCATGGTCCGGTGCTGACAGAAAATTTAGGCTACTATATTAATTTATACGATATCTGGTCTTCCTACGAAGTAGAAAGCGATGGAATCGTGATTGCCTATACCTCCATTTATGGAAATACAAAGGCAGCAGTGGAACTGCTTGCTCAGAAAGTAAAGGAAAAAGGCTGTCCGAAGGTTGTGATTCATGACCTTGCCCGCTGTGATATGGCAGAAGCAGTAGAAGATGCATTCCGCTATGGAAAACTGGTGCTTGCAACAACTACTTACAATGCAGACATTTTCCCATTTATGAAGGAATTTATCCATCACTTAACAGAAAGAAATTACCAGAAACGTATCGTTGGTCTGATGGAAAATGGTTCCTGGGCTCCGTTGGCTGCGAAAGTTATGAGAAGAATGTTTGAAGGCAGCAAAAATCTTACATTTACAGATACGACTGTAAAAATTCTCTCTGCATTGAATGATGACAGCAAGGCTCAGATTGAAGCAATGGCAAATGAGCTTTGCATGGACTATTTACAGCAGCAGGAACACACAGCAAACAAAAACGACCTGACAGCATTATTTAATATCGGATATGGTTTATATGTGGTAACTTCTAACGATGGAAAGAAGGACAATGGTCTGATTGTAAACACAGTTTCTCAGGTAACCAATACACCGAACCGTATTGCGGTAACAATCAATAAAGCGAACTATTCACATCATGTGATTAAACAGACCGGAATCATGAATGTAAACTGCCTGGACACAACCGCCCCATTTGAAATCTTCCAGAGATTTGGCTTCCAGAGCGGACGTTCTGCAGATAAATTTGCGGGAATGGAAATATTGAAATCTGACAATGGACTGGCATTTTTACCTAGATATATCAATTCCTTCATGTCCTTGAAGGTTGATGATTATGTAGATTTAGATACTCACGGAATGTTCATCTGCTCTGTTACAGAAGCACGTGTGATTTCCAAGAACGAAACAATGACTTACACATTCTACCAGAACAATGTAAAACCAAAACCACAGACAGAAGGCAAAAAAGGTTATGTCTGCAAGGTTTGCGGATGGGTCTATGAAGGAGATCCATTACCAGAAGACATCGTTTGCCCACTGTGTAAACATGGAGCAGCAGATTTTGAACCGATTGCATAATCACGGATACTCATAAAAAGTGTCAGATAAAATAAAAAACTCTCGTCAGTGACGGGAGTTTTTTATTGGCAAAAGTTTTAACGCTGATGTGGATGCACATGTACCATAATGTGCTTCACTTTTGGAAAATTCTTTTCAATCGCATCATGTACGCGTTCTGCAATCACATGTCCCTCAGTTAAAGTCAGACTGCCATCCGCACAGATTTCAATATCAACATAAATCTTATTTCCAAACATTCGTGTATGAAACATATCAATACTTAAGACGCCCTCCTGGTCCATGGCGCATTGAAGCATTTCAACCTCCATTTCTTCCGGACAGGAGTGATCTACCATTTTCCCAATGGCATCCGTAAAAATATCATAAGCAGCTTTTAAAATGAATCCGCAGATCACAAGGCTGGCAATCGGGTCAAGGACAGGAAATCCCATTCTGGCACCAGCAATACCGATGAGAGCACCCACAGAAGAGAGGGCGTCGCTGCGATGATGCCATGCATCAGCCATAAGAGCACCGGAATCTAAAGATAGGGCATAATGTTTCGTATACCAGAACATAGCTTCCTTGCTAATGATTGAGATAATCGCTGCAATCAATGCAAGAATCCCCGGAACTTCCAGTAAATCATAATTTCCGGCAATGATTGTTTCTGCCGCATCAATACCGATGAAAAGACCGGTCATGCAAAGAATGATTGCCAGTACGATTGCAGCTACACATTCAAAACGTTCATGTCCATATGGATGATGAGCATCAGATTCTTTAGCAGAAATCTTAACACCCATAATAACGATAATGCTGCTGAAAACATCAGAAGCAGAGTGAACAGCATCACTGACCATGGCTCCGGAATGTGCGATGATTCCTGCCATAGCTTTAAATGCAGAAAGAATCAGGTTTCCAACGATACTGACCATAGATACATGAGTGGCAATTTTTTCAAAATCATTGTTTACAGTTACATTTTTGTTTTCTTCCATAAGTAGTGCCTCCAAGAAAGAGTCTTTACATTATATGAAGTGGACATCAAAATGTCAAGAGTTTTGCTTTGGATAATTTGCACAAAAAAATAGTAAATTTTATGCAAATCTTTGTGAAAAACTATCGACATTTTTTGCGTAAAGTGCTATAATTCAGAAAGATTTTCGCAGTTTAAAGTGACGAAGCGAAAAAGTGAAGAGAGGAAAAAGCAAAAGTTATGAAGATTGTAGTATGTATGAAACAGGTGCCTGCTACCTCAAAGGTAGACATCGATCCGGAAACAGGTGCAATCAAACGTACATCAGGTGCAGCCAGAACAAATCCTTATGATCTGTTTGCATTGGAAACTGCTCTGCAGATCCGTGAAAAGCTTGGCGGAACAGTGACTGTATTGACCATGGGACCACCACAGGCAGAAGAAATGATGAAAGATGCCTATACCATGGGAGCTGACGATGCGGTGATCTTATCTGATAAAAAGTTTGCAGGTGCGGACGTACTGGCAACCTCCTATGCCTTGGCACAGGGAATTCAGGTATCTGGCGGAGCGGATCTGATCATTTGCGGAAAACAGACCACTGATGGAGATACTGCACAGGTTGGTCCGGCGATTGCGGAGCATATGCATATTCCACATGCAGCGTGGGTTTCCGAAATCGTAGATGTGACAGAAAAAGATATCAGTGTACGTCAGAATCTGGTAAGTGTATCACAGGTTTCCAAAATGTCCTATCCATGTCTGATCACTGTAGAAAAGGACATGTGTGTTCCAAGACTTCCGTCCTATTTGCTGAAAAAAGCAACGAAAGACAGAGAAGTAAAGATTTTAACATTTAACGATATGCCGGATCAGGATTTAAGCAGATATGGTCTGATCGGTTCTCCGACTTCCGTAGAGAGAATGTTTAATCCGCCGGAAAAAGAAAAACAGGTATATCTGGAAGGAAATGCAGAAGAAAAAGCAGATGCATTATTTAGCATCCTGACAGATAAGAAAATCATATAGGAGGGAAGTTCATGGATTTATTAAATTTTGACGTGCAGAAATGTACGCTCTGTGGTCTGTGTATTGAAAAATGTCCCTTCGAAGCGTTGACCATTGAAGGGTCAGGAATTGTAGTCAATGAAAAATGTCGTGCCTGCGGACTTTGTGTACGCAATTGTCCTGAAAAAGCAATTAAATTTGAGCAAAAGGCAAAGGCATTTGATAAGAGTGTATGGAAAAACTTTTTAATCTATGTAGAGCAGGAGAGAGGAGACATCCATCCGGTGGTCTATGAGCTGATCGGCGAAGCTCGTAAGATGGCTAAAAAAGTAGATTATCAGGTAAATTGTGTGATCGTAGGCGGAGTGGGAACTGCTGAGAATGCAAAGAAGCTTTTGGCATATGGTGTAGACAAGGTATTTGTTTATGAACATCCGGGCTTCGAAGGTTTCAGAGCTGACTGTTACGCAGATGCAGTGGCAGATTGTATTGCGGCAAATAAGCCAAGTTCCGTTTTGATTGGGGCAACAGCCCTTGGTCGTTCTCTGGCGCCAAGACTGGCTACCAGATTCCACACAGGACTTACCGCAGACTGTACGACATTGGATATTAAAGAAAATTCAGATATGATTCAGATTCGACCGGCCTTTGGCGGAAATATTATGGCACAGATTGCCATTACAAGATCCAGACCACAGTTTGCCACAGTTCGCTACCGTGTCATGGATAAGGCCGCAAAGGTAGAAAATCCAACGGGAGAGGTTGTCATCTGTGAAGTCAATGATAAGATGGCGGAATCGAGAATCGAAATCTTAGAGTCGAAGGTGATTGAAAAGGTAAAGAGCCTTGAGGAAGAAGACATTCTGGTTGTAGCAGGACGAGGTGTCCGAAACGAAAAAGATGTGGAAATGTGCAGGGAGCTGGCAGAAGCCCTTGGCGGTCAGCTGGCGTTTACAAGACCGATGGTGGAAAACGGATTTGGGGATACCGCTCATCAGATCGGGCTTTCCGGCAGAACGGTTCGTCCGAAGTTAATCATCACCTGCGGCGTATCAGGTGCCATTCAGTTTACTTCCTGTATGACAGGCTCCGAATGCATTGTTGCCATCAACAATGACCCTGAGGCGCAGATCTTTAAAGTGGCACATTATTGTATCGTGGATGACTTATACAAGGTTGTACCGCATCTGACAGAGCTTGTAAAGAATCGAAAGGAGGATTAAGTCATGGCATATCCATATAAGAAAATGACAGAAGAAGACTTTGACTATATCCGTTCGGTTACAGCGAAGGAGCGTGTCTGGGTCGGCGATGAAATTGCCAATGAATATTTCCGTGATGAAATGCCGGAATACGGTATCTATCAGCCGGAATTATATGTAGAAGTGATCAATAAAGAAGAAGTTTCAGCAATCATGGCTTATGCATACAAGGAAAACATTCCAGTGGTCTGCCGAGGCGCAGGAACCGGTCTTGCCGGCGGTGCCACCTGTAAATATGGCGGAATCATGCTGTCTGTAATGAGAATGAACAAAATCTTCCCGATCGATCATAAAAATCAGACTATTACAGTAGAGCCGGGAGCATTGTTGATTGATGTTCAGACAGCAGCATCAGCAGAAGGGCTGTTCTATCCACCGGATCCGGGTGAAAAGACAGCTTCTATCGGCGGAAATGTCATTACCAATGCCGGAGGTATGAAAGCAGTTCGTTACGGTCTGACAAGAGATTTTGTGCGATGCATTGAAGCGGTATTGCCAGACGGTTCTATTATGAACTTCTCTTCCAATGTCGTAAAAAATACAACAGGCTATGATGTAAAGGATTTGATCATTGGTTCAGAAGGTACTTTATGTATCTTAACGCAGGTCACTTTAAAGCTTCTTCCGGCACCAACCTGCAGCTGTACCCTGGTTATGCCATTTAACAGTCTGGAAGAGTGTGCAGATATGGTACCAAAGGTTTTAGAACTTCCGTTCGTACCGACAGCCATTGAATTTTTAGAGCGTGAGCTGATTGATATTGTAGAGCGTAACCTGAATAAATTGTTCCCAGTAAAACAGGGAGATGCGGTACTCATTGTGATGTATGATGCTTCCAGCAAACAGGAGCTGGACAGTGCAGTAGAAGCAGCGGCAGAAGCGGCCCTTGCAAATGGCGCATTGGACTGCTGTATCGCAGGAACTCCGGAACGTGCAGGTTCTGTATGGGCAGTTCGTGGAGCAATTTTAGAGGGCATGAAGGCAGATTCCGTATCACAGGAAGAATGCGACGTTGTAGTTCCAAGAGCAAGAATCGCAGAATATGTAAAAGCGGCAAAACGTATCGCAGGTGCTCATGGAATCCGCGTAGAGCCTTGCGGTCACTGTGGAGATGGAAATATTCATACGGAAATGCTTCGTGATCCAGGCATGACTGACGAGGAATGGAAGCAGGCCACCCATGCATCCCTGACAGAGCTTTATGCATTGTCAAAAGAGCTTGGCGGACAGCTTTCCGGGGAACATGGAATCGGAAATGGACGTATTGAATTTTTAGAGGATTTCGTTGGAGAACGAATGATCAGACTCTACAAATCCATCAAACTTGCATTTGACGATAAATTGATCCTCAATCCAGGCAAGATGATTGAGTTCAATAAATAGGAGGAAATTTAGGATGAGTGAAAAGAAATCGTTTTTGATTGATAAAAATAAAATGCCTCTGGTAATGGGAATTGCCTTTGTAGCATTTACAACACAGTTTGGTGGAGGTTTTGCTTCCGGTGCACAGATTTACCAGTACTTTATTAACTACGGTATCTGGTGCCTAATCTTACCGGTTTTAACACAGGGATTATATTCACTGTTCTTCTGGTATGGCATGAGATATGCATATAAACATAAAACATACGATTACAGAAGCTTTTCAGACAGCATCTATGGAAAATCAAGAGCCGTCATGTCAAATCTTTATGAAATTACCTATTTGATCATGATTGGCACAGCTTCAGCAGCAGCGTTTGCAACTGGCGGTTCTACATTAGAAACATTGTTTGGACTTCCATACTGGCTCTGCACAGTCATCATCGGTGTGTTTATTTTTGTGATCGCATTATTTGGAACCAATGTGGTTCGTAAATGTGCATCCACATTGAGCGTTATGATTCTCGTTGGCCTGGTACTTGTATTAGTACCAAATATCATTGCACAGTGGCCTGCAATCGCAGAATCCGCAGGACGTATGGCATCCGGCGAGATGACAGTGCTTTCTTCTGAATCCGGTGCATTTGGTTCCGCATTATGGTCAGCTGTATTATACTTCTTCTTCCAGCTGGCATCCGTATCTGTTACCTACCAGCAGATGGAACATGTAACAGACGAATCACAGATCAATAAAGCAGCAATCTGGATGTTTATCTGTAACTTCTTTGCAATGGAATTATCCATCGTAGGACTTCTTGCAGTAGCATATGTGGCAGAGCTTGCGACAGCTTCTGTACCAATGCTGGTACTTGTACAGAATGGTGTGGGTGCAGGAATCTTAACACCGATCATTTCCATCCTGATCATTTTAGGTGCGATTTCTACAGCAGTAAATATGATTTCCGGTATCGTAACACGCTGTGTAAACTCCATCGAACGTCGTATGGATTCTGATGAAAAACGTGCAAAAGGACATTTGGGAAGAAACGCAGTGTTTACACTGATCTTCACATTGCTTGCATTCGCAATTGCTCAGTTTGGTCTGATGGCAGTTGTTAAGAAAGGATATGCATACCTTGGATATGCATCATTTATTACATTGTTCATTCCTTTTATCATTCATGCAGTGATCTTTTTTTGTTGTCAAAATGCATAATTAGAAAGAATTTTTGTGGACAATATTTACAAAAATAATTTTTGGAGAAGAAATCTCATTGACATTATTTCCTAAGAAAGATATGATTATAACGCAAATTGGTTCAACCAGTGAGTAGGTATACCAAAAAGAAAAGGAGAGAAAGGAATGACAAGCAAAAAGGATTTACTGGCGCTGACTCATGTAGGAGAAGATCCACACAAATACATGAACTCAGTAACACCACCAGTCTTCATGAACACCCTGCACATCTTTGATTGCATGGCCGACTATTATGCAGCAGATGTTTTTGAAGATGAATTCTGCTATTGCAGATCAGGTAACGCAACAGGTGCCATCCTGGAGAAAAAAATCGCTGCATTGGAAAACGGTTCCAGAGCAGTTGTATTCTCAGCAGGAATGGCTGCATGTACAGCTGCGATCATGGCAACATGTAAAGCAGGAAGCCATATCATTTGTATCAAAGAATCTTATGGTCCTGTACAGCACTTACTGGATGATGTCCTGAAAGAAAAGATGAATCTTTCTGTAACTTATGTAGATGGAAAGAAATTATCAGACTTCGAAGAAGCAATTCAGGAAAACACAAGTCTGATCATCTTAGAAAGCCCGACAACATTGTTATTCTCAGTTATTGATCTGGAAGGTGTCGCAAAACTTGCAAAAGAACACGGTATCAAAACCTATATTGATAATACGTATTCCACACCTTTATTCCAGAAACCATTAGACATGGGAATCGACATTGTAATGCACACAATGACAAAGTACATCGGAGGACACAGCGACCTTCTCGGAGGCGTGCTCGTTTCCAAGGATGAAGAACTGATGAGAAAAGTTTTAAGCCAGAGAGATTTGTTCGGAAGCTTACAGGGCGGAATGGAAAGCTGGCTTGCAATCAGAGGTCTTCGTACTTTAGATGTACGTCTGCGCAGACATCATGAAACTGCATTAGAGGTTGCAAAATATCTTGAAAAGCATCCAAAGGTAAAACATGTATATTATACAGGTCTTGAATCCCATCCACAGTATGAGCTTGCGAGAAAGCAGCAGAAGGGTGAATGTGGATTATTAAGCTTTGAGCTTGATGGAGATAAAGAAACAACAGCGAAATTCGTAGATGCATTAAAGGTATTTGAAAGAGGAGCTTCCTGGGGCGGTTTTGAAAGCTTGGCAATTTCTTATACATACAGCTGGACAAAAGAACAGTGTGATTTCTTAGGCATTAACAACAGCATTGTCAGATTACACTGCGGTCTGGAAGGTGCAGAAGCGCTGATTGAAGATTTAGAGCAGGCATTTGCACAGATTTAATTCACAACATAAGGAGAAAAACATGGGAGAAAATACAAATAAGACAGCAAAAACTCCTGGAACTCTGTTAGCTGCATTACCACTGATCTTCATGGTAGTGACACTGGTTCTCGGATTGGCAAACGGTATTGACATTAAGATCTTAATCTTATTATGTGCGATCGTTACAACAATTTACACAATCTGCTTAGGCCATACATGGGCTGAAATTGAACAGGAATTTACGACCAAATTAGCAAAAGCATTCCCGGCCATCATGATCTTACTTGTTGTAGGTCTTATGATCGGTGCATGGATCGTAAGTGGAACCATTCCATATCTTGTCTACATTGGTCTGAAGATCATCAGCCCGAAATACATGATCCTTACATCCTTCTTAGTTACAGTAATCCTTTCTGTCAGCACAGGTACTTCCTGGGGTGCGGCAGGTACTGTTGGTGCAGCTTTAATGGGTGTTGCAGCAGGTATGAACGCTCCACTTCCAGCAGTAGCAGGTGCGATCGTAGCAGGTGCTTACTTTGGGGATAAATTATCTCCACTTTCTGACAGTACAAACATGGCAGCTCTTGCATCAGATACAAAGCTGTATGACCACATTGGACATATGTTCTACACAACACTTCCAGGATTCGCTGTATGTGTTGTTGTTTATCTGATCGCAGGCTTCAGCTCTTCAGGAGCAGCTTCCGTAGACCAGATTGACGAAGTTCTGGTTGTACTTGGACAGTTATTCAACTTCTCTATGCCAATGGGATTAGTTTTATTAGTTCCACCAATCATCGTTATTGCAGGTTCTCTTCTGAAAAAACCTACAATCCCGGTTATGATGCTTTCTTCTACAGTTGCGATCATCATTGCACTTGTATGCAACGGATTCTCATTTGCTGACTGCTCTACAGCAATGTTAACAGGATTCAAGCTTGAAATGCTCACAAACATGGGAATTGATGTAACTGCACTTCCTGCAACAGTTGCAAACCTGTTACAGCGTGGTGGTATGTCATCCATGATGAACACAGTATTAATGGCATTCTGCGGATATGCATTTATTTCTGCTTTAACAGTATCAGGTGCATTAAATGTACTGATTTCAAAGGTTATGAAACATCTCCACACAACAGGTCAGTTAATCGCTGCTACAACAATCCTTGGTGTAGTTGTAATCACTGTTGTTGGTGAAGCTACTGTTACATTCTTAATGATCGGTGGTATGTTCAAAGATGAATATATCAAACGAGGTTTGGAAACAAAGAACCTTTCCAGAACTCTGGAAGACTCTGTTACAGTTATCGACCCACTGGTGCCATGGACAATGGCAGGTATCTACATGGCTTCTACTTTAGGAGTTCCAACATTATCTTACTTACCATGGGCTTGCCTGTGCTACACAGGTGTTATCTTCGCAATCATCTGGGGATTCACAGGCTTTGGTATTGCTAAGATCAAAAAAGGCGGCCATCAGTATGATGACTACGTAAGATTAACAGGGAAGACAGAACTTCCAGAATAATGATTAAGTGAGAAATTTTTCCCTCTTCTAATTGAAAAAGAAGGTGTTGACTGGGGTCGCGTCCCATCAACACCTTCTTTATTGTTGTTCATTATTCGAAACTTCATAGCTGTATTTCAGTATTCGGTCCAGTGCCTCTAATGCAGTTGTTTCATTATTTTCTACAATGGCCTGAGCCAATGCGTAATGATCTTTGACGGATGCAAGCCAGATAGAATTATTATCTGACACGTTTTCTTCGTTACTGCTGAAACGTACTGCGCGGATACTGTCCAAAAGCTGTCTGATCGCGGTATTTCTTGCAATCTCGTACAGTTTATTATGGAAATAAGTATCTACAGCATGGCTGTATACATAGCTTTCTGCCAGAATCGACATCTCTGTTGCACGGTCTAACAGCTCCTGTTTTTCCTCAGTAGTCGCATACAGAAAAACATTTTTTACCATCTGCTGTTCCAGTGCAGTCTGTAACTGATAAATTTCCTCCTTTGAGCACCCATTTAGATGAATAGAAAGTTTGTTTGCGGAACCATAAGGATTCTTTACGAAAGTTCCGCTTCCGGATTTGATCTCCAGTAATCCTTTATTTTCTAATATATGCAGGCCCTCTCGGAGAGAGTTGCGGCTTGTCCCTAAAATACTTGCCATTTCACGTTCAGAAGGGAGTTTGTCCCCCGGCTGAAGCTGATTGGTTCGGATATAGCTGTAAATTGCATCTGAGATCTGAACATATAACGATTTTTTTACAATCGGTTGTAGTTTAATTTTTTCTTGCATTTTTCCCTCTAATATGAAACAATCGGCTATTTTACAGCGATAGCTTCAATTTCGCAAAGAACTCCTTTTGGAAGATCTTTGACTGCAACACAGCTTCTGGCTGGTTTGGATGTGAAGTATTTTGCGTATACTTCGTTAAATGCAGCGAAATCTGCCATGTCTGCGAGGAAGCATGTTGTTTTGAATACTTTATCAAAACCTGTGCCTGCAGCTTCTAAAATTGCGCCAACATTTTTACAGCTCTGTTCTGCCTGAGCAGCAATTCCTTCCGGAACTTCACCATTTGCCGGATTTACAGGAATCTGACCGGATGTGTAAACCATACCGTTCACTTCAAAACCCTGTGAATATGGTCCGATTGCGCCTGGTGCTTTGTCTGTTGCAATAGCGTTCATCTCATAAACCTCCTTATAAAAAATCTTGTAATATTATACGCTAAAACGGGTGGTTGTGCAAGGTTTTCAAGTGTGATAAAGTATGATGTATGGATTTAAAAACATAAATGTGAGGAAGAGGTTATGAAAAAAGAAAGCAGTGCCAGAATGTCACTCATTCTGGCGATGATAATTTTTGGAACAATCGGGATTTTTCGAAAATATATCCCGTTGTCATCCGGAATCGTTGCCTGGGTAAGAGGCGTGTTGGGTGTGGCATTCATACTGATTTTTATTAAGATGAAAAAGATTAAAATGGATTGGAATTCCATCCGTGCGCATTTGAAGATATTATTGATTTCCGGCGGATTGATCGGGATGAACTGGGTGCTTTTATTTGAAAGCTATCGTTATACATCTGTTGCGGCAGCAACCCTGTGCTACTATATGGCGCCGATTTTTGTCATGATCGTTTCGCCTTTTGTATTGAAGGAAAAGATGACAGTGAAAAAGGCGGTCTGTGTGATCGTGGCGCTCCTTGGTATGGTGTTCGTATCAGGTGTTCTGGACGGAGAAATTTCAGATCTTTCTGAACTCAAAGGAATTTTATTCGGACTTGGAGCGGCAGCGCTTTATGCAACCGTGATCATGATGAATCAGAAATTGAAAAAAGTACCAACTTATGATAAAACAATTATGCAGCTTGGAACAGCGGCAGTGATCCTGATTCCATACATTTTGCTCGTGGAAGATTTGTCGGCAGTTACTTTGACACCATTGATTATAATCATGTTAATTATTGTGGGTGTTGTACATACCGGAATTGCTTATGCATTGTATTTTGGTTCCATGAATGAGTTAAGGGCCCAGACAGTTGCATTATTTGGTTACATTGATCCAATCGTTGCAATCATTTTATCCGCCTTGTTCTTAAAAGAGCCAATGACCGTTTACAGTGCCATCGGTGCAGTGCTTGTTTTAGGCGCAACTATGATTAGTGAATTACCAGAGAAGAGAAAATAAAATGAACGAAGAAAAAATGTCGATGACGGAAGGCACGGTCTGGAAAAATTTAGTCCGTTTTGCCATTCCGCTTCTTTTAGGAAATTTATTTCAGCAATTATATAATGCAGTGGATTCTCTTGTAGTAGGGAACTTTTGTGGAAATGAAGCGCTGGCGGCAGTCAGTTCTTCAGGAAGCATGCAGCACCTGTTGATTGGATTCTTCCAGGGTGTTTTTATCGGTGCCAGTGTCATTATTTCCAGATGCTTTGGGGCAAAAGACAAAGAGGGTATGGACGAAGCAATTCATACAACAGTAGTGTTTGCCTTTGTCATGGGAGTAATTTTAACAATTCTAGGAGTTCTATTTACACCAACAATTTTAGAATGGATGGGAACACCGGAAAATGTAATGCCAAATTCTGTTACTTATTTTCGTATTTACTGCATGGGACTGCTTGGGATGGTACTTTACAACACGACCAACGGCATCTTTAATGCATTGGGTGACAGCAAGCACCCGTTGTATTATTTAATCATTTCCTCAGTAACAAATGCAGTTTTGGATGTGATCTTTGTCGGTGCATTCAATATGGGAGTTGCAGGGGCAGCGCTCGCAACAACCATAGGACAGTTTTTAAGTGCAATTCTGGGACTCATTCATCTGATGAGCGGACGATTTGTGGTGCAGATTAAAATTTCAAAGCTGCATGTAAATTTAAAAATATTAAAGCAGGTATTTTTACTGGGACTGCCAAGTGGTGTGCAGAATAGTGTGAATGCAATTGCAAATCTGGTGGTACAGTCCAATATCAACGCCTTTGGCGATCTTGCTATGGGCGGCTGTGGAAGTTATTCAAAGATTCAGGGATTCGTATTCATTCCGATACTTAGTATGTCTCTTGCTCTGACTACCTATGTGGGACAGAATATGGGTGCCAATCGACCGGACCGAGTGAAGACTGGCATTCGCCAGGGAATGATGATTTCTGTTGTGATGGCAGAAATTTTTGGAGTCTTTGTATTTATTTTTGCTCCACAGTTGGTAGGAATGTTCAGTCAGGATCCGGCAGTCATTGCTTTTGGAGTGCAGCAGGCAAGAGTAGAATCACTGTTTTTCTTTTTATTAGCGATTACACATACCTGTGCAGGAACGCTTCGTGGAGCGGGAAAGACTATGATTCCAATGGCAGTTACTCTTGGTGCATGGTGTGTGCTTCGCATTGTGTACATTGAAGGGCTGGTGAGTATCATTCCTGACATCAATGTGGTATTTAGTGCTTACCCAGTGACATGGACCGCAAGTTCCCTTTTGCTTCTGTGGTTTGTAAAACGACAGAACTGGGATGAAAATACATTAAAAGTAGCAAAGAGTGTCTGAAAATGACAAAAAAGCCCGAAAAATAAGGAAAAAACGCAAATTATCTATTGCATTTTTTCTCCAGTAGTGGTACAAATGAATACGTATTTATTGAATCTATTAGATTCAATATAAAATGAATATGACTGGATAGAGGCGCGAAGGACAAGAGTAACTTGCGGCATAGGGCTGGGGACAAGCTGCTGTAAGAGAAAGGGAAATTCGCCGAAGAAAGAAGTATCCCAAAGCTTTTTTCTGGGACGGTGCAGAAGATGCATCGGACTGTCACTTTTGTGGAGAGCTATCGGCACCAAATGATGAATGATTATGCCATGGGTACTCTGCGTATTCATGGCATTTTTATATGTGTGAAATTTCACATGCCGAACTATTTGGTCAAAATGAGAGAGAGGGAAAAACAATGAAAGCAAACATGAAAAAACTCGCAGGGCTCATGACTGTTGTCGCAATCATGGTTATGTGTTGCCCAATGCTGGCATTTGCTGCAGAAGAAACTGTAGAATATGTGCCATCCATGTACGCTACTTTCTGGTCACTTGTTCCAGCATTTGTAGCGATTATCCTTGCACTGATTACAAAAGAAGTGTATAGTTCCTTATTCTTAGGTATCTTAGTAGGTGGTATTTTCTACTCAGGATTCAGCTTTGAAGGAACCGTAAACCATGTTTTCCAGACTGGTTTTATCGGAGTTCTCTCCGACAGCTACAATGTAGGTATCTTAGTATTCCTTGTAATTTTAGGTTCTATGGTTAGTATGATGAATAAAGCCGGAGGTTCCGCAGCATTCGGACGTTGGGCTTCAACCCATATTAAAGGACGTGTAGGTGCACAGCTTGCAACGGTATTGCTCGGATGTTTAATTTTTATCGATGATTATTTCAACTGCTTAACAGTTGGCAGCGTTATGCGTCCGGTTACTGATAAGCATAAGATCTCACGTGCAAAATTAGCTTACATCATTGATGCAACAGCGGCTCCTGTATGTATTATTGCACCAATTTCTTCATGGGCAGCGGCAGTAACAGGTTTCGTTGAAGGTGCAGACGGTTTCTCTATTTTCATCCGTGCAATTCCGTACAATTTCTACGCATTATTAACAATTGTTATGATGATTGTACTTGTAGTTGCAAAAGTTGAATATGGTCCAATGAAACAGCACGAGTTAAATGCATTAAAGGGAGACTTACATACAACACCTGCAGGCTGTAACGACACATTTGATGATGATGTTGCAGGTAACCCAAATGGTAAAGTCGTGGACCTTGTACTTCCAGTAGTTGCATTGATTATCTGCTGCATTATCGGCATGATCTACACAGGCGGATTTTTCGATGGCGTTGGTATCGTTGAAGCGTTCTCAGGATGTGACGCATCTGTAGGTCTTGCTTACGGAAGCTTCTTCGGTCTTGTATTTACAATTATCTTTTACATGGCAAGAAGAGTTCTCTCTTTCAAAGATTGCATGAACTCTCTTCCAGAAGGCTTCAAAGCAATGGTTCCAGCTATTCTTATCCTTACAATGGCATGGTCCTTAAAAGCAATGACAGACAGCCTTGGTGCTGCTCCATATGTTGAAGCACTCGTAAGAGGCAGTGCATCTTCACTGATGAACTTCTTACCTGCGATCATTTTCTTAGTAGGATGTATCCTTGCTTTCGCAAGCGGTACTTCATGGGGAACCTTTGGTATCCTTATTCCAATCGTAGTTGAAGCATTTGCAGCAGATCAGACAATGATGATCATTGCAATCTCTGCTTGTATGGCAGGTGCTGTTTGTGGTGACCACTGCTCGCCAATCTCCGATACAACCATCATGGCAAGTGCTGGTGCACAGAGTAATCACATCAACCACGTAAATACACAGCTTCCATACGTAATGACAGTAGCGGCAGTTTCTTTTGTAACATACATTGTTGCAGGCTTCGTAAAGACAGCTTGGATTGCGCTTCCAGTTGGTGTTGTTCTCATGGTTACAACATTACTTGTAATCAGAAGAATGCACGGAACAGTAGAAGAGTAAATTTTATCCAGGTAATTCTACAAGAATTACATCAGGACCAATTTGTTTAATACAACACCAGGGAATCACGACTTCATCATTGCAGAACAGGTTGAAGAAGTGAACTCCCTGGGAAACGATTAAGGCTGTCACATGACAGCTTTTTTTGTCGAATTCAATATCTACTACGCAGCCGATCTTTTTCCCGCAGCAGACATTGATCACATCCTTTTCCTTCAATTCACAAAGTCTCATAAAATCCCCTCCCTTATACTATATGCACAAGATGTAGCGGTTGTTTTTGGCAAACGCCTGCGAAATATTGACATATGGTAAAAAAATGTAATATACTTTAGTCAGTTAAAGACTAACCATCGGGGGATAATATTTATGAAATGTCCATTTTGTAACCAGGAAGCAACCAGAGTTATCGATTCAAGACCTGCTGATGACAACAGCTCTATCAGACGACGCAGATTATGTGACGAATGCGGCAAACGTTTTACGACTTATGAGAAGGTAGAGACGATTCCGCTCATCGTTATCAAAAAGGATAATAATAGAGAGACCTATGACCGTTCAAAGATTGAAGCAGGGGTACTTCGTGCGTGTCATAAACGTCCGATTCCAGTTGCAGATATCAACGCATTGATCGATCAGGTGGAAATGGAAATCTTTAATCGTGAAGAAAAAGAGATTCCAAGCAAGGTGATCGGTGAGATTGTTATGGATAAGATTAAGGACTTGGATTCCGTTGCTTATGTACGTTTTGCCTCTGTTTACAGAGAGTTCAAGGACGTGAATACATTTATGGACGAGCTGAAGAAAATTTTAGAATAAGGAGTTTGTAACGGTTCGTTACAGAAATTTTATGTTTCGTACATTTTACCCAAAGGAATATGTAGATTCCACCTATGTCATTGATTTTGACAGTTTTGCGAAAAAAGGATATAAAGGTGTCATTTTTGATATCGATAATACATTGGTTCCTCATGATGCTCCGGCAGATGAGAGAGCGAAAAAGCTGTTTACACATTTGAAGGAAATCGGCATGGATGTGTGTCTACTTTCCAACAACAAAGAGCCGCGTGTTGCCATGTTCAATAAAGAAATCCAGGTACACACCATTCACAAGGGCGGCAAACCAAATCCAAAAGGCTATCGAAAAGCCATGGAGCTTATGGGAACAGATGAGCAGACCACACTTTTTGTAGGAGATCAGCTGTTTACGGATGTATGGGGTGCAAACCTGACTGGGATTTATTCGGTGCTTGTGAAACCGATTCATCCAAAGGAAGAGATTCAGATTGTGTTGAAAAGATATCTGGAAAAGATTGTATTATTCTTTTACTTAAGGGAGCAGAAGAAAAAGTAGAATGTAAGGGCGGGGAATCCGCCCTTTTTTAAGTCAAAAATTGAAATAAAATAGAACCCCCATTGTTTGGAACACATTTTCCATATAATCTGGTTTCTTGACACTGGATTAATCAGAATGTATAATGCAACTATAATGCAGTTGCAGATAGAACGGGTGAATTATAATGAAAAAGAATGTATTAGAGTATAAAGCCTATTATACAGTGATTGAATTTGATTCAGAAACCAATACGTTAAGAGGAAAAATCGAAGGAATTAATGACTATGTAGATTTTTCGAGTACCGATGCTACCATGATTGAAGAGGAATTCCATAAAGCGGTAGATGATTATCTGGAATTTTGTGAAAGTGTGGGAAAAGAACCGGAAAAGGAATATAAGGGGACTTTTAACGTGAGAATACAGCCATTACTGCATAAAAAATTGGTTGTTTTTGCTGTGAAGAATGGAGAAACCTTAAACAGTGTTGTAGGAAAAGCAATTGAAAACTATATAGGATAAGCGAGTGTGAATGTTATGAAAAATATTGTACTAATGGGATTTATGGGAGCAGGAAAAACGACGGTAGGAAAACGTCTTGCAAAAGCCTTATCCTGTGAATTTATCGACACAGATGAACGAATTGAAAAAGAACAGGGACGGAAGATTTCAGATATCTTTGCGGAAGATGGCGAACAGGCATTTAGAGATATGGAAACTGATCTATTGAAACGCCTGCAGGATAGTAAAGATACGTTTGTTCTTTCCATTGGGGGCGGTATGCCAGTTAGAGAAGAAAATCGGGCGCTGCTTCGAAAGATTGGTACAGTTGTTTATTTGAAAACTTCGAAAGACGAAATTATCAGAAGAGTTTCTGGTGATACGAAACGTCCGCTGCTGCAGGGGGGAGCACTGGAAGAGAAAGTAACTTCTCTTATGAACGCCAGAGAACATATTTATATGGAAACTGCACATAGAGAAGTTGTGACGGATGGAAAATATCCACAGCAGATTGTGGAAGAATTAATGAAATAAAGAATATTGTGACATAGGAACAGGAGAGCGGAAGTTCTCCTGTTTTTCTTATTTTTTACATAGATTTTTCATAGGAAGTAGTTTGAATTTAACATTCGCCCTGTAGAATTAGGTCGAATATTGAAGGAGGTACAATACGTTGCAAATTCGATTAACGAATATCACAAAATCATTCGGAGAAAAGAATGTAATTGATGACGTTAGCTTGAGTATTGACAGCGGCAGTTTCACAACATTGTTAGGTGCATCCGGTTGCGGAAAGACCACATTGCTGAGAATGATTGCCGGTTTAGAGACACCGGATACAGGCGAAATCTGGTTCGGTGATAAATGTATCTTTTCCTCAGAAAAGAAGATCAATATCCCGCCGGAAATGCGAGGCTTGGGATTTGTATTTCAGGACTTTGCCCTGTGGCCGCATATGACGGTATTTGAAAATGTTGCCTTTGGTTTAAGAGCAGCAAACAATACAGAGAATCTGGAAAGTAAAGTTATGGAAGCATTACGTGCAGTTCAGCTGAAGGATTTTGCAAAGAGATACCCACATCAGTTATCAGGTGGTCAGCAGCAGCGAGTAGCTTTTGCCCGTGCCATTGTCATTGAACCGGAATGTATCCTGTTTGATGAACCTTTATCAGCACTGGATGCGCTTCTTCGTGAAGAAATGCGTACAGAATTAAAGGAACTGATGTCAAAATTAAAGATTACCGCAGTATTTGTTACGCACGACCAGACAGAAGCCATGAGTATGAGCGATAAGATTGCAGTCATGCATGCGGGTGTGGTGGATCAGTATGAGGAGCCGGAAGAAGTCTATGCACATCCAAGCACAGAATTTGTCGCAAAATTTGTGGGTTCTTCCAACTGGATTGATGAACATCAGATGTTCCGTCCGGAGAAAGCGTCACTGACTCCAAGCAGTGATGGAAAGAAATTTGATGTAGAAGTGTTATCTACACAGTTCTTAGGAAATGCATACGAAGGAAAAATGAAATATAAAGATCAGATTTGGAGTTATGTGACATCTTCCAAAATGAAAACAGGAGAGAAAGTTTCCTTATATTTGAATGAAAAGGATATTGTGAGAGTTTAAAAGGAGAAAAACTATGAAAAAGAAAATCATTGCAGGTTTATTAGCAGCCATGATGGTATTAGGTCTTACTGCATGTGGCGGCAGCAAAACAACAGAAACAGCTGAATCAGGCTTATCAGGAAAAGTAACTGTTTATATGCCATCTCCAGCAGGTCTTGCTGACGAAATCGCAGCAGGATTTACAGCAAAAACAGGTGTAGAAGTTGAAGTGTTCCAGGGGACAACAGGAGAAATCCTTGCGAGACTGGAAGCTGAAGAAGCAAATCCGGTAGCAGACGTTGTAATCCTCGCTTCCTGGACAGACGGACTTTCTATGAAGAATGATGGAAAGATCATGTCCTATACACCGGAAAATGCAGACAAAGTTGCAGAAGGCTGGATTGATGAAGACAGCATGTTATTTGGTTATAGTGCATCAGCAGTTGGTGTCATCTATAATACAACAGTCATCCCGGAACTTTCCGCTGACTGGAGCGAGCTTGCCTCAGCAGAATATAAAGATTTACTGGCAATTCCGGATGCTGAAAAATCAGGTGCATGTAAGGATTTCGTAGCTGGCTACACAAATGCAAACGGTTGGGATGATTTTGAAGCGCTGGCAGCAAACGGAATGATCAACGGTGGCGCAAACAAAGCAGCTCTTGAATCTGTTACAACCGGTGAAATCGGTATCTTAGTAGCAGGTGTTGACTACAATGCTTATTCTTCTATCGATAAAGGAGAACCACTTCAGATTTATTACCCAGCAGGTGGAACAGTTGTAAATCCACGTCCTGCAATGATCATGAATACAAGTCCTAACGTAGAAAATGCAAAAGCATTCATCGATTATCTGTTTTCAGATGAAGCACAGACAATGGCAGCAGGTGCATATTTACTCCCAGGACGTACAGATATCACCTGTGATAATCGTACAAATTTATCCGATATCCCACAGATTCAATGTGATTGGGATAAAATGGTAGAAATCTCTGCAGATGCTGCTGCAAAGATGAATGAACTTTGTAAATAATCTGTGGAGGCAGCAATGAAAGAAAAAACAGCTATTAAGAAACAGGTGCCAATGATTGTTCTTAGCGCATTGCTTATTTTTCTGATTGTCTGTCCATTACTTACGATTTTTGCGAAAGCGGTCATGACAGATGGCCGCTTTCAATTAGGTGTGGTTTGGCAGACATTATGTGAAAGTCAGAATGCTAAGATGATTGGAAATTCTTTGCTTTTAGGAGTTTTGGTAGTCATTGTTTCTTCCGTGATCGCTTTGCCGCTGGCATATTTATTTTCAAGAACAAAATTTGCGAAATATCGATTTTTTGATATCGTTTTTATGATTCCGTTTATGACTCCGCCTTATATTGCATCTATGGGATGGATTCTGTTTATGCAGAAAAACGGACTTTTGCAGCAGTTATTTCCAGCGACGGCAGGTTGTGAGAATTATTTCTTTACTCTGGGCGGGCTCGTACTTGTCATGAGTTTGCATGTATTCCCATTTATGCTGACCATGATGAAAAATGCAATGCTGAATATTCCATCCAGTCTGGAAGAGTCCGCAGCTGTGTTTGGCGCAGGATTTGGAGCAAGACTCAAAAAAGTATTTATGCCTTTGCTGACAGGAAACTATGCCATTGGTGCATTATTGGTATTTGTAAAGACAATCGCAGAATACGGTACACCTGCGACTTTGGGAAAACGTATCGGCTTTGATGTGTTTACAACAGAAATCCACCGATATGCGACAGTGGCGCCAATTGATTTTGGAAAATCCGCCACACTGGCAAGTGTTCTTGTAGGAATTTGTTTAATGATGTGGATGCTTCAGAACTACATTACCAATCGCCATACATACAATCTGGTAAGCGGTAAGGGAACACGAGTAGCGCAGACAAAAATGAATAAACTGGCAACAGTCATCGCATGGATTTATATTGCAGTTGTTCTACTTCTGGCAATTGGAGTACCTTATTTTTCAGTAATTTCTACATCTTTGATCAAATTGCGTGGATATGGTCTGCAGGCAGGAAACTTTACATTCCAGCATTACATTGATCTGTTTACAGCAAATGCAAAGGGGCTCAATGCAATGAAGAACAGCTTTTTCCTTGCAGTCAGCTCAGCGAGCATTTGTGCGGTTTTAGGGACACTCATTGTTATCGCGATTCGTAATGCAAAATCGAAGTTTGGAAAAGTATTGGAAGCAATCAGCTTATTGCCTGAAATGATTCCAAGCATTGTACTGATCATTGGTATCATGCTGTTCTGGAATCAGATTTACAATGTACTTCCATTATATAATACATTGGGAATCATGATCTTAGCGTATGTGGTACTGTTTCTGCCATATACCATTCAGTATGTAACCTCTGCGTTTACACAGATTTCTAACAGTCTGGTGGCTGCGGGACAGGTATTTGGAGGAAGTTCAACTTATATTTTCAGAAGAATTACTTTACCGTTGATTATGAAAGGCGTGATGACAGGATGGATGATGACATTTATTATTGCATTCCGTGAACTGGTAACAGCGAGTTTGATCGCACCGCCAAACACACTGGTAATTTCTACTTATATTGTTCGCGAATTTGAGCAGGGCAGTGTGTCTGTTGGTATGGCGATGGCAGTATTATGTGTGCTCTTTACGACAACTGCATTACTGATTTTAAATCGCGCAATTGACAAACAAAAGGGTTAGAATATGAGAATGAAGATAGCAGGCGGTTGCGGCGAACATGGCCGCAACTGCTTTTATATTGAAACATCTAAATATGCTTTTCTGGTGGACTGTGGTCTGATGGCAGGAGAAGCGGGCGGTGGATACCCGCATTTGACGGAGGCAGAGATCAAACGTCTGGATTATGTTTTTCTGACACATTCCCATGCAGACCATACAGGGGCTCTGCCATGGATTACAGCAAATGGATTTGACGGATCTATTGTAGCCAGTGAAGAAACATTGAACCAGCTGCCATTTCCGGTAAACAATGCAATGACTCTGGAACAGTATCAGGCAGGAAATCATCCGATTTCTATGGAATATGGCCGCAGCGGCCATTGCGTCGGAAGCGTGTGGTATCAGTTTGAATGTGAAGGGAAAACACTGTTCTTTTCCGGTGACTATGTGGAAAAGAATTATGTGCATGAAATCGACCTGATCAGAGAAAAACAGGCGGATATCGCAGTGGTTGACTGTGCTTATGGCAATGATAAGACAAGTTTCGACAGCTATTGTACAGAACTGGTCAAGTATGTTCGAAAAGCGAAAACGGAGTATCGGACATTGCTGTTTCCAGTTCCGAAGTACGGAAGAGGACTGGAACTTTACTGGCTGTTAAAGAAACGTTTTCCGAAGTGGACATTCAGCGGAGATGCACATTTTATAAAACAGGTAATCTCGGCGCAAGAAAGCAAATGGATAAAGAAAGATGTGGTACTGTCAGGGGATATTTCGCTATTTTCAGAAGAACATCCAACCGATGTGGTGTTTGCAAGTGACCCGCAGTTACGAAAAGCGGAAGCGCAGGAGATTGCAGAGAAAGTTCTGGAACATGGATATGCCATTATGACAGGAACTGTAGAATCTGGAACCATGAGCGCCAGACTTCTCGAGGAAGGGAAGATGAGTATGTTAAGATTCCCGGTACATTTAAATTATCCGCAGTTTAGAAACGTCGCTATGAACAATTCTTTCAAGCAGATCATTATCTATCATTCACCAGAGTTTGACTGTGAGAAGGAAATCATAAAATAACAAAAAGGATGTCATTGCTCGATGACATCCTTTGCTTAGGTATGTAATGTTATTCAGAAAAAAGTACAACTTCCGCGATTGCAGCGGCATCCATAATGCATCCTGCGCAGTCGCGTTTTACTTCTCCAGTTTCAGGATCTTTTGCTTTTAATTCACAGCAGATCACAGTTCCGTTTTTCTTTTTGAATGCTTCCACGATTGTTTTAGAAAGTTTATAAGTCTTAGCTTTAGACTTTGGTGCGCCAACAACGCCATCCGCATTTTTCAGCCCTGCTAAAAATACAGCCCCGGAAACAGCACCGCAGGTAGCCTGCATACCGCCCATACCAGCACCAAAAGCTTCGGTAGCGCAAAGAGCAGTCTTTTCATCGATGCCAACCAGATCACAGTAAGCACATGCGACAGCCTGTGCACAGTTATAACCTTTGTCATGAAGTTCTATTGTCTTTTTAATTCTGCTTTCCATAAGTAGTCCCCATTTCTTTATGATTAAGTAATTATCATTATTTTACTCTTTCTATATAGTCTTTTCAACTCAAAATTTCACATAAAATGTAAAATACGCTTGACATTTAATGTAAAGCAAACTATACTAAAAATGTAAAGAGAACTTTACAAAGAGAGGTGTGAAATGAAGAACAAAATTAAAGAACTACGAAAAGAACGACGGATTTCACAGGAAGAGCTGGCAGCGGCAGTCAGTGTTACGAGGCAGACCATCATATCTTTGGAAAATGGGAAGTATAATGCGTCGTTAATTCTGGCACACGAAATCGCCAAATATTTTGGCAAGACCATTGAAGAAGTATTTTTGTTTGAGGAGGAAACATCATGTTAGTAAGTGAATCAAGAGCAGGAAAAACAATCGAAAAAAGAGTAAAACTTAGAATCGTCTATGCAGTTTTGTTATGTATTTTAGGAATTGCATCTGTCTGCGTAGGAACTTTTGTACCTCTTGCATCTGGAAATGGGGATTACTCTGCAGGGTTCTATACCGGAGTCGGATGCGGGCTTATAGAAGCATCGGTAATCACAATTATTAAAAATGTGCGTATGCTTAAAAATGCAGAAGCTTTAAAAGAGCGTGAGATTTATGAATCAGACGAAAGAAATCGACTGATCGGACTAAAAAGCTGGTCCTATGCAGGATATGCAATGTTTATCATCCTTTACATCGCCTTACTTGTAGCAGGTGCAGTAGATGTTGTGATTATGAATACTATTCTGGTAGTCTTAGGTGTGTTTGCCTTATGCCTGCTGATTTCAAGAAAAGTTGTGGAAAAAACAATATAAAAAGAGAAGGAAAAAGTCGGTCAATGAAAGTTGGCCGATTTTTTATTGTTAAACACCAAAGAAGTTCTTGCAAATTATTGATTTTACTGTAAAATAGAGTAGGTATGAAATGATAAACTTAAGAGTCCTATGGGCTCTCTTAACTCTCTTAAAGAAAGGTCAGATAAAATGATTAGTGCAAACAATGTAACATTACGTTTAGGTAAGAAAGCATTATTTGAAGATGTAAATATCAAATTTACAGAAGGAAACTGCTACGGTCTCATCGGTGCCAACGGTGCAGGAAAATCCACCTTCCTGAAAATCCTCTCAGGAGAACTGGACTCCACAAACGGTGACATCGCAATCACTCCAGGCCAGCGTCTTTCTTTCTTAAAGCAGGACCATTTCCAGTACGACCAGTACACAGTTATGGACACCGTTATCATGGGTAACCAGAGACTGTTCGACATCATGAAAGAAAAAGATGCGATTTACGCAAAAGAAGACTTCACAGAAGAAGACGGTATCCGTGCTTCTGAATTAGAAGGCGAATTTGCTGATATGGACGGATGGGAAGCAGAATCCAACGCAGCATCCCTTTTAAATGGTCTTGGTGTAGAAACAGAATGGCATTATGCAATGATGAGTGAACTTCCAGGTGCATTAAAAGTCAAAGTACTCCTTGCTCAGGCATTATTCGGAAATCCGGATATCCTTCTTCTGGACGAACCTACGAACCATTTGGATTTAGATGCCATTGCATGGTTAGAAGAATTCTTAATTAATTTTGAAAACACAGTCATCGTTGTATCTCATGACAGATACTTCTTAAATAAGGTATGTACTCATACAGCAGATATTGACTACGGTAAAATCCAGCTTTATGCAGGTAACTATGATTTCTGGTACGAATCCAGCCAGTTAATGGTTCGTCAGATGAAAGAAGCAAACAAGAAGAAAGAAGAAAAGATCAAGGAATTACAGGAATTTATTTCCAGATTCAGTGCTAATGCTTCAAAATCTAAACAGGCTACTTCCCGTAAAAAAGCCCTTGAAAAAATCGAGCTTGATGAAATTAAACCATCCAGCCGTAAATATCCATACATCGACTTCAGACCAAACCGCGAAATTGGTAATGAAGTACTTACTGTAGAAGGAATTTCAAAAACAATTGATGGTGTAAAAGTACTTGATAACATTTCCTTTATTTTAAATCATGATGATAAAGTAGCATTCGTAGGAAGCAATGAGCTTGCAAAAACTACATTATTTAAGATTCTTGCAGGTGAAATGGAACCAGATGAAGGTACTTACAAATGGGGAGTTACAACAAGCCAGTCCTATTTCCCGAAGGATAATACAAAGGAATTCGATAACGATTACACAATCGTAGACTGGTTAACACAGTACTCTGAAATCAAAGACGTAACTTATGTACGTGGTTTCTTAGGAAGAATGCTCTTCGCAGGAGAAGACGGCGTGAAAAAAGTACGCGTTCTCTCAGGTGGAGAAAAAGTACGTTGTATGTTAAGTAAGCTGATGATTTCAGGCGCCAACATCTTAATCTTAGACGAACCGACTGACCACTTGGATATGGAATCTATCACAGCACTGAATAATGGTATGATGAAATTCCCAGGAGTTTTATTATTCTCCTCACGCGACCATCAGATCGTTCAGACAACAGCAAACCGTATCATTGAAATTCTTCCAAATGGAAGCATGATTGATAAGATTACAACTTACGATGAATATCTTGAAAGCGATGAAATGGCTAGAAAGAGAACAGTCTTTGTTGCGCAGAGAGACGAAGACGCAAACTAAATTTGTTTATGACGGGCATCCTGATGGGTGTCCGTTTTTTACGTGTGGGGCAGACTTGAGAAAAAAATAAGTTTCTGTTATGGTATATCTAATGAGATAAAGGAGGAGACATTATGGAAAAGAAGGAGTACTCTATGGGAGAATTGATGAAACGATTTCTGCCATATTATGGAAAATACAAACATATTTTAATTCTGGATCTGATCTGTGCAGGACTTACATCCATTTGTGAACTGGTATTGCCAATGATCATGCGTCAGCTTACCAATATGGCTGCCAACAATGCAGCGGCACTTACAGTTCAATACGTGCTGCAGTTGGGTGTCCTTTATCTGGGCCTTCGAATGATTGACGGTGCTGCGAACTTTTATATGGCTGGTATGGGACATATTATGGGTACCTATATGGAAACCGATATGCGAAGAGATGCTTACGCGCACCTGCAGAAGCTTTCCAATACCTACTATAATAATACAAAGGTCGGCCAGATCATGGGACGTATCACCAATGACCTGTTCGATGTTACAGAATTTGCACACCATTGTCCGGAAGAATTTTTTATTGCAGCCTTAAAAGCTGTGTTTTCATTCATAATTCTGCTTGGAGTCAGTCCGTTGCTGACCTTACTGATTTTTATCTGCTTACCGATTATGTTTCTGGTATGTCTGAAAATTAATAGAAAACAGAAAGCAGTTTTCAGAGAACAGCGTCACCAGATTGGGGAATTAAATGCCCGTATTGAAGACAGTTTATTAGGTCAGAGAGTCGTAAAAGCTTTTACGAATGAAGAAAAAGAAAAACAGAAATTTGAAGAAGATAATCAGAAATTTCTTGGAATCAAAAAACACAGCTATCATATCATGGCTGCTTTTAGCACAACGAACCGTTTGTTTGACGGAATGATGTACCTGATCGTTATCGCAGCTGGCGGTATTTTTCTGACAAAAGGATTGATTTCGGCGGGAGATCTGGTTGCCTATACAATGTATGTCAGCACAATGATTGCCACAATTCGAAGGATTATTGAATTTGCAGAGCAGTTCCAGCGTGGTATCACAGGGATTGAACGTTTTCTGGAAATCATGGATTCAGAAATTGAAATCTTTGACGAGCCGGATGCTGTGGAGATGCCTGCGCCAAAGGGAGAGATTGTATTTGACAATGTAAGCTTTGAATATTCCGACGATCATAATGAAGTATTAAGAAATATATCCCTTCGTATTCATGCAGGAGAAAAGCTTGCGCTGGTGGGGCCATCTGGAGGCGGAAAAACCACACTCTGCAATCTGATTCCACGTTTTTATGACGTAACAGATGGAAAGATTCTCATTGATGGGGAAGATATCAGAAAATATACCTTAAAGAGCCTGCGCGGCAATATCGGGGTAGTTCAGCAGGATGTTTATCTGTTCTCAGGAACGATCAGAGAGAATATCCTATATGGAAAGCTGGATGCAACGGAAGAAGAGGTTATCGAGGCTGCGAAAAAGGCGGAAGCTCATGAGTTCATCATGAATTTAAAAGATGGGTATGACACTTATGTTGGTGAACGAGGTGTCAAACTTTCCGGAGGACAAAAACAGCGTATCAGCATTGCCAGAGTATTTTTAAAGAATCCTGCAATTCTGATTTTAGATGAAGCAACCTCTGCGCTGGATAATGAAAGTGAAGCAGCAATCGTAAAATCCCTGGATAAATTATCAGAGGGCAGAACAACTCTTACCATTGCCCATCGTCTCAGCAGCATTCAGAACTCAGACAGAGTGCTGGAATTAACAGATGATGGAATCCGCGAAAAGAATGAACTTCTGACGGGACGTTAGAAGTGCCAGGAGGATATGGAACATGAATTTATTCGAGCCGGCAGATATTTTGATCCCGGAGAATGTGGAAATGGAAAAATGGTCTGTCATTGCTTGCGACCAGTTTACGTCTCAGCCGGAATATTGGGAAAGAGTGGAAAGCTATGTGGGAGAAGCCCCATCTTCCTTAAAACTGATTTTGCCGGAAGCAAAGCTTGGAGAAGATTCGGCAGGTATGATCGCTGAAATCAGGAAGACCATGGAAACGTATTTGAAGCAGAATCTGTTCAGAGAGTATCAAAATACTTTTGTTTATGTGGAGAGAACGCTTTTGGATGGAACCATCCGTAAAGGAATCGTAGGAGCAATCAATCTGGAAGAATATGATTATTCTCCCCATTCGTTGTCAGGCATTCGCGCAACAGAAAAAACAGTGATTGAGAGAATTCCGCCGCGCAAGATCATTCGTGAAAATGCAGTGCTGGAACTGCCGCACATTTTACTGTTTTCCGATGACGAGAAGGACATTATGTGCGGATATCTGGAGACGATTAAGGAAAAGCTTCCATTATTATATGATTTTGATTTAATGGAAGAGGGTGGACATATTTCCGGCAGACTGATAGCAGGGAATGAAGTTGAGAAATTTTTAGAAAAGCTGGAATCCTATGGAGATTTTATCCAGGAGAAATATGCAGATTCAAAGAAAGTGCCGATGATGTTTGCTGTGGCAGATGGAAACCATTCCCTTGCGACAGCAAAAGCCTGCTATGAGGATATAAAACTGAAGAATCAGGGAAGGGATTTGTCAAATCACCCGGCGAAGTATGCTTTGGTGGAAGTGGTAAACATTCATGATGAAGCTCAGAAATTTGAGCCAATCCATCGAATTGTAAAAAATGTAGACGTAAATGCAATCTTAGGAGCATTGATCCTGGATTCCTGCGCAGAAGAAGGGTATCCGGTAAAATGGTATAGCGGCGAAAAGCATGGAACTGTATTTTTAGACCCGGCGAAAGGCCAGCTTCCAATCGGAATCCTGCAGAATTTTCTGGATGAATATTTGTCCGTGCATTTGGGTGTGGTCGATTATATCCATGGCGGAAACGTTTTAAAGGAGTTATCGAAGGAAACAAACTGTATCGGGTTTGAGCTTCCTGCAATTGATAAGGATAAATTTTTCAAAGGAATCATTGAAGAGGGCGTTTTTCCAAGAAAAACCTTTTCTACAGGTCATGCACAGGAAAAACGATATTATCTGGAAGCAAGAAAAATTATTAATGAATAAAGCCGGAACATTTAGTAAAGAAAAGCGAAAAAGTCCTTGAATTTCAAGGACTTTTACTATATAATATCAAATTGTGCATTGAATGAATATTTATGCATAAATATATGAATATTTTAATGAATATTCATTGAAAAATAAATTTAATATAAAAGGAGAATGAGTTATGAAGAAGAAATTATTATCACTCATGTTAGTAGCAGCTATGGCTCTTGCAGCAGTAGCTTGTGGATCTAAAGAAGAAACAGCAGAAGCTCCGGCAGCTGCAGAAGAAGCTACAGAAGAAGCAGAAGCACCAGCTGACAAAGCTGTATTAGTAATGGCAACAAACGCTGAATTCCCTCCATATGAATACTATGAAGGCGGCGAAATCGTTGGTATCGATGCTGAAATCGCTGCAGCAGTTGCAGAAAAATTAGGCTGCGAACTTGTAATCGAAGATATGGCATTTGACTCTATCATCGCAGCAGTTACATCAGGAAAAGCTGATTTTGGTTTAGCAGGTATGACAGTTACAGAAGACCGTTTACAGAGCGTAAACTTCTCTGATACTTATGCACACGCTACACAGGTAGTTATCGTTGCAGAGGGTTCTGATATCACAGGCGTTGCAGACTTAGATGGCAGAAAAGTTGGTGTTCAGTTAGGAACAACAGGTGACATCTATGCAGAAGATATCACAGACGTAACAATCGAACGTTACAACAAAGGTTTCGAAGCTGTTCAGGCACTTTCTCAGGGCAAGATCGATGCAGTGATCATCGACAACGAGCCTGCAAAAGTATTCGTAGCTGAAAACGAAGGCCTTGTACTTCTTGATGAAGCATTCACAGAAGAAGATTATGCTATGGCAATTGCAAAAGACAACACAGACTTACTTGAAAAAGTAAACACAGCACTTGCTGAATTAACAGAAGACGGAACATTACAGGCAATCGTAGACAAATACATCGCAGCTGAATAAGAATAGGAAATCAAATCATGGGATTTTTTCAGAATCTGGCTGACAGATTTTATTTGAACTTTATCGCGGATGAACGCTGGCATTATGTGACAGACGGTCTGAAGGCAACACTGATCATTACTTTTTTTGCATTGATCATCGGTGTTGTTTTGGGATTTCTTCTTGCGCTGATCCGTTCAACCTACGACAGAACCGGCAAAAAATTCTTAAAGTGGGAAAGCATTGGTGATTTCCTGCTCTGGATTCTTAACATTTTTGCAAAAGTTTATCTGACGATCATCAGAGGAACACCAGTTGTTGTACAGCTGCTCATTATTTACTTTGTCATTTTTGGAAGTGTCAACATTGAGAAAGTAGTCGTAGCTGTGCTTGCCTTTGGTTTAAACTCTGCGGCTTATGTTGCAGAAATCTTCCGAAGCGGTATCATGTCTATCGATATTGGACAGACAGAAGCAGGACGAAGCCTTGGTTTTAACTACTGGCAGACCATGTGGTACATCATTCTGCCACAGGCATTTAAGAATGTATTGCCAACATTAGGTAATGAATTTATTGTACTTTTAAAAGAAACATCAGTATCCGGTTATATCGCACTGCAGGATTTGACAAAGGGCGGCGACATTATCCGAAGCCGTACATATGATGCGTTTTTTCCATTGATCGCAGTAGCAATCATTTACCTTGTGATGGTCATGATCTTTACAAAACTGGTATCCATGCTTGAAAGGAGGTTACAGCAGAGTGAGCGATAGTGTAAAACCTTTAATTAAAGCAGTGGGCGTTCAGAAGAGCTTTGGTAATCTGGACGTATTAAAAGGAATTGACCTTGATATTTACAAAGGTGATGTGGTCGTTATCATTGGACCGTCAGGTTCTGGTAAAAGTACCTTTTTGCGATGCTTAAACCTTTTGGAAGAGCCAACAGGCGGACAGATCATTTTTGAAGGTACAGACATTACCGGTAAAAAGGTAAATATTGATAAACACCGTCAGAAAATGGGAATGGTGTTCCAGCACTTTAATTTATTCCCGCACATGACAATTTTAAAGAACATGACCATTGGACCGATCAAGTTAAAGGGAATGTCAAAAGAAGAAGCAGAAGAGAAAGCAATGAAACTTTTGGAACGCGTTGGTCTGGCTGACAGAGCAGATGCTTATCCTAGCCAGTTATCCGGCGGTCAGAAACAGCGAATTGCAATCGTTCGTGCCCTGTGTATGGAACCGGAGGTTCTGCTTTTTGATGAACCGACTTCAGCCCTTGACCCGGAAATGGTTGGTGAAGTTCTTCAGGTAATGAAAGATCTTGCAAAAGAAAATATGACCATGGTCGTGGTAACACACGAAATGGGATTTGCAAAAGAAGTTGCAAACCGTGTCATTTTCATTGATGAAGGTATCATTCAGGAAGAAAATGAACCGAAGGAATTCTTTGAACATCCGAAAAATGAACGATTAAAAGGATTCTTAAGCAAGGTTTTATAAGGAATTTAGTGGGCAGATCCGGATAGGGTCTGCTCTTTACATTTTTTCTTCTTTTACCGAACTGTTTGGGAATTTTCTTACAAAAGAAGAATCAATTTTCTTTTATAATGGACAAGGTAAAAAAATCTTAACATAGGAGGAATTAGTATGAACAAAATTCAAGCATGGCTTCAGAAATGGCTGATGCCAATCGCAACAGCACTGGAAAATCAGAGACATCTCCAGGCAATCAAAGATGGTATCGTTGGTATCGTTCCAATTATTATCATCGGTTCATTCTGCCTTGTACCGACTGGTATCGGAAACCTGATCGGCGGCGGAGTACAGGAATGGGTAAATGCACATAACAGCATCATCACTTTTCCTACTTATTTTACAACTAATATCATGTCATTGTATGCAGTATTGTATATTGCAAACTCTCTGGCAAAAAGTTACGACATTAAGAATGTACTGGTAGGTGCATCTGCAATCTTAGTACATTTACTTCTTTCTGTAACAATTACAGAAGAAGGTGCATGGACAGTCAGCTACCTTGGTGCAGAAGGTCTTTTCGTAGCAATGATCTCTGCAATCCTCGCAGTAGAAGTAATGAGACTGTGCAGCAAACATAACCTGACAATTAAAATGCCTGACAGCGTACCACCAATGGTAGCAGACAGTTTTTCTATTTTAATTCCATTAGTAATCGATGTAGTAATCGCAACAGCAATCGCTACATTATGCCAGAACCTTGGCGGAACAACATTCCCACAGGTAATCATGAACATTCTTGCTCCAGCAATCTCCTCTATGGATTCTCTGCCAGCAGTTATGATCGTAATCTTTATCACACAGCTTCTGTGGGTATTCGGTCTTCATGGTGCAGCAATCACATCCAGTGTATGGGCTCCATTTGCCATCGCAAACGCTACAGCAAACGCAGCAGCAGTAGCAGCAGGAGCAGATCCTACACATGTATTTACATTTGGATTCTACTATGGATTCTTACAGGTAAGTGGTTCTGGTATGACACTTGGTCTTGTTATCATGATGATGCTTTCCAAAGCAAAATCCTTAAAGACCATCGGTCGTGTAGGTATTATCCCATCTCTGTTCGGTGTTAACGAACCGATTATTTTCGGTGCTCCAATCATTATGAACCCATTCTTAATGATTCCATTCGTATTTGGACCAGTAATCGTAGCAGCAATCGATTATCTTGCAATGGCATCCGGATTAGTAGGACTTCCACTTTGGGAAGCACCAGGTTTCCTGCCACCAGGATTCCAGGCATTCCTTTTAACATTAGACTGGAAGGCTGCTGTACTTGCAATCTTTAACGTTGTTTTAATGACAATCTTCTACTATCCATTCTTCAAGATGATGGAAGCAGACGAACTTAAGAAAGAAGCTGCAAATTCATAGAAGAAGTTTCTGGAATTGAATATGAGCTTATGATATACTTGACAGCAGAGGGGGAGTTTCTTTTGCTGTCAAGTCGTCAAAAAACAATTATTCTGTATGTATTAGGACATCCGGAGGGTGTTTCCGGGAAAAAGCTTTCTGAACATTTTCATGCCAGTGAAAAAACCATCAGAAAAGATCTTTCGATGGCAAATCAGTGGTTAAGATCGGAAGGCTTTGAGATTCGTGCGTCTCAAAGAAATGGATATTACATCGCTGGAGAAAACCGCGGCCGAATCAACGATCTTTTGGAGGAACAGTGTTATTTCGTAAAAGGAATGGAAAGCCAGACGCCTTTAGAGCGCAGACTTTCTGTGATGGATCGTGCGCTTGGAAGGCCGGGAAGTAGTCTGGATGTGATTGCAGAGTACCTGCACGTGCCTGAAAATACAATCTATAAAGATATCTCTTATATGGAAAAGTTGTTTGAGGAGGAATACGGACTTCCGGGAATGGTGGTGCAAAATCATCAGATCTATATGAAAGCCGGAGAGAAAGAAATCCGAAAACTTGTGTTTCGAATCATCGAAGGCTGTATCGTAACAAACGGGCAGTTGATGGATAATTCTCTGTATCACCTGATGCGCGGCATTGTAAACTTAAAAGAGATTAATACCTTCTATCAATATGTCGTAGAGTTCTGTAAGGAGAGGAAAATCGTGGTCTCCGATCAGGTGCTCTATATGGCAGCCTGGAAGATATTTTATGTAAATGTCCGAAGAGAAGAAACACATTTCATGGAAGATTCAGAATGGATTTTCAGACAAGATCAGTTGGCAGATTTTCTGCAATACATGAATCAGACGCTGTTTCTGGAGATGGAAGACTGCGATCTGGAATTTATATATCAGGAATTAGAAAGAATCGGATTTCCGACCGGAAAAGACGAGACAGATGAAAAACTCAGAGAGCTGCTTGACGGATTTTATCATCAGGTCAATGAAAAATACCAGATTTCCTTTGACGAGAATGCAGAGCTGAAAGCAGATTTTGAAAAGGATGTAGCATGTCTGGTAAAAAGAATCCTGTCAGACAGTCAGATTTCCAGAATTCCGGGTACGAAGAGTGTAATTTCCGGATCCGATGAGGAAAATGAAATTCCAAAACAGGCAGTTGGCATTCTGACAGATATGCTTTTTAATGAATACGGAAAAAAAGTAAATAGTTTCGAAACGGAAAGACTTTTGGAATATATCCACGCAGTAGGATGGAAAACGGAAACAGAACTTCATGTTCTGGTGATTTATGGTGCTGATAAGGGTTGGTATCATCGTGTATGCCGCTGGATTGGAGAAAAGTTCAGAGGTATTGTACAGATTTGCGGTGCATGTCCATTGTATCTTTTGGAGGATGAGTGCATCAAAGTAAAACCGGATCTGGTAATCACACCACAGACCATGGATGTTCAATTCCAGATCCCACAGCTCGTTTTTTCGGGAGTTCCATCAGAGACAGAGGAACGAAGAGTTTATACCTTCTTAGAAGGAATTATGAAAAATAAGAATCATTGATCAGTGTAATGCTAAATGGAGGTTGTATGGCGACAATACATAACGAGGCTGCTTTAGAGGAGATCGCGCAGGTAGTTCTGATGCCGGGAGATCCTCAGAGAGCAAAGCTGATCGCTGAAAACTATCTGGAAGATGCCAGATTATTTAATCAGGTTCGCGGAATGTACGGATATACCGGCTGGTATCAGGGAGAGCGGATTTCAGTCATGGGAAGCGGCATGGGCGCACCTTCCATGGGGATTTATTCCCATGAGCTATTTCGCAAATATGATGTCAATACGATCATTCGTATAGGGTCCTGCGGAGCATTCTCAGAAGAAATATCCATGAGAGAGATTCTTCTGGTGGAAAGCTCCTGGAGTGAGTCAACTTTCGCAAGAACCTATGACGGAGATGAAAACGATACACAGTACGCATCTGCCTTGCTGAATCAGGAAATTCTGAATGCTGCAAAGATATGCGGAAAAGAATTAAAGCCTGCAAAGGTTCATTCGACGGACTGTTTTTATCGAATGGACAAGGAGGCGAACTTTAAGATCCGTGACCGCTATGGATGTGTTGCGGAAGAGATGGAAAGCTTTGCGCTTTTCCATATTGCACAGGCAGCCGGAAAACATGCGGCGACTCTGTTAACGGTAAGCGATCATTCGATCACTCATGAAAAGCTTTCTTCCGAAGAACGTAGACGCTCTTTTGAAGATATGATGGAAATCGCACTTTATGCGGCGGCACAGAGAACAAAAAAATTAAAAGAAAAATAAAATATTTTTTTTTGCGCCGCCAGGGGCGAAGTGCGGAAAGGAGTTTCATAATGAAAATTTTATTATGTTGTAATGCTGGAATGTCAAGTTCAATTCTGGTAAAAAAGATTCGCGAAGCTGCTGAAAAGAGAGGCATGGAAATTACGATCCAGGCAGTTGCAAATGCGGGAATCAAAGACGAAGTTGGTAAATGGGATGTTTGTCTCGTAGGACCGCAGCTGATGTATGCAGTTTCAAACATCAAATCACAGTTAAATATTCCGGTTGCAAGCATTGAACCACGTACTTATGCGCTGGCAGATGGCGACAAAGCGCTTGATTTTGCAATCAGTTTAATTAAAGGCTAGGAAATTATTATGGCAGATATCAGTAAGATCACTGAAACAGCGATGATCCTCATCACTTATTCAGGGATGGCAAAGTCCTGTTATATGGAAGCAATGGCTTTGGCTAAACAGGGAAAATTTGAGGAAGCGGACGCAAAGATCACAGAAGGTGACGGATATTTTGTGGAAGCGCATCATGGACATGGAGAGCTTCTTCAGGAAGAAATGTCTACAGAAGAATCTCAGGCAAGTCTTTTGATGACACATGCAGAAGATCAGTTGATGGGAGCAGAATCTTTAAAGATCGTAATCCTGGAACTGATCGATATTTATAAAAAATTGGAGGAAAACTAAAATGGCAGCATTTAATATTTGGGCAGCATCAAAAACACTGAACGGATTTGCAACAGATGAAATCGTATCCTGCCTGCAGAAATCTATCCGCAGAGCAATGGTAGAGGAAGCATGTCAGTATGCTTACGAATTATATGTTTCAGGTCCTGTTTATCTGGAAAAAATGTGGAGAAGATTACTTACAATTTCTGTAGAAGATATCGGATTTGGTAATCTGGACGCAGCAGTACAGTTAAATGCACTGAACGAAATGCGCAAAAACTTCCCATATGATGATGGGGATCAGCCAATGTATTTTATTCATGCAATCCGTATCCTCTGTGCAAGCACAAAGGACCGTTCCAGCGATTATCTGAAAAATATCATTATCAAAGAAGCTGCCATGGGTAAATTACCTGAAATCATGGATGTAGCACTGGATAAACATACAGTCAGAGGCCAGGAAATGGGAAGAGGTTCCAAACATTTCTTTGAGGAAGCTACAAAGGTAATTCCACAGCTTGAAATTGATAATGACTACAGAGAACGTTACGGAAAGATTCTGGAAACTTATTCTCCGGATAAAAATGTAGAAAATGCATTTAAATATAATACAGGACAGTATTAATTGTCGGAAAGCGGGGTAGCTATATGAACTATGATGTGATTATTATTGGCGCAGGGCCAGGAGGGATTTTTTCAGCATATGAGCTGATTAAAAAAAATCCGGAATTAAAGATCGGGGTATTTGAAGCAGGAAATGCACTGGAAAACAGAAAATGTCCGATTGACGGGGACAAGGTAAAATCCTGTATCAAATGTAAGACTTGTGCGATTATGAGCGGCTTTGGCGGTGCAGGTGCCTTTTCTGATGGAAAGTATAATATTACCAACGATTTTGGTGGTACACTGCATGAACATATTGGTCGTGCCAAATCATTGGAACTGATGAGATATGTAGATGACATCAATGTTGCATATGGCGGAGAAAAGACCCGTATGTTTTCTACAGCAGGTACAAAATTTAAAAAGATCTGTATTCAGAACAAATTAAAGCTTCTGGATGCATCTGTTCGTCATCTGGGAACCGATATTAACTATGTTGTTCTGGAAAATCTTTATGCCGAACTGAAAGAAAAAATGGATTTCTATTTCAGAACTCCGGTTGAAAAGATTGAGATCGTTGATGGAAAATACAGAGTCTTCTATAAGGATGAATATTCAGACTGCGATAAATGTATCGTTTCTGTCGGAAGAATCGGAAGCAAGTGGATGGAAAAAGTTTGTAATGAACTGGACATCCCGACAAAATCAAACCGTGTAGACATCGGTGTGCGTGTAGAGCTTCCTGCAGTTGTTTTCTCACATCTGACAGATGAACTTTATGAAAGTAAGATCGTTTACCGCACAGAAAAATTTGAAGATAATGTACGTACTTTCTGTATGAACCCAAATGGTGCAGTTGTAAATGAAAATACCAACGGAATCGTAACTGTAAACGGACACAGCTACGAAGATCCTGCACAGCATACTGAAAATACAAACTTTGCACTTCTTGTTGCAAAACATTTTTCAGAACCGTTCAAAGACAGTAACGGATACGGTGAAAGTATCGCAAGACTTTCCAACATGCTTGGTGGAGGAGTTATTGTACAGAGATTCGGTGATCTGGTTCGAGGACGAAGAAGTACTGTAAAACGAATCGAAGAAGGACTTGTTACACCGACACTGGCAGCAACACCAGGTGATTTAAGTCTTGTACTTCCAAAACGAATCCTGGATGGTATTATTGAAATGATCTATGCACTGGATAAAATTGCTCCAGGTACTGCAAATGATGATACGCTGCTTTATGGTGTAGAAGTAAAATTCTACAATATGGAAGTAGATATTGATGAAAATCTGGAAACAAAATATCCGGGATTGTATGTCATCGGTGATGGAAGTGGTGTAACACATTCACTTTCTCATGCTTCTGCAAGTGGTGTTTATGTAGCAAGAAGAATTTTAGAAAATTAATTTATGAATGAAGAACTGTTAAAGAAGCTTCGCCCGATCACGGAAGAAGAACGGAAAATTTTAGAAGAGCGAAAGGAAATTCAGAAGGAGATTTATACAGCTTCCGAAGAATTTACCATCGACAGTCGAAAAATGCTGGAAAAAGGACGTTTGATCGACATTCGAACTCACACAAGGTTTATTCCGTTCCCGCAGCATCGGCATAATTTCATCGAAATTCTATATATGTGTGAGGGCCATACTTTTCACAGAATTGATGGAAATACAGAGATTGAGTTAAAGGCAGGGGAGCTTCTTTTCCTGAATCAGTTATCTTATCAGGAAATTGCAGAGGCTGGAGAAAATGACATTGGAATCAATTTCATGATCCAGCCTCAATTTTTTGATCAGGTTTTGCCAATGCTGGAAAAGGGAAATGAGCTATCAGAATTTATTCTGCAGGGACTGCGTCAGAAAGGAGATGGCCCGAACTATCTTCATTATCAGGTAGCGGATATTCTTCCTGTCCAGAATCTGGTGGAAAATCTGGTATGGAATCTGATCTATCGACCGAAAAATCATCGTCAGATGAATCAGACCACCATGGGAATCCTGTTCATGATGCTTGCAAATCATACGGATAAGCTTGCTCAATACAATACAGATGTATATCAGGATGTGTTTGCTCCGGAAATCCTCAAATACGTGGAAGAAGAGTATAAGACAGCAACATTAGAGGAATTGGCTGCAGAAATGAATGTGGCATTGTCCACTATGAGCAAAATTGTAAAAAAAAGTACTGGAATGACTTTCAAAGAGCTGTTAAAACAGCAGCGCCTTCTTCGTGCTACAAATCTTTTAGAGCATACAAAATTGCCGATTACAGATATCATTGAAATGGTCGGATATGATAATACAAGTTATTTTCACCGCATTTTTAGAGAAGCCTATCAGATGAGCCCAAAACAATATAGAGATTGGAAAATAAGGACGTAAAATTAGTAAATTTGCGTCCTTGTTTTATGCTTGGGGCTTGTATATAATACAATTAACAAAGCAATAGTGCTTAAATGAATCGTGATATTCTTAAGGGGGTAATTACAATGTACGATGTAAAAAAAGGCTATGAATTAGCAAAAGAGTTCTACGCACAGTACGGAATCGACGTAGACAAAGCAATCGAAATCGCAGACTCTACACCAATTTCTATGCATTGCTGGCAGGGGGATGACGTTGGCGGATTAGAATGTAAAGAAGATAAATCTTTATCAGGTGGTATCCAGACAACAGGTAACTACCCAGGTAAAGCTACAACAGGTGCTGAACTTCGTGCAGATATCGAAGAAGCTATGAAACATATCCCAGGTGAATTAAAAGTTAATGTTCATGCAAACTACTCTGAATCAGACGTATTTGTAGACCGTAACGAAATTGAACCAAAACATTTCCAGAAATGGGTTGACTGGGCAGTAGAAAAAGGATTAGGACTCGACTTTAACCCTACATACTTTGCTCATCCATTAAGCACAGATAAGGGAACACTTTCCTGTGCAGATGAAAATGTACGTAAATTCTGGGTTGAACATGGTATCAGATGCCGTCAGATTGGTCAGTACTTTGCAGAAAAAACAGGTAAAACTTGTGTAATCAACCACTGGACACCAGACGGAGATAAAGAAGTACCAGTTGATACATTAGCTCCAAGATTAAGATTAAAACAGTCTTATGATGAAATCTTTGAAGCTACAAAAGACGTTACAGGCGTTATGGATGGTATTGAATCTAAAGTATTCGGTATCGGTGCAGAAAGCTACACAGTAGGTTCTCATGAATTCTGTATGGGATATGTAATGAGAGCAAACAAAGACCACATCATCATGACACTTGATAATGGTCATTATCATCCAACAGAAACAGTTTCTAATAAACTTTCAGGAGTTTACGCATTTGACAAACACGTATTACTTCATGTAACGCGTGCAGTTCGTTGGGACTCTGACCACGTAGTAGGTATGGATGACGAAACAAAAGCAATCTTTGAAGAACTTGTACGTATGGGTAAATTACAGGATACTTACGTAGCAACAGACTTCTTTGATGCTTCCATCAACCGTATTGCTGCATGGGTAATCGGTATGAGAAATACAAGAAAAGCAATGCTTGCTGCATTATTACAGCCAAATGACAAGATGAAAGAAATCGAAGCTTCAGGTGATGTTACAGCAAGACTTGCATGGAAAGAAGAATTTAAAGCAGCTCCATTCTCACTCGTATGGGATTACTATTGCGAACAGAAAGGCATTAAGAAAGGCCTTGAATGGTTACTAGAAGTAAAAGCTTATGAAGAAAAAATCCTTGCTGAAAGAGCATAAAATGATATCCAAATAAAAAAGGTCTGTCCGAAAGGACAGATCTTTTTTTGCTATGGTCATATCTCATCTTCAGATTCATGAATGACTACAGGAATACGGATTTCAACTTCTGTTCCGATGCCCAGAGTGCTTCGGTAGGTAAGACCAAAATCCTGGTTATCATAATAAAGCTGGAGTCTGCGGTGTGTGTTATAAATACCGATATTGCTTCCAGATTCACTTTTTCCATCTCCGGAAAGGATTTTATCCATCTGTTCCTGTGGAATGCCGACTCCGTCATCCGATACAACGAAAACGATATCTCTGCCTTCCAGCCAGGCCATGATAACAATACTTCCAGCTTTGGACTCTTTCCCAAGAATCCCATGAAGAATGGCATTTTCAACGATTGGCTGTAAAACAAGCTTTGGTATTTCGCAGTCCAGAATTTCATCCGGAACATCAATTAAGAAATCAATCTTATTTTCAAAACGCATATTTTGAAGTTTCACATAAAGGGATACATGATTTAATTCTTCTGCAACGGTCGTAGTAACTTCTTTTTTACTTAAGGTCAGCTTGTAAAATTTGGAAAGTGACTGTACGGCAATGGATACTTCCTCGGACTTTCCGCTTTTAGAAAGCCAGTTGATCATATCCAGCATATTATAAAGAAAATGCGGATTGATTTGCGCCTGTAAAGCACGGTATTCAGCGATTCGAAGTTCTTCTGCAGAGTGCTTCTGCTGTTCCATCAGGTTTCCGAGCTCGTCAGCCATGTAATTATAGGTGGTAATTAAATCCCCGATTTCATCACGGTCATCTGTTTCCGGCAGCTTTTCCGGGGTGGTTAAATGGGAGCCAAGACGTACGGTTCTCATCTGATTAATGACACTGGAAATCCTGCGGGTAATATTGCTGGTGGTAACCATCGGCATAATGCAGGAAATAATTAGCAAAAAAACTGAAAGCAGCAGGAATTGTCTTAACAGATTATTCTGCTCTGAGTAGACCTGACTTGCAGGGACAACAGATACCAGGTACCAGTCTGTCTCATCAATGCTTCGATAACCCATATACATTTCCTGTTCTACAAGCACACGGGATACGAATTCCTTTTGGGTGGGAATGGTGTTTGGAATATCTTCATAACGCATGAAATATAAGCCCGCCAAAGATGCATTGCTATAGGAAACAAAGGATTGACGGCTGTTAATGATGTAGGCAACGCTGTCCTCTGTTCTGGAATTCTCTTTTAATATTTTCTCAAAAAGAGAAGACGAAAAATAGACTGCAATATAGGAATTTGTCCCGGCGTATTCTACGCGCTGGATAAATGCCAGGTCACCATTATTTTTAATCTCATTGGAAGAGAGATAAAACTCAGGACAAAACAGCTTTGTCATGTCTGAGGAACTGAAAATTCCATACCAGTAGGAGCCCTCTGCTTCAGAAATAGGCAGAAAGATACGGCTGTCAGGATAATCTTCCAGCAGCTTATATTTTGATTCCTCTACATAGATTTTAATATCTTTTATATGATTTTCGCCTTCTGTACTATAGAGATAAGAAAAGAAGGCGGTGGCATCCGGAGCGTAGTCCGGGGTGTTGCGATAGGTTGTAAATCTGGTAGAACGCAGCGTATTAATATAGAAGTCCTGCTCCTTGATATTATCGGGAATCGCAGTGATTTTCGAAACAAGGGCCGTAATATTGGTATCCATCTGGTCAATTAATGATTCCTCTGTACGGATTGTATTGGAAATCAATACATCTGAAATCTGCGTAAAGAGAAAGTATGCAATCAAAAGCATTGGAATCAATACGAAAAAGATATGAGAAAGCATTAATTTCGTTTTCAGTTTAATATTTCTATTAAAGTTGTGAAGTAAGTTGCGTTTCAATTTTATGCTCCTGTTACCTGATCACGGTATTCTGTAGGGGACAGCCCAACGATCTTCTTGAAGGTCTTACCAAAATAATTTCCGTCACTGTAGCCAACCTTGGAGGAAATGTCTGAAATTTTATTGCGTGGATCTGCCAAAAGTTTTTTCGCCTTATCCATGCGGTATTTGGTAATGTACTGGTTTAGGGTCTGACCGGTTTCGTTCTTGAATAAAGTACAAATATAGGAAGTACTTAAAAATACATGGTCACTGATATCCTTGATAGACAGGGATTCATCCTGATAATGGGAAGCAATGAAATTTTTAATTGCTGTGACAGGAGAACTTTCTTCTCTGGAAAGATCAGTCTGTGTAAAAAGGAGATTCAGCTCCTGAACCAATAACTGGTTTAGTTCAAAGATGGTTTCGCAGGAAAATATCTGTTCAAAAAAATTTGTACTGTTTAGTTTCTGTTCTGGAAGAGGTATCTGCAAAATGTGATAAGCTTCCTGAATAGAGCTGAATAACTGATAATATAAATCCTTTACCTGATTCGGCATGACATTTTTCTGCAGCACCAGATTTTCATAAACGGATTTTACAGTCTCCATGGCTTTCGGATTTTTCTGGTGCAGCAGCTCACGGAATTCATCCATGGAAATCGGAAGCGTAACAAAGGTGCTGATATTGATATTATCATTTTCGGCAATGAACCAGCTTCCGTAAGGATAGTAGAAGCTGCTCTGAAGCTGGATGACAGCAGAATTGTAGGAGTCATATACATTGGAGGCTCCGATGACCTTTTTTCCTATGACAATGAAAAAATCGTTGCCAAGAACAGCAGCCATTTTAGCAGCGGATGAGGCAAAATGTTTCAGAAGCTCCTTTGATGGTGCGAAACCGAAGATATGATAAATCAAAAAACGTTCCTGCTTAATACCATGAATTTCTGAAAGCCCATAGTTTTCTAAAAAATCATGGAACTGAATGTAAAAAGAGGTAAGTACATGTTCGGCTGTCTGGGAAAGTGAGTTCCTGAAAGCAAAAATCATTGTATGAAAAGCAGTGTTTTCAGTGATGTTTAAAGATAATTTTTTAAAATCGGCAGTCAATTCAGCGGTTGTTACAGCTCCCGGATAGATCAGTCTGGCAGCCAGAGAAGAGGTGGCAAATCTGTGGTGCTCTTTCTTGGTATCAGTGGTTTCCTCAATTTCCTGCTTATTTTTCAGTGCTTCTAAAACTGCCTCACGGATTTCCTCCGGATCGATCGGTTTTTCTACATAACTGATGGCTTTTAATTTAATAGCAGCTTTTAAGTATTCTTTATCGGAGTAACCGCTCATAAAGATAATATTAATATTAGGAAACAATTCTCTTAAGCGGGATGCCATTTCAATCCCGTCAAGACGAGGCATACGCACATCACTTAAGACAATATCCGGATGAACATCTTTTGCAAGCTCCAGTCCATGGATTCCATCATCTACCTGATAAATTTCTGAAATTCCAAGAGATTTCCAGTCAATACTGGAAATGATTCCTTCTCTTGTTAATTTTTCATCATCAGCGATCAGCAGCTTCATAACAGGTACTCCTTCGTAAAATATTACTATAAATTTAACAAATTTCTATGTGAATTGGAAGTAAAATAAGTAAAATTTTACCCATAATCGAAAAAAAGTACCATGGTATTTTGAAGGGCGGGATGGTAAGATATTATTAAGGTAAAACGTCAATAGGAGGGGCAAGAGATGTCGGAGTATGTTCTTGAGTTAAAAGGAATTACAAAGATCTTCCCTGGTGTGAAGGCGCTGAACAACGTACAGTTCCAGTTAAAGCCTGGTGAAATCCACGCACTGATGGGGGAAAATGGTGCAGGTAAATCAACTTTCATTAAAGTTATTACCGGTGTACATAAGGCAGAAGAAGGCGAAATGTATCTCGATGGCAAGAAGGTAAACTTCAAAGGACCAAAGGATGCACAGAATGCCGGAATCGCTGCTATTTATCAGCATGTTACTTCTTATCCACACTTAACAGTTACTGAAAATATTTTCATGGGTCATGAAAAAAAGAAAAACGGTATCATTCAGTGGAAAGAAATGCATGAAGAAGCAAACAGCTACTTAAAAGAGTTAAATGCTGACTTTAAAGCAACTGATGAAATGGGTACTCTTTCTGTTGCACAGCAGCAGATGGTTGAAATTGCAAAGGCTTTATCTATGAAAGCGCGTATCATCATCATGGACGAGCCTACCGCAGCTTTAACAAAGAGAGAATCTGAAGAATTATATCGTATCGCAGAAAAGCTTCGTGATGAAGGCGCTTCCATTATTTTTATTTCTCACAGATTTGAAGATATGTACCGTCTGGCATCCAGAGTAACTGTATTCCGTGATTCCCAGTATGTTGGAACATACGATGTTGATGGTATCACAAATGCGGATTTAATCACTGCGATGGTAGGTCGTGAAATCAAAGACCTCTTCCCAAAACCACAGGTGGAAATTGGAGAAGAAGTATTAAGAGTAGAAAATCTTACTAGAACAGGTTATTTCAAAAATGTATCCTTTGCAGTTAGAAAAGGAGAAATCCTTGGTCTGACAGGTCTTGTTGGTGCAGGCAGAACAGAAGTTGTTCAGACAATTTTTGGTGTGGAACATTTTGATTCCGGTAAAGTTTATCTTGAAGGAAAAGAAGTAAAAATCAAAAAACCGGTTGATGCTATGAAACATGGTATCGGTCTTCTTCCGGAAGACAGACAGAAACAGGGACTGATTCTTGACTGGGGTATTGGCAGAAATATTACATTACCGGAAGTTGCATCCTATGGCAAAAATGGCCTTACAAATGACAAAAAAGAAAGACAGGTTGCCAAAGAATTAGCAGAACGAGTAGATACAAAGGTTGTTACTGTATTTGATAAAGCCAATACTTTATCAGGTGGTAACCAGCAGAAAGTAGTAGTAGCAAAAATTTTAGCTTCTGACTTAAAGGTAATCATCCTTGACGAACCGACAAAGGGTGTTGACGTAGGTGCGAAGGCTGAAATTTACGAAATCATGGGCGAACTTGCACAGCAGGGCTATGCGATTATTATGATTTCCTCAGAAATGCCGGAAATCTTAGGTATGTGCGATAGAATCGTTGTTATGTGCGAAGGTAAGGTTACAGGAGAACTCGATAGAAAAGAAGCTGATCAGGAAGGCATCCTTAAATTTGCGATGGCAAAATCCCTGAAGGCTACACAGGAATAGGGAGGGTAATATGAATAAGAAATTTGATCTGAAAAAACTTACCAGCTCCCGCGAAATGAGTTTGGTAATCGTATTAATTGTTTTATGTGTATTTATTCAGTTAAGAAACAGCACATTCTTACAGTTTGGAACCATTGAAGCTATGTTAAAGAACTATGCGGTTATGATGATCATGGCACTGGGAATGATGTGCGTACTGCTTACCGGCGGTATCGATATCGCAATTGGTTCCACACTTGCATTTTCAGGTATGTTCTCAGCTCTTATCATGAGAGATCATCCAGGAGTACCTGTAATTGGCGGCTTTTTAATTTCTATGGTAGTAGGTATGGTCCTTGGAGCAGTAATTGGTGTGGTTATTTCGAAAGGAAAAGTTCCGCCAATCGTAGCAACCCTTGGATTCATGAATATCTATAGAGGATGTACTTATCTGATCGCAGACAGCCGTTGGGTAGCTGCTTATCAGGTTCCGGAAGGATTCAAAGCATTTGCGCAGAGCTACTATTTAACAGGCGGCCTGCTCAATAACATGATTACAGTTATTATTATCTGCTATGTAATTTTCTTCATCGCATTAAAATGGACAACTGCTGGAAGAAGAGTTTATGCAGTAGGTTCCAATGCAGAAGCAGCAGAAGTATCAGGTATCAATGTTGACAGCGTTAAAATTGGTGTATACAGCTTGATGGGACTTTTATCAGGTCTCGGCGGAGCTCTTTGGGTTTCCCTTTATGCATCTGCACAGGGCGATATGGCAACTGGACTTGAAATGGATGTTATCGCTGCTTGTGTAGTAGGTGGTGTAAGCTTAAATGGTGGTCGTGGTACAGTACCAGGAGTATTTTTAGGCGGACTCATTATGGCAATTATCGGAAAGGCACTTCCATTAATTGGTGTATCACAGTTCTGGCAGAGTGCGATCAAGGGTCTGATTATTCTTTTCGCAGTCATCCTGAACGTAGTTACACAGAGAACTATGGATAAGAACGCATTGAAGAGGAGGGAAATGTAATGGCAGGTAAATCAGGTAGAGAGATTATTGCTGAGCAGCCGTTTTCCTGGAAAACCTTTTTCTTCAAATGGGAATGGTTCCTGGTATTAATCTTCATTTTAATCAATATTATGAACGCTAATCTTTCTCCATATTATGCGAGTGTATCTGGATTATTTACAGCTACAAACTCTTTCCTGGAGAAAGCATTCATCGCATTGCCGATGGCATACATCTTAGTACTTGGTGATATGGATATTTCCGTAGGATCTATCGCATGTATTTCAGCAGTATCATTAGCGCTGGCATATAATGCAGGAATTCCAATGGCAGCATGTATTGTGGTTTGTCTCCTTGTTGGAACACTTTGCGGTCTGATCAATGGTCTGATCATGACAAAATTCACAGAGCTTGCGCCTATGATCGTAACACTTGGTACACAGATCCTTTACAGAGGTATTGCAGAAGGTATCTTAGGTGATACATCTTCAGGCGGACTGACAGCAGTGAAATGGTTCAGTAATCTGTACTGGGGCAAGATTGGTGTAGTACCAATCATGTTTATCGTATTTATCATCTGCGCATGTGCTTTCGGTTTTGTATTACATAAAACAGTATTCGGCAGATGGTTATACGCAATTGGAAGCAACAAAACAGCAGCAGAATATGCAGGCATTGAAGTTCAGAAGATTCGTCTGATCGTATTTGTTCTGACTGGTCTGTTCTCAGCGGTTACAGGTGTCTTCCTTGCAGCCAGAATGGGAAGTACAAAATCTGATATTGCCACATCTTACGAAATGGAAGCGATTTCCATGGCAGTACTTGGCGGTTTCAGTACAAATGGTGGTAAAGGTAACTTCATCGGAGTTGTTCTTGCTATCTTTATCGTAGGTTTCTTAAGATACGGTCTTGGTCTGATCAATGTTCCGGCACAGGCAATGCTCGTAATCATCGGTTTACTGCTGATCATTACAGTTATGGCTCCGAACATCAAAAATCAGATTCAGTACAGTATGAAAAAGAAAAATAAATAATTCCTAATGGTACATTCAGTGTCGGTTGGGCGGCACTGTTGTATATAAACTATTCATAATAAATAATTTAGGGAGGAAAACAACATGAAAAAAAGATTATTAAGCGCACTTTTATGTGTAGCTATGGTAGCATCTCTCGTAGTAGGATGTGGCGGAAGCAAAGAAGAAGCAGCAGCTCCAGCAGAAGAAGCAACTGAAGAAGCAGCTCCAGCAGAAGAAGCAACTGAAGAAGCAGCTCCAGCAAACGATGGAGTTTATGCATTCATCTCTAAAGCAGCAGGTAACCCATACAATGAAAAAGAAGCTGAAGGCTTCCAGACAGCTATGGATGAACTTGGACTGAACTATGTTATCAAACATCCAGAAACAGCTACAGCTGATGCTCAGATCACAATGATCAACGAATTAGTTGCTCAGAACGTAAGCTCTATCGCTATCGCAGCTAACGATGCTGACGCTTTACAGCCAGCTCTTGAAGCAGCTATGGCAGCAGGCATTAAGATCTGTTCTGTAGACTCTTCTACAAACGCAGCTAGCCGTGCAGTTCATGTAAACCAGGCTGGTACAGCTATCATCGGACAGACACTTATGGATGCAGTTCTTGATTTAGCAGGTGGCGAAGGCCAGTGGGCTATCCTTTCTGCAACTTCTACAGCTACAAACCAGAACTCTTGGATCGCAGCTATGAAAGAAGTTATGGAAGGCGACGCTTATGCATCTCTTGAATTAGTAGAAGTTGCTTACGGTGATGACGAATATCAGAAATCTGTAGACCAGACACAGGCTTTATTATCTAACTATCCAGAACTTAAAGTTATCTGTGCTCCTACAACTGTAGGTATCATGGCAGCAGCTAAAGCTATCCAGGATGCTGGATCTTCTGTTAAATTAACAGGTCTCGGATTACCATCCGAAATGGCTGACTACATCGGAACTGACGATGCTCATTCTTGCCCATATATGTACTTATGGAACCCAATCGACTTAGGTAAATTAGCAGCTTATGTTTCTGTAGCATTAGTTGACGGAACAATCACAGGAGCAGCTGGTGACACATTCACATGTGCATTAGGTGACTACGAAGTTGTTGAAGCAGCTGACGGCGGCACAGAAATCATTGCTGGACCTCCATTCGCATTCACACCAGAAAACATCGAAGAATGGAAGACAGTTTACTAAGATTTAATTCTTTAGTATAAATACAATTTCATATTTCCAATAATGAAAACGTTATGAATAGTAATGAGAGTATCCTGCGGAATCCCCGCAGGATATTCTTGCATAAAAGGAGTTAAAAATGTTAAGACACGCATTTGCAATGGAAGTAAAAGAAGGACAGACTGCAGCGTTTAGAAGCGGACTTGGAAAAATCTGGAGAGAATTAACAGCCTTTTTAGATGAAAAGAAAATGGTAAATTTCAGCATGTGGAATGTAGAGAGAATGGTGTTCGGATATTATGAAACAGAAGATGACTTTGCATTTTCAGAGGCAGATAGAGAAAAGGTAAAATCATGGGAAGCGCAGTATGGAGATTTCTATACATGGATTTCTGTACCGTTTGAAGAAATGCGCCTGATGTATCATGATTTTGGGATTGTGAGAGAAAGTAAAGAACTGATCAGACACCGTGTATTTATTACCAAATTGGTACCGGGTTCTGAGGAGGAATATAAAGCACGCCATGATGCGTTGGTAGAAGCAAGAGGAGATAAGGTCACAGAAGGACCTGACAGTAACTTCTCCATCTGGAATGCAGGCGGATATATTTTTGGATATAACGAAATTGACACTACAATGGAACGCGACCGTACAGAAGAAGACCGACAGGGGGACATTGCGTGGGAAACAAGGATGTTGGAGATCATGAGCTGGCTGACAGATGATGTGGATTGGATCACAGGTCTGTGCCATGAAAACATCCGCAGAATCTGCTGGCACAACTAATAGCAAAATTCCGCAATTTTTCCACAAATATGTTTAATGTAAATCTTTTTCGAAAGGTGTATAATAAATTTATCAAATACGCATCGGAGGTATTTTAAATGATCAAAGGGTTTAAAATGAAACTTTATGAAGGACAGGAAGCAGAATACGAAAGAAGACACAATCTGCTCTGGCCTGAAATGAAAAACATGATTCATGAATACGGCGGAAAGAACTACACTATTTTTCTTGATAAAGAAACATTGACTTTGTTCGGCTATATTGAGATTGAAGATCCTGAAAAATGGGCACAGAGTGCAGATACAGCAATCAATCGTAAATGGTGGGATTACATGGCAGACATCATGGAAACAAATCCAGACAACAGCCCGGTATGCATTGACTTACAGAATGTATTCCATTTAGATTAATTTGTAGGAAAAGTATAAAAGAGTGGAAAAGCGTCAGCTTTTCCACTCTTTTCTGTATACATAAGGCGTACAGCCTTCTCTTGCTTTAAACAAATTAATAAAATGACTGGTATGATAGATGCCGCATTGCTCGGAAATTTCCTGCACGGTCTTTTCAGTATATTTTAAAAGATCCTTTGCATGGGATAACCGTGCAGTGATGATGTATTCCTTCAAAGTCAGTCCAGTGTATTTTTTGAATTCATGACTTAAATGAAATTTGTTAATATTCTGATATTCCGCGAGAAAATCAAGGGTCAGATCTTCTGAAAAATGCAGATCGATGTATTTCATAACTGCTTTAATATATCCCGGAAGCAGCAGACTTGGCAGATTTCCGGTGGTGTTTTGGACGATCAGCTCCGTCAAAAGTGTATGGATGCATTGCGAAGTCACAATGTCGGTGGTCGCACTTTTGTTTTGGTGGATATCAATTAATTGATAAAGGGTATCTTCAAAAAGCTGTGGCTGATTGATCTGGATAATCTTAAATCCATTTCTGGAAAATTCTTCAAAGTATCCCAAAGCATTTCCACCGTTAAAATGAAGCCATAAAAATTCCCAGGTGGAATCACCGGTAACCTCATAGTGATGATATTCCATACAATTAATGAAAAAACATTGCCCTTTTTTGACAGTATAAGATTGATCTTTGTAGGTGAGCTGGCCTTCGCCGGATAGGGTGAAGACGATTAGAAAGGAATTTAAGTTTTCTCTCTCTGTAAAATAGGGCGGTCTGGTCTTAAAATATCCGACCTCCTGCAAATAGAAATAAATGGACTTGGCGGTCTTTCCAGGGGTGTTGATAAATCGGATGGAATCCTCTGACCAGCTGCTGGAATAACGCTCTAAATATTTGTTCATAACATCACCGCAAAAAACTGTTATTTATACTCAAGTTGCTTTGATGAAATTATATTGAAACTGGATTATAATGTCAATAAGAACAGTGGTTGTGGAAAGCATAAAACTGTGAAAATGCTCGGAAACATTAAAAGGGGGAAAACACCATGGAAAAATTGAAAGCAGTAAAAAAAGCACGTATTGGTATTTACACAATGGGGTTAAAGGCATACTGGAATCAGTTTGCAGGTCTTCATGACAGAATGATTGAATACGGCAAGTTTATTGAGAAAAAGGTTGCAGCAATGGAAGTAGAAGTATATAATTACGGCCTTGTTGACTGTGAAGAAGAAGGCAGAAAATGTGGAGAATATTTTAACAGAAATAATGTTGATTTAATTCTTGCACATTCCGGTACTTATGTAACAAGTGCATCTGTTCTGCCAATCCACCAGATCTGCAAAGCTCCTGCAGTTGTACTGAACTTACAGCCGACCGCAAAAATCAATTATTTAAAGACTTCTACAGGTGAATGGCTGGCACATTGCGGAGCATGTCCGGTTCCTGAACTTGCAAATGCATTCAACAGAGCAGGCATCAAATATCGTCAGGTCAATGGCCTTTTAGGTTTAGACTATACACCGGAAATTTCCGTAACAGATGAAAATACAGCAGAAAGACCGGAAGCAATCAAAGCATGGCAGAAGATTGGTGAATGGGTAGACGCTGCAAAAGTAAAAGCGGCATTACAGCATTGCCGTTTTGGTTTCCTTGGAAACAACTACAATGGTATGCTTGACTTATATTCTGATTTTACAATGTTCTCTGCACAGACAGGCGCACATGTGGAAATCCTTGAAATGTGCGATTTGAACCGCATGCTGGAAACAGTTACTGATGAAGAAGTAGAAGAAAAGAAAAAGGAAATCGAAGAATTCTTTATCATCAGTGATGACGTTTCTGCTGACCCATTGGCAAAGAAACCAACACCGGAACAGTTAGAATGGTCTGCAAGAGTTGCAGTAGCACAGGAAAAACTTGTAAAAGAATTTAACTTAGATGGTCTGGCATATTACTATCACGGTGCACCAGGCGGAGATTACGAAGCAATTCAGTCAGGATTTATCGTAGGACATTCTCTGTTAACAGCAAAAGGTATTCCATGCGCAGGTGAAGGAGACTTAAAGACTTGTGTGGCGATGAAGATTTGTGATATCCTTGGCAAAGGCGGAAGCTTCTGTGAAATCGTAGTAACAGATTATGAAGAAGGCACCATGTTACTTGGACATGACGGTCCATTCCACCTGGCAATCGCAAATGGAAAACCGTTACTCCGTGGTCTTGGCGTATATCATGGAAAACAGGGTACTGGTGTATCTGTAGAAGCAAAAGTACGTGCCGGAGATATTACAACACTCTGCTGTACACAGACAGTTGATGGAAAAATGAAATTCATCATCACAGAAGCAGAATCTACCAATGCTCAGATCATGACTATCGGAAATACACAGACTCATGTAAAATTCAAAAAAGATCCGGATTCTTACATGGATGAATGGTTTGCTGAATTCCCAACTCATCATTTCGCAATGAGCGTTGGACATAATGCATCTTTATTTGAAAAAGTAGCAGATGTTTTAGGTATTCCATCCGTAACATTGGATAAATAATATTTAAATTAATTTTTTGAAAAGCTCTGAGGAAACTCGGAGCTTTTTTCTAGTATGAAAAAATGAAGTGTCACACATACTAATGCTGTAATCTAAAACCAGGAGGTATGAAATGGCACAGTTATCCGAAAAAGAATTAGGAACGATCAATGATCTGCTTGCAGAAGAAGAGCTTTTGGTGAAAAAATTCCAGATGCTGGCAAAACAGGCGGAAGATACAGAGGTAAAACAGAAGTTTGAAAGTATTTCCACTCAGCATCAGGGACATTTTAACGCATTGTATGCGCACTTAAAGTAGGAGGTAGCTTATGCAGCAGGTATATACAGACAAAGAAGTTTTAAATGATGGACTTTGCGCCCAGAAGGCATCTACAGGAAAATTTAATATGGCAGCCAATGAATGTGTACACAGTCAGGTCAGAGACACCATGTTAAATATTCTGGAACAGGAACACAGTATCCAGTATGATGTATTCAATATGATGCACAAGAGAGGCTTCTATGAAACTCCGGCAGCAGAAGATAAGAAAGTATCAGATGCAAAGATGAAATACGCACAGAGCGTGAAATAAGTATTTGCATTAAGAAATGCTATCGTAGTATAAGCAAACAAAAAACTCCCAATGCGGGAGTTTTTTGCGTTATAAAAATTATTTAATCTCGATTAATTCATATTCCTGAACTCCGAGTCCGAGCTTTTCGGCATGTTCTACACAAACTCTCCAGTCAGTATTTGGATGAGAGAAGTGGAAGTGGTCGCGGCATTCATGCTGGTGTCCTTCGTGATCATGGTCAGTTAAGACACTTCCCTGAATGATCGGCATTGCATTGACTGCGTCTGCGCAGGCAACATCCAATGCAACCGGGTCAAAGGAAGCGAACATTCCTACATCTGGAACGATTGGCAGGTCATTTTCTGCATGGCAGTCACAGTTAGGAGATACATCCATAACGAGACTGATATGGAAGCAAGGACGTCCGTCTACCACTGCTTTTGTGTATTCCGCAATCTTTTTATTCAGGATATCACAGGATTCATCTTCTGCAGGTTTAACGGCGTCTTTTGGACAGACACCGATACAGCGTCCGCAGCCGACACATTTGTTCTGGTCAATGGATGCCTTTTTGTTTGTGATGGAAGGTGCATCATGAGCACAGATCTTTACACAGGCACCACAGCCGATGCATTTAGATTCTTTAATATATGGCTTTCCGGCAGAGTGCATTTCCATTTTACCTGCACGGGAACCGCAGCCCATACCGATGTTCTTTAAAGTTCCGCCAAAACCAGTCATTTCATGGCCTTTGAAGTGGGTCAGAGAGATGAAAACATCAGCGTCCATAATGGCACGACCGATTTTTGCCTCTTTTACATGTTCGCCGCCCTCCACTGGAATACAGATATCGTCAGTTCCTTTTAGCCCGTCACCAATCAGGATATGGCAGCCTGTGGCAAATGGATTAAATCCATTTTCATAAGCGCTCTGAATGTGGTCAAGCGCATTTTTACGTCCGCCTACATATAATGTATTACAGTCTGTTAAGTATGGCTTTCCGCCAAGACTTTTGATTACGTCAACAACTGTTTTTGCGTAGTTTGGACGAAGATATGCCAGATTTCCCGGTTCGCCGAAGTGAATTTTGATTGCTGTATATTTTCCGTCAAAATCAATATCGCCGATGCCTGCTTTACGAATCAGACGCTCCAGCTTCTGCTGAAGATTATCATTGTTTTTGGTTCTCAGATTGGTAAAATAAACTTTTGCCTTTTCCATAGAAGTCCTCCGAAGATAAATAGTAGTTGTGCATCCATAAGCACAAATAATTAATATTATTATAAAATTTTCCAGAAAAAAAGTCTATGAAAAAATAAAAAAGGGGGTTGACTTTAATACGACAAAGTGGTAATTTGATAACAACATAAACATAGTAAGTACAAACCGTTGAGAAAGAGTAGTAGGTTTGATACGCAAGATCACAGAGAGCTGCAGGTGGTGGGATTGCAGTATGGAGCGTCAGATTGAATGGACTTTCGAGGGCAGGTCCGAAAGGGAAACTTAGTAGGGACTGTCGGGAACCCGACCCGTTATCCATAGGGAGCGTATGATGGTACGTGCATAAAGTGGTCGTTCGACAAATTGAGTGGTACCGCGATTATAATTTTACTTATAACCGTCTCAAGCAAAGATGCTTGTGGCGGATTTTTTATTTTCAGGAAATTTTTTGGAAATAAAAGATGGTTTTGTTCTTATGCTGGTTATGTAACAAATTAATCAGAAAAGTGAGGAAAAAAGTATGAAGAAAAGAATGTTAGCAACTGTATTGGCACTGGTAATGACAATGGCGATGATGACCGGATGTGGTGGAAGCAAAGAAACATCAAACGCGTCAGCAGGAACTACAGAAACAGCTGAAAACACAGAAGAAGCACAGTACACCATCGGTATCAGCCAGTTCGCAGAACACGGTTCCTTAGACAATTGCCGTGAAGGATTTTTAGCAGGACTTGCAGAAGAAGGTATCGTGGAAGGTGAAAACCTGACCGTATATTTTGAAAATGCACAGACAGATACAGGAATTGCAGGACAGATTTCAGATAATTTTGTTTCTAAAAATGTGGATCTTATCTGTGCAATCGCAACACCAAGTGCATGCAGTGCCTACGCATCCTGCATGAATACAGAGATTCCGGTTGTTTATACAGCAGTTTCAGACCCGGTAGGAGCAGAATTAGCAAATGAAGATGGTTCAAGCGTTGGAAATGTAACAGGTACTTCTGACAAACTTCCTGTAGAACAGCAGCTTGAAATGATTCGTACCATTTTACCGGAAAGCAAATCCATCGGTATTATTTATACAACAAGTGAAGCAAACTCCGTATCAACCATCGCTGAATATGAAGCAGCAGTTGCAGAATACGGATTTACCTTAGAGACAGTAGGAATTACAGATTCCAGTGAACTTCCAACAGCAGTGGATTCTATCATCGCAAAAGGTGTAGACTGTATCAACAATTTAACTGATAACACAGTGGTTCAGGGTCTTGCGACAGTGCTTGCAAAAGCAGAAGATGCAAACATCCCGGTATTCGGAAGTGAAGTTGAACAGGTCGCAAATGGATGCCTTGCATCTGTAGGAATTGAATATACAGACCTTGGTATCCAGACTGGTAAAATGGCAGCGAAAATCTTAAAAGGTGAAGCGACAGCAGAAGAAATGCAGTTTGAACTGATCTCAGAATGTGGTTTATACGTAAACAATGCAGTAGCAGCAAATCTTGGAATCACATTAGATGAAGCATATTTAGAAACAGCAGTCGAAACATTTGACAGTATCGCAGAATAGAAGCAGTTGAGAGCTTCTCATAGAATGTAACAGGAAATTTGGAGGAACTTCGTATGGGTGTCATCATAGGCGTATTAGAACAGGGATTCATCTACGGAATCGTAGCTTTGGGAATCTATATCACATATCAAATATTGGATTTTCCGGACCTTACGGTAGATGGAAGCTTTCCGTTAGGAGCAGCGGTATCCGCAATCTTGATCGTAAATGGAATGAACCCATACCTGGCTCTTATGATTTCTTTTCTGGTGGGTGTGCTGGCAGGAATCTGTACGGGTATCATTCACGTAAAATTAAAGGTAAGAGATTTACTTTCCGGCATTATCATGATGACAGGACTTTACAGCATCAATCTTCGAATCGCAGGAAAAGCAAATGTAACCATGTTCAAGCAGGAAACTGTATTTGAAAATGCAGCCTATGGAGCATTGATACCGGAAGCATTAAGAAGTTATCAGACGGTAATTATGGCATTTGTTATTGCAGTGATCATGAAGCTGTTACTGGATGCCTATTTAAAAACAAAATCCGGTTATCTATTAAGAGCAGCAGGAGATAACGCTACATTAGTAACGACTCTTGCGAAAGATCAGGGGATGGTGAAGATTGTAGGCCTTGCCATTGCAAACGGTCTGGTCGCTTTGGGCGGCGGTGTTATGGCACAGCAGCAGAGATATTTTGACGTGTCCATGGGAACAGGAACTATGGTACTGGGGCTTGCAAGTGTCATCATTGGAACAAAGCTTTTAAAAAATGTTTCTTTTGTAAAACCGACAACAGCGGTACTGTTCGGTGCAGTGGCATATAAAGCATGCGTGGCATGTGCGATTTCTTTAGGACTGGAAGCAAGAGATATGAAGCTCGTTATGGCAACATTATTCCTGGTAATTTTAGTAGTCACAGTAGACAGAAAGAAGAAGGTGAAAGGCAATGCTTGAATTACAACACGTAGATAAATATTATAATCCGGGCACTGTCAATGAAATGTGCCTCTTCAAAGACTTTAATTTAAAAATCAATGACGGAGAATTTGTATCTGTCGTAGGAAGCAATGGTTCGGGAAAAACTTCTATGTTAAATCTTGTTTGCGGAAGCATTCCGGTAGATGCTGGTAAAATTCTGGTAGGCGGTACGGATATTACAAAGAAAAAAGATTTCTTAAGATATCAGAACATTGGCCGCGTTTATCAGGACCCGGCCATGGGAACCTGTCCGAATATGACGATCCTCGAAAATATGTCTTTGGCAGATAACAAAGGTAAAAAATTTGGATTAAAGCTTGGAACAAACAAAGCAAGAATTGAGTATTACAAAGAACAGTTAGCCAGACTGGATCTGGGACTGGAAGATAAGCTGGATATTAAGGTTGGAAGCCTTTCCGGCGGTCAGCGTCAGGCGATGGCACTTTTGATGGCAACCATGACACCGATTGAGTTTTTGATCTTAGATGAACATACTGCCGCACTGGACCCGAAGACAGCGGACCTGATCATGGAACTGACAGATCAGATCGTGAAAGAAAAGCATTTGACGACGATCATGGTCACACATAATCTTCGTTATGCGGTAGAATACGGAAACAGACTTGTGATGATGCATGAAGGAAAGGCAATCCTTGATAAGGCAGGAGAAGAGAAGGCTTCTATGAAAGTAGAAGAAATTCTCGGATTATTTACAGAAATCAGTATTGAATGTGGAAATTAGATGTGCATAAAAAGGCGGCCGGAAAATCCGACCGCCTCAAAATTTTAATTTTTAGAGAGAATCTTATCTCTGTACACGAGCGCCTGCGCCACCCATGATAGCTTCAACTTCTTTCTTAGAAGCCATTGTTGTATCACCTGGTGTTGTCATAGCTAATGCACCGTGAGCTGCACCGTAGTTAACAGCTGTTTCAGCATCGCCTGTTGTCATTAATCCGTAGATTAAACCAGAAGCGAAAGAGTCACCGCCACCTACACGGTCCATGATTTCAAGACCCTTGTAGTCTTTTGCTTTGTAGATTTCTCCACCTGCCCAGCAAAGTGCAGACCAGTCGTTTACTGTAGCTGTCTTAACTTCACGAAGAGTTGTAGCAACTGCTTTGAAGTTAGGATATGTCTGAACTGCTGTGTTGATCATCTTCTTGTAACCTTCGATGTTCAGTTCTTTTAAGTTTTCATCGTTACCTTCGATTTCGAAACCAAGGCAAGCTGTGAAGTCTTCTTCGTTACCGATCATAACGTCAACGTACTGAGCGATTTCTTTGTTAACAGCCTGAGCTTTTTCTTTTCCACCGATTGCGCTCCACATAGATGGACGGTAGTTTAAGTCGTAAGATACGATTGTGCCGTATTTCTTAGCAGCTTTACAAGCAGCGATTGCTGTTTCACAAGCCTGTTCAGAAAGAGCTGCGTAGATACCGCCTGTATGTAACCAACGAACTCCTAATTCACCGAAGATGTAATCGAAATCGAAATCTTCTGGAGTAGCTTTAGAGATTGCTGTGTTAGCACGGTCAGAACATCCAACAGCACCGCGGATACCGTATCCTCTTTCTGTAAAGTTGATACCGTTTCTGCAAACACGTCCGATACCATCTGTTTTCATCCATTTGATGAGAGATGTGTCAACACCACCCTGAAGGATGAAGTCTTCCATTAACATACCAACTTCATTGTCAGCGAATGCTGTCATAACAGCAGTTCTTAAACCAAAGCATCTGCGAAGACCACGTACTACGTTGTATTCTCCGCCACCTTCCCATGCACGGAACTGTCTTGCTGTACGGATACGTCCTTCGCCTGGATCGAGACGAAGCATTACTTCTCCAAGAGATACAGCGTCAAATTTGCATTCACTAGCTGGTCTTAATTTTAAATCCATTTTTGTTTTCTCCTTTTTACATTAAAATTTTGCTATACGAACTTTCCCTTAATGCGACCGACTCGCAAGTTCTGAATATATTATAAAATATGGTAGGGAAAAATCCAAGTGAAACATTTGTTGTTCACATTGCAAAAGTTGCGGATTTGGACAAAACTAAAATTCTAATGTACATTCTACAGGGCAATGATCGGATCCCAGAATATCTGTATGAATGTGGGCACCTTTTAAATTGTCCTTTAAGCATTCAGAAACGAGGAAGTAGTCAATACGCCACCCTGCGTTCTTTGCTCTTGCCTGGAAACGATAAGACCACCAGGAGTAGATGCCTTCCACATCTGGATAGAAGTAGCGAAAGGTGTCGATAAAGCCGCTGTCTAAAAGTACCGTCATTTTTTCACGTTCTTCATCTGTAAAGCCTGCGTTTTTGCGGTTCGTTTTCGGATTTTTCAGGTCGATTTCTTTGTGTGCCACATTCATGTCACCACAAACCACCACTGGTTTGGTTTCTTCCAGTTTTTTCAGGTAAGCGCGGAAAGCGTCTTCCCATTCCATACGGTAGGAAAGTCTTGCCAGTTCATTCTGGGAATTTGGTGTGTAAACTGTGATCATATAGAAGTTTTCAAATTCCAATGTGATGACACGGCCTTCTTTATCATGTTCTTCGATGCCGATGCCATAGGAGACACTCATTGGTTCCTGCTTGGTGAAAATGGCAGTTCCTGAGTAGCCCTTTTTTTCGGCATAATTCCAGTACTGATGATATCCCGGTAACTCTAAATCTATCTGTCCTTCCTGCAGCTTGGATTCCTGAATGCAGAAAATGTCTGCATCAATTTCATTGAAGAAATCCATAAAGTTCTTGCCTACACAGGCACGCAGTCCGTTGACATTCCATGAAATAAGTTTCATTTCGTTCTCCTTTTCAAGTGGTTTTGATTGTGCTATTATACACCATATCAGGGGAGCGATGCAATTTGTGGACGGATTTTTTGCAAAGCATTGGAACCTGGCATGAAATGAGAGGTATTTTATGAGAATTGACAGCGAATATATGGAGAAAACATTGAGCCAGTTCGCATTGGATTACAATGTGGCGGAAGGCGAATGGATCACTCCTAAAATACATTTAAGTCCGGTAAAAATACTGGACGGAGCAAGACTACATATAAAACATGATCCGTTTTTCAAGGCAGCGATCATCATGGGAAAAGCCTATGTCATGGCAGACGAAGAAATGCATCCGTGGATCAAAGAAGTTCTGGCAAAAGAACCGCCGGAATGGTGGTGTGATTTCAAGAATCTTCGAAAGCTGGATGCAGAGCTGAATAAATATGGGAGAGAAATCTTTGATACACACATTTATTTTTTGCCATCCGAGGAGCCGACCATGGAGCATCCGAGATTAAAAATCGAATGGTTCGAGGATGAAGAACTGGAAAAGTTTAGAAATGACAGCAGGTTTAACACTTATTCTCTGAGCTTTTCACCGAAACAGCCGGACAGACTGGCAGTGGCGGCCTATGAAAAAAATGAACCGATTGCAATGGCTGGATGCAGCGAGGATGGAAAATATTTATGGCAGATCGGGGTAGATGCAGTACCAGGCTATGAGGGAAGAGGACTGGCACGCAATCTGGTAACCATGTTAAAGCAGGAAATCATTGCAAGGGGAAAGGTGCCATATTATGGAACTGCAGAATCCCACGCAATCTCCAGAAATGTAGCCATCGGAAGCGGCTTTTTGCCGGCATGGTGCGAGATTCAGATAAGAAAATGCCAAGGTTAATATTTAACATTGCATTTCACAAACTACATGATGTATAATCAATTGAATATCGTTAACAAGATATAGAATTATGTTTATAAGAGGAGATTACATGAAACTTTTATTTATCTCCCTCGGATGTGATAAGAACCTGGTAGACTCAGAAGTCATGCTGGGAGAGCTTAACAAACGGGGATATTCTTTTACAGAAGATGAAACAGAAGCGGATATCATTGTAGTCAATACCTGTTGTTTTATTAATGATGCAAAGGAAGAAAGCATTAATACCATCTTAGAGATGGCAGAATATAAAAATGCGGGCAGCTGTAAGGCACTGATCGTGACAGGCTGTCTTGCACAGAGATACCGACAGGAGATTATCGATGAGATTCCGGAAGTAGATGCGGTGCTTGGAACCACATCTTTTGACCATATCAGTGAAGCCATTGAGGAAGCCCTTGGCGGACAGCATATGACAAAATTCGACGATTTACAGAAACTTGTAAAATCTGAAAATCACAGAATTTTGACAACGGGCGGTCATTATGCGCATCTGAAGATCGCAGAAGGATGCGATAAACACTGTACTTACTGCATTATTCCAAAGATTCGTGGAACCTACAGAAGTGTTCCGATGGAAGAACTTGTGGAAGAAGCAAAATATTTGGTAAGTCAGGGTGTAAAAGAGCTGATTTTAGTAGCACAGGAAACAACGCTTTATGGTGTTGATTTATATGGAGAGAAATCTTTACATAAGCTGCTGAAAGAGCTTTGCAAGATTCTGGAACTTTACTGGATTCGTATTCAGTATTGCTATCCTGAAGAAATTTATGAAGAATTGATTCAGACAATTGCGGAAGAACCAAAGATCTGTCATTATCTGGATCTTCCAATTCAGCATTGTAATGATGCAATTTTAAAACGCATGGGCAGAAGAACCAATAAACAGCAGCTCATTGATAAGATTGAGCAGCTGCGTGCAGCGATTCCTGACATTGCACTGCGTACGACCCTTATTGCAGGATTCCCGGGAGAAACACCGGAGGCTCATGAGGAAATGATGCAGTTCGTCAATGATATGGAATTTGATCGTCTTGGATGTTTTGCATATTCCGCAGAAGAGGACACACCGGCTGCCACATTTACAGATCAGGTGGTTCAGGAACTGAAGGAAGAATGGCGTGACGAGATCATGGAACTGCAGTCTGAGGTTTGCGCAGATCTTGCAGAGGACATGATCGGAAAAGAACTTTATGTAATGGTAGAAGGCAAGGTTGCAGATGAACCTGCATACATTGGACGTACTTACAAGGATGCGCCGGGAGTTGATGGATACATCTTCATCCAGACTGGTGAAATGCTGATGTCCGGTGATTTTGTAAAGGTGAGAGTGACCGGTGCCATGGATTATGATTTGATAGGAGAAATAGCAGATGAAAATGAATTTACCGAATAAACTGACAATTTTGCGTATCATTATGATACCATTTTTCGTTGCTTTCATGTTATGTGACATTGCAGGCGCAGCAGATAAATGGGTCGCAGTCGCACTTTTTATTATCGCAAGCTTAACTGATATGCTGGATGGTAAGATCGCAAGAAAATATAATTTAGTAACAAACTTTGGAAAATTTATGGACCCACTGGCTGACAAGCTTTTAGTCAGTGCAGCAATGATCTGCCTCGTTGAAATGGGCAGACTTCCTGCATGGATCGTAATTATTATTATCAGCCGCGAATTTATCATCAGCGGTTTCCGTCTCATTGCTTCTGACAATGGTGTTGTGATCGCAGCAAGCTACTGGGGAAAATTTAAGACCGTATTCCAGATGATTATGATCATTGTATTGATCTGTGATTTTGGCGGTGTATTTGGAATTATCGAAACAGCATTGATCTGGATTTCTTTAATCCTGACAGTTGTTTCTTTAGTAGATTACATTGTAAAGAACATTGGCGTATTAAAGGACGGTAATATGTAATGCAGACAGCTTTGGCAGAAGAAGTTGTAAAAATGTTAAAAGATGCCGGAATGACGGTGACAACTGTGGAATCCTGCACAGGTGGACTGCTCAGCGGTACGCTGGTGGATGTAGCAGGGGTTTCCGAAGTGCTGAATCAGGCGTATGTGACTTATGCAAATGAGGCAAAGCAGTCATTGGTCGGAGTGCAGAAGGCTACATTGGATGTTTTTGGTGCGGTGAGCGAGCAGACTGCCAGAGAAATGGCAGAAGGCGGCGCAAAGGCTGCGAAAGCAGATGCGGCGCTTGCAGTTACCGGGATTGCCGGACCGGATGGCGGAAGCGAAGAAAAGCCGGTGGGACTTGTGTACATTGGATGTTTCGTGAAAGGCAATACTGTGGTACAGAAAAATATTTTTTTGGGAAGCCGCAGGGAAGTCAGAGAACAGTCAGTCATTTCCGCATTAAAGCTTTTAAAGGCATGTTTACAAAAGGAGAAACAGGATTAGGGGGATACGACATGAGATATCATAACATTACAAAAGATGACATGTTAAATGGAGATGGTTTGAGAGTTGTTTTATGGATGGCGGGATGTTCCCACTGCTGTTACAAGTGCCAGAATCCTGTGACATGGGACCCGGATGGAGGTCTTCCATTTGATGAGGATGCAAAAGAAGAGCTGTTTGAGACATTGGGAAAGAGCTACATCAGCGGTATTACATTCAGCGGCGGTGATCCTTTATATCTTGGCTCCAGACTGGATCTGTTTGAGCTGATCAAGGAAATCAAGGAAAAATTTCCGACAAAGACCATGTGGCTGTATACGGGATATCTTTGGGAAGAAATCAAGGATTTAGAGCTTGTGTCTTATCTGGATGTGTTGGTAGATGGCGAGTTCATTTATGACCAGATGGATACGACCTTACAGTGGAAGGGCAGCGCGAACCAGAGAGTCATCGATGTGCAGAAGACACTTGCACAGGGTGAAGTGGTATTACATGCTTAGGAGAATAAACTATGATGAAGAATATTCAGATTAAATATTTTACTGATGAGATTGAAAAGTTAACTTACATTGATGGAAAGTCTGACTGGATCGATCTTAGAGCGGCAAGAGAGATGGAATTGAAGGCTGGACAGTATGCGATGATTCCGCTTGGAGTTGCGATGAAACTTCCGGAAGGGTATGAGGCACATATCGTACCGCGCAGCAGTACCTATAAGAATTATGGATTGATTCAGACAAATCATATGGGCGTGGTAGATGAATCTTACTGTGGAGATAACGACCAGTGGCACATGCCGGTATACGCACTGCGTGATACCGTGATTCATGTGAACGACAGAATCTGTCAGTTCCGCATTATGGAGCATCAGCCAAGGATTGTATTTGAAGAAGTAGAAAACTTGAATGCACCAGACAGAGGCGGATTTGGTTCTACTGGAAAACAATAATAGAGTTTAGGTTAGGGAAAATCGAAAGATTTTCCCTTTTTTTGAGCGTAAAGTGGTAAAATGAAACATAATGGTGCAGGAAAGAGAGGAAGGCAGTATGGCATTTGATTTTAAGAAAGAATATAAAGAATTTTACATGCCTAAGAACAAACCAGAGATCGTGAATGTTCCAAAGGCAAATTATATTGCAGTGAGAGGAAAAGGCGACCCAAATGAAGAAGGCGGTGCATATCAGCAGGCCATTAGTGTTTTGTATTCAGTAGCATATACACTGAAAATGAGTTATAAAACAGAATATAAAATTGAAGGATTCTTCGAATATGTTGTTCCGCCGCTGGAAGGTTTTTGGTGGCAGGATGATGTTGACGGGATAGATTTATCTGATAAATCTTCTTTCAACTGGATTTCCGTGATTCGTTTACCGGATTTTATTTCAAAAGCAGATTTTGCATGGGCAGTAGAAACAGCAGAAAAGAAGAAAAAAATAGACTGTTCATCAGCTGAATTTCTGACAATTGAGGAAGGGCTCTGTGTTCAGATCATGCATATAGGAGCATATGATGATGAACCTGCGACCGTTGCAATTATGGATGAATATCTGGAAACTAACGGATATGTGAATGATATGAATGAAAGCAGATTACACCACGAAATTTATTTGTCTGATGCAAGAAAAGTTGCTCCAGAAAAAAGAAAAACAGTGATCAGACATCCAATCAAAGAGGTGAAATAATGAGTGTGAAGAATTGCAATGGATAGAACTTATCAAAATATGCTGGCAGTGGCCAAGGAGCGACTGGAAGGAAAAGACCCAAATAAAATTGCACAAAGTGCAAATTTCCTGACTACCGGATTCACATGGTTAGTGACAGCAGTTTTTGCGTTTGCACGTTATAAAGGCGGAGCATGGATGAACAAATCCTTGGTAAATTAAAAGCGATATAAGAATTCGCTTGAAAAATCTAAAGAGAGATTTAAAATATTAGGTAAGAACAACAAGTGACTAGGAGTAGAAAAATGGTAAAACCGATTGTAAGAGATGTATTCTTTTTAGGACAGAAATCTGAACCTGCGACAAAAGACGATCTGCAGGTGGGAAGAGACTTGATGGATACCTTGCGTGCCAATAGAGAACGATGTGTGGGAATGGCCGCCAATATGATAGGTGTAAAGAAAAATATCATTATCGTAAATATGGGAATGATTGATGTAGTCATGTTTAATCCGGTGATCACGAGAAAAGATACACCATATGAAACAGAGGAGGGATGTCTGTCATTAGATGGCGTACGACCGACTATGAGATATCAGAATATTGAAGTTGAGTATTGTGATTTTATGTGGAAAAAGAAAAAACAGAAGCTGACAGGGTGGACAGCCCAGATCTGTCAGCATGAAATAGATCATTTACAAGGCAGAATCATTTAAAACTGACATAAGAATTCTTGAAAAACAGGAGGCAAGTACGTGAAAAGAAATTTTATACTGGATATTCATACACATTCAATTGTAAGTGGTCATTCCTATGGAACAGTTCGGGAAATGGCACAGGCAGCAAAGGAAGCAGGTCTGCAGCTTTTGGGAATCAGTGAGCATGGCCCAGGGATTCCGGGAACAGTCAATCCATTTTATTATACAAATCTGGAAGTCGCTCCAAGAAATTTGTACGGTGTAGAAATGGTATACGGGTGTGAAATCAATGTGTTAAATGGAGGAAAGTTATCGCTTTCAGAAGAATTTATACAGTTTCTGGACTATGCGCTTGTAGGAATTCATGGATTGTGCTATGAAAACGAAGGAATAGAAAACAATACGAAAAATGTGATTGAATGTATGAAGCATGAAAAAGTATTTTTTGTGTCCCATCCGGATGATGACTGCACACCGTTGAATTATGAATTGCTGGTAAAAGCTGCGAAAGAGTATCATGTGGCTTTAGAAGTGAATAACAGTTCTTTTCGCAAACTTGATCAGAGACTAAATTGTTTAGAAAATTATAGAACAATGTTGGCTCTTTGCAACGAGTACAAAGTTCCGATCATTGTCAACACAGATGCTCATGATCCATGCTTTGTGGGAGATTTTGAGCTGGCATACGATTTTCTGGAAACTGTGGATTTTGATGAAGAACTGATTTTAAACACCAGTGCAGATAAGTTTAAAAAATTTATTGGATTATCATAAGAAAAATACATGCGAGGAACCGGATAGGTATCCTCGCATTTCTTTTCTATACGTTGCTTGCTTCCAGACTCTGCATCCATTTCTTCCTACAAAGAACTACCAGTGAAATAGCAAATCGAATGCATTCTTCCAGAGAGAGAATAAAATATACATAAGGAATGGAAAGATTCAAAACAAAGGCGGAGAAAAGTCCCAGTGGAACACCAAATCCCCAGGTTCCAATGATATCAATCATCATAACGTATTTTGTTTTGCCACCGCTTCGAATGATTCCACCGCCAACGATCATATTTAATACTTTAAATGGAGCAACAAGGGCATAGGCAGTTAAAATCTGCTGGGTAAGTGCTTTGACCGAATCCTCCACCTGATAGATTTCTACGTAGAAGGATTTTGTCGCGATCACCACCAGTGATAAGAAGATAGAACCGACAAAACCATATAAGATCAGTTTTTTTGCTGACCAATAAGCATCATCGAATTCTTTATTGCCTAACTTTTTACCAATGATAACGCTTGCTGCCTGAGATAATCCGCAGAGAGCACCGATCATCATCCCCTGTATCGGATTGGTCAACGTCATTGCAGCGCTGGCGTCAGTACCAAGATGTCCGTAAATCGCCGCATACACATTTTCACCTAAGCTCCACGCAAGTTCGCAGATAAGAATCGGTAAAAGCATGTCCATATATTGTTTCCAGTTAACTTTAACAGCTGACTTTTGGCAGTTTTCTGCAAGCTTCAGATAATCGTTGTATTTTAAAATTATCAGAAGCATTATGAAAAAGTTGGCGCATTGGGAAATAAGTGTTGCAATTGCGGCACCTTCTGCACCCATCGGAGCAAAGCCCAATTTTCCGAAAATAAGAATATAGTTCAGCACAGTATTCAAAATTGCGGACGTTATGCTTGCATAGAGTGGAAACTGTGCCATTTCCATACAGCGAAACATGGTAGAGAGCAGAGTTGCGCCCGCCATTGGAAGAAACGTACCGGAAATAATTCTAAGATAATCAGAAGAAGCCAGGATTGTTGCCTCATCTTTGATATAAAACGCCATGATCTGTTTTGGGAAAACCACACAGATTATGGTAAACAATACAGAAATGCCGATTGCCAGTATCAGATTCAAATAAAAACTTCTTCGCACTTCCGGTTTGTTTTTCTGTCCAATGTATTGAGAAATCATAATTCCTGCGACAGCACCGATCGCAGAAACCAAAACAGAATAAATGGATGAAAATTTTCCAGCCAGTCCGACACCTGCGACGCTGACACTGCCGAGCTGTCCGATCATGATCTGATCTACAATGCTGAAAGATGACTGGAGCATGGATTGAAGAGCAACAGGAATTGCCAGATTACATACTGTGAATAAAAAAGATTGTTTTTGTTTCATAAAAACTCCTCCGAGTTGTAGTTTCATTCACATTTTATCGCTGATGTCCCATAATTACAAAGGTTAAACGCGTAACCTGAAACAAAAATGAAAGGTTGTATTTGTGTATAATTAACAAATACAACCTTTGGAGTCAGTCTTTGACTTCCTTCGTGCTTGCACGTTTCACCAGTGTCACAGGCAGCATGATTTCAGTTTCACTGATTAAATTTTCTTTCATTTCCCGTAACTTTTGAAGGGCAATCTTTGCACGCAGAGCGCAATCCTGTTTTACGGTAGTCAATGTAGGAGAAATCATTTCACACATTGGAATATCATCAAATCCAGCTACAGAAATATCTTCCGGTACACGGATTCCCTGTTCATTCAGAAAATGAATCAGGTCAATTGCGTAATAATCTGAAACAACAAAGATGGCAGAAACTTTACGAAACTGTTCTACCTCCCGATGATAAAATTCCCAGCGTTCTTCTTTTAACATTGGAATTATCATAAAATTTACTGTTCCAGTGCCGAATCCGGCACAGAATCCGTCATAGCGCTGTTTATCGATACCCACATCATTATCGGAAAGGCATAAGGCATTTTTATGGCCGAGCTGTCGGAAGTATTCTCCAACCTGAAAACCTCCGTCGAAATTGTCAATGGTAATATTAAAAATACGTTCAGGGTTTTCGCAAAATCCATCATAAACAACGAAAGGAATCCTCATGTGATTTCGAAGATACATATAGTCTTCATCGCAAAATCCGATCACGACCAGACCATCCATATTCCACATGGAAGCAAACTGAATGACCTCTTTAGGATTTTTAGCTTTTTTGACCATCATGAACTGTCCCTGTTTTTCAATTTCTGTAGACAGATAATTGAGAGAGGAGGCGATAAAAACATCTTCTAAAGTATGTCCCTCATATTTTTCATGGTCATTGATGAAGACTCCAATAATCTTCGAAGAATTCTGCGCAAGCAAAATACCAGCCATACTTGGAATGTACTGGCGTTCCTCTAACAGGGCCTGGACACGTTTTACCGTTTCATCGGATATTTTCTTTGTTTTTCCATGGATCACATTGGAAACGGTAGCAGTGCTAAGACCTAATTCCTCCGCAATGTCACTGATTCTTACACGTTGTTCTCCCATAGGATCGTTACCTTTCGTTAAAAACATTTCTAAAAAGAATAGTATCATAAGATGGGAGAAAAAGGGAAGATTTGCGATTCTATTTGCCACGACGAAAATTCATTTGTATAATATAGTTAATATTTCTTTCAGGAGGAAAACAGAATGGGCGATACATTAAATATAATGAAAACAAGAACAAGCGTAAAAAAATATAAACCGGATATGGTTCCAAAGGAACTCATTGATCAGATCATCGAAGCAGGACTCTATGCTCCATCAGGAATGAACGGACAGTCCCCGATCGTTGTCGCAGTTACAAATAAGGAATTAAGAGATAAGCTGTCTAAAATGAATGCAGCGATTATGGGTGCAAACATTGATCCATTTTACGGAGCACCAGTAGTTCTGGTCGTTTTGGCAGATAAAACAAGACCAACTTACCTTTACGATGGAAGCCTTGTGATGGAAAACATGATGCTTGCGGCTCATGAGCTTGGACTCGGAAGCTGCTGGATTCATCGTGCAAAGGAAGAATTCGAGACAGAAGAGGGAAAAGAGATTTTAAAATCTCTCGGAATTGAAGGAGAATACGAAGGAATTGGTCATTGTATTCTTGGATATGCAGAGGGTGACGTTCCACAGGTAAAGGCCAGAAAAGAAAACAGAGTTTATTACGCAGAATAATATATGCCCAAAATATTAGCAAATTGAGGGCAGCTGGACTGGATAATTTTACCAATGCCCATTGAAATGTCATAAGAAGCAAAATAGCTGGATAAAAGAAGAAATTTTGGAAAGTATGGTAGATTTTTTTCGTATTACGCCTAGACAGAGAAAGAAATGATTAGGAAAACATTGGAAAATATTCAGAAAGTCTTAAAAAATGGGAAGAATTTTATGGTAAAGTAAAAATAAGAAATGTTTTATGGAACAGGAGACGATATCAATGCTAAAAGAGAAAAAGGGATTAAAAATTTTATATTTGTTGGCATTAGGTTCTATATTTCTTCCATGGTTTACATTTGATGCCAAAATGATGGGATATCGCCATGGCTGGCTTTATTTAGACTGGTTTGCTGTTCAAAACATTATCATTGGAATCTATTTATTTGGGAAAAAGCGAGGCAGAGTTTTTACATTTCTTACAGAAGTAAGTCTATTTATGAATTTGGTTGCACTGGTGCTTGTTTTTGGCCTTTGGCAAGGAAGAGCCAATATCATTTTAGGATTTCAATGGAGAGATGGGTTTAGCACCGCCCAGCCGGGATATTGGATTTCAGTGGTTTTATTTCTTGCATTATTTGTCATGTTTCAAAAGAATGTGCTAAAATGTAAATAATAAACTATTTGCAGGAAATCCGAAAGGAGCAGAAAAGGAGATTTGCTATGACACAATTTCAAAAAATTATTCAGGCACATAGAAAGATGGCATGTGGAATTGTATTTGGATTCATGATCTTTTTTAGCTGTTTCAGTTTCCCATTTATTAATTTTACGCGTGACTTTCCAGCTTATATAAAAATATCTACGATAGCAGTCACATTTGGAGCATTCATTTATATGGGGATTGCAGAGGCAAATGTATTCATGGAGAGTACCTTTGGAAAGATATTTTTTATGAATCTGATGCTTGTAGTTGCTGGGATGGGAGCAAGATATCTGTTGGAATTTGGTGAGGTTTCTAATACCTACAATTTTACAGTTCTTAATAGCACGGTACATATTTTCGTGACAGTTGTTTTGACTACGATTACGTGGTACTATTTATACAGTAACAAAATTTGAACAGAGAAGGGTTAATTTCATGGAAGCAAGAAAATTATTGGATGCATTGGTGGTGGCTGAGCGCTTAAAAGATACGACACGTCACTGTTATACGACGAAAGGGCGTCATGAAAGTGTAGCAGAACATAGCTGGATGATGACGCTGATGGCGTTCTTTATGAGAGACGAGTTCCCGGAAGCAGATATGGACAAGGTCATTCGTATGTGTATCATCCATGATTTAGGAGAATGTTTCACTGGTGATATTCCAACCTTCGAAAAAACGGAAGCCAATGAAGTGACAGAGGAAACACTGTTAAATAACTGGGTGGATTCATTGCCTGCGAATTATGCGGAAGAAATGAAAGCGCTTTATGAAGAAATGGCAGAACGAAAGACTGTAGAGGCAAAGATTTATAAGGCAATCGATGGTCTGGAGGCTTTGATTCAGCATAATCTGTCAGATCTTTCTACGTGGATTCCGCGGGAATATGATTTAAATATGACTTATGCAGATGATAAGGTTGCATTTTCAGAATATTTAAAAACACTTAGAGAAGAGATTCGAAAAGATACAATTAAAAAAATTGAAAATGAATAGTATAAAAAAAGAAACGAGCAAGCCGCATAAGTAACATTGTACGGTAGTAAACTTCGTTTCTTTAATTATATTATACTATATTTAGTAGTAAAGTCAAGATTCCATTTGATGATAGATCACACCTGCGTTTGCGGTTAAAATCGTAGCAGCATATTCAGCGGCGATTTTAAATGAGGAACAAACTACATCAACTGAATCTAAAATTCCAGCTTCTCTAAAATCTGTAAATTGCTGATTTTTGGCATCAAATCCCCAAAAAGGTTTGTCAGTACATTCTAACAAAGAAGAAACAATATAGCTACCATTCGCCCCGGCATTCTGCGCGATATGGTAAGCAGGAGCACAAAGCGCTGCTTTAATACAAAGTCCTCCCATTTTTTCCTCTTCACTGCCTGAAGAAATCAGTTGTTCAATGACTGGAATTGCCTGCAAATAGGACTTTCCGCCACCAGCTGTAACACCGGAATTCAGTGCTGAATAAACTGCCTGAACAGCATTTTCAATCTGGAACTGATTTTCAAACATTTCGTATTCTGTAGTACCTCCGGCAACAACTGTTACTGTACAGCCATTTAAGATTGCCTGTGTCTGTTTCAATTTCTCTATTTCATAATCTGCATCTGTTTTGGAAAGCAGATTTTTTACATAGTTTTTCAGATATCCAACAATTTCTCTGTTTTCTTTAGGAAATCCTTTGATCAAAGTGGTGTCTTTTCCAAGGCAGACGGATTCTGCAAATCCGCAAATTTCCAATCCGCAGTCTTTTAATTCCAGTCCGTTGTATTCATCAATTAAGGCAGCGCCGGTTTTGGCTGCGAGCGCAAGCATGTTTCTGCGTCTGGTATCTCCGTGACCAGGACCGAGGCCAACCACTACATTGAGGACTTTATGATGAATATTATTTGCCAGGATTTTTACCAGGCGTTCATCAATGTCTTCTGCAATGATCAATAGAGGCATTCTCTTACGAATCAGTTGATTTAAAAGCTTCTCCAGTTCAGAAAAATCCTTCAGTTCCCGGTTCACTAATAAAATATAAGTATTTTCCAGAACTGCCTGTTTTTTCTCAGGTATATTTACAAATATACTGGATGCATAGCCGTAATCGTAGCGTATTCCTTCGCTGATTTCCAGTCGGTTTTCCAGTTCCTGACTGTCTGTTACGGTGATGATTCCGTCAGAACCAACGATTTTAAATGCTTCAGCAACCAAATGTCCGATTTCCACGCTGTCAGCAGCAATTGTGGCAACATTTTCTGCGACTTTCAGTGAATCAACGGGGATTGCCATTTTATGAATCAATTGTTCTGCCACTGGAATTGCTTTTTTGATTCCTTTGCGTAGCTGAATTGGATTGACACCAGAAGCAATGAGCCTTCGTCCTTCTTCGATCATGGCATTTGCCATAATAACCGTGGCAATGGTACCATCGCCATTTAATTTGTTTGCACGTAAAGCGGCGTCTTTTAAAGTAGAAGCCCCTAGATTTTTTGCATGATCTATTAGAGAAAAATCTGCCAGAATCTTCTTTCCGGCATTTACGATCAACGCAATATCATGCTCCTGATCAAAGATTGTATTTCGTCCATTTGGGCCATAATTGGGTGCCAGTATATCTGCCAGTGCATTGACTCCGGCTGCCAGTTCATTTAATAGATCAGAATCTGCAACTATTCTTGCCATTTTCTGTTCTCCCTTGTGTTTATTCTTTCATCCCTAATTCTGAGGCAATCTCAGATAGTAATTCATCAGTGATTGAGGCCCCTACTTCTGGGATCAATTTTTCTAAATTATCGATAGGTATGTTCATATCCTGCAAAGAATTGGTTACTTTCATTTGGTAGGTAAATGCCTCTGTCAGAGACATTTTTCCTGTGATATAAAAGTTGACCAGAGAAATATGAACATCGGAAATGATGATTTGTGCATGATTTTCTTCATCATAAGTAAGGTTTAAGTTTTCAAATAAAAACCAGCTGCTCATTTTATAGTATCTGCAAATGATGGCATTAAATGCCTGTGCGTGGCTGTTTCGGAATTCAAAACAAAAATTTGCAAACCCCTTATATTTATTCATGAACTGATAATGCAAAATCCAGTAGAATAAATAACGAAAATATGGATTTTCCTCATTTTTTTGATATTTACTCCTTAAAGCAATAATACTTTTATATCTGTTAATCAGCGTTTCTGCAATTTCCTGTTTGCTGGAAAAATGCATATAGATTGCTTCGTGAGAAATCCCTACTTTTTTGGCAAGCTTCCTGATAGAAAGATTATTGTAGCCGATTTCACAAAATTCTTCCAATGCGCATTCCTGAATTCTTTTTTGTGTATCTCCCTTTGGTCTTCCCATGACTTGTATCCTTCCTGCAAATTAATTTTATCATATATGAAAGTATTTTCTAATGTCAAGCATACCATGGTGTTAAGATAAATCATGAAATAATTACAGTGCAGAAGGAAAAATCGGAGAGTGATCAATCCTCTGCACTGTAAAAAGAGATATTACCAGATTAATAAACGAGTTAATTTTAAGAGGAAATCCATTTTTGCCTTTTCGCTAGGAAAATCTTTTAAATCTTTTTCCATGATCTCCTTATATACATCGGTCATTTTTTTATCTTTGTTTTCCATACCTGAATCCTCCGATTAATAATTATGAACAAATTCGTAAACAGCCTCAAGATTTTCTGTATTTACATCGTTTGGACATACGAGTTCACGGTCGATTGTAAAGATGTAACCACCGTCAGCACCAAAGTCTTCAATGTATTTTTTCGCCAGATCCAGACATTCTTCCTTGGATTTGAAACGAAGTTCGTTCATAGCCATACCACCAACGATTACTGAGTTGTCGCCCAGTTTTTCTTTTGCCTGATACATTCCGTCTGGAGCGATGTGGAAAGCAGCCTGATTCTTTGGAACATCCTGGATAATATCCAGTTTGTCAGTCCATGTTCCTTCACAGTAAATGCAGGTACGTCCGCCCTTTTCCCAGATTGGTTTGGCAAGTTTTAAGTAGTATTTCCACCAGAGCTGTTCAAACTGTTTTGGTCTGATGAAGTTTGGTGAATGAGCCATTGTACCAAAGATTGGGAATGCAGGATAGGATTCTACGGTTGGGTCATATCCGAGCATTGCTTCAGAGTACATCATTAATTTATCGCAGGCTTCTTCAACTAACTCAGGGCGTCTTCTTAAGTCTACGGCAAGTCCTCGGAATCCTCTTAAGAAGTCGAAGATCATATCCAGTGGCGGCGATAAAACAGCACCATTGAAAACAGGAATGTCGCGGTCACGTAATTCTTTTACAAGTTTTTTCTGAACTTCCGCTTTTTTGAGTCTGTGCTGTACACATGCGCTCATAGCTTCATAATTGTCTGCGAAATCTCCACGGAGTTTTTCTGCTTTTCTAGGAAGAATTTCGTTTACAACAAATTCGTATGGTTCTGCGATGAGTTTTGGATATTCATCATCACCCATAACAATATTTTCTTTATGCTGGATAGAAGTTCCGTCATTAGATGCGAATGCAGCACCGCTTCCGATTAATTCGAATGATTTCGCATCATTTACGATACCGCCAGTCATAACTGCATCACAGTAAAGAGTGTCAAATGTTTTTAAGTAATATTCTTTTTCTAAGATAGGATTTTCTTCCATCTCTTTAACAGTTCCGCCGGCATTGGCAATTGCCCATGTACCGACCATCGCTAATGCAGGAGTATGATCAGGTTTTTTGTGATCATAGGCGTCAATAATTCTTTGGACTCTTTCGTTTAATGTATCTCCCATTGTTGTCCTCCTTTATTTTTTAACACCGAATTTTTTCTGTCTGTAAGCACGGTTGTATTTTCTTCCGCCTTTATCCATCATCTGAAGTGCTTCACATGCGTAGATGGTTCCCATCATATCCATGTTGCATGGGTCCATGATTGCAGAATCAAGACCGGCTTCGATTGCATATGCCATGCAGTTCATGTTGACATATTTTCTTGCAGGCATTTCAAAACTGATGTTAGAAATTGCGCCGGTAACTTTTACTTCCGGTGCATATTCGTGAATACCGGTAATACAGCGTTCAAAATCTTTCATAGATGTTGGCATTGTAGATAAAGCCATCACACAAGGGTCAATGTGAAGATTGGATAATTTTACTCCATATTTTACTGCCTTCTCGATAATGGATTTTGCAATGTCGATTTTTTTCTCACAATCACTTGGAATTCCGTCCTGATCGCATGTTAAACCGACAACATGCCAATCTGTTCCGGCGATTAATGGGAAGATAGTTTCGCATTTATCACTTTCTTCATTTACAGAGTTTACCATACCAGGTTTTTTTACATGACCTTCCTGTAAAATACGAGCCAGCAATTTTGCATCAGGGCTGTCGATACAAACTGGTGTATCAGAAACTTCCTGAATGAGATTTAACATCCATAACATGGTGTCATATTCAATTTCTGGTGCCGTACTTGGTGCGCAATCGATGAAATGAGCACCGGCCTGTGTCTGCATAATAGCAAGCTGTTTGATTTTTTCATCATCACGGTTTAAGATTGCCTGTTTTACGGAAGGAATCGCACCATTTAATTTTTCCCCAATAATAATCATATGTCTGCTCCTAGATGTTTGCCCATTCTTTACAAATACTTACTGTAGTCTGTGGACTGTGTGCCCATGCGTCAGCACCGATGTTCTTACATACGATTTCACTTACAGGGCTTCCGCCAATGATGATCTTCACATCATCCATACCAGCTTCTTTGAAAGCGTCAATTGTTAATTTCATAGAGTCGATAGCCAGTGTTAATACACCTGAAAGGGCTACAATCTTAATATCATTTTCTTTTGCTGCTTTTACAACATCTGCAGGATCTACGTTAATACCTAAATCCAATACTTCAAAGCCTGCAGCTTCAAGGATAGAGCGAACAATATTTTTTCCGATGTCGTGTAAGTCGTCTTTTACTGTACAGAGAATCATTTTTGCCTTAGATTCGCCGCTGCCGCCAGCAACGAGTGCATCTTTTAAGATTGCGACTGCGTCTGTCATTAATTCACCTGCATAAATTAAATCGCCTACAAAATATTCTCCACTTTCAAATAAGCTTCCTACGATGTCCATACCTTTCTGACATGCGTCTAAAGCAGCAGATGCTTCCGCTCCGCCATCTGCCATAACCTGTTCAAGAATTTCTTTCACTGTGTCTTCATCCAGGTCTCCCATTGCATTTTTTAATAATTCAAAATCTGCCATAAAAATACCTCCTGTATGGTTAAATTACCTTGGTAATTAAAATATATCATAATTAAATTACCAGTGTCAATTTTGCGGGGAGCCTATTTAGGGGTGTTTGAAAATTTTAGCTACACTCTGGAAAAAAGTGTAGCTTGAGAAAGGCTTTTAAGTCGTATTAACATGTGATTAAGATGATGATTTTTAAGGGGGAGAATCATGAAATATCATGTGAAAATTATGCCTGCAAATGTAAGTTTTTCAGTTGAGGAAAACACAAATTTAATGACGTTGCTTCGCCGGGAAAGTCAGCCAATCGAAGCTCCGTGCGGAGGGAAAGGCAGCTGCCGAAAATGTATGGTTGAAATTGAGGGTCAGGATATGCTTGCATGCCAGACGTTTGTGGATCGCGATATGACAGTTCAGTTAAAAAAACGTACTTCTGCAGAGATTCTTATGACAGACGAATACAGAAGATGTTCTACAGATTTGGAAAATGGAGAATATGCACTGGCATTCGATATTGGAACAACGACTATGGTGGGATATTTGTTGAACCATATAGGAGAACAGATTGCGGTTGCAAGTATGTTGAATCCGCAATCTGTTTATGGCGCGGATGTTGTAACACGTATTCAGGCTGCAATTGCCGGAGAAAGCGGGAATTTAACCGTGGCTGTCAGAATGGCCATCGAAAGTCTGACAGAGCAAATGTGTACAAAGGTTCATATATCTACAAAAAAGATTAAAAGAGTTGCAGTTGTGGCAAATCCCTGCATGCATCAATTGTTTTTTGGGATTCCGGTAGACAACCTGGCGCAGATACCATTTACACCGGTTTTGGCAAAAGTGGATACGATTCCTGCAAAAGAGATCATACAAGGATGTCCTAATGCTCAGCTTTTCATTGTACCTGACATATCAGGATATGTTGGAGCGGACACCGTTGGATGTATTCTTTCTACAGGAATGTATGAAAATGAGAAAAATATTCTGATGGTGGACATTGGAACCAACGGAGAAATGGTGCTTGGAAACCGAAATGGTATGGCAGCATGTTCTACAGCAGCCGGTCCAGCTTTAGAGGGAGCTAATATTCAGTTTGGTATGAGAGGTGCCAAAGGAGCTGTCGACCATGTCTGGGCGGAAAATGGAAAGATCTACTGCCATGTCATCGGTGAAGTGAAAGCGGCAGGAATCTGTGGTTCCGGCTTAATTGATGCCGCAGCAGTACTTCTTGAAAATGGAATGATTAACAAGAGAGGACGCATAAGAACAGTAAAAGGAACAGAGCCGTTTGATGAATATATCAGGGAAAAAGATGGACAAAGAGTTGTGTATTTGACAGAAGAAATTTATCTGACACAAAATGACATCAGAGAAGTCCAGCTTGCCAAAGGCGCGATTGCTGCTGGAATTCTGTTAATGTGTGAACATATGAAGGTTCCGGTAGAAGAAATTTCAGAAGTGCTTCTTGCGGGTGCTTTTGGAAGCTATATTAATCCGGAAAGTGCCTGTAGAATTGGTCTGTTACCAAAAGAATTAGAAGGCAGGATTCGTGCTGTGGGGAATGCAGCGGGAAATGGTTCTAAATTAATGGCATGCAGCAAAGAACAGCTGCAAAAAACAGAAATATTTTTAAGAAAAACTGAGTCGCTGGAGCTGGCATCTTTACCGCAATTCCAGCATTGTTTTGCGCAGAATATGTTTTTCTAATAGAGGTAAAAAGATGGAACGTTGGATAAAAAAGGCAAAGGAAATTGGATTTTATGAGGCAGTAAGATTGGATATTGCCACATTAAAGCCGATGAAAGAAGTTCGTGAAATGTGTAATGCGGATAAATGTCGTGCATACGGAAAAAACTGGACATGTCCGCCATATTGCGGAAGCATTGAAGAATGCGGAGAAAAAATGTCAAAGTATCAGAATGGAATTTTGGTTCAGACCGTTGGAAAGATGCAGAAGGCAATCGAATATAAAACAATCGTTGCTACAGAAAAAAAACATTTGGAAATGTTTCACAGGTTATGCGAGGAAGTGAGAAGAGCATATCCGGATGCATTGTGTCTGGGTGCAGGCGGATGCAGAATCTGTGCAAAATGTGCTTACCCGGAGCCTTGCCGATTTCCGGAGAAAGCATGCTCTTCCATGGAAGGATATGGACTGTTTGTTACACAGGTCTGTAAGGACAATCAGGTGCCTTATTATCATGGAGAGAAAACGATTGCTTATACGTCATGTATTTTATTTGCCTAGAAAGAGGCAGCCCCCAGAGAAATGAATCTCTGGGGGTTCAATTAGGGAAAGTTACGCCTGTAATGCTTGCATTAACTTGGGAAGTAACTGTTTCTTTCTTGAAATAATGTCTTTCAGACTGCAGCAATGATCTACTACAGGAACATCGTATGCATGGGCAATTAGCTGTTCGCAGCCTTTACCGTAGCATATAAGCTCAGTAGATTTGTTCATGATATTAGTAAGCATGAAAAACAGCATATGTACACCGTGATTTTTATATTCTGTTTCGATATAAGGTATCAGACGGTTTTTAATATCAGACAGCGCGTCTTCAGACATGAAGCTGATTTGCCCAATTCCCAAAGTGGTATCTTCGATAATATATTTCTTATAATCCTGATAAAAAATTTCCTCTGATGTTTTATCGGAAAAATTGCTGCCGGCTCTAAACATCTGTCTTGCGAATTCTTCGATTTGAATCCCTGCCATAAATGAAAGGGCGTTGGCGGCAGAGATGTCTAAGGGTGTACAGGTTGGAGAACGGAACATTAATGTATCAGACAAAATTGCGGCACACAAACAACCCGCAATCTGGGAAGGGATATCAAGAGCAAGCTCCTGATAAATCTGATATATAATTGTAGCTGTACACCCTACTGGTTGATTTCTGAACAGAACCGGCTGGAAGGTTTCTAAAGAGCCAATTCTGTGATGGTCAATAATTTCCAGAATTTCTGCATCATCGATATTGTCAATGGTTTGAGATCTTTCATTATGATCTACAAGAATCAGCTGCTTTTTCCTGATATTTAACAGACTGCTTCTGGAAATGGTTCCCATGTACTTTCCTTTGGAGTTTACAACAGGAAATTCGCGGAAACGGTTTTTAGTCATAATATCTTTAACTTGTTCAATATAATCGTCTTTTCTAAAAGTAATCAAATCGTCTTTTTTCATAAAATAGCGAATTGGAATACTCTGGTGAATCAGACGGGTTACAGTAAATACGTCATAAGGAGTTAAAATAATGACGATATTTTTTGCTGCAGCTAAGGTCTGAATGGATTTTGAAATTTTGGAACCCATGCAGACGATCATGCAGCTTACATTTACATCAATGGCGCATAATTGGGCATCTGTACGATTTCCAACAATGACAAGATCGTTTTCTCCAATCAGGTTTTCCATCATATCCGGCTGGGAAGCACCACTCCAGACTTTCCCCTTTTCAAAACAGGAAGTTTCATCACCTGTAATAATTTGTCCATCCAGAGTATCTGCGATATCACTATATTTTGGAGCTGCCTGTGAAAGAATCGTATTATCATAGGCGTTCATGCATGATTTTGCAATATCTCCGCGAGTAATCAGCCCTTCTAAAATACCGTCTTCATTAACGACAGGAAGAGTTCCTGCATTGTATTCCTGCATTAATTTCCAGGCACGTTTGATAGACATATTTTTGTCTGCACCAGGAGTTTCACGCATTTCCAGGTCTTTTACCTGATTTTGCACATCTGGTAAGTAACCAGGAATCGGAACCTGAAAAAAGTTTAGAACATAAGTGGTTTCTTCGTTGATTGAGCCGGCACGCTTTGGGATATATTTTCCCTTGCAGGTACGATTTTTAATGTCAGCATAGGCAATGGCTGAACAAATGGAATCTGTATCCGGATTCCTGTGACCGATGATGAATATTTTTGCTTCTTTTTTCAAGGCGGACTCCTTAGCAGATTGTAGCAGATTGATTAGTTGCATGAAAAGGAGCATTAGATGCTCCTTTTCTTACACACATATCTTTCATAACACGCAGTATTGAGTGTACGCATCTGATTTTAAAAAATTACTATATGTCTACTTTTATACAATTATTCATATTTAGATGGAGGCTAGAAAATAGTTACTGCGTTCAAAAGATATGTATATATACGATTGATTTATGGATATTATAACCAAATATATGACAAAAATCGGCAACAGTATTGTCGAAAATGTATTTCTAAAATAGAAAAAAATATTTTAATATACAGATATAGAATCAATCTCCCTTCTTTATGAAATCATATAAACAGAGCCGGGAATCTGTGGCAGGATTCCCGGCTCTGGCAATTTATGGAAGAGAGCGTCATGCAACCGGAAACAAATTAAAAGAGAGGTTTGAACGTATGAGAGTGGATAATATTTTTAACTTGAAAGATGTTTTAGATGCTGCGGATGCAGTACTCGTTGGCGCAGGCGCAGGATTATCAGCTTCAGCAGGATGCGTTTATTCAGGAGAACGCTTTGAAAACAGGTTTGGAGATTTTATTGAGAAATATGGTTTTAAGGATATGTATTCGGCCAGCTTTTTTGATTTTCCAAAACAGGAAGAATTTTGGGCATTTTGGAGCAGAATGACTTATTACGAAAGATACTGTCCGGTTCCGAAACCGCGGGTTTTTGAAGATTTACTGCATTTGATTGAGAAGAAAGATTATTTCGTGCTTACCACAAATGGAGATCACATTTTTCAGAGGATGGGATTTGATAAGAAACGATTATTTTATACACAGGGTGATTTTGGACTTTGGCAATGCAAAAAACCATGTCATCAGGAAACTTACGATAATGAAACGGAAGTTTTAGAAATGTTTGAACAGCAGAGGAACATGGAAATTCCATCAGAACTGATTCCAAAGTGTCCTAAATGCGGTGGTTTCATGTATCCTAATTTAAGAGGTGGTTCATGGTTTGTGCAGGATGAAGGCTGGTATCAGGCTGCAGCAGCATATGAAGCATTTGTAGGGAAACATAAAAATTCGAAGATTGTATATCTGGATCTTGGGACAGGATGTAATACTCTGGGAATAATTAAGCTGCCATTTATGCAAATGACACGTTATAATAAAAAAGCTGTTTATGTAGCAATTAATACCAATCCCATATATGCACCTCCGTGGCTTGAAAAGCAATCAATTGTGATAAAAGATGATATTGGGAATGCGCTTCAAAAAATGGTGGAGTTGGAGTCATGAATCAGGAAGAAAGAAGAATTTGGCTGATTAAGGAGCTGCAAAAAGAAAAATTACACTATAGGAGAATAAAAATTCCGTCTGATGAAAAAGGGCAGTGTGAGTTATTACGCTCTTTGCTTAATGTTCGTCCTCCTGTTCCTGTTTCAAATGATTTTTTGGAAATTCAGGATGAATACTTGAGAGTGCGAAATATTCAGAGAGGGATTACTGAAATTGAAGATTTAAATCCTGTGAAAGCGGATAAACGTTTGTTTTTATGGAAGGGAGATATCACAACTTTAAAGTGCGATGCGATTGTGAATGCAGCCAATTCACAGATGCTTGGATGTTTTCAGCCAATGCACGGGTGTATTGATAATTTCATTCATACTTACGCAGGGGTTCAGCTTCGCTTGAAATGTAACGAGCTTATGCAAAAGCAGGGGTATGAAGAGCCAACTGGGCAGGCAAAAATCACACCGGCATATAATCTGCCGTCTAAGTATGTTTTGCACACAGTGGGACCGATTGTTCGTTGGGAAGTCACAGAAAGTGAGAGAATGTTATTAAAAAACTGTTATCGTTCCTGTCTGGAATTGGCAGAGGCAAATGGCATAGAATCGATAGCATTTTGCTGCATTTCTACAGGAGTGTTTTGCTTTCCGAGGAAGCCGGCAGCAGAAATTGCAGTTTCCACAGTTTTGGAATTTTTGAAAAAATCCGATAATATTAAGAAGGTTATTTTTAATGTATTCAAGGATGAAGACTTGAATATATATAACAAAATATTAAATACTTAGGAGAAACTATGAATACATTACAAACAATTTTCAGCAGAAAATCAGTAAGAAGTTTTAATGGTCATTTATCAGAGGAAGAACTTTCAAATATTTTGAGAGTAGCGTATGCATCGCCGGTTGGCAGAGCAATGTATGAGAATGTTCATTTGACAGTTATTACAAAAGAAGAACTGTTAAACAAAATCAGTGCCAATGCAGCGGAATTTTTTAAAAATCCAGCAATGAATCCTCTTTATTATGCACCGATGTATATCCTGGTATCTGCAAAACTTGCTGGAGCAGCAGATAATGTTGGATATTCCAATTGTGCGACAATCGTAGAAAACATGGCACTTGCAGCGGTGGAACTGGGACTGGGCGCATGCCATATCTGGGGAGCGACCATTGCGCTTTCGCAGAATGCAGAATTGGTAAAAGAACTGAATCTTCCGGAAGGGTTCACACCATGTTGCGGTTTGATTCTCGGAAAAACTGATGCAGTTTATGAAGAAAGAGAAATTTTGGAAAACAGAATTCAGACAGCATATATAAAATAGAATCATTGTTGATTTTTCCGTATAATAAATGGCGCTTTCTGAAATTATAAAGAAAGCGCCATGAAATTTAATATACTTTATATTTTTCTGTTCCTTTCAGGATAGGGAGTACACCAGCAGTAAGTGCGCCAAGTTCATCTTCGCCTGGATACACATAAACTTTACCAAGTCTGGTAATACGTTCTTTGATCTTTGAAGTAATGAGTTCTGAATAAGCCAGTCCGCCTGTCAAAATGATTCCATCGACTTCACAATTTAATACAGCAGCTTTGGCGCAAATATCAGAAGCAACCTGATAGGTAAGTGCGTTGATGATTAAAGCAGCTTTTTCATCTCCGTTTTGCGCATTGGCAGTAACTTCAATCATATCTGTGGTTCCAAGATAAGCTTTGATACCTCCATTGCTGTGGATTTTAGCCAACATTTCTTTTTCGGTATATTTACCGCTAAAGCACATTCTGATCAAATCTTCTGCCGGCAATGAACCCGGTCTGTTTGGGGAGAAAGGCCCCTCGCCAGTAACACCATTGGTTGTATCAACAATTCGTCCTTTTCTGTGAGCACTGACAGTTGTACCGCCTCCCATATGAGCAACAATGTAATTGCCCTGTGTATAGGAAATTCCCTGTTCTGCAGCGCATTTTTTAGCCATGGCTTTGGCATTTAAACAATGGAACTGAGAGGTGCGTTCAATTTCCGGAAGTCCTGAAATTCTCACAAAGTCTAAAAGTTCGTCAGTAACCGTTGCATCACAGATGAATGCAGGAATGTCATATTTTTTTGCAATTTCGTGAGCAATTAAACCGCCCAGAGCTGAGGCGTGGCGTAAAGCAGATGGTTTTTCCAGATCGCTTAACATGTTTTCATTTACTAAATAAGCACCGGATTCGATTGGTCTTAAAAGTCCGCCGCGTCCTACGACTGCATCCAATTTGCTGCAGTCAATGGAATGACTGGATAAAAACTCCAGAATGTCGTTGGCACGAAATTCCTTCTGATCCAGTATGGAATCATATTTTTCGATTTCAGCTTCATCGTAGCGTAAGGTAATAGATGTAAGTTCTACATGATCTTCGTAAACAGCAGCTTTTGTAGATGTAGAACCTGGGTTAATGGCTAATATCAAGTGTTTTTTTGTCATGTAAAATTCCCCCTGTAGTTTTTATTAAAATTATAGGAAAAGGTGCAGGGAATTACGGCAACACAAATAGAGAAAGTGTATTTAAAAAAAGTTAAAAAAAATTATACAATTTAAGAAAATTGAGAAATCAGGGGGATTCCAACTATGAGCTTTATCAAAGAATTAGATGAAAAATTGGTCGGAAAAAGCATCAAAATCGTATTTCCGGAAGGGACAGAACCAAGAGTATTAAAAGGCATTGAATTAATGGGCGGAAAATCATTTATAAAACCAATTTTACTTGGTGATGAGAATGAAATTCTTGAGGTTGCAAAAAAACATCAGATTCATCTTCCGGATGTAACAATCGTGAAACCGGGCGATAATGAGCTGCATGACAAATACGCAGAAAGATTGTATGAAGAAAAAGTAATTCCAAATGCTATGGTGGCAAAAGCACTGCTGAAAAGCCCGAACAATTTAGCTTCAGCAATGGTACGCTTTGGAGATGCAGACACTTTAATTTCAGGTATCGTAACTGCAACATCAGAGGTAATTGCGGCGAATAAGCTGATTTTAGAATTTAAGGAAGGCTGTAAAATCTGCTCCAGTGTACTGGTTCAGGATTGTCCGCATTTCCATGGTGAAGACGGACATGTAGTGATCTTATCAGACCCGGCGATTAACATTGAACCAACAGAAGAAGAATTGGCAGAAATTGCTGTTGAAACCTCAAAAACTGCGAAGTTTTTATTGGGAAGAGAACCTAGAGTTGCCATGCTTTCTTTCTCAACTTACGGAAGTGCAGCACATGAAAAAATTACAAAGGTAAGAAATGCTCTTGAAATTGTAAAGACTCAGATGCCGGATCTTTTAATCGATGGAGAACTTCAATTGGATGCAGCTGTTTCTCCAAGTGTAGCAAAGACAAAATTGAAAAACAGAGACAGTGCTGTTGCAGGCAGAGCCAATACACTGATTTTCCCGGAACTGAACTCTGCGAATATTGGATGTAAAATTATGAACTGTTTCGGAGATGCGCTTTCCCTTGGAGCGATTGTGCAGGGACTCAAAAAACCTATTTGTGATACATCAAGAGGAGCAAAACCGGAAGAAATTTGTGATATTGCATCGATTATGGCAACAATCGTATTAAATTATACAGAATAGTGTGTCGGTATTATATAAGAGCCGCTGAGTGAAAATCACTCAGCGGCTCTTGCGCTTTGGATGACTAAAACATTCTATTTAACTGTTTGCGGCAATGGATGCCATGATAACGATCATGTTTGCAGCATCCTGGGCTGTACAACCTCTGGATAAATCACAGATCGGTTTTCTGAAGCCCTGTACAACTGCGTTATTTGTAGTTGCACCTGCAATTCGTTCAATTGTTTTATAGCAGATGTTGCCTACATTTAAATCTGGGAAGATCAGGATGTTAGCCTGTCCTGCAACTTCTGATGGACGTTTGAGCTTTGTTGCTGCGATTTCCGGAATGATGGCAGTATCCAACTGGAATTCACCGTCAATTTTTAAGTCCGGAGCTTTTTCCTGCGCCAGTTTTGTTGCATTCTGCATTTTTGTTACTTTCTCATGGCTTGCACTTCCGGCAGTAGAGAAAGAAAGCATGGCAACTTTTGGTTCCCAGCCAAGAAGTTTTGCGCTGTTTCTGGCAGTCATAACTGCCATATCAGCAAGTTCTTCTTCTGTTGGATCGATGGTAACCTCTGTATCACATACAACAAGTACACTTCCGGATGGACCATTGAAGTGAGGAATGTCATATACGCAAAATGCGGAAAGACTTTCAACCTCAGGGTCACGTCTCTGAATCAATTTATGTGCAGCGATTACTTCGCCGGTAGAAGTGACTGCACCGGAAACCAATGTATCAGCAAAGTCATATTCTAACATTGCAGCCCCTAAGTTGTTAGGGTTTGATAAAAGCTTTTTGATCACCGCGATAGGAAGCGGTTTCTTTTCTGCAAATTTTGCAGCAAATTCATCCAGTAACTCTGTGGTTTCCGGATCAATGAGAGTAAGACCTTCCAGGCTTAAACCTTCAGCTTCTGCTGTAGCCTGGATTTTTTCAGGTTTACCAATGACAAAAGGTGTGATATAGCCGTGGCTGTAGATGTCAACAACTGCTTTTAATACCTTCGGATTGTCTCCTTCAGGAAAAGCAACACGGATATTTTTGCCTTTTAATTTACTTTCTAATTTTTCTATAAGATTCATGGAGTTGTATTCCCTTTCCTATATTAATTATGAATTAGCAAGCAAATGCCTGTGTAAGAGGCAGGAAAATGAAGATACAGAAGAGTGCTGCCAGAATAAAGATCGGAATACCGAGTTTATAGAACATCTTCTTATCATCTAAGTGGCCTGAACCAAAGAATAATGGTGCTGTACTGCAGGAACTTGGCAGAAGGAACGCTACGTTTGCAGTTAAAAGTAAAGCGATTCCGAATGCCGGAATGTTAAATGTTCCGCCGGCTGCATTTAATGAAACCATGATTGGAACAAGAATCTGCCAGATTACCATTAATGTAATAAAGTTGGTAACAGCCTGTGTTGCAATGATTGTGATTAATATTGCAATTCCCAGTAAAACTGCCGGTGGCAATGTCTGGGCTATTGGAGCCAGCATTGTTCCGAGCCATACAGAAACACCTGTGTTTTCTGCTGTTAAAACACCTGAGAGTGCCATCATACCGGCTAAGAACAGACATGCACCCCAAGGTACAGACGGAAGGCCTGATTTAATATCATAGATTGGTTTATCATCAATATGAATGATATTTAACAGAACGATTGCAACCATACATGGTACACAGGTACCCCATCCTGAAACCATAGCGGCAAATTCCGGGGAAAACGGTTTAAATAAGTCGCCGCCAAGCCAGAAAATAACTGTCAGAACAAATGCTGTTAAAACAATTTTTCCTTGTTTGGTCATTGGCTGGTGAGTTGCACGTTCTTCTGCTAATTTTGCAGAGTATTTATTAAATTCCTTGAAATCATCTTTGATAACAACGTTGATCACCAAAAGGATAATAGCATAAATACACAAGTTAAATAAAATTCCCCAGAAGGTGTAAGCAGCCATAGATACTGTAAATCCGGCAGCCTGAATTAAGTTAAATAAAATCAGAACCTGTGGATGTGAGAATGGCGTACTAACTTCTGCGACAATACCGATAACCATGATACCCAGTGCAATGCTGATGCCAAATGGTGATTTCTTTTCATATCCAATTTCATCACAAATTGCGGCAAGCCAGCTTAAGTACATAACTACGATTGGTACAGAGGAAATGAAAAATGTAAAAAACATGGCAGAACCAATAAAGGCTGCAATAAAAATTCTAGGGTGCCCTTCTAAAAATTTTCTTGTAACCATCCAGTGAGATATATTGGTCAGTACCCCCGTTTTTAACAGTGCATCTCCTAACAGTGCACAGGTAACAACGAAAACGACGTTAACATTTCCGAAGTTGGCTGGAATGATTCCGGCTGCAGTGTTAAGACCGGCAATAATGGCTAATGGGAAAACAAGGATGGAGGCCCAAATCTGTTCGTTGGCAACCCACAGATACACAATTGCGACGAAAGTGGCAATTGCATAGACTCCAAGCTCAGTAAGTCCGTTACCAGCCGGTAAAAACAGTGCAATCAAAAGATAAAGAACTGCCGAAATCAGTAAATTTCGATAACATTTCTTTGCTTGCATAATTTTCTCCCTTTATTTCTTTACGTATTTATGATTCATGGATATTTTTCAGCTCCTCTTCGAGGACCTTAATGCAGGCATCCTCAAGTTTTGTAATAAGTTCGGAAAGTTTTTTGTTGCTGAAATGATATCCCTGATCAGACAAGGTTTTCATAAGATGCAGTTTCCCATGATTCACAAAACTGCCCACCAACAGCATCAGTTCATACTGTTTGCTGCTGTCAATTTTTAAAGAACCGGTTAAAAACTTAAAACGTTCCCTAAGAACTTTCAGGCTTTTTACCTGGTAATATTCTTCACCATATTTTCCAAGAAGAATAGAAATTGCCTCACGGTTGGAAATCAATGTGCCAAGGGTCTTAATGTGTACATCTTTACCAAGGCGCAGGGCAGGCTGGACATTATCCAAAATGTCATTTTCTATCTGCTCTACAACATCATAAACAGAAGTATAATATTTATAGAAAGTAGTTCTGTGGATGTTCAGGGCAGTCGTAATCTGAGTGACTTTGATGGAATGTAATGGCTGCTCTCTTAAAAAAATAAGTGTCTGGTTACGAATTTCAATCTCTGTTTTTGAACGAAAACGTGTCATATTTTGTCACTCCTCTGTACTTTGGGAAAATAAATAGAATTTCTTGTCATATTTTACTGAAATTATACGAAAAAAACAGATGTTTTGCAAAGAATTAGCCAAATTATAGGTCTACAGTTTTCGGCAAAATGTAGTTTTGAATTCTGTCGTTTTTTGCTAGCGTGTAGGATGTAATAAGTTTCGGAAAACAATATTTTGAAAGGAGATTATGCGATGTATAACAAAGTAGGCAAATTTGCCAGAAGAGTCTTTATCGCAGGAGTGGGATGTACCGCATTTGGGAACACCCTGGAGAATCCGGAAACAGTCGGAACCACAGAAGGTGATCTGATTGCAGAAGCAGTAGCGGAAGCTATGGATGATTGTGGAATTTACGGACCGGAAATCCAGGCATTTTATAAAGGACAGGTTCTCTCAGATCCTACTTCAGATCTTGTAACTCCGGCTTCCCCATTCGGAAAATGGATTGGAATGAATGGAAAGCAGAGTGTGAGTAATGACGAAGGATGTGCGACAGGATATATTACTCTTGATCTTGCATGCACAGATATTGCCAGTGGAAAACATGATATTGTTTTGGCAGTAGGTGTGGAAATGGCACAGAGTAAGCCGATTCCGGATGTGTCAGGTGCGTTCCGTCAGCCAATCGGCGACACTGCAATGCGTATTGGACCAATGATCGAAGATCGTGCTTATACAAGATGGTTTGGCGGCAGAGTAGGTATGGATGCATATCCGTCACAGTATAGAAAGAGATATGGTCTTTCGGCAGAAGAAATGGATAAAACATTAAACTGTCTAATCGCAAATTCCAGAAAAAATGCAGCTGGAAATCCTAGAGCAATTTATAAAGAAACAATGGAAGCTACAGCGAAAAAAGCAGGATATGATGATGTAGAAAAATTCCTAAAATCTGTATTCAATCCAAAATTATCTGAATACATCAGAAAATATGGAATGGAAGCCAGAACAGAAGGCGCGGCAGCAGCGATCGTGGTTTCTGAAGAAATTGCAGAAAAATTAAAAGAAAAAGGTGTAAAGGTTATCGAAGTTTTATGCTGCACCGCAGCTACAGCTGAAATCAGCACACCAAATATTGAAGAAGTTGTGACAAAAGAAGTTTTGGAAGAAGCCTATGCAATCACAGGTCTTTCAGGAAAAGATATTGATCTTTTGATGACAAATGACTTCCGTATTCCATCACAGCTTTTGACAATGGAACTTGCAGGATACGTACCTGAGGGAGAAGGCTGGAAAATCATCTGTGAAGGTGAAACAACCTATGATGGAAAATATCCGGTAAATGTAAATGGTGGACGTTGTCACTTTGGTCATGCATATGGAGCATCAGGACTTGCGGATATCTACGAAGCAGTCAAACAGATGCGTGGAGAATCCGAAGGAAATCAGATGGCAAAATTACCAGAAACAGTATTAATCAGAGGTTTTGGTGGCGGTCAGAACGCTACAGCTGCTATTTTTAAGGCATAAGGGGGAATAGAAATGAAAAAATATGAACTTTTTGTAAAAAAATGGTACGAAAATCTCGAAGAAGGAAAAATCACTGCCGTAAAATGTAATGAATGTGGAACTGTTGAATTTCCACCAGTATATGTTTGTCGTGACTGCTCCGGTACAGATATGGAATGGATTGAAATTTCCGGTAATGCAAAAATCCTTGATATCATGGATGTAAAGTATATGTCTTCTTCTATCAGTGTTTCCGAAATGCAGGGTTCCACAGGCGGCACCTCGAATGGAGTATCTAAAGAAGACAGCAGACCGGCAGTGATTCAGCTGGAAGAAGGTCCGATGTTAAATACCAGAATTTACGGTGTAAATTCTACAAACAAAGAAGAATTATGGGAAAAGCTTCCATTAGACTGTAAAGCATTCATTGTTCAGAAGGATGGATTTAAGACAGTTGGCTTTATGTATGAAGGGGAGGAAGAGTAATGTATAGCAAAGTTGGCAATTATCAGAGAAAAGTTTACATTGCAGGTGTTGGCTGTACAAGATTCTGCGATATTCTTGACACCCCTGGTGTAACCGGAGTTACAGAAGGTGAGCTTTTTGCGCAGGCTGCAATCGATGCAATGGAAGATGCCGGAATTAAGGCAAAAGATATTAATGCGCTGATTCATGGGCAGTTATGGAGTGCCATTGAATCTGACTATCTTACTTGTGGTGCACAGATGAATAAATGGGTTGGTATGAATGGCAAACCTAGTATGCATCATGATGAAGGCTGTGCAACAGGTTATGTATCCGTAGAACTGGCAGCACAGATGGTTGCATCAGGTAAATATGACATTGTACTTGCCGGTGGTGTGGAATGTGCAAACAGTCATCCGATTGAAGGAAAACCGGCTCATATGAGAAGACCTATGGGTGCAGATGCCATGGCAATGGGTCCAATGTTAGATGAAAATGTTTATACAAGACATTTTGGCGGACGTATGGGTATGGATGCATTCCCATCACAGTACCGATTAAGAAATGGTCTCTCTATTGAAGAAATGGATGATACGTTAAACGCAATTCAGATTGCAGCAAGACGTAACTCAGCAGGAAATCCAAGAGCATATTTCCAGGAAGATCTGGAAACATTTGCAAAAAAACTTGGAATGTCTGATATGAACAAATTTATGAAATCTGTATTTAATCCAAAGGTTTCAGAATATATCAGAAAATTCGGTATGGAGCTTCGTACAGAGGGTGCGGCAGCAGCGATCGTGTGTTCAGAAGAAGTGGCAAAATCATTAAAGAAAATGCCAATCGAAATTCTTGCATGTACAGGTGCGACTGCAGAAATGGGTACACCAAACGTAGAAGAGATTACAACCAAAGAAGCAATTGAAGAACTTTATGCTATAACAGGTTTATGTGGAGATGATATTGATCTTTTAATGACAAATGACTTCCGTATTCCATCACAGCTCTTAACAGCTGAAATTGCAGGCTATTATCCTGAAGGAGAAGGCTGGAAATGCTTCCTCAATGGAGACTCTGCATACGATGGAAGAAAACCAATCAACATTAATGGTGGCCGTTGTGCGTTTGGACATGCATATGCAGCATCCGGTCTGGCTGACGTTTTCGAAACTGTAAAACAGATGCGAGGAGAATCCGAAGGACATCAGCTTCCGGTTCCTCCAAAGACAGTTTTAGTCAGAGGCTTCGGTGGTGGTCAGAATGCGACTGCTATGATTCTGAAGGCATAAGGAGGAGAAAGCGTATGAAAAAGGTTGAAAGCAAAGTTGCCAGAAAATGGTATGAATACCTTGCAGAAGGTAAAATGATGGCTTTAAGATGTAAAGACTGTGGAACTTATCATTTCCCGGCATTCCCAATCTGCCATGGTTGTGGAAAACATGACATGGAATGGGTTGAAATTTCTGGAGATGCAGTGGTTACGGATTTGGCTGACGTAAAATTTATGTCCAGTGGTATTGATCTTAACAATCTTATGTCTGATGCACAGAAAACTACCGGTGTATCTAAAGCTGATAGCAGACCTTGTTCTATTTAGCTGAAAGAAGGTCCGGTATTCAACTGCCGTGTTTACGGAGTAAGCTCTGAAAATAAAGAAGAAGTATGGAATAAAATTCCATGCCCGGTAAAAGCATTTATCGTTGATAAAGGCGATTTTAAAACAGTTGGATTTATGTATGATCCAGAATAAAGAATGATCAGGAGGATTAGAATATGAGAACAGAAATTGAAACACAGGTATGTTTTGTAGTAGGAATGATGGTTAACAAAGATCCTGAAACACTTAGCAAGGATTCACAGTTTGGTACAGATGTGACTGTAGATTCTTTAAATGCGATGATGATCTGCGCTGCATTAGAAGAAAAATATGCAAAAGCTCCATCTTTCACAGAGCTTTGTAACATGCATTCTATCGGAGAAATTGTTACATTTATCGAAGAAAACAACGCATAATTTTTTAGTAAATAAGGGGGATAAAACATGTCAAACTCAAATGAAAAACAGATATCTATGGGTGTATTGTTAGTGCTCAACCTTTTAATTGGTTTCGTTATTTCCAACATTAACCTTGGAGTAGCTCCAATTCTTGCTACAATCGCTGGTACATATCCAGATGTTGCAAAATCTTCAATTCAGGGATTAATGACAACTCCAAGTTATCTTGCTTTAGCTTTTGGTCTTTTAGCAGGTGTATTAAATACGAAATTTTCTGTAAAGAAGCTTTTAGCAGTTGGTATCAGCTGGTTTGCAGTCATGGGCTTGGTTCCATTATTTGTAACAGACTTTACAGTACTTTCTATTTGCCGTATCCTGACAGGTTTCTCTGCTGGTATGGTAGTTCCAACATCCGTAACATTTATTATGAGCTATTATCCAAAGGAAAAAATTGCAACTGCTCTTGGTATTCAGACAGCGGCTGTAACTGGCGGACAGATCATTGTTAATATGTTAGGTGGAAAACTTGGTGCTGTACAGTATAACAAATTCTTTATGCTTTACTTTGTAGTAGCAGTTGCAGCAGTTTGCATCATTCTGTTACTTCCGGATCGCGGACCTATCAAAGCAAAGAAAGCTGAAGGCGGTTTAAAGCAGTACTTTACATGGCAGTCTTTAGTATTTGCTGTTTTCCCTGGTTTATTCTGGGTTGGTTATACAGCATATACATCAAATATTGCATTCTTCATCGCTCAGTACTTTGCTGGTGATGCTGCAATGACAGGTACAGTTTCAGCAATTGGTAACGTTCTTTCTGTAATTGCTGGTCTGTTACTTGGTACATTCCATAAGAAATTTAAGAATAACCTGACAGGTATTTGTTTACTTGGTCTTGCAGTTGGATATGGAATTTTAGGTTTTGCAACAACAAGCTATGCGTTAGTAGTATTCTCACAGATGGTTATCGGTTTCTTCATGGCTTGTGTAATTTCTCACTCAAGATTATGTGCATCTTCATGCGTAATCCCAGCAGGTATTACACTTGTAAACGGCTTCTGTACAATCTTCATTAATGTATTTAAGCTTTCCGCAAACCATATTTTAAACGGAATTTCTACAGCAGTATTTGGAAACAGTGATCCTGCTCCGGTATTCCTTGTTGCAGCTGTTCTGACAGCAATCTTTGGTGTGCTCTGGATCTTATATGTTGCATACATTAATGCACATCCAGTTGTTGTAAATGGTGAAGAACTTCACCTTCCAGAAGCAAAATAATTTGCAGTAAAGATTTCTTGAAACTCTCTCTATAATAAATTTTAAGGGAATGTCAGCCACGTACCGTATGGTCGTGGCTGGCATTTTGTTTACGGAAATTTCTAAATTTTTTGTAAAAGAGTAAATCAGCATTTCATTTTTTTGATTTTCGCTATATAATTAATTTTTAAAAATAGTAGAGGCGGAGATGAAAAATATGAATTCTAATACAACAAATCTAGGCAGTGGAAATATCAGGAATCTGCTCTTTAAACTGGCAATTCCGGCGGTAGTGGCACAGATAATTAATCTTCTATATAATATTGTAGACCGTATTTACATTGGTCATATTCCGGTGGAGGGAACTAATGCGCTGACAGGAGTTGGCCTTTGCCTGCCGATTATCATGCTGGTCAATGCCTTTGCGTCTTTAGCCGGCGCCGGCGGAGCACCGCGTGCAGCCATTGCTATGGGGCAGGGAAAAAAAGAGGATGCAGAAAACATTTTGGGGAACTGTTTTGCTACACTCTTGATTATTGCAGTAATTTTGACTGTGGGACTTAGTGCTGCGGCAGAGCCTCTTTTGTGGCTTTTTGGTGCCAGTGAAAATACGATTCCTTATGCACTGGACTATTTAAGGATTTATCTTTTGGGAAATGTATTTGTTCTGATCGTGATGGGAATGAATCCATTTTTAACAACCCAGGGATTTGCAAAGTTTAGTATGCTGACAACTGTGATTGGGGCAATCATCAATATTGTGCTTGATCCGATTTTCATTTTTGGATTTCATATGGGTGTTAGAGGAGCAGCACTTGCCACAATTATGAGTCAGTGTGTCAGTGCAGTCTGGGTTCTTCGATTTTTAACGGGTAAGAAAACGATTCTGAAGCTTCGCATAAAGAATTTAAAGATTCATGCATCGGTGATTTTGCCATGTCTTGCATTAGGTGTTTCTACATTTATTATGCTGAGTACGGAAAGTTTGTTAAATATCAGCTTTAATTCCAGTTTGTCGAAGTATGGCGGGGATATTGCGGTGGGTTCCATGACCATTATCAGCAGTGTCAGTCAGTTAATTACCCTTCCAATGAACGGTGTGTGTCAGGGTGCGCAGCCAATTATCAGTTATAATTTTGGCGCGGGAAACAAAGAGCGTGTCATGTCTGCGTTTAGATATGTTTTGTTGTTGTGTGGAGGCTATGCAACATTGGGCTGTCTCTTAACACTTTTGATGCCGGAAGTGTTTGCGGGAATTTTTAGCAGTGATTCCATATTGATTGAGAATGCAGCATGGTGTATGCGTGTTTATATGGCGGGTATATTTGCCTTTGGATTTCAGTGTGCTTGTCAACAGACATTTGTTGCACTTGGACAGGCGAAAATCAGTTTATTACTTGCTTGTTTAAGAAAATTGATTTTACTGATTCCTTTAATTTTTATTTTGCCACACTTTTTTGAAAATAAAGTGTTTGCGGTATTTCTGGCAGAACCAATTAGTGATATTACGGCAGGGTTGATCACGACAATTTGCTTTTTTGCGAGTATCAAGGGTATCTTAGAGAAAAATCCAAAAAACTGCTGAAGAATTAATCCTTCAGCAGTTTTTTGTCTATTTTTCCAGTCGCAATCGTCTGGTCAATCCACAGATTCAGAGAATCGATTGCCATAGCCATTTTTTCAAGCTCTGCTTTAATTGCCAGAAAATCAGGAATCTCATCCTCAGAAAGTTCGCCATCTACGGTGATTTCAATGAGTCGTTCCTTTTCTTTTGTAAGTTTATTTAAAGTTGCAAGCATTTCCAGCGTAATCTGAGAAAGCTCTTTGGCTTTGATCTCAGGTACATATTCCATCCCGATCGGACATTCGTGGGAACAGAAGTAGTTGCAAAGTGCCGGATTTTTATAGCAGTCTGCCATTGCCAGAACTTCTTCCGGGTGTGGCAGAGTTTTTTCATATTCAATTTTTTCAATACGGTCAGCGGAGATAAATCCCAGCTTTTCAGCAGCTGCATCTCTGGTAAGCTCCAATGCTTCTCTGCTTGTCTGGTAAATTGTTTTATTTTCTTTTGTTGATTTTCTTCCCATAATCAGCCTCGTACTTTCAGTCATTTTTGAAAAATCAGATTTTTATTATCATATCATAGATTGCAGAGGGGTAAAAGAAAATGTTTGAAAGTTTGTCGCTAAATGAGAGAAAATAGGAGACTTATTTCGCTAAAAGAGCGGTTTATTGTATTTTGAATAGACGGTATAATGGCTCTATAAAAAAGGAGTTGAAAAATATGTTAAGTTTATTATTTGTAATTTTAATGATTGCGGTGTTTGGAAAAATGATCGGATTCGCAATCAGAGCTACATGGGGACTTTCCAAAGTGATTGTAACTTTGGTACTTTTACCATTATTTTTGATCGGACTTGTATTACGCGGATTACTTTCCATTGCATTTCCGGTTTTAATGATTGTGGGTGTGATAGTCTTATTGAAACTCTGTGATTAATGCAGCAGGAAAGGAAAGCGATTTATGAATAATAATATCATTGAAATTAAAGAAGCCATTGCTGCAGGTGAAAGAGCACTCAGCAGTTTATATATGGCACAGGAAAAATTAAACAGTGCCAGAGGATGGGGAATGTTTGATCTGTTCGGCGGCGGCCTTTTGGCAGACATCATGAAACACAGCAGAATGGATGAAGCATCTTCGTGTATGGAAGAAGCAAAGCGCTATCTTCAAATTTTTAAGAAAGAGCTGGCAGATGTAAATGGAAACTTTAATCTTAGTCTCGATGTCAGCGGCTTTTTATCTTTTGCGGATTTTTTCTTTGACGGACTTGTAGCTGATTATCTGGTTCAGTCAAAGATTGCAGATGCGAGAAAACAGGTAGATGATGCAATCGAGAAAGTATCAAGGATTTTAGATGAATTGAAAAAAGAGCTATGATAAAATAATCTAAAAAGGTAGAAGTAGAAGAGAGGTAGAAACGATGTATCAGATTAAAAATTTTTTTGACAATGATGATGTGAAAGTAATTGATTCTTTGGGAGCTTTTTCAGTAATTGAATACCAGAGAGATTTGAGCGTTATGCCGGAAAATGCAATGATTGCATATTACTCAAGTCAGATGAATGTGCGTAAACGTCAGGTGGTATGCGACATTCAAAAATCTAATGTGACTGTACAGGCTGGCGCAATGCATTGGATGGTCGGTGATGTGAAGGCAACAACCGGCGTGAAAGGTGTCGGAGATCTTTTCAGCAAAGCTGTGAGAGGCTCGGTGACAGGAGAATCTGCAATTAAGCCGGAATATACCGGAAGCGGTACACTTGTTTTAGAACCTACTTATAAACATATTTTATTGCTTGATGTAGCTGATTGGAATGGTTCAGTAGTCCTTGATGATGGTCTGTTCCTCGCATGTGAATCTTCATTAAAGCATAAAGCAGTGATGAGATCTAATTTATCTTCTGCAGTTGCAGGCGGCGAAGGATTATTTAACTTAGGTATTCAGGGAAGCGGAGTTCTTTGTCTGGAATCTCCGTGCCCGAGAGAAGAACTGGTTGAAATTACCTTAGACCATGATGTATTAAAGGTGGATGGAAACTTTGCGATTGCATGGAGCGGAAGCCTTGAATTTACGGTAGAACGTTCCGGCAAGAGCCTCGTTGGTTCTGCTGCATCCGGCGAAGGTCTGGTAAATGTTTATAGAGGAACCGGAAAAGTGCTTCTTGCACCGGTAAGATAATTTGCAGTGCATTCTGTCTTGATATATCATTTGGAGGTAAAGGAATGTTGTTTAAAAGAAAATTTATAATTGAATTAGATACAATTCCGGAAACAAACGAAGATATTTGTTTGGCAGTTGCGGAATATTGTGCAACATATAATTTGCCATTTGAATTTATAAAAAGAACACATCCGCTTATTACGATAATTGATGGGCGAAAATATAAAATTACCAAATGTTTTACCAAAGTACATCGGATTAATTTGTGGGTTTTACGATGTGAAGAAATTAAAATTTGACGGAGATATATCATATGAATAAAAATAAAGAAGTAAGCATAGTTGTAGTGCTAATAAATTGTGTTTGTGCAGTTATATGGAACATCAATGTGTTTGTTGCTTTATCATACGGATTTACAAATTCCGTATCGTTTGTGCTCCGTGTTATTTGTGCGATAGTGTGGGATTTTTGTGCTGTTGTTTGGATTCTTCGTTATCTAAAATCAAAAAAGAATAATTGATATCATTAGTGTTTCAAAAAGAAAAATAAAAGATTAGAATTAATGGCGAATATCAAAATATAGGAGCATTATTATGGAAGATAGATGTATTTTTTGTGGCACAACGTTAGGAAGATTACAAAAAAGAAAACTACATTGCGGTAATACAGAACAGATTTTATGTAAAAACTGTTATCCAAAGTATGAACCACTTTCAGCTGTAGAAAGAGCAGAAGCAGCCTTGAAATCCGGCAGAGCAGCTGATGCAGCGGAGTTAAGGAAATATTTAGAAAATGTGTGGGATGCCCGGAAAAAGAAGGAGGAAGAAAAAGAGGTAAATAACAAAAAAAGAACTACAGATATAGAATGTCTCAGATGCAAGGGAAAAATGCTGGAGTATGGACCGGTAACATTTAAGCTGGGAGAAGAGACATACTTTTTTAGTGATTTGAATCGTCTGGCAAGCGGTTCCCTTACAATGAATATTATGCGCTGTGAAAAGTGTGGCAAATTAGAGTTTTATGCTCCAGATAGTACTGAACTGGACAAACTCATGGATGAATAGAGGGCAACTATCCCAAAGGCTTTTGGAAAAATTCAGAAGCCTTTTTTAGTGCATTTTTTATCTTAATAGAGTATAATTTGATGCATAATAATGAATAGAAAAAGAATTAAATAAACAGTAAGATAGAAGGATGAAACATGAGAAAAAAAGTTCATTTTGAGTTGTCGACAACACAGACAATTATGCTAAGTTTTTTGCTGGCTGTTTTAGTTGGAAGCCTGTTGCTTGCATTGCCGATTAGTTCAGCTACCGGGGAAGCAGTTCCCTATATAGATTCTTTGTTTACTGCAACAACATCTGTATGTGTAACAGGACTTGTGACTGTTCCGACAGTTTCCACATGGAGTTTGTTTGGACAGATCGTGATATTGTTTTTAATACAAATCGGAGGTTTGGGGATCATTACGATCATGTCGGGGCTGATGATCAGTTTTCATCGGAGGATAGGCCTGAAAGACAGGCTGCTGATCCAGGATGCGTTCAATTTAAATACCCTGTCAGGAATCGTAAAGTTCATCAAAAAAGTACTGATTGGAACCTTTGTAGTGGAGGGCATAGGTGCACTTTTGTATATGACCGTATTTATACCGGAGTATGGTGCAAAGGGAATCTGGATTTCCATATTTAATTCCGTATCGGCTTTTTGTAATGCCGGAATTGATATTATAGGGGAGAACAGCTTATGTGATTATGTCTTAAACCCTGTGATCAATGTAGTAACGAGTCTGCTGATCATTCTTGGCGGCATCGGATATATTGTCTGGTGGGATGTGATTCGGGTTCTGAAAAATTTTAAGAGCCGGAAACTGAAATGTTTTCGCAATCTGACACTGCATAGTAAGATCGCCCTTTCCGTGACAGGTTTTCTGATTGTTTTTGGGGCAGCAGCGATTTTTATTTTTGAGTACAATAATCCGCTTACCATGAAGGACTATTCTCTAATTGAGAAAATAGAGGTTTCGCTTTTTCAGTCTGTGACCACAAGAACAGCAGGCTTTGCAACGATTCCGCAGCAAAATCTGACCAATGCATCAGCGATTATTTCGTTGCTTCTGATGTTTATTGGCGGTTCACCGGTAGGAACAGCTGGAGGAATCAAGACGGTTACGGTTGCTGTGCTGATGGTGGCCGCGATGGCTGCGATAAGAAATAAAGAGGGAGTAGGGATTTTTCACAGGACCATTGCGAGACAGGCTGTGAGCAAAGCTGTTGCAGTAGTGAGTATGTCCTTTGCAATCATGTTTGTTTCAACGGTTTTGTTAGCGGCTGTTACCAATGCAGATGCGCTTGACATTGTTTATGAAACCGTCAGCGCAACAGCGACTGTAGGTCTGACAAGGAATCTGACACCTTTACTGAATCTATGGGGAAAGATGATCATCATTATAACCATGTATTTGGGACGAGTTGGACCGATTTCGCTTGTGGTAGCATTTAATACAAGAAGAGAAAACAGAAATTTGATCAAAAATCCTATAGAGGAAATCAGCGTAGGATAATCAGTTATGGAGGGAAGGATCAATATGGGTATCAATCAATCATATGCCGTTTTGGGACTTGGCAGATATGGAAAAGCGGTTGCGAAAGAACTTGCAGACAATGGCGCAGAAGTATTGGCAGTTGATATGGATGAGGATATTGTCAATGCTGCAATTGCAGAAATTCCTTATTGCAAATGTGCGGATGTTACGGATGCAGAGGTAATCAGACAGCTGGGTATTGCAAATATGGATATTGTAATTGTAGCAATGGCGAATAATCTGGAAGCCAGCGTGATGACAACCATGCTGTGCAAAGAAATTGGTGTTAAAACGGTAATAGCAAAATGTTCCAGTGAAATGAACTGTAAGATTTTAAGTAAAGTAGGAGCAGACCGTGTAGTCTTCCCGGAAAGTGAATCTGGGGTAAGGCTGGCAAAAAATCTATTGAGTTCTGGATTCATGGATATTTTTGAACTTGCAAAGGATGTATCTATGGTAGAACTTGAAGTTAAGCCGGAGTGGGTAGGAAAGACCCTGTTGGAGCTAAATCTAAGAAAAAAATATTCTATAAATGTTGTAGCAATCGTCCAGGGAAAGGATGTTTGCGTCAATATCGATCCGGAAAAGCCTTTAAAGCAGGAAATGAAGCTTATTGTAATTGCTAATCCGTCAAGGCTAAACAAATTAAGATAATGTTGTATTTTTTAACGGAGAAACAGTAAATCCTTCGGAACAGATTGTGCATTACCTGGCAGCTCCGGAAGGAGTAAACTTGATCAAAGAGGTATATAAACAAAAAGTATTAGGGAGTACTTATGGAAAATGATGATTGATAGAACTTATCAAAATATGCTTGTCGTGGCGAAGGACCGGTTGAAAGGCAGAAATCCCAATAAAATTGCCCAAAATGCAAATGTGATTTATGAAGAAAATGGAGGATGCATTGAAAGCCCTTGGAGGAGAGAAGAAACAATCAAAGGCAGATTTATGCGTAGAAATTCCATTTTTACCGATGTATCCGATCACCGTAAATATTTGGTTTGCAGATGATGAGTATCCGGCATCTGGAAAAATTCTGCTTGATGAGAGTGCAGACCACTATTTGACAGTAGAAGATGCGGTCGCAGTAGGAGAATTGATTTTAGAAAGGATTGCAGAAGCTTTGGATTTGCCAGTTCAGGCCAGTACAATATAACTTGAGGAGAAAATATCTATGTTTCATTATGTTTGGCCAATTTTATTGGTGGTACTTTCAAATACGGTGTATCAAGTGTGTACAAAGGGGGTTCCAGAAAACATGAATCCATTTGCATCACTGATCATTACCTATTTGGTCGGTGCAGCAGTATCTCTGATTATGTTTTTTGTTTTAGGAGACAGTGGGGACATTCTGGCGGAACTGAAGAAAACAAACTGGACATCTTTTGCACTGGGATTTGTGATTGTAGGTCTTGAGGTTGGGTTCATATACGCATATAAAGCCGGATGGAAGGTCAGCGCGGCTCAGATTGTTGCTTCATCGATACTTGGAGTAATTCTCATCATTGTCGGATATGTGGGTTACAAAGAAGCGATAACGTGGAATAAAATAGTGGGCGTTATTGTATGCCTTGTAGGACTGGGATTAATCAATATGTGGTAAATTCTACTTAAATTCTGAATATGTATCCTTCTTGACTGGCGAACAAATGTTTGTTAGTATATGTTTAGGTGCTACCATAACGGTAGGCGGTTAGTCCTTCTCCAGAGGACTGTGACCTCTGTTTACATAGAAATCTGCTTGCAGAAATCTCAGAATGGAGGATTTGCTTATGCTCACCATCGAAAGCTTGATTGCTGTTATTAGCTTATGCTTAACATGTTTTAGTCTTGGCTATTCGTTTGGAAAGAATAGCAAGACACAAAAATAACCGCCTGGTCCTGAGAAAACTTGGCGGTCATTTTTGAACATCAATTATTATTAGGGCTAACCGTCTATCGGTAGCACCTTTTATATGAATATAGTACCATTTAACCATCTTTATGTCAAACATCTATTCGATTTTAGATTATACAAGAACATCGTAAATAGAGGATGTGGACGACAAAGAGTTTTTACAAAATATGTTTGAAGCTATGTATGATGAACCTCCTGAGCCTAAAAAACGGAAGAGTAAATAATAATTTTGGTTTGAGGCATGATAATGATTTTGGAAACAAAAAGACTGATTCTGCGCCCTTGGCAGGAATCAGATGCAGAAAACTTATATAAATATGCAAGTTCTCCGGAAGTAGGCCCTATTGCTGGATGGCCTGTTCACACAAGTGTGGAGAACAGCCTTGATATTATTCGTAATGTTTTGTCAGCGCCGGAAACCTATGCAGTTGTTGATAAACATACTGGATGTGCAGTCGGAAGTGTTGGTTTAATGATTGGCAAAGCAAGCAATATAGGAATTCCTGACACAGAAGGAGAAATAGGATACTGGATCGGAGTTCCGTATTGGGGACAAGGTTTGATTCCCGAAGCTGTACAGGAACTTCTTCGTTATGCTTTTGAAAACTTACTTCTTGAAAAAGTCTGGTGCGCTTACTTTGACGGTAATGTGAAGTCAAAGCGAGTACAGGAAAAATGTGGATTTCAGTATCAATACACAAGGGAAAATGTTCCTTGGCCTATGATGAATGATGTAAGAACTGAGCACATAACCTGTTTGACAAAAGAAGAGTGGTTAGCTTGAACGATAAAGATGGGTTTCATAAATTAGGATTTGAGAAAGGCGTGATTGAATGAAGAAACAAAATGTTTTGATTATAGTTTATTTGTCTATCTGGATTATTTCCCTCTTAGTGTTTTGGCTTTTTATGAATGGTTCAGATGCGATGGCGTATGGATTGATATTTTTGTATGCACTGATTCCATTTGCAACACTTATTATTTCATTTTTGATTGGAAAAAACAATTATTGGGGCAAAGGAAAATTGCTTGCACCGATAGTATTTGGTATCATGCATATGTTAGCAGAGTATTTAACATTTAGTTTGAAAAATATGATAGCTATATCTTTTGACAGAATCAATGCTCCAAATTTAGAATTGCTTTTCGCAGGAATAGTTCTCTATACAATCAGTGTGGGTGCGGGATATTTTATCTACTGCAAGAAATTAAAACATAAGTAAATCTTGCTAATGTAAGTCAAGTACTTTTTTTGAAGTTTTTGAAAAAGTATGTATATAAAAAAGGGTAACCTTAATAAACCTACTTATTGTAGATTTTTGAAAAATATATAATAATGTAATCAGATTTACTGTTCGAGTTCCATTACTCTGGCATAGTAGATTCTAAGGAACTTATTGACGGCAGCCATTTTGGCAACGTTGAAATGTTTCCCTTCCTGTTCTTTTTTTAGCAGAAAAAGATATACAGGATCATCTTGAGGTTTTATCAGTTTGAGAGCCTGCATAACCTCAAAACAGTATTTTCTGAGAGCCGCATTC
>JAGAQG010000064.1 GCA_017622875.1 Lachnospiraceae bacterium
CTGGTTGGCAAATGTGCTCGAAGGGATTCGAACCCCCGACCCACGGCTTAGAAGGCCGTTGCTCTATCCAGCTGAGCTACGAACACATATTTTCTAATGAGCTATCATCACACCAAATTTACATTGGTGAAGCGGGTGATGGGAATCGAACCCACGTATCTAGCTTGGAAGGCTAGTGTTCTACCATTGAACTACACCCGCTTAAAGTCGGGGTGACAGGATTCGAACCTGCGACCTCCTGGTCCCAAACCAGGCGCTCTAGCCAAACTGAGCCACACCCCGTGATGTGTTGACACTCTATATGGTGTCTTTTGTTTCGTATTTTCCTGCGTTTCCTCAACGCAAGACATATATTACAACATAGAAAAACAAATGTCAACACTTTTTTTCATTATTTTTTATAAAAATTTTGTTTCAAATTTAGGCAACTTTCCTTTTTCCAAATAAAGTACCATATAACTAGGTCTTCTCTTCTCCTGTCTAGGGTAGGTCAGACTGCCCGGATTCGCCACAATGATATCCTTATCGAATTCCAGTGTCGGCCTATGAGTATGTCCAAAAAGCACGATATCTGCCTTATTTCGACGTCCAGCCGATTTTAACTGTTCATTTCCAGAATGAGCATAATAATAATGGCCATGGGTCATAAAAATGCGAAATCCCTGCAATTCAAATGTTACTTCCGGATTTAAGTCTGTCCAAAAATCATTGTTCCCGGACACCATCGCCAGCGGACAATTTGCAATGACACGAATATAGTCTTCTGAACCTTCCAAATCTCCCATATGGCATAAGAAATCCGGCTTTTCAATTTCCAATGCTTCTTCCAGATGTTCATCTCTTCCGTGAGTATCGCTCACCAATAGTATCTTCATAATTCTTCCTTTTATAATACTTCTTTCAATTTTTCTTTCATGAAACGAAGCGCTTTTCCTCTGTGACTCAATTTATTTTTCTCTTCCGGAGAAAGTTCCGCAGTAGATTTTCCATACTCCGGCAGCATAAAGATTGGATCATATCCAAAACCATTTTCTCCGCGTTCTTCGTAACCGATTCTGCCTTCCATGGCAGCTTTTGTTTCCAGTACCCTGCCGTCCGGCAATACAGCAGCGATGGCACATACGAAACGTGCTGTACGCTCTTCATCCGGCACCCCATTTAATCTTTCTACCAGATTTGCATTTTTAATATGGTAAGAGGTATCTTCTCCCATATATCTTGCCGAATAAACCCCTGGTTCCTTATTCAGTGCATCGATTTCAAGCCCAGAATCGTCTGCCAGCACAATATCATCACAAAGAGCAGCAATCGCCTTTGCCTTAATCACTGCATTTTCTTCAAATGTTGTTCCATTTTCTTCTACGTCAGCAAAAAGTCCTGCTTCCTTCATGGAAAGGATTTCTAATCCCAAATCAGCCATGATCATGCGAATTTCACGCATTTTTCCTTCATTTCCTGTTGCAAAAATGATTCTCATATTTTTCCTCTTTTCTAAAGTATATCTGCGTAGCCTTTCAGGCAAATATTGTAATTCTTTGTTTCTTCAATATGTTCCCATCTGGTTCCCTGCAGGCTCAAATATCCTTCCCCATCTGTGATATCTATTTCTTCCGAAAGTCCTTCTACCGGGCATTCAATCGCCACGGGATATTCCGCATTTTCTGTTTTGATCTTTACTACGATTGCAAATTCATTTCCTGCTTCTATTGAAACCGCCTCTGGAAAATCAATGGTATAATATCCTGCATCTTCTAAAAATCCGTTACAGATATATCGGTTATATTTCAGCAGACTGGCATCCGTAAATTCCGGCACCACATAGATTGTATACTCCGTATTCTTCCCAGTGGCATAAAATCCTGCTGCTTTTAATGAAATCGCTTCTTCTGCGGTATATACATTGGCAAACCAGCATTCCTCCTGCTGATAACCTATCTGTGCCGTAAATCCGCATAAATCTGCCTGATAAATTTTATCATAATTATCTGTGGTGTCAATGCGGCTGTAAACAATGCCGTATCCGCCAATATTTACATCCTCATAGGACACATAAAATGTTCCCCTGTCACCAAACTCTTCTCCCCAACTGCTTAAGGCTATAAAAGCACCATCATTCTGTACCTCACCCACAAAATTTTCTGCCGGATAAGTATCATCCCATCCAATAATTACAATATCATGGTTGCTGACTGCATCCCCCTGATAGCAGTAGGAACTAAATTCCTTATTATAGTAAGAAGATTCCAGCATCGATTCATCAAAATCCACATACAGTGCGGATTCTACACCGCCATACAGATAAATAAATCGTTTGATTGCTTCATAATCCTTCGGGGCACTCTGACGAATCTCCTGCACTCGTACACATGGTTCCAATCCCTCCGGTGATTCCCCGTCAAATGGGTCCTCCGTCTCCCGAACCGGACCGTTCCAGGATAACAAATAGGCCATGGTCACCACATAGGAGCCGCCATCCTCAAATGAATTGTTAAAGGGATTATGGTAGATCAGATGATCTGCTGAATAGCTCTCCTTGGCATCCTCATCCATAGAGGATTCTAACGCTGAAAGAGAAGCAAAAGCCCAGCATGTATTGGTATCTCCCTGATTCTTTAACAAAGGCATTCGGTTTTCTTCTATATAATTGTACGCTTCTGGTAATTCTATTTCCGTAGTGGTCCGTTCCGGTTCCAGAACAAACGTAGGCAAGGAAGGAATCTCTGTAAGCTCTGTCACAGTTTCCTGAACCTCTTCCCTTTCTTCCGCACATCCGGACATCAAAAGTCCCAATGCGCAGATTGCCGCCACGCCAATCTTTCTTAAATGATTCATTAATTTTTATTTCCTTTAGGAGGCTTTGGCCCCATAAACTGATAAAGATAAGTCTTCATCATACCATTATAAATCTTTCGATTCTTGTCAGCTTTTCTGCCAATATATTTTTCCGCATCCTCATAGCTTGTAATCATGTACATGGACCAGCTGTCAAGTTTCGCGTAGGCTTCTCCAATTTCACGGTAAAGCCTCGGCAAATTGTCCTTTTCCTCAATTCTTTCCCCATATGGCGGATTGGTAATGACAAAGCCATACTTTTTGGGGTGGCGAAGCTCCGCAACTGCTCTTTGCTGGAAATGAATCATATGATCCACTCCTGCATCCTTGGCATTCTGTCTTGCAATCTTTACCATAGCAGGATCGATGTCGTACCCCTGAATATCCACTTCAAGGGTATCATCCATCAGATCATTTGCCTCATCAATGGCTTCATACCAGAGTTTTTTATCAATAAAATTTGTCCATTTTTCAGCAGTAAAGCTTCTATTCATTCCTGGGGCAATATTTGCCGCAAGCATAGCTGCCTCAATTGGAAATGTACCGCTTCCGCAGAATGGATCCACTAAAATTCGATCCTGTTTCCATGGTGAAAGCATAATGATTGCCGCTGCCAATGTTTCTGTAATTGGCGCTTTACTGCTCAAAAGTCTATACCCACGTTTATGAAGAGACACCCCTGAGGTATCTAATCCCACGGTCACCTCGTCCTTCATTAAAGTTACACGCAGCGGATATTCTGCACCCGTTTCCGGGCACCAAGAAACCTTGTATACACTCTTCATTCGCTCTACAATCGCTTTTTTCATGATGGACTGAATATCTGAAGGGCTGAAGAGCTTACTTTTAATAGAAGCCGCTTTTGCCACCCAGAATTTCGCATCCCGCGTTAAAAATTCTTCCCATGGAAGGGCTTTTGTATTTTCAAATAATTCATCAAATGTTTCTGCTCTAAATTTTCCAACCTTTACCAGCACTCTTTCTGCTGTTCTAAGAAATACATTGGCTCTTGCAATTCCATCTGCATCAGCAATGAAAGTAACTTTTCCATCTTCTACCAAAGTTACATCATAGCCTAAATCCTGTATTTCTCTTTTTAAGACTGACTCCATACCAAAGTGACACGGAGCAATTAATTCATATGTTTTCATGCGATTTTCCTCATTTTCGTTGCTTATCAACATCTTAACGGTCAAACTTCTCTCTGTCAATGGAAATAAGCCTCAATCCCGCCTACAACGGACTTTGCGTCGTATCCCAAATCAATTAGCTCTTTTGCTGCTTTCATACTTAATCCGCCTCTGTCACAATACAGAATCAGTGTACGATTTTTCAAAAGACGCGCCTGCTGAACTAATCTCTCATAAGGAATACATACCGCGCCCTTGATATGTCTTTCTCTAAATTCTCTTGGACTTCGTATATCAATAATCACATATTCGTTCTTAAACGCATACCGATCTACTTCTTTTGCTGAAACAAGCTGATTGTCCATAAAATCACCCATATTATTTTTCTATATAATCTATGATTCACAGCTTAAAATTGTGCCTGATTGAGCAAAAAAAAAGTCTTCAAATGTTTTCACATTTAAAGACTTCAACGTGGGCTAGAGGATTCGAACCCCCGACCTTTTGGTCCGTAGCCAAACGCTCTATCCAGCTGAGCTAAGCCCACATTTTTTGCTTTTTCTAAGAAATAAAGCATTGATTATTTTTTATAATCAATGCCGGCGACCGGAATCGAACCGGTACGGGAGGTAAGTCCCGCAGGATTTTAAGTCCTGTGCGTCTGCCAGTTCCGCCACGCCGGCATTTGATGGGACCTACAGGGCTCGAACCTGTGACCCTCTGCTTGTATGGCTGTTGCTCGCCCAGCTGAGCTAAGAGCCCATGCACTTTTTTTCTGTTTTCACAGAAACGACCCAGAAGGGACTCGAACCCTCGACCTCCGCCGTGACAGGGCGGCGCTCTAACCAACTGAGCCACTAGGCCATATAATGGACCCTCGGGGACTCGAACCCCGGACCGATCGGTTATGAGCCGATTGCTCTAACCAACTGAGCTAAAGGTCCCAACTTACAAAATTATTCTATACGGTTTA